>JBDHLB010000008.1:0-41401 GCA_039586095.1 Gemmatimonadota bacterium
AACCACGAAAGTCCGCGGCGGGGTCCGGAGTTCGTGACGCGGAAGGTCACGCATGCGGTCGCACGGATAAAGAGCGGATTGCAGCAGGAATTGCGAATGGGAAATCTGGACGCGCGTCGGGATTGGGGCTTCGCCGGCGATTACGTAGACGCGATGTGGCGGATGCTCCAGCAGGCGGATCCGGAGGATTTCGTGATCGGGACCGGTGTGACGCATTCCGTGCGGGATCTGCTCGAGGCCGCGTTCGTCGCGGTCGATCTCGACTGGCGTGACCACGTCGTCGAGGATCCCGCCTTCTTTCGACCCGCCGAAGTCGAGCATCTGTGCGCCGACCCCGCCAGAGCTCGGGAGCGACTCGAGTGGGAACCGCGTGTGAGCTTCGAGGAACTCGTGCGAAGCATGGTCGAGGCGGACCTGGAGAGGCTCAAGTGAAAGTGCTCGTTACGGGAGCGGCCGGATTCATCGGAAGCCATCTGGTCGAACGGCTGCTGGGGCGGGGCCTTCCCGTGGTCGGAATCGACAACTTCGACGACTTTTACGATCCAGCCATCAAACGTCAAAACCTGGCGAACGTCGCCTCGAATCCGGGCCTGCAGCTCGTCGAAGCGGACATCCGCGATCACGAGGCGCTCCGCGCGCTGCCCGATGATATCGACACGGTGGTTCACCTTGCGGCGCGAGCGGGAGTTCGCCCCTCCATCCAGCAACCGTTGCTGTACCAGGATGTCAACGTCCGGGGGACGCAGGAGCTTCTAGAGCTGGCCCGCGAACGCGGGATCCGGAAGTTCGTCTTCGGTTCGTCCTCGTCCGTATACGGGGACAGTGATCGCGTCCCGTTTTCGGAAGAGGATCCGGTCGACCGGCCCATCTCCCCCTACGCGGCGACCAAACGGGCGGGCGAGCTGATCTGCCACGCGTACCATCATCTGTTCGAGATCGGTGTGGTGGCCCTGCGCTTCTTCACGGTGTACGGACCGCGGCAGCGCCCGGACCTCGCGATTCACAAGTTCACGCGGCTGCTCGACGCGGGTGAGCCGATCCCGCAGTTCGGTGACGGCACCACACGGCGTGATTACACGCACATCGACGACATCCTGCAGGGCATCGAAGGCGCGATCGACTACCTGGAGCGTACGCCGGATGCGTACGAGGTCGTCAACCTGGGCGAGAGCGACACCGTGGAGCTCAGCAGGCTGATTCGGCTTTTGGGTGAAGCGCTGGGCGTGGAGCCACGGATCGAACAGCTGCCCGCCCAGCCCGGCGACGTCCGGCAGACGTACGCCGACGTTACGCGAGCCCGGCAGCTCCTCGGCTACCATCCGCGGGTCGGGATCGAGGAGGGATTGCGAGAATTCGTGCAGTGGTATCGCGAATCGGCGATCCGGTGACGTGCCTCGTCGGGGTCAGGTGCGCACCTTCGCCATCAGCACGATGCCCGCGGTAAGAAAGAGGAGATTCGGGATCCACGCCGCGAGCGACGGATGTAACCCCCCTCCGGCACCGATGGCTTCCGAGATCCGGATTACGATCATGAACACGATCGTGGTCGCGAGCGCGATTCCGACCGACATGGGAGCGCCTCCACGGCGCGTCGAATGGGCCAGGGGCGTGCCGAACAGGACGATGATCAGCACCGCAAAGGGGAACGACAGTCGGATGGCGCGCACCGTTCTGAGGCGACTGGCGTCCGTACCGGAGCGCTCCAGTGCGTTGATGTAACGCCCCAGTTCGCCATACGTCATCTCTTCTTCCGTTGGCGGTCGCGCCAGAAGCTCTTCGGGTGTCTCCGTAAAGTGACGCTGACGAAGCTCCGCAAACTCGAACGTCAGCGCCTTGCCCACCTCGGGTAGAATGTGCAGGCGACCGTTCTCCACCACCCAGCTGGACGTCACGGAGTCCCAGCGAGCGCTCGGAGCGGTCACGGTGTACGTGGGGTAATCCGGTCCCGTGCCCTCACGGTCGATGGCGACCTCGGACAGCGTTCCCGTCTGGGTGTCGAGACGACGAACGCCGTACACTCTCCCCTCGTTGCCGCGGTAGACGAACGAGACACGCAATGTGCGGCTCCTCGTCTGCTGTCGGCCCAACACCTCTTCCGCCTTGCGAACGCTCGTCGGCACGATCTGGGTGAGCCCGAGCGCGACGCCGCTCAACGCGAGCGCCGCGATCAGGACCGGCGCCGTGAATCGGTAGAAGCTCACACCCCCGGCCTTCACGGCCGTCGTCTCGAAGTGACGCGCCAGGGTGGACACGGTGAACACCGAGGCGAGGAGCGCCGCGAGCGGAAAGCCCAGCAGTACGTGATATGGAAACTGGTACACGTAGTAGAGGGCGACCTCCGCCTGCGTGGCCCCTTCGGCCAGGTAATCGTCGAGATTGTCGGTCAGGTCGATGACCTGGAACAGGAAGGGGACACCCAGCACGCACACCAGAAAGATGCGCGCGAACTGACCGACGATGTAGCGGTCGAGAAGTCTCATCGGCCGCTCCAGCGGCCGGCCCGCCGGCTGAACCACAGCAGCCCGATCCCAAGCATGCCGAACAGGATGTTGGGGGACCACATCGCCCAGAACGGCGAGAGGATCTGGTTGTCGGCCAGTTCCTCGCCTCCGACCAGTCCGACGTAGAAGGCCGAGAAGACCAGCAGGCTGACGGCGACCACGAGGGCGACACCCCCCCTCGGGTAGCGGACCGCGATCGGGGCTCCGATCAGGACGAACACGATACACGCGGCGGGGATGGTGTACTTCTTGTGGATCTCGACCCCGAATTTGTTGACCGTCCGTTGCCCGTTCGTGATGTGCGCATCGTAGCTGTCGAACTGATTCGCCGCGTCTCCCGGCAATCGGACCAGCGAGGCGAGGCGGTGCGCCTCGGACCGGAGCGAGTCGAGTCTCGCTGCGTCGGACAGAAGTGCTTCACCGTCTGCCTCTTCCGTGATGGAATCGACCGTATTCGAAGAATCGGCTGACGGCGGCCCGCGAGTCGGCGCATCGGCGCGCTCCAGGGTGTCGGCGAGCGCCTCGTTTCGCGCAAATTCGAGCGTGTCGGCCTCGTCTGTCGCAGAGGAGCCGCGCGGGTCGGGGAGCGGCTCCTCCGCTGGCGCCTCCTCCAGACCCTCGGCCCAGGCTTCCGCCCCTTCGTCTGCGAGAGCCTTGTCCTCCTCGATCCGTCCCTCCGTCAGGAGTTGTGTGATCGCCCGAGCGTAAAACAGGCTCTCGTCCTTCGCGTTCGCCGCTTCGACTCTGCCCTTCGCGACCTCTGCTTCCATCTGTCCGATCGTCATCTCGCGATCGCTGCGCCACCCGATCGTGTCCCGTTCCAGCTGGTTCGTGACGTCCTCCACACGCATGATCAGCTGGTCGAACCGAGTCTGTTGAAAGGTGTTCGGGCGATCGCTCATCAGCTCCTGGACGGTTCCGTCGTTGAGCGTGAGGTAGAGATCCGTCTGGGCCGGCCCGTAGGCCATGCCGGCCCCCTCGGCATAGATCGTCCGGAGTCGATTCGGTGCGCGTCGGTCGTAGATGACCACATCTTCCAGCTCGCTGTTCATGCGGTCGATGCGCACGACTTGCACATAGAGCTTGGTCGGCAGAACCTCGTTTATCGCCTGCTCTCGCAGCTGGAACGTGGGTTTCTTCTGGCCGATACTCGTGAGCAGCATCTGGAGTCGGTGGTTCGACTCGGGGAGAATCGTGTTGTTGAACAGCGTCATCCCGGCGGCGAGGGCCGTGGCCACGACGAGAAGCGGCACGACCAGGCGCGAGACCGGGATGCCGCTCGCCTTCATGGCCGTGATCTCGCTGTCACCGGCGAGCAGATTGAACACATACAGGACGGCGACAAGGACCGCCATCGGGAACGTCTGGGCGACGATGAACGGGATCGAGTAAAGGAAGACCTCGCCGATGATCGTCCAGTGCAGCCCTTTGCCCACGAGCTGGCCGAACCGCTTGCTGACCTGGTCCAGAAGCAGGAGCAGGGTCAGGCCGGTCAGCGCGAAGAAGAAGGGCGCCACGTGGAGGCGCAGGAGATATCGAGTAAGCGTGCGCATCATCTGCAGTGTAACGGCTTCCCCACCGCCTGTCAGCCAACGGCCCCGCTGCGCAAACCTCGCGCAGGTTCGGCTCTCCTCACGAGTCCCGGAGGCGACTCGTGCCCCGAGTCCGGCTCCGATCCTACGTACAGGCCAGAGACCGGGTGGGTCCCATGCATGAGCCACCACGGTCGGTCGCTCTGGTTCGACTGAGCGCGATCGGCGACACGGTGCACGCGATGCCCATCGTCGGTTCCTTGAAGCGGGCCTGGCCAGACTGCAAGATCAGCTGGGTGATTCAGCCGGTCCCCTACACGCTGATGCGCGGCCGTCCCGACGTGTCCGACTTCGTGCTCTTTCGCCGAGAGCACGGCTGGCGAGCCTTCCCCGAGTTTCAGCGCCAGGTTCGCGGTCGGCAGTTCGATCTCGTGCTCGATATTCACCGGGCGTTCAAGGCGGGCCTGGTGACTCGTATGCTGCGGTCCCCGATCAAGCTGGGGTACGATCGTCGCCGTGCCCGCGACCTGAACTGGCTGTTCACGACGCACCGCATCCCGGCTCGCGGCCCGCGTCACGTGCAGGATCAGTTCTTCGAGTTTCTCGACTATCTGAGTGTGCCCGTCGTACGGGAATGGGATTTCTTCTTCACGGCGGAGGAGCGGGACGCACAGAAACACTACTTCGAGCAGATCGAACGCCCGGTTCTGGCCGTCGTGCTGCGCTCCTCGAATCCCGCCAAAGACTGGACCCTCGCCCGCTACGCCCGGGTACTCGAAATAGCCGAAACGGACCTGGGCCTGCAGCCGGTTCTCGTCGGAGGTGCGTCGGAAGCCGAGCTGACTGCGGCGGCTTCCATCGATCGGCAGAGCCGCGCGAAGCCCCGGAACGAGCTGGCCGACGATCTGCGCCGCCTGGCCTGGCTCCTCGCCGGAAGCTCCGTCGTGCTGAGCCCCGATACGGGGCCCCTGCACATGGCGGTGGCTCTCGGCACCCCGACCGTCGGTCTGTACGGATTCACGGACCCGAAGCGGTCGGGACCGTATCGTCGGTTTGCAGACCTGCTCATCGACCGCTACCCGGGGCCCGAGGACCGATTGCCTTCACGGGAGGGTCGAACCGGCCACATGGAGCGGATCGAAGTGGAACACGTCGTGGAGAAGCTGGAGTACTCGATCGACCGCTATGGGACGGTGCTGAACGAAGAGACGCGCCCGGATGGCTGATGTGATTCAGGAACGGCGATCTACTGCAGCCGCGCGGTTCAGATCAGCGCGCATTCTGTGGGTGGATGACGAGGTCGACCTGCTTCGCCCCCATCTGATGCTCCTTCGCTCGGAGGGCTACACGGTCGATGCCGTCATGAACGGACAGGACGCGCTGGAGCTCCTGCACAGCGAAAGTTACGACCTGGTGCTCCTGGACGAGCAGATGCCGGGTCTGCGGGGAATCGAAGTGCTGCGTACGCTTCGTCGCTGGGCGCCCCGTCTACCCGTCGTGATGGTGACGAAGAGTGAAGCCGACTCGACGATGCACGAGGCGATCGGTCACCGTGCCGACGATTACATCGTGAAGCCGACGAGTCCGCGTCAGGTGCTGTCGGTCGTGACGCGACTTCTGGCCGGTCCCGCCCTGCAGCATGAGCAGATCGCGCGCGACTTCACCCGACGCTTCGGCGAGCTCCGCGAGCGGGCGAGCGCTGCGTCTTCCTGGTCCGACTGGGCACGCCTCTACTCCGAGATGGTGGACTGGGATCTGCGCCTCGAAGAGGCGGGAGAATCCGGCCTCAGAGAGATCCTGGACGCGCTGTTCGCCGATGTCCGACGGGGCTTCTGCGATCTGGTGGCCGGGCGATACGCCGAATGGGTGCACGCGGGCGGGGAGTCGGGCCCGGTCTTGTCGGTCGACGTGCTGCCGCGGTTCTTCCGGCCGCTTCTGGTCGAGGACGAATCGTCGCTGCTCATCGTCATGGACTGCATGCGTCTTGATCAGTGGCGCGCGATTCTCCCCCTGGTGAGCGAGCTCTTCGAGGTGGAGGAGACCCTGTACGCGTCGATCTTGCCCACAGCTACGCCCTTCTCCCGCAATGCGATCTTCAGCGGGCTCTTCCCGGACGAGCTTGCGGAACGGTACCCGGATTGGTGGTCCAACGGAGACGAAGATGGCTACAATCGGCTCGAGGACCTCCTGTTCACGGAGCTGGCTGCGGACCTCGCCGGCGCATCGGTGCCCACCTACTACGAGAAGATCTTCGCCAACGACGAGGGCGAAACGATGCTGGGCCGGCTCCCCGGCTACCTGAGCGGACGGTCTGCCGTCGCTCTCGTGTTCGGCTTCGTGGACATGCTGACACACGGACGCAGCGAGTCCCGACTGCTGTGGGAGATGGCGAGGGACACCAGCGCACTGCGTTCACTGACGGTGAACTGGTTCGAACGTTCTACGGCATTCCGAGCCCTGCAGGTCGCCGCGGAAAGGGGCGTCCGCGTTCTCATCACGACGGACCACGGGTCGCTGCACTGTCATCGACCGGCCACCGTATACGCCAAGCGTGACGCCACGGCCAACCTCCGCTACAAGTTTGGCGATGATCTGCGCGTCGAGAACCCGGCTGCGGTATTCGGCACCTCCGATGCCGATGAACTGCGTCTGCCACCGGGCGGCCTGAAGCGCAACTACCTGCTCTGTCGGGACGATTTCTTCTTCGTGTACCCGACGAAGCTCCGTGAATACCAGCAGCGGTATCGCGACAGTTTCCTGCACGGCGGGATCAGCCCGGAGGAAATGGTCCTCCCCGCCGCTCTGCTGACGCCGCGCTGACCGTGTCGCCGTCCCGTGACGGAGTCACCGAACGGAACGCCTCCTATCGACAGCTGCTCCGTTACCTGAGGCCGTTCCGCTGGGCGTTCGGGGTGAGCCTGGTGGCGATGGTCGCCTCCGCGCTGTTCGATGCCTTCAGCCTCGTCCTCCTGATTCCGTTCCTGCGCTCCTTGTTCGATATGGGTGCCCTGCTCCCCGACGGAGGCCGAAACACGGCCGAGCGTATCCTCGACGGCGTCGCGGGAGGCTGGCTGCAGGGCGTAGAAGGGCTCGACGCCCTGCGGGTCGTGTGTCTTCTCGTCTTGGCGGCCCTTCTCCTGAAAAACCTGTTCCTGTACCTCGCACGGGTTCTCAGCATCTCCGTGCAAGAACGGGTCGAGCGCGATATGCGCGACGGCGTGTACACGCATCTTCAGCGGCTTCCGCTCGGCTTCTACGATCGCGTGAAAACAGGCGAGCTGATCACACGGGTCCTGGCCGACACGCGAGAGACGAAGCGCGCCGTGAGCACTGCCCTGGCGGACGGGCTCCGCCACGGAGTCACTGTCGCAGCGTACCTGTTGACGCTCGTGTTCCTGTCCTGGCGGCTCACTCTGTGGGCACTCCTGCTCGTTCCGGCCCTGATTGTCGTGCTCGGTCCGGTTCTGCACCGCCTCCGGCGCCGGTTCAGGCGCGTGTACGACGAGCAGGGCGAGCTCGTGAGCGTGCTGCAGGAGACGCTGAGCGGAATGCGACTGGTCAAGTCGTATGGGGCGGAAGCGTACGAGGGGCAGAGGTTCCGCGACCGTTCCGATCGCTACAGCCGAGGTCTGATTCGGGCGGCAGCCGGGGCGGCGCTCGCTTCACCACTGTCCGAGGTCGTCTCGTCCGTGGTGGCGCTGCTCCTGATCTGGATTGGAGCCGGACAGGTACTGGAGTCCGAGATCCTGGGCCCTGAGCAGTTCCTCGCATTCGTGACGATCGCCCTGCGGATGGTCACGCCGATCAAATCGATCGCCCAGTTTCCGGCCCAGGCCCAACAGGCTCTGGCCGCCTCCGAGCGCTATCAGGAGATTCTCGACGCCACTCCGGAGCCACTGGAGGATCCGGAAGCGGTAGACGTCGCCGGCCTCGACAAAGCGATCGAGCTGGACGGGGTGAGCTTCGCGTATGACACGGGTCGCCCCGTTCTGCACGACATCGATCTGACCATACGAAAGGGCGAGGTCGTGGCTCTGGTGGGGCCTTCCGGAGCGGGGAAGAGCACGCTGGCCGACCTGCTCCCCCGCTTCGTGGAGCCGGACCGGGGTGAGATCCGCCTGGACGGGGTCGAGTTGGGCCAGATTTCACTCCCCTCACTGCGGCGGCTGCTCGGGATCGTGAGCCAGGAGACGCTGATCTTCAACGACACCGTGAAAGCCAATATCGCATACGGCGAACCGGACCGATGGGATGACGGGGCGGTCGCCGCTGCAGCGCACGCAGCGAACGCGCTGGACTTCATCGCCGAGCTCCCGGAGGGAATGGACACGACAGTCGGCGATCGCGGTGTTCGTCTGTCCGGTGGTCAGCGGCAACGGATCGGCATCGCCCGCGCGATCCTGCGCGATCCCCCGATCCTCATTCTGGACGAAGCGACTTCTTCGCTGGACTCCGAATCCGAGCAGCTGATCCAGCAGGCCATCGCGCACCTGCTCGAAGGCCGTACGGTGCTCGTGATCGCTCACCGACTGTCCACCGTGAGAGGTGCGGATCGGATCGTGGTACTGGACGAAGGACGAGTGGTCGAGGTCGGCACGCACCCCCAGTTGATGCAACGGGAAGGGCACTACCGACGTCTGCACGATCTCCAGTTTGCCGGCCAGGGAGCGCCGAGCTCGCATGATTGACGCGGCGGGGTCTCTCGCGATCCGGACGCTGGAGCTGGCCCTGGCGCTCCCGCCCGAGCCGCTGGCGCTCTCGGCCGGGCGTGCGCTCGGGTTCGGGGTCCATCGTGGCGTGCGCCTGCGGCGATCCACCGTCGAGCGGCAGATCTCTCGGGCCTTTCCGGATCACCCGGCTGCCTGGGTACGTAGGACGTCCCGACTGTGCTATCGGCATTTCGGCGAAGAGCTGGTGCACACGGTGCGCTTCGCCCGGACGGGACCCTCGGCGGTTCTGGAACGCACGCTGGACCCGGAGGACCTGCCGCGTCGACATGCGGAAACGGTGTCGCCCGGCAGTGGATCGATCATTGTGACGGGCCACCTGGGGAATTGGGAGTTGGCCGGCGCCTATCTCGCAGCGGTCGGGCTCCCGATCGTCGCGGTGGTGCGGGAACAGCGCGGAGGTGTGGGAGATCGCCTGCGCGCGTTGCGGTCCGCCCTCGGCATGGAAACGGTCGGCATGCGGGAAGCCCCACGAGTTCTCGCCCGCGCGTTGTCGGAGGGGCGGACCGTCGCCCTGGTCGCCGACCAGCACGCCACGGCGGCCAGAGGGGTGCCCGTCCCGTTCTTCGGCCGGCCGGCCTGGACGTACCAGGGTCCAGCCCGACTGGCGCTGGCTTGCCACGTGCCGCTGTTCTTCGGCGCGCTCATCCGTTCGGGCGACAACTACCGAACGATACTCGAGCCTGTCGAAGCCCCGGCGACGTCGCGTCCCGAAGAAGCGTTGACCCGGGGTTGGGTTGCGAGGCTCGAGGACGCCGTGCGCGACACTCCCGAGCAGTACTTCTGGTTTCACCGACGCTGGAAGGCGGTCCCACCGGCCTCTGCCGAACCGGGTGCAGGAGGCGACACCGGGGTTCAGGATCCGGAACGCACCGGGCGGCCAGAGCGTAGCAGACAGGCGAACGTGCTCTACGAAAGACGCTGTGTGACTTGATATACATCGGCATCCCTGCCAAAGACGAGCGACACACGATCGGCCCGCTCCTGTGGCGCATACGCGAGCTGTTGCTGGGAAGCGGCCGCGATTTTCACGTGCTCGTCATCGACGACGGTTCGAGCGACGGCACGTACGAGGCGCTCGAGTCTTATCAGCGCGTGCTGCCGCTGACGGCTCTCCGGAACGATGTGTCCGAGGGCTACGGTGTATGCCTCGAGCGGCTCGCGCGAGAGACCCTTCGACGGTCCGACTATCCCCGACGTGACGCGCTCGTCACGCTGCAGGCCGACTTCTCCGATCCGCCCGAGGCGGTGCCCGAGATGGTGCGACGCTTCGAAGGCGGCGCCGACCTGATCGTCGCCACGTCTACGAACCACACGGAGGAGAGCCGACGGGAAAAGATCGCCCGCGTCGGTGCCCGCTTTGTAAGCCGTCGCCTCCCTGTTCCCTCCGGGGTAGAGGAACCGCTCGGAAGTCTCCGACTCTACCGCCTGTTTGTCCTCGACCGCGCGCTGGGCGAGCCGACATCGTCGGACGAGCCGGTGCTTCGTCACGATGGTTGGGCGGCCAACGCGGAGTTGCTGATCCGCGTGTGGCCCCACGTTCGCAGAGCCGAGCAGGTCGAGGTCACGCGGGACGTGAGACGCTATCGCGCCACACGGGTCCAACCGCTGTACGAGCTTCGCGGACTGGGTCGGGTGGCCAGAGACCCGGTATTGCGGAAGCTCGGCGCGGACGGAGCCGCGGCGCACGCATGAGAGGGCGAAGACGTCGCGCCGGGGGCCTGGTTCGAGTCATCCTACCGCTTCTCTGCCTCGCCGGCGTCGTGTGGCCGGCCGATCTCCTGCTGGCGCAGACCTCTCCGCCGGCTGCCTGGCGCTTTCCGCCCGGTGAGACGGCCGTCTACGATGTGACCTTCGGACCCATCAAGGTGGGACGCGGACAACTGCGGGTGGAAGCGGTCGATACCGTTGCAGCCACTCCGGCGTACCGGGTCGCCTTCGAGATCGCGGGCGGTCCCTTCTTCTACAAGATCGACGATCGCTCGGTGAGCTGGGTCGCGCCCGAGCCGTTACGGTCGCTGCGCTTCGAGCAGATCCTGCAAGAAGGTGATTATCGACGCCACCGCCGATACTCGCTCGATCATGACACGCGGACCTACACGCGAGAAGAATGGAGCGACTCGCTGGGCGTGTATGTGCCCCACCCGGAGGAGCGCGGTGTGCCGATGCCGGAGGGGGCGCTCGACGAGATCTCGTTTCTCTACCTTCTGCGATCACTTCCCCTCGAGGTGGGTCGGACGTATCGCTTCGATCGCTATTTCGAGGAGGAGGGCAATCCGGTGGTTCTCCGGGTGTTGCGCCGGGAGCGCGTCCGTGTGCCCGCCGGCCGCTTCGAGGTGATCGTCGTGCGTCCGATCATCCGCGCCGGCGGTATGTTCGGGGAGGATGGGCAGGCGGAGGTGTATCTGACCGATGACGAGCGTCGACTGATCGTCATGCTGCGCACGAAGATGAGGGTGGGTGAGCTGAGCATGTACCTGAAGGAGTACGAACCGGGCGGTTGAACGCTGGATCCGCAGCGGCGAGCCGTTTTGCCGGATTATTGGGGCCGGAATATATTTCAGAATTCGAGATAGAATAGCCGATACAGGAGGAGATTTGAGCAAAGACCGTTACGCACCAGCCGCCTTGGACCGAGCTCGCGACGAGCTCTTCAGTCATATCCAACGCTGCGGCGTTCTCGACGCCGATGCGGATCAGAAGCAGGAGTGGCTCGAAGACACGATAGAGTTCTTGGCCGAGCGTTACGCGGACCTGTCTCGCGAGGACCTCGGGGCGCTGCGCACAATGGGCGAGAACTACTGCAGCCCGGCGATACCGCACGGCCAGAGCTCCGCCGACGACGAGCCCAGTGAAGAAGCCAAGTCGACCGAGGACGACGGAGAACCCGAGCCAAGCGAGGTTGGCGCCGTCTGAGCAGCCCCCGCTCCCGGCCACCGCCGGGCTCTGAAACGAAACCTCCCGATCTCTCTCCGCCTCGCGGTGGAAGGGGGCCCGTGCGTGAGCCGTCTCGTCGCGCAGGTCCGGGAGGCTGTCCGCCGGCGATGTGATGGACGCCAGCATCCCTGCGAAGATTCTCCTGATTGTGGGCCTGATCGTGGCCAATGCGTTCTTCGTGGCCGCCGAGTTCGCTCTGCTTCGGGTTCGACGAGGGCGGGTCGAGGAACTGGCGGGATCCGGCGACCGCGTGGCCGCGAGCGTCGAGCGAGCGCTCCGGGGTCTGGATCGAGCCATCTCCGGCACCCAGATCGGAATCAGCGCGTCCGCCATCGCGCTGGGATGGTTCGGCGAGCCGATCGTCGCCGGGGGACTCGAGTCGGCCTTCGTTCTGCTCGGACTTCGGTTGCCGGGAGCCGTTTTGCACGCGATCGCTCTGGCGCTCGCTTTCTCGCTGATCGTCTCTCTCTACCTCCTCCTGGGCGACCTTCTGCCGAGGATCGCCGCGTTCGACCGCCCTGACGCGATCAGCCGACTCGTCGCCATTCCGCTCAACGGCTTCAATCGCCTGCTCGCTCCGGCGATCTGGCTTTTGAACCGATCGGCCGCCCTCCTGGCTCGTGCAGCGGGTCTGCATCCGGCCGACACGCGTTACCGAATTCACAGCCCCGAGGAGATCGAGTTGCTCGTCCAACAGAGCCTCGAGGAAGGTGTCGTCGAGGAAGACGAACACGCGATGATCCACGGGGTGTTCGGCCTGACCCGAACGACCGTACGAGAGGTGATGACGCCGCGGACCGACATCATCGGCGCCGAAACGAGCTCCGACCTGGACACGGTCCTCGAGACCGCTGCGGAGTCCGGCTTCTCGCGGCTGCCCGTGTATGAGGAATCCCTGGACAACATTATCGGGGTCCTCCTCGTCAAGGATCTGCTGCCATGGCTCGCCCGCGAGGGGCGCGAGACACTGACCGCTCGCACGCTCGTGCGCGAGGCGTTGTTCGTGCCCGGTTCCAAGCCGGTGGATGATCTGCTGGCGGAGTTCCGGTTCCAGAAGGTTCACATGGCGATTGTAGTGGATGAGTTCGGTGGGACAGACGGCATCGTGACCCTCGAGGACCTGCTCGAAGAGATCGTGGGCGAGATCTTCGACGAGCACGACGTCGCGCATGCCGAGCTCGCGATCGAGGCAGACGGACGGCTGCTGCTGGACGGCGGAGTCGCGTTCTCGGAGTTGGTGGATCGACTCGAGCTGCCGTCCCTCGAGGCTGACTACGATACGGTGGCCGGATACGTGATCGCCGAGCTCGGGCGCATTCCCGAGGTGGGTGAGAGAGTGCAGCTGGCCGACCGGGCCCTCGAGGTGCTGGAGCTCGACGATCGCCGGGTCACGCGGATCGCGGTGCATCCGCCGCCCCCGGAGGGATCTGTCGAGGGAACGGGAGACAGGAGGCAAGATGACGAAGGCGAGTCGTAGGGATTTTCTCCGCCTCGGCCTGGCGGCCGGCGCGGGCAGCCTTGCCCCGTCCTGGCTCGCGCGGGAGACGCACGCCGCGACGGCGTCCTCACGAGGGCCGCTCATCCTGGACGGATCGCGCGTGCGCCCCGTCATGATATCGAGTCGCAACGGCCAGTCGGCTCTGACCCGCGGGATGGAGATCCTTCGCGACTCGGGCGACACGCTCGAGGCCGTGGTGAGCGCGGTGAACCTCGTGGAGGCCGATCCGGAGGACATGACGGTCGGCTACGGCGGGCTCCCGAACGCCGACGGCGTCGTGCAACTGGACAGCCAGGTGTGGCACGGACCCACACGGGGCGCCGGAGCGGTCGCTGCCCTCGAGGGATACATGTACCCCTCTCGTGTCGCCGTGGCGGTGATGCGCTACACCGATCACGTGTTGCTGGTCGGCCGGGGGGCGGCTCGCTTCGCCCGCGAGCTCGGTTTCGAGCGCCAGGAGCTTCTCACGGAGGCTTCGCGCAGCCGGTGGCTCGCCTGGCGGGCGCAGCAGAGCGATCAGGATGACTACCTGGGCCCGGACCAATCGGGAGAGCCGATCCGAGGCTTCGATGACCCGGGGGGAGCAGGAGCGAAGAAGGGCCGAGCCGAGGAGGTGGGCATCCTCGATCCCGGTACGCTCGAATCGTATGATGGGGTCAGACCCTGGGGCACGATCCACTGCTCGGCGGTGAATCCCGCCGGAGATCTCTCGGCGGTCACGACGACGAGCGGACTGTTCTTCAAAATCCCCGGACGCGTCGGAGACAGTCCGCTTCCGGGCTGCGGTTGCTACGCCGACAACGACGTCGGGGCAGCTGGGTCCACCGGCCGTGGCGAGGCGGTGATCAAGACCGTGGGGGCGCACACGATCGTGGAGGCGATGCGCTCCGGCAGCCATCCCACAGATGCCTGTCTCGAAGCCCTGCGCCGGATCGTCGCCTGGACCGTCGAGTCGCGGTTGCTGCGGGCTGACGGCACGCCGAACTTCAACGTGAACTACTACGCGGTGAACAAGGCTGGCGAGCACGGCGGTGCGGCTCTCAGGTCGGGAAACCGCTACGCGGCGACCGAGGGTGGCGAGAGCCGTCTGTTCGACAGCGCGTACCTGTTCGAGGGGAACGATGGGTAGGGAGGGCAGATGAGGTCCGAGCTCTGGGGTAGCGAACGCTACGATACGGAGGCGCACCGGCTCTACGAACGGGGAGAGCACGACGCGGCGGCGCAGCTTCTCGAGGAAGGTCTGTCGCTCTACCCGACCTCCACGCAGCTCCTGGTGTCGCTGGGGTATGTGAGGTTGGCTCAGGAAGAGTACGGGTGGGCCCGAAGGTCCTTCGAGGTCGCACTCGTCCTGGAGCCCGAACACGAGGAGGCGTTGGCGGGACTCGGAGAGGCTCTTCTCAAGCTCGGCGAGCGCGCACGCGCCTTCCTCCTGTTCGATCGCGTGCTGGCTCTGGGCTTCGGCAACGATGCCGATCTGATGGTGTGCGTGGGGCGGGCCCTGTTTCGCGAAGGGCTGTACGAGCGAGCGGAGCGCTTCTTCCGACTGGCGGTGAAGGCCGACCCGGACGCCGCGGAGGCGCTGCTGGAGCTGGCGTTCACTCTCTACAAGCAGGGTGATGTGAACGGGGCGTTGGGCTGGAGTCGCCGGGCGGCGAAGGGCGAACCGCCGCATTTCGGCGCCCGCGTCTTCTACGGAAACCTGCTCTTCGAGAAGGAACGATACGGGAAGGCGCTGGCCGTGCTGGCCGCCGTTCCGACCGCGGAGATGTGGGATGCCGTGGCCGTCTGGCGGGTGGTGGAGCTCTTCCGCCGCCTGCGCGGACTGGCTCCGGACAGCGAACGAGTCCGACCGTACATGGAACGTCTCGAGCTGCTGACCGCCGAGCCGACGCCTGAGGAGAGACTCCTCGCGGAGATCGAGAGTGCCGGGCACGCGGAGGCCGGTTTGCGACGCCGGGGGCAGCTGGACCTGTTCGGTTGGACCCCGCCGCCAGACACGGAGTGGGAGCGGGACGTGGTCCACCGCGTCCGCGTGGCCGACGGGCAGGTGTTCGAGGGAGACTGGACCACCATCGTGCGAGCGATGCGGGACGGCTCGGCAGATCCGTCCGTCTCGCTTCGCGAGTTCATGCGCCACGCGGCACAGAGTCTGGCGGATCGCACGGGGATTCAAGTGTCGTGGGACGATCCGCGCCGGTTCATCGAAGATTTCGCTCGGGCCGGCGCGTTGCGCATCGAGAGCTGAGGCGCCGGATGCCGGAGCGAAGCGTCGCGGGCGGGAAGACAGAGAAAGCGTTGAGCCATCCACTCGCCGGCCTGCTGACGGCCAGGCTGGCCGAAGAGGGCCGTGCACCGGACGCTCCCGTGACCGTGGCGTCGCTCACAAAGACACTCCTGCCTTACCGCAGGTGCCGGGAGGCTCTCGGAGTTGCGTCCAAGGGCGAATACGACGTCGCCCTGCTTCGCTTCATGCGCGACGGCGATGTGCTCGCGCTCGACCCGGAGCTCGCGGAGGCCGTCGACGGCGAGCTGGCCAACCCGGAACCCGGACTGGCCTTTCTGAGGAATTTCGCCGCAGCCAAGATCGCGGTTCACATTCGACACGACGTTTCCGCACGAGCACCGGTCGAGCGCGATGCCGAGGCGCCGGACGACCTGGACGAGCTGCTCGGCGAGACGTCGGCCCAGGCGAACGAGGGGTCCGGTGAGGTTCCGGACGAGCCCGCTGCGGAGGCTGAACGGACGATGAGCCCCACCACGAGCGACGACGTCGCGCGGTGCCGCCAGTGCGAGGAAGAGCTTCCACGGGACCGCGAAGTACTCTTCTGCCCGTTCTGTGGCCACGATCAAAGCGTCGTGCTGTGTGGTCAATGCGGCGAGGCGCTGAGCGCCGGATGGCGTTTCTGCCCCCGCTGCGGGACCGCGGCGGAGGGATGATGAACCGGCGCCTCGCTGTGGGCGGCACGATCCTGGCCGCTCTCTTCGTGGCGGTGCTGGCGCTGGCCACGGCACAGGAGGAACCGTCCGCCGCCCTGACGGCAGCGGGAGACACGATCTACCATGGCGTCGGAACGTGTCATTTCTGCCATGGAGACGACGGAAGCGGACTGCCACGTCTGGGGTCCAATCTGACCGACGGCGAGTGGACGTTCAGCGACGGATCCATCTCCTCGATCGAGGCGTTGATCGAAGCGGGGTTGTCGGCGGAACGATCCAGCCACGGGATGCCTATGCCACCGCGGGCCGGTGCGACGCTCACGGCGGAGCAGGTACACGCGGTATCGGTGTATGTTTGGTCCTTGAGCAGGCCCCCCTCGTAGCTCCCAAGGTTGAATCGGGCTGCAACACTTCGGACAGAGACAGATTGCGGACTAGACAGATTGGAGTGTCACCATGGGCAAGGCGTCGAACGGCACCGAGGTGGTCTTTCTCTCGGCGGCTCGCACACCGATGGGCACCTTCGGCGGAAGTCTGAAGGGACACACGGCCACGGACCTCGGGGTCCTGGCCTCGGAAGCCGCCGTCGAGCGCTCCGGTGTCGATCCGGAAGCGTTCGATCACGTCGTGTTCGGCAATGTGATACAGACCTCCTCCGATGCCCACTACCTCTCCAGACATGTCGGGCTGCGCGCGGGCCTACCGATCGAGACTCCGGCCGTCACGGTGAACCGACTGTGCGCCTCCGGCTTCCAGGCCGTCGTCTACGGGGCCCAGGAGATCCTGCTTGGAAACGCGAAAGCATGTCTCACGGGTGGCACCGAATCGATGAGCCAGGCACCCCACGTGGTTCGGGGCGCCCGCTGGGGACTCAGGCTCGGTCCGTCCCAGCCGTTCGAGGACCTGCTGTGGGAGTCGCTGATGGATCCCTACTGCGGCTTCTCGATGGCTGAGACGGCGGAGAACCTGGCCGACGAATACGACATCACTCGCCTCGACGCGGATGAGTACGCCTTGCGGAGCCAGCAGCTGGCCAGCCAGGCGTGGGAAGCGGGGCACTTCGAGGACGAGGTGATCCCGGTCACGCTCAAGAAGCGGGGCAAGGAGATCGCGTTCCGCACGGACGAGCACATGCGGCCCGACACCAGCTTGGAGGCCCTGCAGGCGCTCCGGCCGTACTTCAAGAAGGACGGAGTCGTCACCGCCGGCAACGCGAGCGGGATCGGTGACGGAGCGGCCGCACTGGTCGTGGCGGACGGCGAATTCGCCACGACGCACGGGCTCGAACCCCTCGGGCGCCTGATATCCTGGGGGGTCGCCGGCGTGCCGCCCCGTATCATGGGAATCGGGCCCGTTCCCGCTTCGCGCGCGGCCCTGAAGGCGGCGGGTCTGTCGTGGTCTGATGTCGATCTGGTCGAGGTGAACGAGGCGTTTGCTCCCCAGTATATCGCGGTCGAGAGGGAGCTCGACCTGGATCGCGAAAAGGTAAACGTGAGCGGTGGAGCCATCGCGATCACGCACCCGCTGGGCATGACCGGTGCGCGCATCACCGGCCACCTGCTGTTCGAGCTGCGCCGCCGCGGTGGCGGGATCGGACTGGGCTCGGCGTGCATCGGGGGAGGGCAGGGAGCCGCCGTGATCGTGGAAGCGTACGCCTGATGCGAGGTGAGCGGTGCCCGCCCTGTCGGGCACCTCGCCCCGCTCCATAGAGGAGGTCAAATGGAAACCCTGATCGCTCTGGTCGCCGTTTTCGGCTCCGTGGCCTTGGCGACGAGCCTGCGCATTCTCAAGGAGTACGAGCGCGCGGTCGTGTTCCGACTGGGCCGCGTGCGACCGATTCGCGGCCCGGGACTGATCTTTCTCGTTCCGTTCGGGATCGAGCGTATGGAGCGAGTGAGTCTGCGGATCATCGCGATGGACATCCCGCCCCAGGACGTGATCACCCGCGACAACGTTTCGGTGAAGGTGAACGCGGTGCTGTATTTCCGCGTTCAGGAGCCGATGAAGGCGATCCTCGAGATCGAGGACTTTCTCTTCGCCACGTCCCAGTTGGCCCAGACCACGCTGCGTTCTGTCATCGGGCAGGCGGAGCTGGACGAGCTGCTCGCGGAGCGGGAGAAGTTCAATCAGATTCTGCGGGACATCATCGACGAGGGCACGGATGCTTGGGGCATCAACGTGACCGGGGTCGAGGTAAAGGACGTCGATCTCCCCCAGGAGATGAAGCGCGCGATCGCACGCCAGGCGGAGGCCGAGCGCGAGCGGCGGGCGAAAGTGATCAACGCACAAGGCGAGCTTCAGGCCGCCAGCAACCTGAAGGAGGCCGCGCGACTGCTCAGCTCGCAGCCGGCGTCGCTCCAGCTCCGCTTTCTCCAGACGGCGGCCGAAATCGCGGCGGAGAACAACTCCACTACGCTGTTCCCGCTGCCGATCGACTTGAGCCCGCTGCGCCACGTGCTGGCGAGCGTGACGGGGGCGGAAGCGGTGGAACCCGCGGAAAGCCCGGACACGAATCAGCTCACGGGGGAAGAAGAGCCGGAGGTGATTCCCGGGAGCCAGGAGAGCCGTCGCCTGGCCCGTGGAATCGCCGAGGAGGCGTCGACTCCGTCCGGGCGCGAGACGGCGGATATTCCTGCAGACAGGGAAGGAAAGGGTGGAGACGGAGGATCGTAGCGCGCCCGAGCCCGCCGTAGACGACAGCGAACTGCCTGTTCCCTGGTCGGGATCCGGCAAGCCGCTGAGCTCGGCCGAGGTCGAGCGTGTCATCCGGCGAGCTTCCGATCTCCAGTTCGAAGCCGGTACGAGCGGCGCCGCAGAGGGTCTGGTCGAGGGAGAGCTCATTCGGATCGGCGAGGAAGTCGGTCTGAGTCCGCGGTACATGCGGCAGGCGCTCGCCGAGGTGCGGGCGGACTCGCTCGTCCCGGCTCTGCCGAGCGAGTCTTCCACGGCGGCGCGTGTGTTCGGGTCGGGTCTCGTTCGCGCCAGCCGTGTGGTTTTCGGGAATCCATCCGAGGCGGAGCAGCGCGTCGCGACGTTCTTCCGGGACCAGGAGCTGCTCAAGCGGGTGCGATCGCAGCCGGGGCGATCCCTGTGGGAGCCAGCCGGCGGCCTGCTCAGCACCATGCAGCGCGCGATGGATGTAGGAGGACGGGGCTACGAGTTGGCCAAGGCGCGCAGCATCGCCGTGGACGTCGAGCCGCTAGAGTCCGGGTGGTCACTGGTCACGCTCACCGCCGATCTGCGCAACATGCGTAACGAAGCAGCAGCCGGCTGGTACCTGGGAGGCGTGTTCACGGCGCTTGGCGGCTCCATCTCCGTGCTAGTGACCGGAGGAGCCACGCTGCCCCTGTTGCTGGGCGCGGGGCTGATCAGCGGTGCGGCGCTGGGCACGGCCACGTGGGCCACGGGAAGGACGTTTCGCAAGCGTAAACTTCGCATGGAGATGGCGCTGCAGGGCTTTCTCGACCGCGTGGAGCGCGGAGAGGAACCATCGGCACAGGCCGACGCCTGGAGCCGACGATTGCCGCCCATGCGATTCTTCGGTCTCGGACCGAAAGTGTGACCAAGAGGGTGAAGGCGGCGCGCGTGGACCGAGTGTCGACGTCGATGACAAAGATGTGATGGGACGCGACAACCCGGGCACTGCGAAGACACGACAGAGTGAAGGAGTGGGATCTTGAGCGAGATACAACGAGTCGGCGTGGTCGGCTGCGGCCTCATGGGGAACGGGATCGCCCAGGTGTGCGCCCAGTCCGGCTACCAGACGGTGGTGCGAGAGGTCGACGATGAGCTGCTCGAGCGCGGCATGCAGACGATCGGCTCGAACCTGGAGCGCCTGGTGAAGAAGGAGAAGATTTCGGGCGACCAGCGGGGCGAAGTGCTCGCCCGTCTTACCGGCACGGTCGACCTGGATCCGCTGGCGGACTGCGATCTCGTGATCGAAGCCATCGTCGAGGATCTGGCGGTCAAGAGCGACCTGTTCCGACAGCTGGACGCGCTGTGCAGCAAGACGTGCACCTTCGCCTCCAACACATCCAGCCTGTCGATCACGGAGCTGGCAGCCACGACGGTTCGTCCCGAGCGCTTTGTCGGTCTTCACTTCTTCAACCCGGTGCCGGTGATGCCTCTCGTGGAAGTCGTGCGAACGGGAGCCACGAACGATAAGACCTTCCACCTCGCCTTCGCTTTCGCGAAGTCGCTGGGGAAGACCCCTGTGGCCTGCCGCGACAACACGGGCTTCATCGTGAACCGACTTCTCGTGCCGTACATGCTGGATGCGATCCGGGCATACGAGGAAGGCGTCGGGTCGATTCCGGATATCGACACAGCGATGCGTCTCGGCTGCGGGTACCCGATGGGGCCGTTCACGCTCGGAGACTTCGTCGGTCTCGACACGCTGTACCGAATCGCCGAGATCATGTACGAGGAATACAGAGAGGCCAGGTTCGCGCCTCCTTCGCTGTTGCGGCGGATGTTCATCGCCGGGTACCACGGCCGGAAGGCGGGTCGGGGCTTCTACGACTACAGCGACGACGAACCGGCGGTCAGCGACTTCGTTCGTTAGACCGCGACGAGACCGGCGTGGATCGCCGGGCTCAGAACCGAACCTCGAGGCCGACGTACGTGGTGCCGGCGATCAGCCGCATCTCCGGTGTGGCAGCCGCGCCGGAGGCGAGCGCCGGCTCTCTCTGCGTGTCCTTCCCGCGTGAGAGGAGGCCGCGGATGCGGCCGGCCGTGGCACGCGAGACGAACGTTCCGATGAGGGCCCCCGCGACCACGTCGCTCAGCCAGTGCTTGTCGTCGTGCATGCGGGACAGGCCGGTGAGCGTCGCCGCTCCGTACGCGAGGGCGGCGGGGAACCACCCCTCGGTCACCGCGTCTATGGACCCGGCGAAGCTGAAGGCGAAGGCGGTGTGGCCGGATGGGAACGAAGCGTGCCCACTGAACGGCTCGAAGCTCATCTGGCCGTAGCCCTGGTTGGGGCGCCGCCGCCCGACAGTCTGATTGAGCACTTCCGAGCTCATCGAGCCGGCGAAGGTTCCGGCGAAGACCGCGGCGGCATCCACGATTCCCTGCGACCCTCGTGTCGCGATCCCGACCAGGAGCGTTCCGCCGAGCAAGTAGGGCGCCGAGCGTCGCCAGTCGCCGTACCAGCGTCCCAGGCGGGCGATCTCCTCCGATCCCTCTCCGCGCCAATCCTGTGCAGCTTCTCGGGATGGCTCGTCCGCCAGCAGGAGCGCGGCGAACGTGGCACCGCCCACAGCCCACGCCGCGATGACGGCCGGTGACCCGGTCTCGAGTGCGGTGGCCCGCACGGAGTCCACGGACAGACCGACGGACGCATACGGAGTGGACGTAAGACTCGAAGTTTGAGCCGCGAGGCCGAGCGCTGAACCGCCGCCGGCCTGCAGGCCCGAGAGCCCCAGTACGAGAAGCATCTGCCGCGGGTGGAACAACCGCCGACTCATGGCCGCAAGCTTGTCCCGGCCGCCGTCGTTCGCAAGGCGCCAGGAACGCTCGGACGAGGTCCGGGAAGGCCTGTTCACGCAGGTGGGTGGATCGGCGTGATTTCCTTGCGATACAAGGGCTTTCGCGGTATCTTGAGCGTCCGAAATGGGAACCTTCGAGGCACGACCGGCCGGCACCGAGCAGCGAGTCGCGGAGCCCCACCTCGGCCGGCTCTCTCTGCACGAGTTTCGCAACTTCGAGGTACTGGAGTGTGAGTTTCCGGCCCCCGGGGTGGCGATCGTCGGGCCCAACGGGTCCGGCAAGACGAATCTGCTCGAGGCCATCTATTATCTGGAGGTCTTCCGCTCCTTTCGGGGTGCGGGCGACGCCCAGCTCGTGCGTTTCGAGCAGGACGTTTTTCGGATCGAGGCGGAGATTGTGTCCGGGGAGTACGGGCGAACCGTGTCGGCGGCGTACGAGCGCTCGGGTCGGCGGAAGCGCGTGACGTCCGATGGACACGAGCCGGCGCGGCTTTCAGAGGCGATCGGCGCTCTGGGAGCCGTGACGTTCCGTCTGGAGGATGTGGAGCTGGTGCGAGGTCCACCGGTGGAGCGCCGGCGGTACCTCGATGTACTTCTTTCCCTGGCCGTGCCGGGCTACCTGGATGCGCTGCAGCGCTACAGGTCCGCTCTGGCGCAGCGGAACGAGGCGTTACGCGCCGCTGAGCCGGCGGCCGTGATCGATGCGTGGGGGTCTGCCATGCTGGAGCCCGGAGCGCGGATCATGGCCGCCCGGGCCCGCTGGTTGTCCGGCTGCTCGGCGGCGTTTGCCGGGTACTATGCCGCCATCTCTGGCGCGGCACGGGGGAGGGTGTCATACGAGCCTTCGGTTCGAGCGGAGGCCACAGGGTCCCCCAGCTCGACGGCTGAAGTGCCGGAAGAGGGTTGGGCGGTCCGGCTCGAGGCATCGCTGACGGACACCCGTGAAAGAGAGCGTCGTCGCGGGATGACGCTGGTTGGGCCGCATCGCGATGACGTTGCGTTCCAGTTGACCGTCGAAGGAGAGCCTGAGAGGGATCTGCGTCGCTACGGATCGAGCGGGCAGCAGCGAACCGCGGCTCTGGCGTTGCGTTTGGTCGAAACAGACACCCGGCAACGGAGACTGGGTCGGGAGCCGCTCTACCTGCTGGACGACGTGTTCGCGGAGCTGGACGAGGGCCGGTCTCGCCGGCTGCTGGAGCTCCTGGATCAGGACCGCTCGGGCCAGGTGATTCTCACCGCGCCCAAGATGAGTGAAGTGGAGCTGCGCGGCGGCAGTTTGCAGCGCTGGGGAATCCGGAACGGTCGCCTGCTGACGTGATGGGTCGTGACGTGAAGCGTCCCAGGTCACCGAAACGGGCAGACCGCAAGCGGCGCACCCGGCCCGAGCACGTCGGGCCACTGGTCGGCGGCGTGCTGAGTGCTCTGGGGATTTCGGACAAGGTGGAGCGTGCGCGTGCGGCGGCCGAGTGGGATGAGATCGCCGGTCCGCACATCGCGAGCGTGACGCGCCGCGTGCGGGTGCGCGGAAGAACGTTGTGGGTCGAAGTGAAGAGCGCCGCCTGGGTGGCGGAGCTCAGCATGATGAGGAAGAGCCTGCTCGACCGGCTGAACGCCGGCAAGACGCGGGGCAAGATCGAGAAGATCGTTTTCGTCCAGTACGGCGGAGACGCAGGGGAGGGTGTGAATGGCGACGACCAAGGCCGGTAAGAAGACGTCCGCAAAGACAGCGGACGCCTACACGTCACGGCAAATCCAGGTCCTGAAAGGTCTCGAGGCAGTTCGCAAACGCCCGGGGATGTACATCGGGTCGACGGCTGCCCGGGGGCTGCACCACCTCGTGTACGAGGTGGTTGACAACTCCATCGACGAGGCGATGGCCGGGCATTGCTCCGAGATCGGGGTCATCGTGAGCGCGGACGGTGTCGTGCAGGTGACGGACGACGGTCGGGGAATCCCCGTCGACATCCATCCGACGGAGAATGTACCGGGTGTCGAAGTGGCGCTCACGACGCTGCACGCAGGCGGCAAGTTCGACAAGCAGAGCTACAAGGTCAGCGGCGGCCTGCACGGCGTCGGCGTCTCGGTCGTGAACGCGCTCTCGGAGTGGCTCGAAGTCGAGATTCGTCGGGACGGGCACGTGTGGACGCAGCGATTCGAGCGGGGCCTGAAGACCTCCGACCTGAAGAAGGGGGCGAAGGTAAAGGAGACGGGGACACGGGTCGCGTTTCATCCCGATCCCGAGATCTTCACCGAACTCGACTACAGCTTCGACACGCTTGCCAGCCGGCTGCGGGAGCTGGCGTACCTGAACGCCGGTGTGCGCATCGTCCTGCGAGATGAGCGACCCGAAGAGACACGCGAGGATGTCTACCACTTCGAGGGCGGGATCGTGGAGTTCATCGGGTACCTGCGGGGCGC
Organism: Gemmatimonadota bacterium; assembly: GCA_039586095.1. GTDB lineage: Bacteria > Gemmatimonadota > Gemmatimonadetes > Palauibacterales > Palauibacteraceae > JBDHBD01. The sequence goes on from JBDHLB010000008.1 coordinate 24,040, forward strand.
GAAGACCCCCCTGCACGACGAGATCATCTATCTGTCGGGCTCGCAGGATGACACCGAGATCGAGCTCGCGATGCAGTACACGGACGGATACAACGAGAACACCTTCACGTTCGTGAACAACATCAACACCCACGAAGGGGGCACCCACCTGAGCGGTTTCAAGGCGGCGCTCACGCGAACGATCAACACCTACGCGCAGAAGAACAGCCTGCTCAAGAAGGGCGACCCGGGCCTTTCAGGGGATGATGTACGCGAAGGCCTCACTGCCGTGCTGTCGGTGAAGGTTATGGAGCCGCAGTTCGAGGGTCAGACCAAGACGAAGCTCGGCAACAGCGAGGTTCGCGGGATCGTCGAGAGTCTGGTCAACGAGCACCTGGGCAACTGGCTGGAAGAGAACCCATCCTCGTCCCGCCGCGTGATCGACAAGGCGGTCCAGGCGGCGAGAGCGCGGGAGGCAGCCCGCAAAGCGCGCGACCTGACTCGGAAGCGCTCGGCGCTGGAGACCGGGATCCTGCCTGGCAAGCTGGCCGACTGCTCGATCTCGGACGCCTCTATCTCGGAGCTGTACATCGTCGAGGGCGACAGCGCCGGTGGGACGGCCAAGCAGGGTCGGGACCGGGGCTTCCAGGCGATCCTTCCCCTGCGCGGGAAGATCCTGAACGTCGAGAAGGCGCGGATCGACAAGATTCTCTCCAACGAGGAAATCCGTGCCATGATCACCGCGATCGGGACGAGCATCGGAGACGAGTTCGACCTCGAGTCGGCACGGTATCACAAGATCGTCATCATGACGGATGCGGACGTAGACGGCGCCCACATTCGGACCTTGCTTCTCACGTTCTTCTTCCGACAGATGCCTCAGCTCATCGACGCGGGCTACGTGTACATCGCCCAACCACCGCTCTTCCGCATCAAGAGAGGCAAACAGGAAGTCTACTGCTACTCCGAGCAGGAGCGGGAGGAGATCGTGGCTCAGCTGAACGGCGAGAAGAAGGGTGGCTCGATCTCCGTGCAACGCTACAAGGGCCTGGGCGAGATGAACGCCGATCAGCTGTGGGACACGACGATGAACCCCGAGAAGCGAACGCTGCTGCGGGTGACGATCGACGAGGCCACGGAGGCGGCGCTGCTGTTCGAGCAGTTGATGGGAGAAGAGGTGCAGCCGCGACGGGAGTTCATCGAGCAGAACGCCCGTTATGTGAAGAACCTCGACGTGTAGCCAGCCGATGCTGCTGGCCATCGACCAGGGCACGACTTCGAGCCGGGCCATCCTGTTCCGGGCGGATGGCCGTGCCCTCGCCCTCTCCCAGGCGGAGCTTCCGCAGCACTTTCCCCGTCCCGGTTGGGTCGAGCACGACCCGGACCGGATCTGGACAGACACGCTGGCGGTATGCCGAACCGCGCTGCGTGAGGGCGGCGCGAAGCCTGACCAGATAGCCGGTATCGGGATCACGAACCAGCGCGAAACGACCGTGCTGTGGGAGCGAGCGACCGGACGGCCGGTGCACCCGGCCATCGTCTGGCAGGACCGGCGCACGGCTTCGATGTGCGAGCGTCTCCGGGAAGAAGGGCTGGAGCCCCTGGTCCGCGAGCGCACGGGACTGCTTGTCGATCCATACTTCTCGGCGACGAAGCTGGTCTGGCTGCTGGAGAACGTCGATGGCGCCCGGCCCGCCGCCGAGCGCGGGGAGCTCGCGTTCGGAACCGTCGACACGTGGCTGCTGTGGCAGCTTTCGGGGGGACGAGTGCACGCCACCGACGCCACGAACGCGGCCCGCACCATGCTGTTCGACATCCACCGCCAGGTGTGGGACGAAGACCTGCTCGCCGTGCTCGAGATCCCGCGCGCGGTGCTCCCGGAGGTGCGGGACTCGTCGGGATTCTTCGGTGAGACGGATCCGCAGTGGTTCGGCCAGCCGCTGCCCATCACCGGGATCGCGGGCGATCAGCAGGCTGCCACTTTCGGCCAGGCCGCGTTTGAGCCCGGCATGACGAAGAGTACCTACGGGACCGGCTGTTTCGTGCTCATGAACACGGGCGATACGGCTGTCGCGTCTGCCAACCGGCTCCTCACCACGGTGGCGTGGCGCCTGGGTGGAGAAGCCACGTACGCGCTCGAGGGCAGCATCTTCGTGGCGGGTGCAGCGGTCCAATGGCTGCGCGACGGTCTGGGGATCATCTCTCGTGCCGCAGAGACCGAGACCCTGGCGGAGAGCATCGACGACACCGGCGGCGTGTACCTCGTTCCGGGCTTCGTCGGTCTGGGGGCGCCTTACTGGGACGCGGAGGCGCGAGGGGCGATCCTCGGCTTGACCCGGGACAGCGGAATCGCCGAGGTCGCACGGGCGGCTCTCGAAGCCGTGGCGTACCAGACACGCGACCTGATGGGAGCGATGGCGGCCGACGGCGCCGCGACACCGTCGGCGCTTCGGGTGGACGGAGGCCTGGCGGCGAACGCCTGGGCGATGCAGTTCCTGGCCGACGTTCTCGACTTGCCCGTGGAGCGCCCCGTCATCGCTGAGACGACGGCCCTGGGCGCGGCGTCGCTCGCCGGCCTGGAAGCCGGTGTGTTCGACAGCCTGGAGGACATCGCCCGAGCCTGGCAGCGCGACGCCCGCTGGACACCCAGCATGTCGGCGGAGCGCCGCGATGAGCTGTACGAGGGCTGGCGCCGTGCCGTGCGGCGCGTGCTCGACGAACGCGACTGACCCTCCGACGGACCGCCGAAGGGCGGTCGCTGGCGGGCCGGGATCGCGCCCTCTATTCTCAGGCTTTCCGACACCGATCCCGAGCACTACAGGCCAAGCCAGATGGAAACGAAACGCCCCACCGCTCCCGCCGCCGAAGAGATTCTGGGTGGTTATTTTCCGGTCCTGGACCACGGTTTTGTCGCCCTGGTCGACTACATGGGAACCGACGAGGATATCGAGCGGGCGGCTCGCGTCAGCTACGGATACGGAACCCGGAAGGTGAGCCAGACACGTGGCCTCGTCCGATACCTGCGGCGGCACAAGCACACGACCCCCAGCGAGATGGTGGAGATGAAGTTCCACTGTGCCATGCCGATGTTCGTGGCACGCCAGTGGGTACGTCATCGGACGGCTTCGATCAACGAATACAGCGGGCGCTACAGCCTCATGCCCCTCCTCTTCTATCGACCCCAGCCCCAGCAGTTCGCGCTTCAGAGCCAGTCGAACCGGCAGGGCCGTGAAGCCAGCGGTGCGCCCGAAGACCTGTACGCCGATGCGATCGAGAAGTGGGAACGGCTCCGGGTACGTGCAGGGGAGACCTACGGTTGGCTGGTCGAGGAGGACGTGGCGCGTGAGCTGGCACGCATCGACCTGCCGCTATCGACCTATACGCAGTGGTACTGGAAGATCGATCTGCACAATCTCATCCACTTTCTCACCCTGCGTGTGGACCCTCACGCACAGTGGGAGATCCAGCAGTATGGAAGGGTGATGGCGGGCATGCTGGAGCGTGTGGCGCCGCTGAGCTACGAAGCGTGGATCGACTACGAGGTCCTGGGGACCCACCTGAGCGACGCGGAGCGACGCGCACTGCAGCACCTGCTGGAGGCGAAGGAGAACAGTCTTTCGGCGCGACCGGGAGGTGGGCCCCTATCCGCCGAGGCACTGAAGGACTTCGGACTTTCCGGAAGAGAGGTACAGGAGCTGCTCGAGAAGCTGCGTCCCGTACCTCGACCCGACTTCCGCCTCGATCTCGCCCAGATGAAGACGGCCGAGGAGATCGCGGCCGCGATGGAAGCGGCGGTGCCGGGCGCCGCGCTCTAGCGGGTGAGGTTCGCGGGATCGGGGCCGCGACGGCTCATCGCACAGGTGTCCCCGGCGGCGCGAAGACCCCTTCGGGCACTTCCCTTCCGGCCCGCAGACCTTCGAAGTAGATGCGCGTTTCCGACCCACTGAACTCGCGGTCTGCCGCCAGCCAGATCGACCCCACCGGACGCCAGTCCTTCCAGTAGATCACGCTCCCGGGCTCCTCCTGACCCTGGAGGTGGTACTGCCAGGCGACCATCCGACCGGATTCCAGATCGACAAAGCCCCAGTACTGATCTTCCGTGACCCCGAGGTCCGGTTCGAAGGTCAGGTGCATCACGCCGTACTCCCGCCCGTCGTCGAGCGAACGACGACCCTCGTACGCGAGGTGCACGCCCGGGTCCCGCCACTTGAACGGCATCAGGAGCCAATACGTGTCGTTGATGAACGCTCCGTACGCCCGTCGCAGGGCGCTGTCGCGTGCGGCACCGGTCAGGAGCTGCCCGTCCACCCATGCGTCGCCGAGCGGCACCTTGCCGAGTGCGCTGTCCCGCCGCACCTCGTTCACGTTGAACAGGGAGACGTGACGGCGACCGTCCTGCTCGAACTCGAGCTGATAACGTCCGTCGTACCGATCCCAGGTATGGGTCCGCTCGCGAACGACCTCTCCATTGCGCGCGAGGATCCAGCGGAACGCCAGGAATCGCGTCTCTTCCCAGGCCTCCGGTCCACCGAGCGACGCCAGCATAAGGTCGGCCACCAGCGCCGTGGAATCGGCCCCGGAGGCGGACGCACCCGGGGCCGCTCCGAGGTTCTCGCCGGTCGACGGCGAGTCAGCGGCGTCCGGTGCGCGGCAACCGCCGAGGAGACATCCGACGGCGGCGATCACCGCCACCCCGGCGACCGCCGCGCGGGCCGCCTCGTTCCGATAAGCGTCAATCATCGGCCAGCTCCAACTCGACCTGCGTGATGCGGGGATCGGCCGCTTCGTCGGGCCCCGCCTCCGCTTCAATCCCCGGGCCGCCGTTCACCGCAGCCTTCACGGGGTGGACCGCGACGGCGGGCGACCGGTCGTCCATCGATTCGAGCACCCGGACGCAGGGTCCGCGCCGGCCCCTCGTGCGCGCCTTGTCGACCTCGCTTTCGATCAGAGCTCCGGACGCGGTCTCCCATATCACACGGTCTCCAGCCAGCACTTCGAGCACCCCCACGAGCGGGCCGGCCTTCCGTTGATCCGGGAGCACGCTCATCCCCTTCCCGGCGCGACCCTGCCGCTTGAACTCCGTGAACGGAACCCGCTTGGCGTAGCCGCGCTCCGTCGCGACGAAGAGCTCCGTATCGCGCCGGGGGGTCAACGCAGCCACGATCTCGTCGTCTTTCGCGAGTTCGATGGCCTTCACCCCGCGGGCGGCACGGCCCATGGACCGTGCTTCCTCCGCACGGAAGCGAATCGTCTGCCCCATCCGGGTCGCGATCAAGAGCTCCGCGTCGGGTTCGGCGAGGAAGGCAGCGAACAGCTCGTCGTCCTTCGCGAGACCGCTCGCGATGATGCCACCGGACCGGATGTTGCCGTATTCGTTGAGCGGAGTCCGCTTCACCTGCCCCTGGCGTGTGACGACCATGACGTGGCGGTCTTCCTGAAAGTCGCTCACGGGGAGGATCGCGACCACCTCGTCATCACCGGGGAGGTTGACGAAGTCTCTCAGATTGCGACCCCGCGAGCTACGCGTCCCTCTGGGCAGATCGGAGATGGGCACCACGAACGCCTGGCCTTCGCGTGTGATGAGGAGCAGGTGATCGGAGCCGCGGCACAGGAACGCCCTCCGGACGAAGTCCCCTTCTCGAGCGGCCATCGCCTCCGCGCCCGCCAGCCCGGCGCCGCTGTGAGCCGCCTGCACCTTGATGAACCCGTGTCGACTCAGCAGCACGACGGTCGCCTCGTCCCCGCGTCCCGACGGGATCGGAAACTCACCCGTGCCCTCGAGGATCTCCGTGCGCCTCGGATCCCCGAACGTATCGATCAGCTCCTGCAGTTCGCTGCGCAGAAACGTGCGGCGCGACGACTCCTCCTCCACCAGATCGCGCAGTTCATCGATCGTGTCGCGCAGCGCGATGAGCTCCTCTCGCAGCTTGCGCCGCTCGAGCCCCGTGAGCTGGGCCAGACGCATGGCCAGGATCGCGTCCGCCTGACGCTCGGTCAGCTTGAACTCCGATTGCAGCTTGGTGCGGGCCGAGTCCGGAGTCCGTGAGGAGCGGATCACCTCCACCGCCCGATCGATGTCCTTCAGGGCCGCGAGCAGTCCCTCCACGACGTGCGCGCGATCCTCCGATCGGGCCAGGTCGTGGGAGGCACGTCGTCCGATCACCCCGAGTCTGTGCGTGACGTAGCACTCGAGCGCCTGCTTCAGGTCGAGCTCCTGCGGGCGGCCGTCGACCAGCGCCAGCATAATGACACCAAAGGTGTACCGGAGCTGCGTCTTCTTGAACAGCTTCGTCACGACCTTCCGAGCATCCACGTCCCGCTTGAGCTCGATGACCAGCCGCACGCCGTCACGATCCGATTCATCTCGCAGGTCGGTCACCGCGTCCAATCGACCGGCGCGCACGAGCCGGGTGATCTGTTCGATGACCCGGGTCTTGTTCACCTGATAGGGAAGCTCGGTCACGATCAGCGAGCTCTTGCCGAAGCGGCCCTCCTCCAGATGCAGCCGGGCCCGCATGTCGATGAGGCCTCGACCGGTCCGGTACGCGTCCTGAATGCCCTGACGTCCCCATATGTAACCGCCGGTCGGGAAGTCCGGACCCTCGACAAACTCGAGCAGCGCATCGACCTCACAGTCCGGGTTCGCCACGAGGTGATCGGCGGCCGTCAGAAGCTCGACGAGGTTCTGGGGTGGAACCTTGGTCGCCATACCCACGGCGATGCCGTCGGACCCGTTCAGGAGCAGGTGCGGCAGACGCGTCGGCAATACTTCGGGCTCCACCAGCCGCCCATCGAAATTGGGCCGGTGCTCGACGGTGTCCTTCTCGATGTCGGCCAGCAGCTCCATCGCCAGGGGAGTGAGCCGGACCTCGGTGTAGCGGTACGCCGCCGCGCTGTCTCCGTCCAGCGAGCCGAAGTTGCCCTGACCATCGATCAACGGGTAACGAAGCGAGAAGTCCTGCACCATGCGAACCATGGTGTCGTAGACGGCGCTGTCACCGTGCGGATGGTAGCGGCCCAGAACATCGCCCACGACCGTCGCGCTCTTCTTGTGAGGGCGGCCTGGCGTCAATCCGGCCTCGCGCATCGCGTACAGGATTCGCCGGTGCACGGGCTTCAGGCCGTCTCGCGCGTCCGGCAGCGCCCGTTGGACGATCACGCTCATCGAGTAATCGATGAACGAGTCGCGCATCTCCTGTTCGATGAAACGGACCTCGATTCTCTCCTTCTGCACGGTCGGCTGCACCACGTCGTCCTTCCCTTCAAAGTCCCTGTGCCATAACCCGATCCGGCCTTCGGGCCGTCTTCGGTCGGGTCACGGCTAACCTCGCAGCCACTGGGGTGGCGGACAAGATCCAACCGGGAATAAGCCTCTCCGCGCCGCGAACTTCAGCCGCACAGAAGCTGAACGGTCTCCGTCTGGGCCTCGCTGGGCCGAGCGGGCTGCACCAGCGCGATCGCCCGTTCGTTGGATTTCTCGGGTACATGAAGCAGCAGTCGATCCAACGGCGGCTCATCGTCCACCGGCGTCGCCAGTCCGGTATCATCGACGGCCACGAGGTGCCCGCGATGGAGCTGTTCCGCGATCCACATGCCGTAGTTCAGCCACAGCCGCAGGGGGTCCTCTTCGCCCGCTTCCAGAGAGGGGAGGAGCTCACGCTCGTAGCGCTCGACGGCGGCGTCGTACGAAGAAGGATGACTCGCTTTCAGGCGCCAGAGAAGCAGACGATAGGCGGGCTGGACGTCGGCAACACCGTACTGGTCGAGTACGGCGCGGTACCGGGCTTCGCTGTCACTCACGATGCGCTACTCCGCGACGGCGCTATTCGCCTCCCGCCATCGAGTCGAGGAACTCCTGATTGTGCCTCGTTCGATTCAGTCGCTCGATCATGAACTGCACCGCCTCCGCAGGTGGCATGTCCGAGAGGAAGTTGCGGAGCAGGTACATGCGATTGAGCTCGATGTCGTTGAGGAGGAGCTCTTCCTTGCGGGTGCTCGAGCGTGCCAGGTCGAGCGCCGGATAGATCCGCTTGTCGGAAATCTGGCGATCGAGAATGACTTCGCTGTTTCCCGTCCCCTTGAACTCCTCGAAGATCACCTCATCCATTCGACTGCCCGTTTCGATCAGGGCCGTGGCGATGATCGTGAGGCTGCCACCCTCCTCGATATTTCGGGCCGCTCCGAAGAATCGCTTCGGCTTGTGCAGCGCGTTCGCGTCGACACCGCCGGACAGGATCTTGCCCGAGTGCGGCACCGTCGTGTTGTACGCTCGCGCGAGTCGGGTGATGGAGTCCAGCAGGATCACGACGTCCTTCTGGTACTCGACAAGGCGCTTGGCCTTCTCGAGCACCATTTCCGCCACCTGCGTGTGTCGGTCGGCCGGTTCGTCGAACGTGGACGAGATGATCTCGGCGGCCACGTTCTCCTCCATGTCCGTGACCTCCTCGGGCCGTTCGTCGATCAGCAGGACGATGAGCTTGCACTCCGACTGATTGGCGAGAATCGAGTTGGCGATCTTCTGCAGCAGGATCGTCTTACCGGCTTTGGGCGGAGACACGATCAAGCTGCGCTGGCCTTTTCCGATCGGGGCGATGAGATCGAGGATCCGCATCGAGATGTCGCCATCCTCGCGCTCCAGCATGAGGCGCTCTTCCGGATAGCGAGGCCGGAGGTTGTCGAAGCCGATCCGGTGCTTGGCCTTCTCAGGGTCCTCGCCGTTGACCGATTCGACCTTGAGCAGAGCCAGGTAGCGCTCGCCCTCCTTGGGCGGTCGTACCTGACCCAGCACCGTGTCCCCGGTCCGCATGTCGAACCGTTTGATCTGAGACGGGGAGACGTAGATGTCGTCCGGTCCGTACAGATAGTTCCAATCCTGGCTGCGCAGGAACCCGTAACCTTCCGGCAAGATCTCGAGCACGCCTTCGCCACGCAGGACGACATCCGAGTCGAGCAGATTCTGCTCGATTCGGAAGATGAGATCCTGCTTTCTGAGCCCGGAGTAATTCGCGATCTCGAGGTCCTCGGCCAGCTCGTGCAGCTCGCCGATCGATTTCGACTTCAGCTCGGCAATATCCACCTACGATTCTCCACTACTGGTCTGTCGAGACTTCAACGCGCCAGAATTCGGTCGCGCCGGGGCGAACAGGCCCCGTGTCCCGGATTGCGCTTTGACGGTAGAATGCGCTGCGTCAGATTTCGATCAACTGGGCGTGATATTGGGCACGTGATGTTTGACAGGGGTGGTTTCGGCAGCTTACTCGCAAACCAGAACCCGGTCAAGCGGTAGCAACGGAGCAAGTCGAGGAGGTCCGATGGCCCGGCACAATCGGGAGGGGAGAGGTATCGACCAGCACGGAGAGCTGTGGAAGATCAGCTACCAGCCCGACTGGCTCCGACAGGTCAAGATCTCTCGCGAGCTCCCCGATGGAAGAAGGCGTTCCAGCCTGACGCTGTTTCGCAATCCGGCTCGGGTGGCAGAGGGTTCGCCGGGAAAGATCGTGCGCACACGCATCACAGCTGCCGACGGCTCGCTGGACTTTCAGGTGTCGCTCGAGAACCGCCAGACCGAGGTCGATGAGCTCGTGGTGTCTCTGTGGAAACACCGGGGCCGCACGCGCGAGCGCGTGAAGTTCATACTGCAGGGAGGCATGGTCCAGCCCCGGAAACCCCGCCGCGTCAAAAGATCCTGACCCTCAGCCAGCGTCGCGGGTCGGCAAACAGCTCGGCGAACACGCTGTCGATACGAGACCGCAGACGCTCCGCCTGACGAGAGATTTCGTCGTCGTGCAGGCCTCGCCCCACCGTCCCATAGCCGGCCTGCAGGTCTTCGTCCAGGAGACGGAACGATTCGCCCAAGCTCGCTAGCGCCGCGCTGGCGTCCCGTGTTCCGACCGCGCCTCCTCGATCCAGAGAGTCTCGAATGGTCACGAAGCGGGCGAGTCGAGCGCGTACGCTGTCAAACCGAGAGGCCAACAACGTGTCCCGAATCAGCGCACCGATCGTCCCCCCGCCCGAGTCGCCGGGGCGGAGGGCGAGAAAATCCTGACGACGCGCCTCCAGCGAGTCTCTCAGCGCTCGATCGCGCTGCAGTGCCGCGGCGCTTCCCGTCCCCTCGCGCATGAGGCGTCGTAGCGCATCGGCCCGCGCCACACGGCGGTCTGTATCCACCCGCAAGGAATCGAGTTGGGCGAACAGACGCTCGAGCTCGAGGCTGGCCGCCATCGTGACGAGCGTGTCCGCGAAGTCGAACGGAGGTTGACCGGGGCTCCCGGGCTCGATCGCCAGCACGACGGGCTCGAGAAGGTCCGACGGTCGGATCCGTGCCGTGGCGTCTCGACGAATCACATCGCCGACCGAGCGTCGGAGAACGGCCTCGATCACGATGTTTCCCGAGCCGGGGCCGCGGGGCTCCCGAAAGGTGACCGACAGCACACGGCCGGCTGGCCGACCGGCCACCCAGACGATGGACCCGGGCACGAGCTCCGGAGCCGATTCCGAGACCGCCACGAGCCGGGGGCCTTCCTCGAACGCTCGTCGAATCTCGTCCAGAAAGAACACCGAGAGCGAGATGGCGGTGACGATGCCGATCAGCGCGAATCCCGCAGATACGTCTCGCCAGGCAAGCGCTTCGCGGTGTGTCCTCATGACAGAGAAACCTCCGCCTTCACCAGGTCGCTGTCCAGAAGTCCACCTCCCAGAAGGCAACTGTCACACGCGGCCTCTCGACTCTCACGCTTACGGTGCATCGTGGTCATCGACAGCCTGTGTGACCATCTGGGCTACCTGACCACGGAGGCGATATGTCCCGATCCGTAAACCGCGTCACCCTCCTGGGGAACGCCGGCTCCGATCCGGAGCTGCGAGAGACCGGCAACGGCACACCGGTCGCCCACCTATCGCTCGCAACGAACCGAATGTGGAAGCGCGACGGCGAGCTGCAGGAACGTACGGAGTGGCATCGGCTCACGTTCTGGGGAAAGGCGGCCGAAACCGCGACCACATATGTGCGAAAGGGAGCCCGGCTCTACATCGAGGGCCGTCTCGAATACGGTTCGTACGAGCGTGAGGGCGTGTCGATTCCCACCGTCGACATCGTGGTATCGGACTTCGTGATGCTCGATTCGCGCGACGCGACGGACCCGTAACGAGCGGCGCCGCCGCCGCATACCGGTCGGGCGGGCCGTCTCTCCGAGTTGCGTGAGGACGGGGGAGGGTCGAAGCTTTAGCCCACGTCTGGTGCACTCGCGGGCTGAGAACGGGGACCATGGAGCGCTCGCCACCCCCCAGCGATCCGCCGACATACGCCGGATGGCCATCCACGTCTGCGGGCGCGGTCACCGAGACCGCGGCCGACCCGCTGCTGGACAGCATCGGAACCACGAAGCGCGTGCTGATCGCGGGAGCGACCGGGTTCGTCGGCCGACATCTCCTTCTGCGGCTGCTCGCTCAGGGCCATCGGGTCCGCGGTCTCTCCCGTCGACCGAATCCGAGGCGGTTGCCGTCCTCCGTGGAATGGCGAGCGGCCGACGTCACCGATTCGGAGAGCATCCGGGGCGCTGCCGAAGAGTGCGAGGTCGTCGTACAGCTCGTCGGCATCGCCGAGGAACGGAGCGGCCAGAGCTTCGAGTCCGTGCACGTTTCAGGGACACGCAACCTTCTCCGCGAAGCGGAGCACGCCGGGGCGAGCCGTTTCATCTACATGAGCTCCGTGGGCGCCCGTGCCGCCGGTGGCCCGTTCTTTCGCACCAAGCACGCGGCGGAGGAGGCGGTCCGAGGATCCAGCCTCGAGCACATGATTCTGCGGCCATCCGTCATCTACGGACCGGGTGATCATTTCACCACCGCGATCGCCCTGCTGCTGCGTCGACTGCCCGTATACCCCGTGCTCAGCGTTGGCCGACTACGCCTGCAGCCCGTGGCCATCGAGGACGTGGCGGATGTGCTTGCCCAGTGCGTCTCCCGTCGGGACCTGGCGACCGGTACGTACGAGCTCGCGGGGCCGGAGCGTCTCAAGTTCTCGAAGATCGTCCGCATCGTGGCGAAGGCACTTGGGTTGAGACGACCCGTGATCCACCTTCCCAGAGCGATGTCCGGGACGGCGTTGTGGCTGGTGAGCCGGTTCCAGCTCCCGGCGCCGATCAGTGCCGAGCAGCTGGAGATGTTCCGCGCCTCCAGCGTGTTGAGCCGAGCGGACAACCCCCTTCGGACGGTCTTTCGTATCGAACCGCTTCCATTCCGCTACGCGGTGACCGATTATCTGTGAGCCCGGGTGCGAGGGCGGACGAGCGAACCACGGTTTCGGCGGACACGACGGATGACGGCAAAGCGGTACGAGGATCCCGGCTTTCTGACGGTGTCGAACCTCCTGTCTCTGAGCAGGATTCCGCTCGGCATCGCCTTCGTGATCGTTACGGACGTCCGCTGGCTGTTCGCCATCGTGTTCGTGGCGGCGCTGACGGATCTGCTCGACGGTTTCATCGCGCGTGTGACCCACACGATGTCGCATGTCGGGCTCCTCCTGGATCCGCTGTGTGACAAGTTGTTCGTATTTCTCGCGCTGATCGCTTTCGTGGGGGGCGGGTACCTGAGCTGGGCGAGCTTCCTCATTCTGATCCTGCGCGACATTTTCACCGGCGGCTGCTATCTGATTGGCAGACTCGTACACAAGGTCATCCCCTTCCGCCCGCGGCTCGGAGGAAAGGTGACGACCGCGCTCCAGCTTCTGACGCTTGTCGCTCTCCTCTTCTGGCAGGCATATGTTCCTCTGCTGGTCTTCCTGGTCGGGATCGCCTCCGTGTACGCGATCATCGATTACGGAAGCCGCGCGATCGAAGAGGAACAAAGGCTGGAGCTCGCAGCGTAGCCGAAGCGTGCGGTGGGTGAGGGCGTGAACTCGAATCCGGTGGACATCACGATTGTCGGTGGCGGGCCCACGGGCCTGTACGGGCTGTTCTACGCCGGAATGCGAGGCGTGGAAGCCCGCATCATCGACGTCCTTCCCGAGCTCGGCGGACAGCTCGCGGCGCTCTATCCGGAGAAGGACATCTTCGACGTGGCCGGTTTTCCCCGCATCCTGGCGAAAGATCTCGCGAAGGCGCTGATCGAGCAGGCCACACAGTTCGGTGCGGACGTGTGCCTCGAGGAGCGCGTGCTGGAGCTCAACCCGGGCGAGAACGGCTTCGATCTTCGTACCGACAACGGTCTGCGACCCACGCGTGCCGTGGTGATTGCAGGTGGCAAGGGAGCGTTCAAGTCGCGCACGCTGAAAATCCCGGGCTGGGACGAGTTCTGGAAACGAGGCATCTCGACCCACGTGCACGACCCGGAGTCGCTTCGTGACAAGCGGATCCTCATCGTCGGCGGTGGGGACTCCGCGTTCGACTGGAGCTGGGGCCTGAGGGAGATCGCCGCCTCCATTGTCCAGATTCACCGCTCAGACAAATACCGTGCCCACAAGCACACAGTGCGCCTGGTCGAGGGCGCCGCAGAACGCGGCGAGATCGAGTTGCTCCCGTTCCACGAGTGCAGCGGGATCCACGGCGGGGATCGAATCGAGGGCGCGACCATCTTCCACAACAAGACGAAGGAGGAACGGCGCCTCGAGGTCGACGCGATTCTGGCGCTCATCGGCTTCGTGCCCAACCTCGGTCCGATCGCGGAGTGGGGTCTGGAGCTGGAAGGCAACACGATTCGTGTGGATTCGCGGATGCGCACCAACGTCCCCGGCGTCTACGCGGCCGGCGACATCACGAATTACGAGGGCAAGCTCGAGCTCATCTCCACGGGATTCGGAGAGGCGGCGATCGCCGTGAACAACGCAGTGCACTTCATCGACCCCAGCGCCAAGGTGGACCCGGGCCATTCCACGAGCTCGGCCGCTTTCCGGGACAAGTAGAAACCGGGCCGGCCCGATGATCCGGCTGCTGCACCTGGCGGACGCACACCTCGATGCCGCGCTTGGCGGCTTCGGAAAGCTGGCCGACCAGCGCCGTTCCCAGATTCTCGACGCGTTTCGATACCTGCCGGATCTGGCGGCAGAACGTGCGGTCGACGTCGTGTTCATCGCGGGCGACCTGTTCGATGGGCCGAGACCGCCGGACGCCACGGTGGCCGCGGTGCAGGAAACCGTGCGTCGCTTCTTGAGCGACGGTCGCCACGTGTTCGCCGTTCCTGGCAACCACGACGCGATCGCGCTGAACCCGACCCTGTACGACGAGGCGCTTCCCGGGGCCGTCATCTTCCGAGAACCGCGCTTCGGGCCACCCGCCAGCGTCACGGTCGGCGACCAGAGCCTGCACGTGTACGGTCTCGCCTACGACGCAGCGGAGGAGGCCGATCCGTTGTCCACCTTCCGCAGAACGGACGCGGCCGGTCTGCACGCTGTCCTCCTGCACGGCTCCGTGCCCGGGGCTCCACATTGGGAGGGCGGTGGCTCGCTGCCACTCGACGTGGGGCGCCTGGCTGCCCTCCACGCGGACTATATCGCGCTGGGGGACTATCACCGCTTCCGTCCCCCTGACGAGTTCGACCCGCCGGTCCCCGCCTGCTACTCGGGCTCGTTGGCGGCTGTCGACGTGAGCGAGCGGGGAACGAAGGGCGCGGTCCTCGTCGAGCTGGAGGAGGGAGTTGCCCCGCGTGTTCAGCTCGTTTCGTCCGCCGTGCCCGAGGTCACCGAGCTGGACCCTGTGGATGTTACGCCGTTTACGGACGAAGCGGCGATCGCCGAAGCCGTGGGCGAGCGAGTCCCGGAGTGCGCCGTGCCGGTCATCAGGCTGATGGGTGAGCCCGCCTTCCCGCTGGATGTCGAGCGGGTGCGCGTACGACTGGAGGAGCGCTTCGGACACGCCGTGGTCGGCGACGAGACCCGATTCTACGACTCCGAGCGACTGTCCGATCTGGCGAGCCAGAAGACGATCGCCGGCCACGTGGCCCGCCTGGGTCTCCAGCGCCTGGAGGAAGCCGAGACCCCCGAGCGTCGGCAGCTGGCCGAACGCGGCCTGAGGATCGCGCTTCGCCTCATGGAGGTCGGGTGAGCACGCGGCCCCCCGAGCGTCTGCCCGATGGGAAGGCCGGACCGAACCCCGGGAAGGGCAGGTCCGGCAATGGCACGCGGGCCGAGCCCGATCCCCTCAGGGCAGTCCGCTTCGAGTTCGTGGACATGTCGTACGGGTGTCACACTCGTCGGATCGAACTCCCTGCCGCCGACTCTCCTTTCGTGATCTGTGGTCCGAACGGGACCGGAAAGACGACAATCCTCGAGGCTCTGGTCCGCACGCTGTTCGGTTTTCGGCGTCGCCGGCCGCGGGATCGTGCCGCAGCCGACGCCCGCAGACCCTGGATCGGCGACAGTTTCAGAGCGACGGCGGGCCTGATCGGCCCCGCCGGTCGAACCCGCTTCGAGCGCGATTTCGACACCGACGACGTTGTCGTCCGCGTGGACACCGAGGAGCGGCCCGTGTTCGAGGGAGAGGCCAACCTGTCCGGCTCCGGCACGAACGTTCGTCGGTATCGGGCGCTTCTGCAGGACGTCCTCGGCCTGTCCGAGCTGGATCATTACGAGCGAACCGCGTGCGTGTACCAGGGAGCCCTGATCGAGACCGAGCTGAACGAGAACTTGCTCCGTATCGCAGCGGGCGGTCACGCGGACATCGAGACTGCCAAGGCTTCGCTTCGGACCGAGTATTCCGCGCTCACCGTCGATCCGATCACCGAAGGTGAGTCGACGCGTCGCAAGCCGGGTGAGGTCGAGAAGGTCGCACAGGACGTCCAACGGCTCGAGCAGCGGCTTGCGGAGGCTCGGGCGGCCGAAGCCAGACGAACGCCCCTGACGCGCGAGCGCGAAGAGCTTCGGACACGTCGGATCGCGGCCGACGGCAGGATCAGCACGCTGGAGCAGGCGTTCGAGCATGCGACGGAGCTCGAGCGTCTCGAAGCGGCCCGTGAGGCGAGCCTGGAGCGTCTCGACCAGCTGGAAGCGCTGGCCCGGGAACTGGATGAAGCACTGGCTCGCGTGGACCTCCTGGGGAAGCAGGAGCCCGAATCCGTCGGCCGTCGCTACCCCGCCGACTTCGCGGAGCGCGTGGCGGTACTCGGGGAGGGCTTGTGGCCCCGAGCACAGCAGCTCGCCGTCGAGCATGAGCGGTTGCAGCGTCAGCTTTCTGTCTCGCCTCTTCCCGCACCGTGGCGACTCGCGGCCGGTCCCGCGGTCGCCCTCGTCCTGATCCTGGTCGGGGTCCTCGTCCTCGAGGGGTTCGTGCTCCGGAGCCTGGCGCTGTTGCTTGGCGCCGCGGCTGCCGGTTTCGCGGTCCGGGACGCATGGGGCGCGCGGACCTATCGACGAGACACGGCAGAAGCCACTCGAGTGTCCAAAGAGCTGGCAGCTGTTGAGGAGCGCATCGCTCACAAGCTGGACAGTGTGCCCGACGCGGACACGCTCACTCTTCAGACGCTTCCGGACAGACGCCGCGAGTTCGAGCGCCAGCTCGCCAGCGCACGGGAACGGGAGGCGGCTGAGTCCTCGCTACGTCATACCATGGATCGGGCGCGCGACACCCTTGCGAGAGTCGAGGCGTCGGCGAGCGAGTCGGAGGTTGGAGAACCGCAGCCCTCGCGTTCGGGTGCTCGAGTGGCGGGCTCCCTGACCGCTCGCGCCCGCGACCTTCTCGAACGTCTTCACGCAGCCGTGTCGGGGGAGCGAAACGAGCGGCTGGCGCCAACGCTGCTCGAGCTCCGTGGCGTGTCTCGGAGGCACCTGGAGTTGCCGGACGGCGTGCCCGGCGATGTGCCGGGATTGCGTGCCGCGCTTCGGGATGCGCGCGACGAGTTGCGAGGGCTGTCCGAAGACCTGGCCGCGCTCGAACGCCGACTGGCGTACGAGGGTCGACCCGACGAGAGCTCCGTGGCGCTGGCCGCGCGGGTGGAGCAGCGGCGACGCGACCTCGAGGAGGCCAGGGAGAGGGCCGCCGCTTATCGTCATGCGTTCCAGCTTGTGACCGACGCGTACGACGAGTTTTGCCAAACCGACCAGGACCGTCTCGTTGACGCGGTCTCCAGCCACCTGTTGAGTGTCACGGACGGAGAGCTCGGACCTCTGTCCGTGGCGGATGGGCTGGACAGCGCACAGTTGCGAGCGGGCGCCCGGACGCTGCCCATGGAGTCCCCGCCCTTGAGCTATGGCCAGTACCACTCCGCCATGTTCGCCATCCGGCTGGGAGCGGCGGATTTCCTGGCAGGCCTCGGCGTCCGGGTGCCCCTGCTGATCGACGATCCGTTCGTCCACCTGGACGAGGAGCGCGCGGCTGAACTGTGGCAGGTGTTACAGCGCATCGCGAGGCAACGACAGGTGGTCGTCGCCACCCAGGATCGCCTCCTGCTCGATTATCTG
>JBDHLB010000145.1:0-2902 GCA_039586095.1 Gemmatimonadota bacterium
CGCGCAGCCTCCCGCGTCCGACGCACTCGGAGGCCGCGCGGGCGGGCTGACCCACGATCTCGAGAGGCTGTTGGCCACGATTGCCGGGGAAGCCGAGCGGATCAAGACGCGGCTAGGCCCCGAGCATGTGTCGCTACGAGATCTGGACCGAATCCTGAGCTGCGTCGATCGCGCTGCCGATCTCGTCCGCCAGCTACAGGAGCTGGGTCGCGGGCCTCGTTCCGTTCCCAAAGCGTGGTCGGACCCGACACCCGAAGAGGTCGGCACCCGGACGATCCTCCTCGTCGAGGACGATGCACACCTGCGCTCCAGGATCTGTCAGAGTCTCGAGGGCGAGGGCTACACCGTCCTGCAGGCTGAGAGTGGTGCGGAAGCGCTCGAGAAAGCCGCCGGTCACCCGGGGCCGATCCACCTGATGCTGGGAGACCTGTTGCTGCCTGGGATCGGGGGCAGCGACCTGGCGACGCGCTTCTGCGCGGCGCGCCCCGAAGCACGCGTGATCTTGATGGGGGCCGAAACAGGAGCCGAGGGCGACTCGTCCGGCGTGGGCACCGGCCGTTGCGTGTACCTGCGCAAGCCCTTCTCGCTGGTTTCCCTGCGAGCCAAGGTACGCGAAGTCCTCGAAGCCGATCCCGCGCGCGGCGAATCCCGCTAAGGTCGAGCCCCATGCCCAGACCGAACTTCGTCGCCCGTCACGCCGCAGCCATGGGGAGCTCGGTGTTCTCGCCACTGACTCACCGTCTCGTCGACCGGGAGGGACCGATCTTTCCGCTGCACGTGGGCGACACCTGGATGGAACCCTTCGAGGGCGGCCGGATGCAGGACCTGAGCGTCACACTGCATCCGGGAATGCACCGCTACTGCGACACCCGAGGCATTCCGCCCCTCATCGATGCCATCGTCGAAAAGGTGAGATCGCGCAATCGGCTGCCTTGCGAGCGGGAGTCGGTGCTGGTGGCAGCCGGGGCCACGGGAGCCCTGGCCAGCGCCGTCAGCCAACTGGTGGAGCCCGGTGAGGAGATCCTGATTCTGGCGCCCTTCTGGCCGTTGATCCGCGGCATCGTGCAGGCGCAGCGGGCGCGGCCCGTGGAGGTGCCCTTCTACGATCGGGTCGATTCGGCGGCCGCCGCTGTGGCGGCCGTGGAGGCGCAAATCGGGGAGCGAAGCGTCGCCCTGTACCTCTCGACTCCCTCGAATCCCACTGCCCGTCTGATCCCGCGAAGCTGGCTGGAGGCGCTGGCCGAGCTGGCACGGCGTCGGGATCTGTGGCTGATCTCGGACGAAGTCTACGAGGATTTCGTCTATGCCGGAGAGCACTGCTCGATCGGCCAGTTCGCTCCGGAACGCACGCTGAGCGTGTACTCCTTCTCCAAGGCGTATGGCATGTCCGGAAACCGCGTGGGCTACCTGGTGGGCCCGCCCGCCGCCGTGGCCGAGGCTCTGAAGGTCGCAACGCACACCTTCTACCACGCGCCGACGGCGGGCCAGCTCGCGGCTCAGCGAGCGCTGGAGCGCGGCGATCCCTGGTTGCGCGAGGCCCGTGCGGCTTACCGCGGCATCGGCGAGCAAGTGGCCGAGATGCTGGGCGTCCCGTCGCCCGAGGGCTCCTGCTTCCTGTTTATCGACGTGCGGGCTCACCTGGACGACCGCAAGCTGCTCGGGTTCCTCGAGGACTGTCTAGAGGACGGCGTGGTACTCGCGCCCGGGGCCTCGTGCGGTGCGGACTACCCGGACTGGGTGAGACTCTGCTTCACTGCCGCGCCGCCCGAACAGACCTGCCAGGCCGCGCGTCTGCTGGCGAAGCGCCTCGGCCGGGGCTGACGCGATCGCGTCGCCCCGGCGTCCGTGCGGCGCGAGCTGCTCACTCGCGGCGTGCGGATTTGATGACGATCGGTTCCACGGGGACGTCTCGGTTTCCGGCACGGCTCGTGGTGCGGGTCGCGGCGATCTTGTCCACCACGTCCATGCCCTCGATGACCTTTCCAAACACGGCGTAGCCGAAGTCCCGGCCCCCGTGGTTCAAGAAGTCATTGTCCTTCAGGTTGATGAAGAACTGCGAGGTGGCGCTGTTCACGTCGTTCGTGCGCGCCATGGCCAGCGTGCCCCGCTCGTTGGTGAGGCCGTTGTCGGCCTCGTTCTTGATCGGGCTCCGAGTCTCCTTGCGTGTCATGTCCCGGTCGAAGCCTCCACCTTGAATCATGAAGTCCGGGATCACGCGGTGGAAGATCGTGCTGTTGAAGAATCCTTCGTCCACGTAGCCGAGAAAGTTCTCCACGGTGATCGGAGCCTTGTCGGCGTCGAGTTCGATCTTGATGTCTCCCTGTGAAGTGGAGAGAATCACCACGGGCTTTTCGCCTCCTTTTTTCGCACCTTCCTGCTCTGCCTGGCCCGGTGCGCCCGAGACCATCCCGAACAGCGCGAGTGCCATTGCCCAACTGCCAAGCCGAGCGCCGAGCCGAGCGTTGCGTCTCATCTTTTCGTTTCCTCTGTTGCCGGTGCCCCCCGAAACGGCGGACCTCGGTTATCCTAGCTGGGCAGGGACCCCTACGCGATCGAGCCGCGGACTCGACGCCGCGGTGCCCCCGACGTCATTCATGTCGCCATCTCATTCCCGATGGAGGTCCGATCCGATGAGCAAGCGCGTCAAAGAGATTCTCTCCTGGTATCGCAGCGAGACGCCCGGCACCCTCACGAACCTCGCCCGTCTCCTCAATCACGGGCGGCTCGGTGGGACTGGAAAGCTCGTCATCCTACCCGTGGACCAGGGCTTCGAGCACGGTCCGGCTCGCAGTTTTGCCAAGAACCCAGCGGGTTACGACCCGCGCTACCACTTCGAGCTGGCCATCGAGGCTGGGTGCAACGCCTATGCCGCGCCGCTCGGATTCCTCGAGGCCGGCGCTGC
>JBDHLB010000146.1:0-2879 GCA_039586095.1 Gemmatimonadota bacterium
GGCCACGTTCCAGATCACGTCGCCGGTGATCGCCGTGCCTCTCCAGAGGATCTCCACGTCGATGTTGCCGGTGAAGTCGGAGGGCAAGAAGAAGTGGTTCTGGGCGCTCTGGTCCGTGCTGTCGTTGAAGGAGAGCACACCCTTCTGGGAGTTGGTGCCAGTGGCACAGGCCACGGTGGGCGCGTTCGCTGTAGGCAGGTCCCAGATCGTGCCGGCGGTTGCGTTGTTGCAGCCCGCGGCCGGGATGTAGAGCGTGAACGGGATCGTGACGAGGTTGCCGGTGCCCTCGGCGTCGAGTTCCTTGTTGAACATCTCGTCCGTGGTTGACTTGCCCATCAGGGTGTCGGTCGCGTTGGGGATGGTAATCGTGCGATCAGCCGTCGGGTCGGCCACGGTGATCAGGGTCTCGAACCCGTTGGCGTCCGTGGCGCCCTCGCAGATAATGCCCGTGGAGGACCAGAAGCACTCGTCGGCTCCCCAGGTCCCGGAGGCCAGGGTCCCCGAGTTGTTGACGTTGTTCACGGTGATCGTACCGGCCGTGATCTCGGTGGTGTCGATGAAGCTATCGTCGATGATCGCGAGGTCGGACGCGGTGATGTTCTCGCCGTCGGTCTCGATGATCGTGGTGATGTTGGCCTCTGTGATGTGGATAGCCGAGGTAATCCCGCCGGCCGCGCTCGATCGGATGTCGATGCCGTGCTTGACGGCGCCGGAGATGTCGTGGTTGTCGATACCCAGCAGAGCGAAAAACTGATCCGAGTCGGTGGCGTTGAGCCGCGCCAAGGTCAGGAGGAACTCGTCCACAGCGTCCGTGCTTGGCGCGTGGGTGGTGGTGATTGTGAGCTTCGACTCCGCCACTGACGTAGCCGCCGTGGTCCAGTCCCAGGTGGTCACGAAGTCCGCGTTCGCCACGGTCCCGTCGCCGGCGCTGTCGCCGAGCGCGTCGAAGGTCGTGGTGCCGCCAGGCCCGAGAGAGGCGCAGGTGCCGCCCGCGAGAACCAGGTCCCCGTTGGAGTCCATCTCCACGCACTCATTCGGCGTGGGGCCAGCGGCGGAAGTGGTGGCCAGCTTGGAACCGGCCGTTCCGCTCTTGAGGCCCGCTGCGATCTCGGTCAGGGTGTCGATGTGGGCCGCGCCCACTGCGTCCGCGTGCACGGTACTCGAAGCGCCGATAGTGAGGGTGTCGGAGATTTGGGCGTTGGCGATCTCACCACTGGAGAAGAAGCTCGTGGCGCTGTCGCCGGTGAGTGCGTTGCCGGAGCTGTCGCCGAAGGCCACGAACACTCGCGTATCCGTAGTATCGTTGGTGCACCATTCGAGGGGGCCCGCGCCGTTGATCTTCAATCGTCCCTGGGTAGTGGTGCCCCCGCAAGTTAGCGCGCCGTCCTTGAGGAAGTTCGTTTCCCCCGAATCGACAACCAAAGTCACATCGGAACTGAGATCCGAGGCGCCCGTGAGCCCGGCGCCAGTGTTGATGTTCCGGGTGTCCGGGACCAGGGTCGCCGTGACGCTCGGGAGGGTCACCGTGAAGGCGCCGTCCGGAACGACCAGCACGAAGTCAGCGGAGGGATCCGCCGGCACCGTGATGCGGAACTCGTTGGTGTCCGCGCCGCCGGTGGTGCCTTCCCAGATCAGGAGATCGGTGCCGGAGGTGGCCACACCATCCGTCCAGCACTGGCCCGTCAGGCAGCCAGGGCCAACGGCCCCCACGTCGCCCGCGGAGGCCGCGTTCATCTGCTGGGCCGCGGCGCCGTCGCCGACCCAGAGGGTGTCGCCCGTGCCGTCCCAGCAGATCGCGCCTTCGGCGGTGGCCGCCGCGCAGGACCCGCCGTCCTGTCTGGGCAGCACCAGGCCCTCCGAGGTGGAGGACATGACGACCGCGGAGAAGTCCAGGCGCTCACCGTCGGCGAGGGCCATGTCGGTGCAGGCTCCGCTGGTGCAGTCGAAGACCGCGGTGATGTCGCCCGCGGTAGAGAAGGAGAACAGGGGGCTGAGCCCGTCACAGACCGTCCAGTTGTCCGAGGCGCTCTCGTCGATGTCGATGATGGTCAACGCACCGGTGGTGCCGGAGTTCGTGCAGTTCGGGTCGTTGGTGAAGGGGGTGTCATTCTCCAGGACCTGGATCCGGTTACCAGGCTCAACGGTTTGGTCAGCCGTCTCGAAGCCCTTCGCCGAGTAGACCTGGCCGCCCGAGCGGACCTCGAAGACCAGGGTCCCAGTGTCGGTGTCCCCGGAACGGGAGGTGATCGCGCGGAAGGGCACGAAGTCGGTGTCGGTGCTGGCGTCGTCGGTGGAGACCAGCACGCCGATCGAGTCGGTGCCGGAGAGACCGGAGGGGTCATCCACGAAGACGTGGACCGCGGACCCGCCGTCCGTGTCGTCGCCGTCGTCGATGTCCAAGTCGCCGGCCAGCTCCGCGCTCGCGGAGATCAGGTTGTCGATGTCGTTTCGGATGAAAACGGTTGCGATATTGGCTGCCGGGAGCAGGGAAGAGCCCACCTCCGAGGCGAGGTCCACGTTTCCGCAGCCCAGAGACCCGTCGGATCCCGCGGCCACGTTGCAGGTGGTACCGCTGTTCAAGGCGAAAGAGGTGCCGGAACCGGCCTGGATCAGGCCATCGCTGAACACGATACTCGGGTCCTGCCCGGCGGAGACGTTCCACGCCCAAGTCTCGGTGGCATTCGCCGCTGCCGCGAAGGTGATCGTAGAAGCGCTAGTGAACTTCGTCGGATCGAAGGCTATCGTGAAATCGTCGGGCGCGCTCGCGGTCGCGTGAGTATAGTCGATTGCAAACCCTTCGAGGAAGTTGAAGTCGACTGCGGGTACGCCGGCAACCGTTATGTTGTCGCCGTCCCCCGAACCACTTTGAGCCACGAACA
>JBDHLB010000147.1:0-2877 GCA_039586095.1 Gemmatimonadota bacterium
GGAGGGCCGTATGGCCGTATTCGAAACGCGCGATCCTTCGATCACGGTCGTCTGGTTTTTCTGAGCCGTCTGAGCCGTCGTCTGATTCACCGTGAGTCGCGGTTCGACGACGACGATCAAGACAGGGCAAGGAAGGCCCGTGACATCGATCAACGAGAGGACGAGGCGATGAAAATGAGAAGGACGATACCCGTGCTCGCCGTGCTGGCGATCGCGTCCGGGTGCGGCGTCGCTCCGGAGCTGGACACGCGCACCTTCGAGCTCCAGTACCTGCAGCCCGCCGAAGCCGTCGAGATGGTCATTCCCTACGTGTACGACGACAGACCGGACGGTCCCGGGATGGTCACGCCGTTCTCGTCGGGCATCACGGTGCGCGAGACGGCCGACAACCTCGAGAAGATCGCCCGGGTGCTCGAGGAATACGATCGACCCAAGCCCGGTGTCCGGCTGTTGTTCCAGCTGATTCAGGCGAACGGGGCCGAAGCCGTCGATCCTCGCATCCGCGACGTGGAGCAGGCATTGCGGGAGCTGTTCCGCTTCGAGGGCTACGAGCTCGTGGCAGAGACTCAGCTCGGCGCTGTGGTCGGCTCCGGGTCCACACAGGTGTTCGGGCACGAGGGCGTTCAGTACGCCATCACGGCTCACATTCAGAATGTCAGAGAAAAGGCGGGTGCCGGGGCGGTCGAGCTGCATGTCGAGCTGATGTCCAACCAGATCGGGCGTGCGATGACGACGGCGATGACGGTACCGGTCGGTCGGACCGTGGTGCTGGGCAGCACGCAACCGGACCCCGAGCGGGCGGCGCTGATCCTGACTGTGCGACCCGAGCTGGTGACGTTGTCGGAGGCCGGCTCCTAGCGGTTCGTCGGCTGCAGGGGGGGCGTTTGACGCCGGGCCGATCCGCCGCTAGCCGTCGTCCGTGCCTCCCGCCCGCTCCAGCGTAGACTCGAGTGCAGCCCCCAGCAGGCCGCGCTCCGCGCTGCCGGCTCGCGTGACCGCTTCGTCCAGCGCACCCGAGATCGTGACCTCCACCGAGTCGAACACTTCCGCGGGTGTGGCGGGGTCGTCCAGCTCGATCTGGTAGGCGAACGCGTGCGCCGTCCCGCAGTTGGCGATGATGTCCGCTACCACCGCGAAGCGTTCATCGGCTTCATGATCGATCGACGTGTCGCCGGGAAATGACGACGCGAAGGGCCGGTTGGCTCCCGAGATGATCGCCTGCACGCCCTGGTCCGCCAGACGGTCCATCGCGGGTCCATCCACCGTGCCCGACGAGGCGGCGCACACGCAGATGTCGGCCGGAACGGAGTGGAACTGCTCCCGCGCGGCCTCTTTGTCCGCCGCGAGAACGCCCGGAGGGAGCCGATTCGTCGTCCGCTGACGAAGGAGCTCCTCGATCTCGTGCGCTCCCAGCCCGTCCTGTGAGACGAGCGCGTTGCGGATGTCGATGATCCCGACGACGCGAGCGCCCCAGCGAGTCAGGTACAGCGCGGCCGACCCGCCCACCCGGCCGAAACCCTCCAGGAGCACGCGGGCACCCTCCAGCGAACCGCCCTGGCGCTCGAGCAGGCGCGAAGCCGAAACAGCCACACCGAAGCCCGTGATCAGGTCGGCGACCCTCTGACGCGTGTCGGGAAGACCGAGCTCCTGATCGACCACCTGGCCCAGTCCCTGACGCACGGCATCCAACCGCACACCCATGGCCTCACCGGTGAGGCCGAGGTGGCCCCGGGCGAGACCCTGCTGAGGGTGCAGCACTCCGAGCTCACTGCATAGAGGAATGACCTCGCGTACCTCGTCCACGTTGAGGTCGCCCGCCGTCGAGTACCGGGTCTCGAGGTACGGGAGGATGGCGTGGAACCAGCGCCGCAGCACCTCGCGCTTGCGAGGGTCCTCGGGGTCGAAATCGATGCCGGCCTTCGCCCCTCCGATCGCTGGCCCCGAAATGGAGAACTTCAACTCCATCGCCTTGGCCAGGAAGACGACTTCGTCACGGGTGCAACCGGGGCGCATGCGCGTCCCACCGCCCGCGGCGCCGCCACGCCAGCTGTTGACGACCAGCCACCCGCGGGCGGTGGTCTCGGGGTCATGCCACTCCACGACCGTATGGGGCGGAGAGCTCAAGAAGTCCGCGTATCGGCGCCACACGTCGGCGCGCACCCCGGAGCGAGCGCTGGTACCCATGGTTGCTACTTTACGGCTCCAGTTGCACCCGCGGCCAGGTGTTGTTGCCGCGATCGACATCCGGATAGTGCTGCTGTGGATCGAGGAGCACGCGAGCGACCGGCTTGGAGGCGGTCACGATCCGCGTGACGCGCCGTGTTCCCGCCCAGACGGCCGCGGGCCAGTCGACACGTTGCGACGTCTCGTCCTCGAACTCGAGCCACAGCTCGACCGGCATCACGGCCCCGCCGAGGTTGACCACCGTGATTCGGACGCCCGCAGGAGCCGGCACGACCTCTTCTATCCCCTGGTCCAGCGTCAGCGTGTCGAAGAACCACGGACGCCAGAACCAGTCGAGCTCCTGTCCCGCCTCCGCTTCGATGGTCGCGAAGAAGTCCCAGGGATAAGGGTGCTTGAAGCGCCAGGCGTCCGCGTAGACCCGAAACGCCCGGTCGAACGTCTCTTCGCCGAGTGTGCGGCGAAGCGAGTACAGGAGGGTTGCCGGTTTTTCGTAGGCTGCCACCGAACGCGCCTGCGGCAGTCGCACGTGATCGGTATGCTGCATCACCGGCACCTCGATCTCTGCAACGGCGACCTGTCGATACTCCACGTTGTCTCGGATGCGCGCGATCTGGTTGCCGAAGAAGTCGTCCGATGCGCGGGTTCCCGCATAGGTGCTGAAGCCCTCGTCCATCCACGCATAGGCCGCTTCCC
>JBDHLB010000009.1:0-72531 GCA_039586095.1 Gemmatimonadota bacterium
CCCAGATTTTTCCATTGTTCACGCCCGCCCCGTCCAGGTCGCTGACATGGGTTCCGGTGGCCCCACCGGAGGTGGATACCGTCACAGACTTCGCAATCTCGTCGGTCGCCCCGTCGTTGTCGGTTACCGCGAGCGTGACGTTATAGGTGCCGCCCGAGCCGTACGTGTAGGAGGGGTCCTGGACCGTGGACGTCCCGGTCCCGTCACCGAAGTCCCAGTCCCAGGCCACGATCGAACCACTGACGTCGGGGTCGCTGCTCGCGTCGGTGAAGTCTGCCCTCAAATCCGATGTGGTGAACGTGAAGTCCGCCGTCGGCGGGTTGTTGCCCGGATCACCGCCGCCGCCGCCGTCGCCGATGAAGCCCGTGTACAGCAACAGGTTTGGCGTGTGGTTCCTGCGGCTGCTTCGGTGCAGCGCGATGGCGTTGGCGGTCGCGTTGCTCGTGAGCGCCCCGACTACCGTGGCGGGGTCTGCGTCCGGGTTCGCGTCCAGATACAGCACCGCCGCCCCGGCCACGTGGGGTGCCGCCATCGACGTGCCACTGATCGTGTTGACGTCGGAGTCGCTATCGATCCAGGCGGATGTCACGCCGACGCCCGGAGCGAGGATGTCGACGCAGGTACCATAGTTGGAGAACGAGGCCTCGTTGTCGCCCGAGTCCGTCGCGCCAACCGTGGCGGCCTCCGGGGTTCTCGCCGGGCTCGAGCTGCACGCGTCCTGCGGACGACCGACGAAATTCCCGTTCCCGGCTGCCAGTGCGTAGAAGACACCATCGGCAATCGAGTTCTGGACGGCTTGATCCACCGCCGAGTTCGCCCCACCCGACAGGCTCATGTTGGCTACGGCAGGACCGTTCGTGTGATGGCCCGTCACCCAGTCGATGCCGGCGATAACTCCCTCCCACGTACCGCTACCGTTGCAGTCCAGTACGCGAACGGCGAACAACTGGACGTTTTTCGCCACGCCATACGTACCGCCGCCCACCGTACCGGCCACATGGGTGCCGTGCCCGTTGCAGTCACCGGCGTCCGGGTCGTTGTCGACAGCGTCATATCCGTATGCTGCACGTCCGCCGAAATCGGTATGTGAAATACGGATGCCGGTATCGAGGATGTACGCGGCCACCCCGGTGCCGTCGAATCCGTGCGAGTACGTGTTATCGAGACCGTCACGTTGATCGATCCGGTCCAGACCCCAGGGCGGGTTGGTCTGGCTTCCCACGGCCCATACGCGTCCGTTGGGCTCGATGAAGGCCACGTTGGGATTACGGCCCAGTGCCTCGACGGCCGCCTCCGGCAGTTCCGCCGAGAAACCCTTGAGTGCGTGCTGATAGGTGAACCGCACGCTGCCGCCGTGCTGAGCCGCGAGCCGTCTGGCCAGGCCCGACGGATCGCCGACCGCGTCCCGGAAGACCACGATATACTGCCCGGGAATGCTCTGAGCGCTGGAGGCTGCACTCGTCGCCAGGTCGCGTGCTCCGATCTCGGGTTGGCCGACGCTCTCCGCCGAGGCCGGCCCGACGCCGTCGTCACAGGCGGCAAGGGAGATGGGGAGCAGTAACAAGAGCGTGAGACGACGCATCATGGACCTCCTGTGGCCGGCAACGTGGGCTCAAAGCCCAACAACGTGGGCTCAACGCCCAACGTAAAGCGCTCACATGAATGGGGTCGGCTCGGACGCATCGCAAGCGAGTTGCGCGACCCGGCCTCCCCTGTCAGACGAAGCTTGAACCGGTAGCAAGACGTGGACCGCAAGGCGCTTTGGTCAGTTAATCCGTTTCCGTTCATATAGATACGAGCACGGCAAGCAGCCTTCAGGCAGGGGCCGTGTGTCGGCGGTCCGACGGCGGTAGCTTCCGGGCCGAGGAAACCTGGACGCAGAGCCACCCCAGGATCGACCCCGCCGAACGGATTTGCATTGGACGCCGATTCGGAGACAGCGATGCCATCTGCCGACGACCAACTAGACGCGATCGTGGTTGGAACCGGCCAGGGCGGAAAGCCCCTCGCTGCCGACCTCGCGCAGGCCGGATGGCGGACCGGGCGATGATGGGCGACCTGCCTTACACGGTCCTCCGGGACGCCGTCATCGCGCGCCCGACGCTGACGGAATCGCTCAACAACCTGTTCATGACGCCCGACGCCTGAGGCGGCGGATCCGAGCACTCGCTGCGCGCTAGCTCTCCGCGGGCGGCCTGCGGTCCGCGGCTCGGATCGCGGCGGCGATCTCGCGGCTGAGCCTGGCGAGCACGCGGCTCTGCGCAGCGACCGCGGCAGTCGTCCCCGTGGAGCCAGCCGGTTCTTCCAGCTGCATCTTGCGTCGCAGTAGCTCCCGGCCCGTCCCTCCGTCCTTCAGCATCCATCGCCCCATGAGTAGTACGACGCCGAGCCGGTCTCTCTCGAATCGGGATACGCTCAGCTCGATCGCGTAGTCGAGCGCGGTCGAGGAATGCCACGGGTGCTCATAGAACCGTTCGGTGCCCAGCAGGGCGGAGAGGTTCTCCACCAGCGTCTCCTGCACGCTCTCGGGAAACGGTTCCGCCCACCACTCCTCGTTGGAGATGTCGACCTGATGGTCCGACAGACGCGTCACCAGGGCGCTGCGGGCCAGATAGTCGGGGAATACGATCGGCCCGATCCCGATCGCCAGATCAGGTGTCGGCGCGCCGAGGGTCTCGCCGGGCTCCAACTCGCCCGGCATCTGCATCTCATCGAGCGAGCTGAGTACGTAGAAGGTGGAGGTGTCCGGCTGTGGTCCGAAGCCACAGGCGCCGGCGACCAGCCAGAGAAGGATGGCCGTGCCGGGCACGAGGTTGGCGGCCCTCGCAGTCTTCATTCGCTGGCTTCCCTGGCTCATTGTTCTTCCCTCGTGGGCTTGCCGCGTATCAGTGAGCTCGGGTTTCTCTCGAGGCTTTCGGCCAACGAGCGCAGCGACCGCGCCGTGGAGGCTAGATCTGTCAGCGCCTGCTCGAGCTGGAACGTGAGGGGCGAGCCGGGCTCGATCACCGCGCGCACGCTCTCGAGCGTCGTGCGCAACTCTCCGAGGGTGGCGGCGGCACTGTCCGTCGCGGCCGTGTGACTGGTGCGAAGCGGAGCAAGGGTCGTGTCGACCGAGACCATGAGCGAGCGGGCCTCCGCGAGCGTCCCGCGTAGCTCGTCGACGCCTTCGGAAACCGAGGCGATCGCCCGGCTCATGTCGTCCGAGCTCACGAACTCGCGCACCCCGGAGAATGTTCCCGTGAGCGCGTCGACGAACGGTTCGACCTCGATCGCGGAGATCACCGCCAGGATCTTTTCGATCTGTTCCTGGATCTCCCGGAACTCGGTTTGCAGCGTCGGAACTTCTGGATACGGGAGATCCGGTCCCCCGACGAACACGGCCTCTCGATCCGGATAGACGTCGAGGTCGAGAAAGAGCCGTCCGGTGACCAGGCTTTCGACGCCCAAGCGGGCCCTCAGTCCATTCTGGTGGATTAGTGTATCGAGCACCGCGGGGTCCTCCCAATTGCGCCTGGGAACGCCGCCCCGCGCGCGGATCTTGTCGATGTCCAGTTCCCAGATCACGGGAATGGAGAAGTCCCCCACCAGACCCTCCTCGAGATTGAGGCGGATCTCCTTCACCTCGCCGATCTCCACACCTCTGAAGCGGACGGGCGCCCCCGGGGCCAAGCCCGAGACGGATCCGTCGAAGAAGGACACCACGGTCAGGGAGTCCCGGAAAAGCCGCCCGGAGCCGAACACCACCAGCGCGATCACCATCAGACCGACCGCTACCAGCACGAAGGCGCCGACCAGTCGTGGGTTCGCCCGGCTAGCCATCCGCATCCTCCCCGCCGTCGAACGCACCGCGCGTCAGAAAGCGGCGAAGCATGGGATTGTCAGTCCGGTCGCGTAGCTCTTCTGGAGGGCCTGCCGCGATCATGGTTTTCGTCTCCGGGTCGAGGAAGACGCAGTTCGTGCCTATGGCGAAGATACTCGGGAGCTCGTGAGATACGATAACGACCGTAGCCCCGAGGCTGTCTCGGAGCTCGCGGATCAGATCGTCCAGCCGTCGGGAGCTCAGCGGGTCGAGCCCCGCCGAAGGCTCGTCGACGAAGAGTATGTCTGGATCCAGAGCCATCGCGCGGGCAAGTGCGGCCCGCTTCTGCATTCCCCCGCTTATTTCGGCCGGATAGAAGTCCTCGAAGCCCTTGAGGCCGACCAGGGCCAGCTTCATGGATGCCACCTCCTGGATATCCTCCGGATCCAGGTCGGTGAACTCCTCGAGCGGGACGGCCACGTTCTCGGCCAACGTCATCGAACTCCACAACGCTCCGCTCTGGTAAAGCACGCCGAACCGCTGGAGCAACTCGTGCTTCCGCTCCGGCGTGGCCAGGGAGATGTTCTCTCCATCAATGAGGACCTCGCCTTCCGCCGGGTCGTGGAGCCCGATCATGTGCCGCATGAGCGTGCTCTTTCCCGAGCCCGATCCCCCGATGATGAAGAAGATGTCGCCCCGGCGAACGCGGAAGTTGAGATCCCGCATCAGAACAAAGCTCCCGTAAGCCATCGTGAGGCTTCGAACGACGATGTGGTCCCCGTCGGCCCCGCGCTCCGGCGGTCGATCCGCTGGGTTTGCGCCCCATTCGTGCACGTCAGATCTCCAGCACGTAGAACACGAACTGAAACACGCCGGCCGCCGCGATGATCGCCACGATCGAAGTCACGACCGCAGCGGTGGCCGCATCACCCACGCCGGAAGAGCTTCGCTCCGCCTGCATGCCCCGCAGGCATCCCGCAAGTGCGACCAGCAGCCCATAGACGGCACCCTTTAGCACGCCGCCCAGCACATCGCCGACGGAGATCGCCGAGACGGTCTGCTGCACGTACGCAAGGCCGTTGATGCCCAGCATCGTCGTTCCGACCACGCCTCCGCCGAGAATGCCCACGAAGTCGGAGTAGACGGTAAGAAGCGGCAGCATGGTGAACAGAGCGATGACCCGCGGGATCACCAGATACTCCATCGGCGAGATTCCCATCGTGGTCAGCGCATCGATCTCCTGGGTCACCTTCATGCTGCCGAGCTGCGCGGCGTATGCGGCACCGCTCCTCCCCGCCATGACAATCGCGGTGATCAGCGCCGCCATGTCGCGGACCATGGCGACGCCGACCAGATCAGCCACGTAGATCGTCGCCCCGAACTGACGCAGCTGAATGGCTCCGACAAATGCCAGGATGAGTCCGAGCAGGAAGGCGACAAGAGTGACGATCGGCAGCGCCTCCGCACCGGCCTGTTGGATCATCTCCCACAGATCGACCCGGCGAAACCGCGCCCGCCCGCCGAGCGCCTTGAGGAACGCCAGCGTGGCCGCACCCAGGAAATCCAGGCCCTCGGTGAACGACCGGCCGGCCGAGATGGTGACAGAGCCGATCCGATCGAGAACTGGCGGCTCGCCGTGCGGACCCCGCGTATCCTCGTGCTCCGGGACAGCCTCTGCGAGGGCCAGGAGCCGCAGTACGCCGTCGGGAAGAGCAGCGCGATCCACGTCGATACCACGTTCTCGCCCCAGATCCGAGATCCGCGACACCAGTGTGAGCAGGCTGCTGTCCCAGCCTGTGAGCCCCGCCGTGTCGAAGGAGATCCGATGGATCTGCGGATACTCCGCAAGGGTTTGCCCCACGATCTCAGCGGAGGGAAGGGAGCCCTGCAGGCTCCAGTTTCCAGCCAGCTCGACCACCAGTGTCCGGTCGTCGGGTCTGTCGAGCCCTATTCGGGCTGAATCTTCCATATTCGCGGCGGCATCAAAATCGATCCCAACAGCAACGGTCCGGGGGCTCGAGTAAGGTGGGTTGCCGGTCAGTTGCGATCCACAGGTAATCAGCCAGCGCGGCGCAGGACTTCCGACTCGAGCCGATCCCCCAGGCGATCCTTCTCAACCTCCAGATCATAGCCGGTTTGAAGGTCGAGCCAGAATCGCTCCGATGTTCCAAAGTAGCGAGACAATCGTAGGGCCGTATCGGCGGTCACCGCCCGCTTGCCGTGGACGATCTCGTTGATGCGGCGTGGAGGCACGCTGATGTCCTTCGCCAGGCGATACTGGCTGAGCTCCAACGGCCCCAGGAACTCCTCGAGCAATACCTCGCCGGGATGAATACGAGGCAACTTATTGGCCGGCATCAGGCTCTCCTAGTCGTAGTCGACGATTTCGACATCGTATGCGTTTCCTGACCGCCAGCGGAAGCAGATCCGCCATTGCCTGTTGATCCGAATGCTGTACTGACCCTCACGGTCGCCGCTGAGCTTCTCGAGGCGGTTTCCGGGAGGCGCGCGCAGGTCGTCGAGGGTCGCTGCCGCGTCAAGCATCCGCAGCTTTCGCAACGCAATTCGCGGAGCGTCTGGACCCAGCTTCTTGATTGGCCTTCGTTCGAATAGACGCTCGGTGTCGCGGTCTCGAAAGCCCTTCATCACAGTGACAATAACGCGACGCGTTATAATAACGTCAAGCGTTAAGTTCGGGTATCGGAGAGGGAGGAAGGGCGCAAACGCACCATGCTCTTGCCACTGGACAAGCGGCTTTCCTAAGGTTCGTATTAGCTTTGGAGGAGCCTTGAATCTCGTGTACCTACCTCGCGGTGCGACGCTGTGCGATGCCTGCCTTACATGAGGGTTTCACCGATGAGTCTCTGTATTCTTCCATCTGATCGCGCCGCACCGACTGTCCGAATTGCTCGAACTCACCAGGTCACTCGAAACCTGACCGCTGTAGCTGTCTTCACATACTTGGCCGCCTTCATCGGAGTCTCATCTGGTGGCGCTCAGGAGACTGCCCAGCAGCCCGAGGACACGCGAGCGGTCCTCGTGACGGGCACCAGCTCCGGAATCGGGCTACGGATCACCGAGGTCCTCTCGGAGAACGGATTCTTCGTCTATGCCGGGGCTCGTAAGGCGGAAGATCTGGCCCGACTGGACGCGATGGAAAACGTGAAGGCGGTCCGTCTGGACGTGACGATCCAGAGCGAGATCGATGCGGCGGTCGAGCTGATAGCGGCCGAAGGAAGGGGGCTCTACGGTCTGATCAACAACGCCGGCGTGGCCGTGATGGGCCCTCTGATCGAGTTGTCGGAAGAGGATATGGCCTTACAGCTCGACGTGAATCTCCTCGGGCCGTACCGCGTGACGAAAGCGTTCGCCGATCTGCTCATCGAGAGCGGGGGCCGGGTCATGACGGTCAGTTCCATCGCCGGGATTCTGACAGGCCCGTTCAGCGGTGCGTACAGCATGAGCAAGCACGGGGTCGAGGCCTATATCGACGCCCTGGCGGCCGAGCTTGCTCGCTTCGATGTGACGGTGGGTGTCGTCGAGCCCGGCAACTACAGGTCGCAGATCCTGGCCTCAATGGTGAGGCGCATGGAGGAGCGAGGCTATTCGGCCGAGAATTCCAGATACGGTTCGATGCTCGACCTCATCACCGGCCCGCTCGATCGATCCCAGTACGAGGTCCCCGACGATGTCGCCCTGGCGGTGCTCGATTTCCTGTCCAGCGATTCGCCGAAGCGTCGCTACATGGTCGTGCCGAATCAGTTCGAGGCCATGATCACCATCAGGCAGGCCATACAGGAGCTGGTGCAGCTCAACGAAGGGCACGCGTTTACGTACAGCCGGGACGAATTGGTCCAGATGCTGGATGAGGCGTTGGCCGAGTCACGGCCCCCTGCTTCGGAATCGGCTTCGGAGTCCGCCCGGGCGCCTGCGGGTATGGGCCTGCAACAGGCGGCGCTCACGGGGAATCTCGAGGCGGTCCGAGAGCACATCGAGGCCGGAGCGGACCTGAACCAGAGGGAGCCGATGGGAGGCTCGAGTCCTCTGATGGTCGCCGCGACGTTTGGCCACACGGACGTGGCGAAGGCGTTGATCGAGGCGGGCGCCGACATCGACCAGCAGAACAACGAGGGATCGACCGCACTCCTCGCCGCCGCCTTTCTCTGCCGCACGGAGATCGTCGCGGCCCTGTTGGAAGCGGGGGCCGACAAGAGCATCAGGAACAACGCCGGATCCACGGCGCTGGACGTCGTGACGGTTCCATTCGAGGAAGCGAGGAACATGTACGACTTCATCGG
The DNA here is from genome assembly GCA_039586095.1 of Gemmatimonadota bacterium. Classification (GTDB taxonomy): domain Bacteria; phylum Gemmatimonadota; class Gemmatimonadetes; order Palauibacterales; family Palauibacteraceae; genus JBDHBD01. Next base: position 8,098 of record JBDHLB010000009.1, read on the forward strand.
AGAGGCCCTCGCGCCCTTCGGACTGGAGCTGGACTACGACCGGCTCGAGACGACCCGCCCGAAGATCGCGGAAATGTTGCGGTAGCGCGCTCGTCGTCCGTCACGCCCCGTGCGAGCGGCCCTTTTGAATCGGGCGTGCCGGGCCATACGAGAAGAGCCAGACTCGGCCGAACTGGTTTGGCGCGACCTCGAGGCCGGTGGCCAGGTGGTAATCGAGCCCTTGCAGCACCGAGCGAAGGTAACGGCGAAGCAGCGGTAGCAGGTGCCAGCGATACAGAGCCCACCTCAAGGCCGAGGGATAGCCGAGGAAGGCGCTGGGCCAAATGCTGATGGCGAGCGCACTTTGTCCTTCGCCGGTGTCCACAAGCTCCCACCGGACGCGGCTGAGTGGCCACTCGGAGTTCCCGATCTCGAGTTCGTACCCGTGTCCTTCATCCCAGACCGTAAAACGTCGGTGGAGGACCAATCCACTAAGGTAGCGGATCGTGTCCTGCGCACCGACACCGGGCCAGGCGGCGACCCGATTGTCGGCACAAAACGGATGATACCGGTTCACGACTCCCGGGGTGGCCATGATCTCCCATACCCGCGCGGCGGTGGCCCGCATCTTACCCGTCACCACAGCGGGCTTCCCTCCGGGGTCCGGGCTGTCAGCGCGCTGCCGCTCTACTACCGGCGCAGCTCGACACTCTAGCAGCTCGGGCACATCGGACGGGCGGGCCACCCGGGACCGAACGATCCCTGCCGAGGCGTTCATTTCCCCACCACCTCTCAGCGAACGTGTTCGTCAATAGAGTGAGAGACCCGCCGGAGCACCTAGCGCGGCAAGGCCCTTGGCGTCTCAGCGCCAGTGAGGCGGTCTCGAGCGGAGTCACTGACGATATCCGCCAGGCGGCTGCTGAGCTCCTCCAGGTCGGTGCGCTTTGTCCGCGCTACGCCGCGAAAGATCGATCGGGCAAGCGTATACATTCCCCCGACCCACCCGGCCGCAAGCAGGAAGACTTCCACGCCGTAGCCCAGCACCCCCGTGGACAGGACTATGGCAATCGGCGGCACAGCCCCCGGACCCAGAACTACGGGGAAGACGGTCCACGCCAGTTCGTTGAGCCGCTCCTGCACGTGTATGCGCGTCTGCCCGCCGCGCGGAGTGACCCGCACTCGCACCGCACGCCGCTTACCGAGGGTGGGCTTCACCGCGCTCCAGTGGACGGAGCGACCCAGTGTGTCCACCCTTCCTTCCGCCGAGAGCGTCGCCTGTACTTCTTCGACGATATCCTCGAACGCAGAGTCGCTCACCTCGCCGTCCACCATGCGTTCAGATGCGATCAGCGTCGGACCGCCGAGCCAGAGTCGAGCCGCAGAAGCGAACGCGTCGGCGCCCTCCCCGAACTCGCTGGGGGATTGAGCTGCCTTACCGAACTCCAGCCTGCGTGCCGCTCGTTCGATGCGCTCGGGCGAGATGCCGACGTCGGCGGCGATCTGCTGAATCGTCGCGAGCGACATTCCGCCTTCGGTCGGATGCGCCAACTCGTCTTCGGCCGCGCGCCGCACGATCTCCTCGACTTCGGCGTCGCTGTATCGCCGGACGACGCCCGCCGCGCCCGGCCTTGGCACCTGGTCGGTCGCTACCGCACCGTCGGCCGCCGGAACTGAGCCTTCCCCCGCGCCGCCCAGGCGCTCCTCGCCCTCGCCGGCACCGTGCTCGGCTCGGAGGGCGAGCAGGAACGCGTCGATGTTCTCGAGCCGATCGCGCGCGCGCATGGCGAGTGCACCCACGAGGGCTCGTTCGACGGATCCGCCGAGTTGCTCCATGCGCGCCTGCAAGCGCTCCGGCAAGCCGACGAACTTACCGAGCTGTACCGATTCTTCATCCGACTGCCACATGCTCGGCGGCTCGCCGAGCAACATCTCGTAGAGAACACACCCCAGGCTGTACACGTCCGTCCGGGCATCGAGATCACGCTCACCCACGGCTTGTTCGGGGCTCACGTATCCGGGGGTGCCCAGAGCCAGTCCGGTCCGGGTGAGCTTCTCGCCGCCGGCCGTGGTCAGAGCTCGTGCGATGCCGAAATCCGCGACCATGGGATGGCCTTCGGCGAACAGGATGTTCTCCGGCTTGATGTCGCGGTGCAGGATGCCCTGGCGATGAGCGTAACTCAACGCGTCTCCGACGTCCTCCATGATGTCGAGGGCCGCCGACGTCTCGATACGTGTCTCACGGCGAAGGCGTCTGCGAAGCGACTCGCCGTCGATGAACGGCATGACGTAGAAGAGGAACCCGGCCGCTTCTCCCGAATCATGAAGCGGGATGATGTGTGGGTGCGTGAGTCGCGCCGCGATCTCGATTTCCTTGAGGAAACGTTCCGCCCCGAGCGCTGCCGCGAGCGCCGGTTTGAGCACCTTGATGGCGACGTAGCGGCTGTGCCGCACGTCGCGGGCGAGGTACACGGTGGCCATACCGCCCTCGCCGATCTCTCGCTCGACTACATAGCGGTCACGGATTGCATCGCAGAAGGCTTCGGGAAGGTCGGACATGCCGAAACATACGAGCGGAGGCGCACGACCGTCACCTCCGCTCGTAAGCGCCCGGCACTAGCGCTTCAACGGGGTCCGAGCTGCCTCACCCGCCCATGCCGGGCCCCACACAATCCAACTCTTCCGCGCGATCCCACGGGTTACTCGAACTCTGGCTCGCGAAGCTCCCGAATATCGTCGGGCTCACCCACAATGCTCAAGCGGTCACCCAACTCGAGTATCGTGTCACCGTGTGGCACGACGATGCGACCGTGCCGTCGGATCAGGGCCACCAGAGCGCTTCGAGGCAAATGCACGTCGCGCAGAGGTCGGCCGGCCAGGGCGGACCACATACCATCCGGGTCGATCCGCAGCGTGACGAAACGATCGTGTCGGATGACCGCCGCACGAAGCGCGTTCTCTCCCTCGGCCGCATTCCAGTCGACCCAGAACTCTTTACTGTCGACCTGCTCCGCGATCGCTGCCAGCATCCGCAGGTGCTGGGCGTTGTCTCCTCGCGGGCTGACCAGGAAGAAGACGGCGTGGACGGGTTCCGTGGAGTCCGGGGTGCGGTCCGGGTCGAGTTGTGCCTCGCCGCCGGGAGGAATGACAGGAATGCCCGTAAGGGAGCGGGCGAGCACGAGTTCCGGTCGCTCTGCGCCCGACGTGCGGAAGTGGGGTAGAGCGGCCCCGTGGGAGACCGGCGTAGCACCCGTCAGGCTGCCCCGGAGCAACTCCTCCGCGATGTGGTCTCTGCCGCCGCGCACCCGGTCAGCGAGTCGCTCGGCGGCCTCGCGCGTCGCCTCCTCGTAGGTCACCTCGCCGGCCAGATCGAGAACGAACGACCGGGCGACGACCTCTTCCAGCGGATCCTCCGCGCGCAGTCCTTTTTCCTTGAGGATGATCCGAAGCTCGCTATCCAGATCGACGTCTCGCCGTTGGCCCAGGCGCTCGAACCAGTGAAACACCGCGCCCTCACGCGTGATGTGAGCGCGAGCGTACCAGTGGTACCAGACGATCCCGACGGCCACGAGCGCTGCGGCAAACAGAATCGGGCCTATGCCCATGGCCGCGATGAGAAGAAACGGGGCTATGAAACCGACCACCTGGAGGAAGGGGTAAAGTGGCGCTCGATACCCGGGATCGTAGGCCGCCAGGCCGCTCTCCCGCATGATGATCACGGCCAGGCACAGAAGCGCGAACACGAGAAGCTGAAACGTGCTGGCCAGCTTGGCGACGCTGAGCACATCCAGCGTCGACAGCGCGAGGATCGCGCACGCCACGGTGAGGAGGATCGCGAACGTCGGCGTTCGGAATCGGCCCAGATGACCCAGGAGCTCGGGCACCAGCCCGTCGCGCGCCATGGCCAGCGGATATCGAGACGCAGAGAGGATCGCCGCATTCGCGGCCGATGCCAGCGCGGCCAGCGCCGGTAGGATGATGGCCGGGATCAGGAGCCAGCGTGGTATGCGCGCGAAGATCGCGGCACCGGCACTGGCCACGGGTGTGAGGTCGCCGTGCAGGAGGTCGGGTTCGACCGTGGCCACCATCAGAAAGACGCCGATCGCGTAGATCACGGCGGCGGTGAGCAGGGCGAGGATCATGCCCAGCGGAATGTTACGCTCCGGGTCCTTCACCTCCTCGGAGAGACTCGCCACTTTCGTGAGTCCCGCGTAAGAGATGAAGACGAGGCCGGCCGTAGCCGCCAGCCCTTCGACGCCCGTGGCGAAGAACGGCGTCATTCGGGCCTGGAGTGTGCCCTCTCGCCCGAGCTGCAACGCAGACAGCGAGCCACCGATCAGGAAGACCGCGAGGAAGCCGAGCACGGACAGCACCAGGTACCGTTGCACTCGTCCCGATACGCCGGTGCCGAAGTACGCCAGGAGACCGACGAGCAGTGTCAGGCCGATCGCGACCGGTCGGTAGGGGAGGTGAACCAGGATCGCCAGGTAGGCCCCCAGACCGATCAGCGCGAACGCGGCTTTGAGCACAAGCACGAGCCACGTTCCGATCCCGCCGACCGTTCCGATGATCGGGCCCAGGCTCCGATCGAGGAAGTAGTAGGTGCCCCCAGCCCGCGGCATGGCGGAGGCCAGCTCCGACTGGCTGAGCATCGCGGGGACCATCAGAGCGCTGCCCACGAGATAGGCGACGACCACGGCCGGACCGGCGATGGACGACGCCAGACCCGGGAGCAGGAAGAAGCCGGAGCTCAACATCGGTCCGAGCGCCAGCACGTAGACGTCCCGGAATTCCAGTGCTTTCTTCAGCCGAGTCTGGCTGTGCATGCGAAGGTCAGCGCTCCGCTTCCCGGGGAGACGTCCTGCTCGAGTCGATCGCACACCCTACGGAACCGGGACCGCGATTTCCAATCGAGATGTGCCAGCGGCAGCGAGCGTCAGTCACGGAGAGCGTCAGGTGCACAGAGCGAGGGACACCTGTTGTCACGAGTGCGCCAGAATGAAAAGGTGATACGATTGGTGGTCGCGTTGCCACGCTGGACGGAATAGGAGCGAAACGGTGAAGATCGCAGTACTCGGCTCAGGGGCCGGTGGCACGGCCGTCGGCTTTGACTGGTCGGCGCACGGTCACGACGTATCCCTCTTCGACTTCGAGCCGTTCCCGGACAACGTGCGTCACATTGCCGAGTCCCGCCGAATCGAGGCCGAAGGCGATCTGCAGGGCTCAGCTCCGATCGCGTATGCCGGCCATGAGCTCGAAACGGTATTGCGCGGAGCCGAACTCGTGTTCGTGGTGGGCCCCGCGTTCGCGACACGACCCTTCGCGGCCGCGTGTGCCCCGCTGCTCGAGGCGGGGCAGGAGATCGTGGTGTGCCCCGGCTCCACGGGCGGTGCCCTGGCCTTCAAGCAGGCAGCCGGCCTCGAGGTCGCGTCGGACGAGGTCCGCGTGTCCGAAACCTCGACGCTCCCGTACGCCGTACGCCTCACCGAGCCGGGGCGCATTCGCGTGTTTCTCAAGCTCTCCGGCGGCTTCTTCGTGGCGACGCTCCCCGCGCGGCACACCGCGCGAACGCTCGGCCTGCTGCAGACGGTGTATCCCGGGCTCGAGCCGGCCCGCAACGTCCTCCAGACGACGCTCCAGAATGCGAACCCGGTGATCCACCCGGCCGTCACGCTGCTCAACACAGCGCTGCTCGAGCGCACGGGCGGCGACTTCCTCTTTTACGAAGAGGGTGTGACACCGGCGGTGGGGCGCTTGATCGAAGCGGTGGATCGGGAGAGGATCGCGATCGGGGAGGCTCTGGGGATCGAGGTCGTTCCCGATCCGGAGCTCAGTCTCCGACAGGGCTACATGACGGACGCCTCGTACGAGGACGGGTACCGCACGGCGCCCGGCTTCCGGGGGATCAAAGCCCAGTCGAGCCTCGATCACCGGTACCTCAACGAGGATGTGGGCTACGGGCTCGTGTTTCTCGCCGAGCTCGGGCGGCAGCTGCGCGTGGCGACCCCCGTCATGGACTCGGTGATCGCCCTCACGTCCCGGCTCATGAGCCGGGACTATCGTGCGGACGCGCCGCACACGCCCGCCACGCTCGGCATCGCGGGCCTGGACGCGCCCGCCCTGGTGGAGCGGGTGTCCTGAGCGTCAGTCCTCCGTCTGTTCCTGCTCGTCCTCATCAGGCGTCTGGATGAACGGCAAGCTCACGAAGAACTGGAAGACCGAGTTCCTGACGGCGTCACCCGGGTTGTCCTGGATGATGTCCGTCAGCCCCTGTGCGTAGCGGGCATGTACGTTCAGCCCCTTTCCCGCACGGGCGTTGCCCAGGCTGTAGACCACTTCAAACGCCCAGCCGAAGTCGAACGTGTTCCAGCTCAGCTGCGACTCCTGGGCAAGCTGTAGCTCGTCGTCCTCCTGAATCTCCCTGTCGTAGACGTTGCTGGCTCCGGTCCGTATGCCGACGTACGGTCCCGTTCCCACCCTGAACTGGTCGGCCACCTGGTACTGTGCGATGACCGGAATGTCGATGTAGCTGAGGTCCATTCTGGACTCATCCGGGGGCGCGATGAGCTCATCCAGATCCGCGTTTCCTGTGGGGAGATACGGAATGTCGTTGGCCCCTTTTCGAGACAGCGGGGCGAACTCGGGCACCAGATACAGCCGATTACCCAGTTTGATCGTCGCCAGCAGGCCGAAATTGAATCCGAGACTCCGACTCGTGTCATCGAACCCGGAGATGTCGGCCAGGTTTGCGCCCGCCTTGAGGCTGAAGTGGAAGTTCTCACTGGCCACTTTGTCCCCGAACAGCAGCACGAGCAACGCTGCCTGGGCATTACACGGCGTCGCGTACAGGCACAACATGATGAGGCTAAGGCACAGCCACCTGAGCTTCTTCATCTCTTCTTGCCTCCGTTTCGTTGGATGTCGGCAGGGCTCGGCGCTCGAGCGAAGCCTCGAAGGGGTTCAGCCACCGGTGATGAAGGAGCGATCGAGCGCTGCCACAGACGGTACGCCATGCAACTGCATCGCGAGACGGAGCTCAGCCCGCAGGATCTCCAGCACCTTCTCCACGCCTTCCTGGCCGAACGCGGCCAGGCCCCAGATGTACGGCCGGCCGATGCAGATGGCATCGGCGCCCAGGGCGAGCGCTTTGAGCACATCGGTGCCGCGGCGGAACCCACCATCGATGAGCACGGGAATTCGACCGCCTACGGCATCCACGACCTCCGGCAAGCTCTCGATCGTGCTCCGCCCGCTCGCCTCCGCCCGACCCCCGTGGTTCGAGACGACGACGGCGTCCGCGCCGTACTCCACGCACCGCCGAGCGTCGTCGTCCCGGACGATTCCCTTCACGACGATCTGCATGTCGGTCGTGTCTCTGAGCCGCCCGATGAACTCCCAGGTCATGGACGGCGTGCCAAAGTAGACGCGGCTCATGTCGAGTCCGTCGAACATCGGCTTACGACGCAGCCACCCCGTCGGCATGTTCATCGGATCGTCGTCCCCCGGTGCCGCCTCGTGGCATTCTTCGCAGTCGCGCGGGTCCTTCCGGATGTAGCGCTCCAGCGTCTCGCGATTGCTGTCGACGGGCAGATCGACTGTCAGCACCAGGGCCTGGCACCCGGCATCCTCGGCCCGGCGAACAAGCTTTTCGCCCACCGTCCAGCTCGACGTGGGATACAGCTGATACCAGACGGGCCGGCTGCGAGCGGCGTTCACGTCCTCCACCGATGTCGTGGTGACCGTAGAGAGGATCTGGTGGTGGCCGGCCGCGGCCGAAGCCCGGGCCGCCGCGAGCTCTCCTTCGGCATGAAAGGCTTTCTGACTGCCGACCGGCGCGAGAACGATCGGCGTGTCCCATCGCTCACCCAGCAGATCCACGCTCAGGTCGATCTCGGACACGTCGACCAGCCTGCGCGCTCGCAGGTCGAAGCGCTCGAAGCCATCCCGGTTGGCCCGCAGCGTCTCGTCGCCATCCACGCCGGTGGCGAGATATCCGTAGTGTGCCGGCGGCAGGACCTGCTCGGCTACCGCCTGGAAATCGAACACGTTGATCGCGTCGTCCGGAGAGGCTATGCGGTCGGCCAGTTCCCGCACGACGTCCTCCGGGAGCTTCGACCCCCGCGGCGCGCCCTCCGGCACAGCGCCCTCCGGAAGCGTCCAGGCCGAATCCGGACTCGTACACGCCTGAAACCCGACCAACGACAGCAGCGGGCTGCCGGCGAGGAAACGGAGGAACGTGCGCCGGGATGGATACTTCATTTCGTCCATTGTGGGTCTCCTGCCTGGATCTCGTGCCTGGATCACCTGGTCGCGGCGAAGCCCCATGATGCGCAGACGCTCATGGCCGATGCCAGTCCGGGCAGCAGGCCTGCCATCCGTCCGAATCGACGCAGCCGTCACGCCCCGAAACGGCGGGACAGTCGAAAAATCATTAAACTGTATTGTCGTACCTTGAACACTCGCTGATCGCGAATCGACAGCGCATTCGCGTTTTCGTCCCGAGCAGGGCAACACGCCCGAGGAGATCGTGATTGCGCAAGCTGCGAATCGGCATCATCGACCTGGTTGCCAAAACCCCCACAAAAGCCCTCTACGCCCGCGTGATGAACGCGAATCTGGCCAGCATCATGCCTCAGGTGCTCGGCGTCTGGTGCGAGGAGGAAGGGCATGAGGTGAGCCTGGTCTGCTACACGGGCTTCGAAGACCTGACCGAGGAGCTTCCGGACGACATCGATCTGCTGATCATCGGCGCGTTCTCGCAAGCGGCGCAGCTTTCCTACGCGATCAGCGCGATGTTCCGGGCACGGGGCGTGGTGACCTGCCTCGGCGGTCCCCATGCGCGCTGCTATCCGCAGGACGCGCAGAAGTACTTCGATTACGTCCTCGGGTTCACGGACCGGGATGTGTTGAGGGATGTACTGGACAACTGCACCGCGCACCGGCCGGTGGGCCGGCACCTGTCGGCGACCCAGCAGCCCCTGTCGCTTCCCGGCGTCCGCGCGCGCTGGAAGTTCATCGAGCCGACGCTGCGAAAGGCGCCGACCATCAAGATCGTCCCGATGCTCGGCAGCCTGGGCTGTCCCTATTCATGCAGCTTCTGCATCGATTCCGAGGTCAAGTACCAGCCGCTCGATTTCGAGGAGATGAAGGAGGATCTCCGGTTCCTGCAGACGAAGATGAAGCGGCCGCGAGTAGGTTGGCACGACCCCAACTTCGGCGTGCGATTCGACGACTACATGGATGCGATCGAAGAAGCGGTCCCGCCGGGCGCGATCGACTTCATCGCAGAGAGCAGCCTGTCGCTTCTGTCCGAGCCGCACGTCGAGCGGCTGGCCAGAAACGGATTCAAGGCGTTACTGCCCGGGATCGAATCGTGGTACGACCTCGGAAACAAGTCGAAAACCGGAAAGAAGCAGGGCATCGAAAAAGTGGAGCAGGTCGCCGACCATGCGAACATGCTTCTGCGTCACGTGCCGTACCTGCAGACGAACTTCGTGCTTGGACTCGACGGAGACGAGGGCCCGGAACCCTTCGAGTTGACCAAAAGGTTTCTGGATCGCTCGCCGGGCGCGTTCCCCGGCTTCTCGCTTCTGACAGCGTTCGGTGAGGCCGCCCCTCTCAACCTGGAGTATCAGAAGGACGACCGGGTGCTGAGCTTCCCCTTCCATTTCCTGAACAACCACTACGCCATGAACGTCCGTCCCAGGAACTACGAGTGGCCGGAGTTCTACGATCACGTGATCGATCTCACCCGGTACAGCTTCTCCAGGAAGCGAGTGTGGCGCCGCTTGAAGGCGAACGACGGCGCGATCCCGAGTCTGATGAACGTCGTGCGCGCCATCTCATCGGAGGGTCGAGGCCGGATCGAGTTTTACAGCACCATCCGGGACAAGCTCGCGACGGACATCGGTTTCCGCGGCTATTTCGAGGGGGACACGGACGAGCTGCCGGACTTCTACCGTGATCGAGTCAGGGCCGATCTCGGACCGTTCTGGGATTATCTGCCCGACGGAGCCATGCATCACGACCCGCATGCCTTCCTGAATGCGAACCGCGGGGCGAGAGCCCGCACGGCCTAACCAGCATCGGGGTTCGGGAACCGCGCGACTTCCTCGCCCGCCTGATCGAGGACCCGCAGGGCCGGAGTCCCGTCAGCGGCCACTTCGAGGATCAGGCGTTCGCGTCCCTCGTCGTCGTTGAGCCGAAGTGACACCGATCCATTGTGGCTCTTCCCCAGGTAGAGGCGCGGATGCGCCGATTCGCGTTCCGCGAAGAACTCCGACAGTTCGACTTCCTGTTCGGCCTCGGGGAGCGTCTTCGTTCGTTCGACAAGCTGGATGAGCTCCTCGATCGAATAGTTGGGCCGGTCCCACACCGACAATCCCGCCTTCCGGTTTCCGCCGTCCTCGGAAGCGTTGAAGGTGAGCACCTGATCCTGTTCGTACTGGTCGAAGCTCAGGTGCCCGAACGCACTCACATTGCCGTCCGCGTCCTTCGCGCCCCCAAAGATCAGGCCGCCCTGCTCGGTGCCCTCGTCGTTGAAGAAGAGAATGCCCGCGGTGCTGCGACTGGGATGCTCGTACTCCGCGCCCTTTATGAGAATCCCGGGAAACAATGCCTTGCTGGAGAGAACCAGCCGGACCGTCCCGTCCGGCTCGACGACGTTGATCCGCTGCACTGCGATTTCCTCGAAGCTCTGCGTGCGGTTGCCCGCGAAGCCTGTCGACACGGTGAGCACGAGGACCGCAGTGAGGCAGGCGGAATAGATGGCAAAGAAGCGGTGTCCGAGACCGGGCTTCAAGGGAGGACTCCTTTCACGCTAAACGTTTGCAATAGTGTGACTTCTCTCCATTCTAGAGACTCACGCCTCGCGCCGTAAGTAGCAACCAGGCTTGCCGGTCGCGTATTTGGTCGTCGCTCTCACGGGCCTCGAGAGTTGCCCGAAGGCCCTTCACAGCGTAAGACTTTCCGTCATCTGCTCCACCCGACTTTGCACACGGATGGTTCTGCCTGGCTCTATAGACTGACGGTTCCGATTGACGAGCCGCGCCAGTCGCATGTGCTCGCTCGCACTCTAACAGCGTGGTACAACCGAGGGGGGCAATCATGGATCGACGTGAGTTTTGTCGTGGGGCCATCGCCGCGGGGATGACAGCTGCGATCCCGGGACTGGCGGCTTGCGACCGCTGGACGCCGGGTGGCGACCGGGCACAGACGAGCATACGCGGACTCTCTCTCTCGGGCGAGGAGATCGAGCTCGAGCGAGCGGCCATCCAGGAATTCGCCGACAGCTTGACCGGTCCCGTTCTCCTCTCCGACCACCCGGACTACGACACGGCCCGACGCATCTGGAACGGCATGCACGACAGGCGCCCGGCGTTGATCGCGCGCTGCATGAACAGCCAGGACGTCAGCAACGCCGTGACTTTCGCGCGCGAGCGCGAGCTGCTTACCTCGGTGCGCGGCGGGGGTCACAGCTGGCCCGGCAAGTCCGTGGCCGATGACGGGCTGATGATCGATCTGTCGGCGATGAACCAGGTGACAGTGGACGCCGACGCGCAGCGAGCGTCCGCCGGGGGCGGGGCGCTGCTCGGTCAGCTCGACGCCACGACTCTGGACCAGGGCCTGGTCACGACGGCCGGTGTCGTCTCGCACACGGGGTGCGGCGGACTCACCCTCGGTGGCGGTTTTGGCCGTCTGAATCGCAGGCACGGCCTGACGATCGACAACGTGGTGGGCGCCGAGCTCGTTACGGCTGACGGCCAGGTTCGCCGGATCAGCGAGGAGCAGGACGCCGATCTGTTCTGGGCCATTCGGGGCGGCGGCGGGAATTTCGGTGTCGTCACTCAGTTCGAGTACCGGGTGCACCCCTTCGATCGGAACGTCCTCTCAGGGATGATCGTGTGGCCCATCGAGCAGGCGCGCGAAGTGCTCGACTTCTACGGCGACTGGTACGCCGGTCTGTCTGACGAGCTGTACGTCGGTCCGATCATTGCGACGCTGCCCGATGGCCAGGGCGTGCTCCTGATGGAGGTCGTATACGCCACAGATCCGTCGGCGGGAGAAAGAGAGCTCGCGCCGCTGCGGAGCGTGGGCAGCCCGCTGGATGACGGTGTTGTCGTGCAGGATTACACGGTCATGCAGACGAAGGAGGACGAGGCCTTCGGCCATGGCATCCGCTCCTACGTGAAGAGCGGCATGGTAAAGGAGATCACGCCGGAGCTGATCGACGCGATGCTCGAGTCGTACGTGCAGGACCCGCGCCTCGCCATGTTCACGCACACTGCGGGCGGAGCTGTGGCGCGGGTCGACGAGCTCGCGACCGCGTTTCCACAGCGCAATGCCGAGACGATGCTCATCGTCGGAGGCGGGTGGACGGAACCGGCCGAAGACGAGGAAGCCATCGCAACGGCACGCGAGTGGTACTACCAGCTCGAGCCGTTCATGGGCGGCTACTACGACAACATCGATTTCGACGGGGCAGCAGGGAACTACGGCCCGGTCTACGAGCGTCTAAGCCAGATCAAGGGTCAGTACGACCCGATGAACCTGTTCCGGCTCAACAACAACGTGCAGCCGGCTGCGGGGGTCTGAGCGGTCGCGGGTACGCGGCAGGGAATCGTCACACGCGCCGAAAGCCAGTACGGGGAAAGCGGCGTGAGCGTGACGGACGGCGGCTGATAAGCACGAGCGGCACGTTCGTCTCGCGCGCGATAGCCAGCGGTAGCTCGCCGAGGCCCGCTCGGCCTCGTGCCAGCCGCGCGGACCCCATGACGACCATGTCGGCCTCGGCGGCGTGGCCGATGATCGACTGACGGCGATCCGAGGTGCAGTCCACGACGATCTCGTAGGGGCCCGCCGCCTCGTCGCGCGCCAGCGCTCGTATCTGGCGCTCGGCCTGACCGCGTAGCTCGTCCGATACCGATTCCGGCAGCGTTCGCAGGTACGTCAGCGATCGCTCGCCCGAGCGAGAGAGGCTCGCGAGGAGACGAGCCCGCAGGTGGCTGTGATCGCGCCGGCCGCCAATCGGGACCAGGATCTTCCGAGCCTCGGACATGTGCCAGCGATGCGGTGCGCGCAGGATGACCACGTCGGTGTCCAGCTCTGCCAGCAGGCCCTCGAGCCGAGCCTCGGTGTCGGGCGCGTTCAAGTCCGGTAGCCCCACCAGCACGGTCTCGCAACCGTGTCCGTCCGCCACCCGGGCGATCTCGCGCCATACGTCCGGCGCGATGGTGAACAGCGTCTCGGCGACCAGAGAGTGCTCGAGGCTGCGCTGCAGCGACTCGCCGAGCACGCCCTGCGCGTTCTGGAGAGCGGGATGTCGCTCGGCCAGATCGTCCAGTCCTGCCACCTCGGTTTGTATCTCGGATGGTGTTTCTACGCGTGCGCCCGGTACTGGTGCGGGCTCGGACGGCGTATGTACAACAGACAGGAGCAGCACGCGGCCCGTGCCGGGTGTCCGAAGCGTGACCGCCACATCGACGAGGCTCGCCGCGCTGGCCGGATTGGCGATCGGCACCAGTACCAGCGGGCTTCTGCCCCGCAGACGAGCCAGGTCAGGATCGCGCGCCTGGGCCGAAGCATCCGCCAGTCGGGCCCCGGGTGCGAACAGCGTCCAGTACAGAATCCCGCCCACGCCCAGCCACAGCGCGACGACCCAGCCCGCCTCGGGCACGGCAATCGCCTGGAAGGCCGCCAGACCCAGGCAGAGCAGCGAGCCGGCCACGGGGACGAGCGCGGACCGCCGCTGGCCGGCCTCGGGCTGAGCGGAACGTCGCCGCACGAGAAGCGCCGCCCAGTGCACGATCGTAAAGGCGATCAGGAAGATGAGACTCGAGGCGGCACCACCCACCGCCACGTTCCCTACGGCGATCGCGATGGCGGCCACCATGGCACCCGTGACTGCGACGGCGACCGCGGGAACGCCGCTCGGCCCGTGTGTCTGCCCCATGCGGCGCGGCAGCGAACGGTCGCGGGCCATGGCGAAACCGACCCGCGAAGCGCCCAGAAGATTCGCACGCAGCGCGGTCACCATCGACAGCACACCCGCCGCGATCACGAGCCAGTAGCCGGCCGGGCCGAGGAAGCGCTCCGTGGCGTCCGCTACCAACCCTTCCGGGTTGGCCGCAGCGGCCTCCGCGATGCCTCCCTCCCCGGCCCCCACGGTCGCGAGCAGGAAGAGAAGGGGAAGGTAGATGGCGAGCGCGATCCCCAGAGACAGGTACATGGCTTGCGGCAAGTTGCGCTCCGGATCGCGCACCTCGCCGCCCACCGCCGCGATCAGGTCGAAGCCCTGGAGCGCGATGAACGTGTAGCCCATCGCCTGGATGACGCCGACCGGACCGGCCACGAGAAAGGGGCTCAACCGGTCCACGAGCTCCGACGGCGCGCCGCGGATCCACGCCACGAGCCCGGCTCCGATCAGAACAATGAAGACGATGACCTTGCCGACAGTCGCGCCGTTGCCGCCCCCACGGGTTCGTCGCAACAGGCTCGCCGCATACAACCCGATGGCCGCGACGGCGATGGCCACTCGCAGGTCGGGGCGTCGCAGCCAGTCCGACGAGACCTCGAGGTCCGCAAGCGCCCTGCCGACGCCTTCGGCGGCGAACGCGGCGAAGCCCAGCGCGTACAGCACTCCGGCCATGATCGAGGCGAACCAAACCACCCAACCCACCACGAAGGCGATCTCGATCGAGAAGACCTTCTTGGCGTAGGCGTAAATGCCCCCGGACTCGGGGAACCGCTTCGCCAGCTCGGCGAAGCTGGCCACCGTCAGGAAGGCGATGCCGCCGTTGAGGGCGAAGGCGACGATGGCGCCGGGCCCGGCCGTCGCGAACGCGACACCCGCCAGGGCGAGGATGCCTCCGCCGACGATGGCACCCACCCCGAGCGCGGTTGCCCCGAACAGGCCGATATGCCGGTCGCTCACCATGGCTTGTCTAGCCGAGAATCCTCTTTAGAAGGGATTTGATCGTGCCCTCGTAGCGCTTGACCAGCATGACGGAGGTTGGCGAGTAGCGGACCACTTTCGCGGCGATCTCGCCCACGAGGAGCGGTCGGAACAGCGGTTCCTTGGCCGCGCCCAGTACGACGAGATCGAAATCCCTGCCAGCCTTCGCGATCCCGCCCGCGACCGAGCCGGACTCGATGAGCTTCTTGTCGACGGCCACGCCACCGTCGAGCCGTGCGAGCGTCTTGTCGATCCACAGGTCCGCGTCGTCACGCTGCACCTGGGAAGCCTCGGGCGGCACGACATAGCACGCGGTCACGGTCATCTGCCTCGCTCTGGCGAGAATGCCGAGGTATTCGGCGGCCAATCTGGCGTGCGGGCCGCCGGCCGTCGGGAGCAGCGCGTTACGGAAACCGCTATCGCCCCTGATCTTGAGGAGCATGAGATCGCACGGTGCGTGACGGATCACGTGGTCGGCGACCTCACCGAACAGACGGTCCCGCGTGTTCGTGTAGCCCTTCCAGCCCATCAAGAGCAGATCCGCCCGGAGACGCCGTGCCGCGGAGAGGATGCCGTCATGCACGTGGTGGGCGATCACGACTTCCGTGTCGACATCGACGCCGTGCCGCTTGGCGCGCTCGTGGGCCAGGCGGAACAGACGATCCTTGTGGTGCAGGTAGCGCAGCCCCTCGTGGACCGGGAGCTGCCTGGGAACGTTCACCACCGCCAGGGCCACAATGTGTCCCCGGTGCTCACGGGCGATCGGCGCCGCCGTGTCGATCAGAACGTTCACCGTGTCGGGATTCGACAGCGGCACCAGCACGGAATACCCGCTGCGTATCTCGGCCGGTACGGCTCCCGGAACCAGCACCTGCGGCATCTCGTGCACGGCCTGCTTCTCGGAGTACGCGAAGTAGATGAGCAGTCCGAGCACGATCCAGCCGATCGTCACGTACCAGGCGACCGGCTGGAACCGGAACTGATACAGCGCGAGAAACACGTTCAGCCCGAAACCCAGAATCGGTACGAGAGGATAGAACGGCACCTTGTACCGACGCTCGATCTGGGGCGCCTTCCGCCGCAGAACAATCACCGAGAGGTTCACGAGGGCGAACGTGAGGAGAAAGATCAGGCTCGCGGCCGAGCCGACAGTCTCGATCGGCAGGGCAAGCGCCATGCCAAGCAGGATTACCCCGGTGACGATGATCGCCACGCGGGGAGTCCGCCGCTTCCGGTCGATCTTGGAGATCGGTTCGGGGAGCCAGGCGTCGCGTCCCATCGAAAAGGCGACCCTGGAAGCGGCCATCACGGTCGCGTTGAGTGCGGAGGTGGTCGACAGCAGGCCTCCGAACACGATGACCGCCACGCCGAAGGCCGGCATGAAATCCTCCGCGGCCCGGACGATCGCCGTCTCCTTGTACCGGCCCAGGAACTGCCAGGTCGGAGTGTCACCCGCATCCACGGCGCCGAGCGACACGAACAGGATGAGCAGGTACATCGTGATCGCGATCGCGAGCGCGATGAAGGTCGCCCTGGGGATGTTCTTCTCGGGCTCCTTGATCTCCTCGGCGACCGTGGCGATGAGGTCGTAGCCCTCGAAGGCGATGAACGTGAGGCCCATCGCGACGAGAACTCCACCGGCGCCCAGTGGGAAGAATGGCTGGAAGCTGTCCGCTGCGGCCCCAGGCTCCACCGCCACTCGCTTGAGGCCGTAAAAGATGAAGATCGACAGCACGACGAGCTTGGACATCGTCAGGGCGTTCTCGGCGAAGCCGGTTACCTCGGTGCCGCGGGTGTTCAGCCGGACGAACAGGGCACCGACGATAACGGTGACGAGTGCCACCGCCCCGCGATCCCCGAGGAGTTCCAGCGCTCCATGCCCGAACTCGGGCAGGTACTTGAGGAAAAACTCCCAGAAGTAGCCGGCGAAGCCCAGGGCGTAGAGGCTACACGCAACCGTGTAGGCGAACCACAGCATCCAGCCCGCAGTGAATCCCAGGGGTCCCGGAAAGGCCATGCGCACGAAGGAATAGCCACCGCCCGCTCGGGGGATTGCGGAGGCGAGCTCGGCGTACGCGAACGCGGTCAGCAAGGTCACGGCGCCGTTGAGCGCGAAGGCGAGGATCGACGCAGGCCCCGCCACGCCCGCGGCGATCCCCGTCAGAACGAAGATGCCTGCTCCGATCATGGCGCCGACACCGATCATCGTGGCGTCGAACAGGCCCAGATCGCGAGCGAACGTGACTTCCGACTTCTGGCTGTCGGCCATCCGGTCTACCGACTTCTAACAGCGGAGATCAGCGGTCGTGCATCCGCGCCAAGCTGCGGCGGGATAAATGTCCGGCACATGCCGTCAATTGACAACGATAGGCACGCTTCCCTCAGCGCCTAACGCGCCCGAATCAGGCGCGCTCCCGTCTAGTCTCAGCCCGACACCCTCCGTCGGAACGTCGAGCCCACGAAACGGACGAACACGAAGCCGGTCTGACAGATGTTCCCGATAAGCGCCGTCACGTAGAGGGCCGCGGGGTTCCCGATCGGGAGGTCCAGGAGCACGATGATGAGACTCGCCTGCTCGATGAACTCGATCGATGTGACGATGATGACGGCCAGTCGGTCGGGCTCGATTTCCTCTTGAACGGGCCGGTATCCCGAGACGAGCGCCCAGATGATTCCGTACCCGAAGACCAGAAACAGCCCACTGCTCACGCGCCAGGTCGTCTCGGGCTCCAGTCCGTAGCCCGACAGGCCGACCGGTACGAGCGCGGCGGCGATTCCGGCCACGCTGGACCCGATCACGAGGCGAAGCCGGAGCAGGTCGTGGATCGCCTGCCCCTGGATGCGCGTCCCC
Source organism: Gemmatimonadota bacterium (assembly GCA_039586095.1). Classification (GTDB taxonomy): domain Bacteria; phylum Gemmatimonadota; class Gemmatimonadetes; order Palauibacterales; family Palauibacteraceae; genus JBDHBD01. Next base: position 25,878 of record JBDHLB010000009.1, read on the forward strand.
GGCCGGATGACGCTCACCAGCGCCGCGAAGCCGGCGAAGGCGGCGGCGATCTCGGCCAATGCCAGCAGCGTATCCGTGTTGTCGAGCATGTCTCTTCAGTCCCCCTGGCAAGTTTCCGTCTCGACGACGCGTCTTTCTTCGAGCTGACAGACGGCCTCACCGTCGAAACCGCAGGCCACGCCCGAAGCCGAGGCGGTGCAATCCCAGACTTGTGCTTCCGGACTGGCGGACGTGAGGCGAAACGAAGTCGTCGCCGCAAAGCCGCGACACAGTCGGTCGGCTTCGCGTCCTGCCCGCTCGAGAGCCACGGCCCGAGCCTCGGCTTCGCCTGCCTGGCGGTCTGTAGACGGGCCGACGTACAGGACGAGCCGCCGTTCGGACGGCTCCCACACCTCGGTCTGCATCACCTGGCGGGCCGCGATCAGGCTAGCGGCGGCTTCCCGGAACGCGCCTTCAGGGTACGCCTCGACGTGGTCGCGAAGAGCCTGACAGCTCCCTGGCTCGCGCGACTCCCATGCGAGGCGTTCCGCCTTCGTCGGCCGGCCGCCGAATCCCCAAGCGCCGCAAGCGTCGGAAACAAGGGGCTGGATTACGGGAATCGCACACAGCTGACTCTGAGCCGCGAAGAGATTGAAACCGAAGACGGCAGCGGTCGTGAGTCCGCTCGCGAGCGCCCCGTAGGTGATCCTCTGCATCAGCCGCTTTCGGGGCCCTCTGGGGGCGGGCACAACGGTTCCGGCAAGTCTTGCCCGCAGCGTGGCGCAAAGGTCTCGGAAGAAGGCATTGCGGCGGCTGCCCCCCCACCGTCTCAGATCGATGGCCTGGATCTCTCCGAAGCCGAGCGGTGGATCCACCTTCTGCAGAAGCACGGGAACGATGATGCCGCGGGACTTGGCCCACCTCGCCTCCTCGCGCACGAACTCCCCTGCCGGTCCCACGCTGCTCTTCGTCCACAGGACGACGACGCACTTCGCCGTTTCCAACGCGGACTCGATCTGTACGTGCCAGTTCTTTCCGCTGGGCAGATCCTCGTGAGACCAGACGCCGAAGCCCTCCGCCTGAAGGGCGCGGATCAACCGAGCGGCTCGCGCCCGATCGTCCTCTACGTAGGCAACGAAGATGTCGCTCACAGGCCCGCTCGCCGCTTCAGGCTGTCTGCTATCCACCGGTCGCGCGGGGTGAGGATGCCCAGCGCTTCCATCCGCTCCGCCACTTCGACGCCGCCCTCGGCGTATTCCTTCTCTCGCGTGAGCTCGAACATCTTCCCGTAGCTCATCAACAGGTCCCGCTGCCAGACGGCATTGACCGGATCCAGCTCGACCAGTCGCTCTCTGACCTCCAGCGAGGCGCGGAAGCTCTGCGCGGCGCCCACGCTGTCTTCCTGAACCACCAGTACAACGCCCAACAAGCTCCAAGTCGTGGCGAGATCTCGCTGCCAGCCTGCGTTTCCCGGGTCCGTCGCCGCCAGCCGCTCCTTGATCTCCAGCGATGTGCGGAGGTGATCCTCCGAGCCGGTGAAGTCCTCGAGCCACCCGAGTGCATCGGACGCGAGGTCGTGGGTGAGCGAGAGGCCCCACTGCCATTGGGCGTTGCTAGGGTCCGTCGCCACCAACCGCTGCCCGATCTCGAGCGCCGCCTGATAACGCTCGAGCGCGCCGGAATAGTCCCCCTCGGCCTTGAGCGCGTTGCCCACCCGCTCGTGTGCGACCGCCAGGTCCCGCTGCCAGGACGAGTTGGTCGGATCCCTCGCGGCCAACCGTTGACGGATCCTGAGCGCCATGCGGTAGTTCCTGGCGGCGTCGGTGAAGCTCCGCTGTCTTTGCAGCACATCTCCCATGTCGATGTGGACGAAGGCCAGGTCCCGCTGCCAGATGCGGTTGCTCGGCTCGGTCGCCAGGAGTCGGCGCATGACCCTGAGCGCGGTCCGATGGGCTTCAAGCGCGCCGGACAGGTCACCCAGGCTCTCGAGCATCTGACCCACCCTGCCGTGAGAGACCACCAGACCGCGCTGTAAGTCGGCGTTGTCGGGAAACAGCGCGGCCAGGCGTTCTCGTATTTCGAGCGAGGCCTGGTAGCTGGCGAGCGCGCCCTGAAGGTCTCCCTGGTCCGCGAGGATTTGGCCTATCCGGCCGTGGTCGACCGTGACGTCGTTCAGCCGGCCCAGATCGTCGGAATCCGCCGCGGCCAGCCGTTCCTGGATCACCAGCGAGGCACGGTACTGCTCGAGCGCGTCATCCAGGTTGCCTTGATCTCGGAGGACGTCGCCGAGCTCGATGAGAGCGATCGACCGCTCCCGGTCAGTCGCAGCCGTAGCGGTGGCTCGATCCGCTGCCTGCAGAGCCGCCGGGAGGTCCCCCGCGTCCGTGTAGAGCCGGCTCAACACCACCCAGTCCCAGTAGACATCCGGGTCAAGCCCGGTGACTTCTTCGAAACGGGCGATCACTTCCGATGTCGAGAGCTTGAGGCGACTTCGAGCCTCGAGCGCCAGCATCGCGATCCGACGCCCCTCGACGGCGCTCTCGATGTCCATTCGTCGCCGACGGGCCGCGTCGCGGGCCGCACGCAGGTCGTCCAGCACCGCAAGTGCCCCGATCTCGTCTCCCGCGTTGAAGCGAGCTAGGGCGGCCGCACCTTCGGGGGTCGACGCGATGTCTTCCACCGCGTCTCTGAACACGGAGATCTCTTGGGCGTATGCTCGATCCTGCTCGGCCAGAGCGGCGACGAACTCCTCCTCCGCTGCCGTCAGCTCGGTCTGGAGGCGGGTGACGTCTTCGGCCCGGCCGCTTCGCGCGCTCTCCAGCTGGGCTCGCAGATTCTGGATCTCCTCTGCCTGCTGTCGAATCCGGGTATCCGCCGCGCGTGCAGCAGCGACCTGGGTGGCGGACGCGGCGTAGAGCGCCGCGGCGACCTCGGCACGCACGTCGACCTGGGCAACCTGGTTGGTGGGAGTCTGCCCCGAGAGCGTGCCTGGGGCGATGCAGAGCCATGTGACGCCAAGAACCGCGCTTGCGGCCGTCACGAGAGACAGCGGTCCAGGTTTGTTCGAGAGCATCTGACGAGTATGCAGGAGTGTCGGCTTACTCTCAACGTCAACTGGACGTCGGAGTGGTTGTGCATGTACGCTGGTAGACGCCGAATGAGGCCGATTCTTGCACTCCATAACCTGGGGAGGATCAGAATGAAGCGGACAATCTTGCTCTGGAGCCTGGGCGGTCTACTGGCCCTGGCCGCCTGCGCGCAGCCAGCACCCGAGACGACGGAGACCGAAACGGCTGTCGTACAGGATACCGAAGCCGCCGAGGCCGCCATACGGGCCCTGGTTGACGAGTTTCTGGCCGGTTTCAACGCGGGCGATGCCGAGAGTCTGGCATCTCAATACGCAGAGGATGCCGTCCAGATGGCGCCGGACGGACCACCTACCGAGGGACCTGAGGCCATCGTCAGATCCATCGCGGAGTTCATGGCAGGGTACACAGCCACGCAGACCGCCACGGTCGACGAGGTGAGTGTGCACGGCGACATCGCCTTCGCCAGGGGAAGCTGGAACGTGCGCCAGACCCCTGTAGCGGGTGGAGAGGAAGAGGTCCGAAACGGCAAGTGGCTCACGATCTGTCAGCAACAGGCCGACGGCTCCTGGCAGGTCTGGCGGTGGATCTGGAACCAGGAAAGCGCGTCGATGGGAGAGGCGGCCACGGAGTCCATGTAGCCGCCCCCGCCGTTCTAACTGTCAGAGAAGGGTCTGACGCGCCCTACGGAAAGGACACCGGGGCCTCGCCCGAGCACTCGGCCGGGGTCTCGGGCGTCCACCCCGCGTTGCACACCTCGTATGTGAAGGTGCCCGAGACGTCCTTCCCCAGGTTGTCTGTATACGAGCCGGCGTTGTCCACGCCGAGCGCGATCGTCCCGCCGTTCCGCCACACGTCCACCAGGGGGCCGCCGCCTGTCCAGTCGAGGACGGCGCGCCAGTTCTTCCCCTTCTGAACTTTCGTAACCTGGAAGACGCCGAACGGCGCCGGTGGGTCGCCGGTACCGGCCGCTGGCTCACGGTACGGACTGCACGGTGGCGACGCGTAGTCGGTGCCGTCCTCGAAGGCACCCGTGAGGCCGGTCACACAGAAACTGAAGCTGGTGGCGTTGCGGATCATGCCCGTTGTGAGTTCGACCATGCCGTCGCTGCCGGTCACGCCCGACGAGGTGGCGTAGTCGGCACTTCCATCCACCTCCCATGAGCCGTTCACGGTAACGTCCGCGAGCGGATTCCCTCCGTCATCGACAGCTTGCACGGTGACGGTGCCGCTGGCCCGCTTGTTCTTGTTCACCTTCACGGTCACGCCGCTGACCCACTGAACCGTCGCCGTCGTGCACGCACCGCCGGCGCACGGGTCGACCGGTGTGTTTCCGGAGTAGAGCAGCAGATTCGGCGAGCCGGCTCCCGCGTTCGAGACCACGTTCGACGTGGCCGAGCTCTGCATGGCCGCCCAGACCTGCGCCGGAGACCAGTTCCGGTTGGCCTCGAGGTGGAGCGCCGCCACGCCCGCCACGTGCGGGGAGGCCATCGACGTCCCGCTCCAAGTGCCCGTTCCGTCGCCCATCACAGTCGACGTGATCGACGACCCCGGCGCGAAGATGTCGACACACGTGCCGTAGTTGGAGAACGAGCTGCGGGCGTCCGAGCTGGTGGTCGAGCCGACGGTAACGGCCTCCGGGGCGCTCGCAGGCGACTTGGTGCACGCGTCCCTGTTGTCGTTGCCGGCCGAGACGGCGAACGTCACGCCGGCCGCCACGGCGTTGGCAATGGCGGCGTTCACGGATGAGCTGTAACCACCGCCGAGGCTCATGTTCGCCACGGCCGGGCGGGCATGGTTGTCCATCACCCACTCGATTCCCGCGATGACGCCCGCATACGAACCGGAGCCGCCGCAACCGAGCACTCTCACGGAGACGATGTTGGCGTCCTTCGCCACCCCATAGTCCTTGCTGCCCACGGTCCCGGCCACGTGGGTGCCGTGCCCGTGGCAGTCTGACGCGTCGCTGTCGCCGTCGATGAAGTCCCAGCCGCTGGACAGCCGGGTGCCGAACTGGTCGGTCCGACCGAAGTCGATCCCCGTGTCGAGGATGTAGGCGTGCACGCCGGTCCCATCACCCGGTGGCACGTAGGAGCCGTCCAGCGGCAACGCCCGCTGATCGATTCGGTCCAGGCCCCACGAGCCAACCGTCGTCTGCACCACACCGTCCTGCTCGACGTAGGCGACGTTCGGGTTGCGCTGGATCGCGTCGATCGCCTGAGGCGGCAGGTTGCCCGCGAATCCCTTGAGCGCCCGGCTGTATGTGTACTGGATCGTGCCGCCGTGCGCTCCGACCAGGGCGCGCGCCAGACCCGGTGGATCGACAACGTCGTCCTGGAACACGACGATCCAGTCGTCCGGGCCGACCTCAGCCGTCTGGACTGTCGCCGCGAGCTCCACCGACCCATCCGGCTGAAGGGAAAGGGGATCGTCCTGACAGCCTGCGAAAGCGACCGCAACAGCCAGAAAGAAACCGCTGGAACGGCGCAAACGAAGCGTGCGATCTATGCGGGGCACATCGGGCAGCTGAGACATGCGTCCTCCAACAGCTCGGGAGCGCTCTCCGGGGGGCAACCTGAAAAGCAACTGACAATAAAGGTGTGTCGCCAGTACCTGTCGGATATCAAGAGGGAGTGACGGATTCGCTACCTGCGCCAACCGGAGGTATCAGAGAGCTGAAGGCTGGAGCCGGTGGCCCGGCGGGGGTTGCTCGGCACGCCTTCGGACAAGAACCTTTCGGCACGCCGCGCATGCCGAGACCAACTGGGGTCAGACTGTTGCGGTCTGTTCACGGCTCGCCCGGAGGTTCGATGACGTGAGGTCCGCACCCGGGGAACGCCACGCTGCGGAAATGTCGGCGCTGCTCGACATGGGATTCGAGCCCGCCCGGCCCCTGCCGGAACGCATCGAAGACACGATCCTGCCGTCCGGCGACCACAAGCTCGTGCTCGATCGGCGGGCCATGAGCACTCGCGTTTCGGTCGCTGCCATCCACGACTCCCGGTGCCTGTTGGAGGATGCGGCCGGCCGTGCGTTCGAAAAGATGGACCTCCTGATTGGCCTCCTCGATCGGTTTGACGCCGCTTCAGCGGTGGGCGTGCTCAACGCCGAGGGAAGACTCGCGGGTCCGCCGCCGGAGCTGACGCTGCTGCTCGATCGATCGGCCGCGGTCCACAGGGCGAGCGGCGGCGCTTTCGACGTCACGGTCCAGCCGCTCGTGGATCTGCAGAAGGAAGCCGAGGCGGACCCGGATTCGGTCGCCTGGCGGCATGCGCTCGAGACGGTCGGCGCGGATGCCGTGCAAGTCTCCGCCGCGCGAATCGCTCTCGAGAGGGACGGGATGGGCATCACGCTCGACGGGATCGCCAAAGGCTACATCGTGGATGCGATGGCCGCGGTGCTCGAAGCGCACGGCATCGGCCGCTACCTGATCGACGCGGGAGGAGACATCCGGGCCTCCGGCGTTCGGGAGGACGACCTCCCCTGGCTGATCGCCGTCCGGGATCCCCGGCACGGCGGGATTTTCCCCTCGCCGCTGCGGATGGCGAAGGGAGCCGTCGCGACCTCCGGCGGCTACGAGGCCCGTCTCGATCCGGACGGATCCTGGCACCCCATCGTGAACTCCCGCACAGGCCGGTCGCCCGTCGACGTCCTGAGCGTGACCGTCGCGGGTCCCACCGCATTCGCCTCGGATGCGCTCGCCACCGCCGCGCTGCTGATGTCTCCGCGGCGGGGAGCGCGATTCATCGACGCCATGCCTGGGTTCGAGTGCATGGTAGTCGACGGGGAGGGCGAGAGGACGCTTTCGGCCGGCTGGCCGGACCACCAACAGCTGCACGAGCAGGAAGGCGTGAGATGAAATCGATCTACTCGGGTGCCCAGCTGACCGCGCTGGTGGTACTGCGGTTCGTCGTCGGGTGGCACTTCTTCTATGAGGGTCTTTCCAAACTCATCAACCCGTACTGGACGTCGGCCGGCTATCTGGAAAGCTCGGAGGGGTTCATGTCGGAGCTCTTCATGGACCTGGCGTCCAATCCGGGCACATTGGCTGTCGTCGACCAATTGAACGTGTGGGGGTTGATCCTCGTCGGACTCGGTCTGATGCTGGGTGGGCTCACACGCACGGCCACCGTGTTCGGGATCCTCATGCTCCTCCTCTACTACCTGGCCACGCCACCGTGGCCCGGGCTCGAGTACACGATACCGGCCGAGGGCGCCTACCTGATCATCAACAAGGTCTTGATCGAGCTCTGCGCGCTGCTGGTGACCCTATTCTTCCCCACGGGGCACATCGTCGGACTGGATCGTTTGCTGCGGTTGGCCCGCTCCCGACGCTCCGTGCAGGAATCCTACGCATGATGCCCAGCCGAAACCCGCCGGAGGACGAACGATGAACGATGACATTCATAACGGCGACGAAGCGTTCGTCGATGAGGAGAACGTCGACGAGCCGGCCGATAGCGTGAAAGGAGAGCCGGCGGAGGAGCCCGCGGCAGGCCCGGGCGGAGTGGGACGCCGCGACGTCCTGAAGGCCCTGGCCACCGTCCCGGTGTTCGGCGCGCTGGGATATACGGCGCTGCGTCGCCGGGGACTGGACACCGATGAGCGCCGACGTCTCCTCGATGAGCTCGGGATCGAGGACGAGGGCGCGGGCCTGTTCTCGGAGCGCGAGACGCGCGTGCACCCGGAGACGGTCCGCGTCGGCATCATCGGATACGGTCTCGAGGGAGAATACCTGGTGAGAAACCTGGGCTTCGCGCATCCGGATTGGCTCGAGGAGCGTCGCGCGGCCAAGGAGGAGGACCCACGCGACAACAGTCTGGAGGAGTGGCTCGCTCAGGAGAACCTGAACGTCGAGCTTACGGCCGTATGCGACGTGTTCGACGTCCGGGCCGAGAGGGCGATCATGGCTTCCACCCAGCCGCTTCGACCGGGCGGAGATACCCGGCAGCTGAAACCGGCGAAGCGGTATCGTCATTTCGAGGACCTCATCACGTCGCCGGACGTGGACGCGGTCATCATCGCTACCCCGGACCACTGGCACTCTCGGATCACCGTGGCCGCGGCCGAAATGGGCAAGCACGTGTACTGCGAGAAGTGCATGACCCGCACCGAGGATGAGGTGTGGCCGATGGCCGACGCGGTGAAGAGCTCGGGAATCGTGTTCCAGCTCGGTCACCAAAACCGCCAGGTCGAGGCCCACGAAAAGGCCCGGCAGGTGATCCAGAAGGGTATCCTCGGACCCATCACCCTCGTCGAGACCACGACGAACCGAAACGACCCGTGGGGCGCCTGGGTGTGGGAGATCCACAAGGAGGGAAGCCCGCGCACGATCGATTGGGAGCTGTTTCAGGAGACGGCCGCGAACAAGGTCCCGTTCAGCCTCGAGCGCTTCTTCCGGTGGCGCTGCTGGTACGATTACGGAACCGGTCTTTCGGGGGACCTCCTCTCGCACGAGTACGACGCGGTCAACCAGATCCTCGACCTCGGAATCCCGCACTCCGCGACCGCTTCGGGCGGCATCTACTTCTTCAAGGACGGACGCGACGTGCCGGATGTGTGGCAGGCCGTGCTCGAGTATCCGGACCGGGATCTGACGCTCGTGTACAGCGCCACCCTCGCCAACGGGTACAACCGGGGGATCCGGGTGATGGGGCACGACGCGACGATGGATGTCGGCGAGCAGCTCACGGTCACGCCGGACGGCACGTCCACCCGCTACGAGAAGATGCTGGAAGAGGGTCTCCTGAAGACGGATCGGCCGATGCTCACCTACCAGAGCGGCTTCAAGGGGGTGGACGCCGTGACGACGCCCACGGAGGAGTACTTTGCGAGCCGCGGGCTCTTGTTCACGTACCGAGGCGGCCAGCGGGTGAGTACCCACTATCTGCACCTTCGGCAGTGGCTGGACTGCATCCGGTATGGCGAGAAGCCGAGCTGCGACATCGATCGCGGCATCGAGGAGGCGATCACCTGCCACATGGCCACGAAGTCGTACCTGGAGGGGCGCCGCGTCTACTGGGACCCGACGGAGCGCAGGATCGTGTGAGGGCCGGCCGTTGAACGACGCGTCGAGCGGGCGGAGCTCGAGCCGGAAGTTCCAGCTCGGGGCCATGATGTTTCTGCAGTACGCCATCTGGGGGGCATGGGCCCCCGTCCTCTCCTCCTACCTGCTCAACGACCAGGGCTTCAGCGGCGGGCAGGTCGGCTGGATTTACGCGCTCCTGCCGCTCGCGACGATCGTCGCTCCGATGGTCGGCGGCCAGGTGGCGGATCGGTACTTTGCCACGGAGCGGGTGATCGGGTTCCTGGCACTGACGGGCGGTCTCCTCCTCATGGTGGTCGCTCGCATGACGAGCTTCCCCGCGATGGTCGTCCTCATGCTCGTCTATTGCCTGCTCTACGCCCCCACTCTGGCCCTCACCAACTCGATCGCGATGATCAACCTCGAGGACTCCGAGAAGGAGTTCGGGGCGATCCGCGTCTGGGGGACGCTCGGGTGGATTGCCGCCGGTTGGATGCTGACCGGCTGGCGCTGGCTCGGTGAGAGCGACGCGCTTCCCGCCATGCAGGGCGACATGCTGCTGCTCGCGGGGGCGCTGTCGATCGTCATGGGTCTGCACTCGTTCGCCCTCCCGAAGACACCGCCTCAAAAGGAAGGCGTGCGCCCGTGGGCGTTCCTCGAGTCGCTGAAGATGCTGCGGGTGAAGGACTTCGCGATCTTCGTCGGGATCACGTTCGTCGTCGCCACCGAGCTCGAGTTCTACTACATCCTCACGGCTCCCTTCCTCGAGTCCGAAGCGATTGGAATCTCGAGCCGGAACGTTCCGGCGGTCATGACGATTGCGCAGTTCGCCGAGATCTTCGTGATGGCGTTCATGCTATCCTGGTCGCTGCAGAAGTACGGCATGCGTAGGACCCTGGCGATCGGGGTGATCGCCTGGCCCATCCGCTACGTCGTCTTCGCGATCGGAAGCCCGACCTGGCTCGTCATCGCGTCGCTTACGCTGCACGGCTTCTGCTATGTTTTCTTCTTTGTGGCTGCGTTCATCTACGTGGACAAGTTGGCGCCGCCAGACATCCGAGCCTCCGCCCAGAGCCTGATCGCGATCATCGCCCTCGGGATGGGACGCTTCCTCGGAAGCCTGTTCGCCGGGGGGATCCGGGATCTCTTCACCACGGATGCCGGCACGAATTGGACGAACGTGTTCCTGGTGCCATGCGCGCTGACGACCCTCTGCGCCGTGGCTTTCCTACTGTTCTTCCGCGAGGAGTCGACGCCGGCTCTGGTCGAGGCAGAAACCCGAGACACACGAACGGCTTGAGAGAGATCCATGGATAAAGATCGACTGGGCGTCGGATTCGTCGGCGGCGGGTTTGTGGCCCGCTTCCATATCCGTTCGTGGGTCGGAGTCCGGGACGCCGACGTGCTCGGCGTGGTCGGCGGGGCCGACCCGACCGCCGGGGAGGCGGCCGCCCTGGCCCGTGAGCTCGGCGTCGGCGACGCGAAGGCGTACGACACGGTGACCGAGATGGTGGCCGACTCGGCAATCGACGCGATCTGGATTTGTGCCCCCAACTTCGCCCGCATCGAGGTGATGGAGGAGATCGCCGATGCGGTCGAGTCGGGGAAGGGTGAGCTGGTGGGCGTCGCGTGCGAGAAACCGCTCGGCCGCAACGCCGCGGAGGCCCGCCGCATGCTCGAGCTCGTCGAGGGTGCTGGCCTGCTCCACGGCTACCTGGAGAACCAGCTGTTTACGCCGGCGGTGGAGCGCGGCAAGGGCATCGTTTGGTCGAGGGGCGCCGCGCTCACCGGTCCGCCCTACCTTGCGCGCGCGGCCGAGGAGCACGCCGGCCCGCACATGCCGTGGTTCTGGGAGGGCGAGCTCCAGGGCGGTGGGGTGCTGAACGACATGATGTGCCACTCGGTCGAGGTGGCCCGTTTTCTCCTCACCCCGCCCGGCGAGGCGCGGGACGCTCTGACGCCGGTGAAGGTGACCGCTCACACCAACTGCCTGAAGTGGCAGCGGCCCACGTACGCCGCCCGTCTCGCCGAGATGAGCGGCGGCAAGCTCGACTACGAGAACCGTCCGGCGGAAGACTACGCGCGCGGCGTCGTCGAGTACCGGGGGGCCGACGGCGGCCCCCGCGTCGTCGAGGTGAGCACGTCGTGGTGCTACGTGGGGGCCGGGCTCCGGCTCAGCATGGAGCTTCTCGGTCCGGAGTACGCTATGGAGATCAACTCCCTCGACCCCGGGCTCAAGGTGTTCCTGAGCCGCGAGGTGCGTGGCGACACCGGCGAGGACCTGGTCGAGAAGCAGAACGCGGAGACCGGCGTGATGCCGATCGTAGCCGACGAGGAAGCGGAGTACGGCTACACCGGCGAGAACCGCCACATGGTGCGGGCCTTCCGCGCGGGCCGCATGCCGGACGAGACGTTCGCCGATGGCTTGGCGGTGACGGAGCTCCTGATGACGGCCTACATGAGCGCCGAGCAGGAGCGCACTGTTCTCTTTCCGCCGCCCGAGCTGGAGACGTTCGTCCCGGCCGTCGCACGCGGCGAGTGGAACCCCGGAGGTGAAGCATGAGGACGCGGGGGGTCCTGATCGCGGCCGTTATTCTCGCCGTCGCGGTCATCGGCCTGATGATGTGGGAACGGAGTCAAGCGGAAGGCCCGACCACTGTGCCCGTACACGAGGAGCTCATGGGCCCGGACGCGGACGCACCGGTGGCTCGAATCACCGAAGAAGAGCTCGCACAGGGGTACGTTTCGCTCATTGCGGAAGGGGACGACGGCCGGTTCAACGAGCGCGGGTGGAACCACTACGGCCCCGGCCACTTCACCCTCGACCACGACACGGGAATCCTGACCTCGCACGGCGGCATGGGACTCCTGTGGTACGCGGACGAGACCTTTGGGGACTTTACACTCAGGCTCGAGTTCATGACGTCGGTGCACGAAGCGAACTCGGGGATATTCCTGCGTGTGCCCGGCATCCCGCTTAGCGATGACTATGTGTTCCACAGCTTCGAGGTTCAGATTGACGCGGCGGCCGCCGAGGGCATCCACCGCACCGGGGGCGTGTACGACGCCGCCGCTCCGAGCGAGAAGCGCGCGCGGCCTCCCGGCGAGTGGAACGAGATGGAGATCTCCTTTGTGGGCGACCGGATTACGGTCGATCTGAACGGCGCCCGGGTCCTGGACTGGGTGGCGGAGCCGCGCGGCAAGATCGAGGACTTCGCGGCCCGCGGGTACATCGGTCTGCAGAATCACGACCCGGCTTCCAGGGTCTACTTCCGGAACCTCCGGCTGAAGAAGCTGGACTGAGGGTCTCGGGCGTCCAACACGCGTTCCACACCTCGTATGCGTAGGTGCCCGAGCGTTGATCACACCGTTCCGATCTGTGCTCCTCGCGCAGCGACTCCGTATCCCACCCCGCATCCTGCTCCTCCTGCTCGTGCTTGCACGTGACCGGGCCGCGTCGGCTAGTAGTACGCGGTGAGACTCACGGTCAGCAGGCTTCCCTGGCGTGGCGCAAATCGAGGTTCACGGGAGGAGTCGCCCATGAAGATGCGGCCCTCGACGTCGAGGGTAAGGCGATCGGACAGGCGACGGCGCGCGCTGGCCTGAGCAATCCGGTTACCGGAACGGGTATCCGCGAACAGACCGGCACCGAGCCGTCCCTCGTGCAGGAGCAGCCGACCGCCCAGGTACAGATCGTTCTCGTACGACGTGGTCGCCTCGGCGCCTCGGTCGTCGTACACGTACTCTGCGAACGCGCTGAGGTAGTCCGTGAAGGCGTACTCCGTCCCGCCGGCCGCTGCGGTATGGCTGCCGTACGCGGATCCGGCCGTCACAACCTCGGCCTTCCACAGCCAGGCGCCCGACGTCCACTGGAGATCCAGGCTGGTTCGACTTGCCCTGTGATAGACGGGGATCAGAACAGCCGATCCGGCCGAGTCGATTCCCGCCTCGAAGCGCGGATCGCGGTCCCTGCCTCTGAAGTAGGCCACGCCGAGGTCGACAGCGCCCAGGCTATGGGACCAGCGTAAAGCGTAGTCGCGTCGGATGAGCGCGCGGTCCGAGTCATCTCTGGCCAGATCTTCGGTCACGGGGAGAGATGAATACAGGGTCCCCGCCGATCCATCGAACGGTCGTTCGCGAAACAGCGGCAACAGATAGAGCGCGAAGGTCCCCCAGTCGCTGAAGAAAGTGCCCCGGATCATCGGCTGACCGAGCTTCTCGTAGCCCGCGACGCTCCCGACCGGGTACCACTGATTGACGACGTCGACCACGCGCCGCGACTCAGCCACGCCCCAGTAGACTTCGGTCATTCCCGCCAGGAGCTCCCAGTCCCCCTTCGATATCGTCCACTTCGCCTGTCGGAGGTCCAATCGGGTGCGCTCCCCGGTCATGACGTCGATTCGAAAGAAGGGCTCGAGCTCGAACCACTGATCGCCTTCGTCCCACTCGACGCTTCCAAGCGCATGCAGTACGAGACTCGCCTCCGGGTGCACCAATCGAGAGGCGTCCGTCGGGTCGGTGAACAGGAAGGCCTCGGCCCTCACATCGGCCCTCCACTGTGCCAGCGCGGGGCAGGGCAGCAGTCCGACTCCCAAAGCCAGAAGACGCAGGAACGCGTGGCTCCGCATGAGATCATCCTGCCCGGTGCAGGCGATTGCGCTCGAAGTCGACGGCTGTCAGACCGGTTCCGAACCGGTACTCGTGCCACAGAATGGTGGTGCTCTTCCCGGTCTGGTGGTTGGCCATCTCCATCTCCGCCGGCCGCCAGAACCGTCCCTCGTACCGGCGGAAGCCGTTCAGAAGAAGCGTCTTGAGCGGCTCGCCCTCCCGATCGAAGTAGTCGATCCGAAGGATCCGGTACTCCGCGCGATCGATCCACACGAGCTGGCGCCCGTAGCCGGAGTCCGGGTCCACGGGGACACGCTCGATGACCCGGCAGGCCATGTCTTCGACGGCGTCCTCGCCCTCGAATCGGTAGGTGTACTCGTCCAGCTTCTGCGAACCGATGTCCTCGTAGGAGAACTCGCTTCCCATGAAGGAGCCCGTCTGCGAGCTGGAGGCGATTCGCTTGACGCGCTTGAGCGCCGGCAGATACAACCACTGGTCGTCGCTTCCAGCCGATTCCGAGTGCGTAAGGAGGGCTGTCCCCTGAAGATCACGCGGCTGGTCGATCACCAGCAGCGTCTTGTCGTCGCCGCCCTCGCCTTCCAGGACCCGCAGCGTCAGCCGTCGAGTCTTTTCTTGCCCGTGTCGGTTCCGGAGCACCATGGTCAACCGGGCTTCCATGTCCCCGTAGCCTCGGGCCCTTCGATCCGCTTCCTCCGCGATCGCGCGTCCGCGATCTTCCCGAGCCTGAGCCACCAGCGTGCCAGGCGCGACCACCGATCCGCCAAGAGTCAAGATGGACATCAAGAAGGTGAGGCCACGCATGCCCCCCGGGATTCCGTGCTCTTTCATGATCATGCCTCCCGCTCAAGCCGCTCTTCTCGACCTGTATCTCCGGGATCTGCCCTCTTCGCCTGCCTCTTGAGCCCTCCCGCGCGCCGTGGCCCTCGATGCGAAAACAGGTCGCCAGGCGCCGATGATCGACGGGAAGGCGAAGAGGTCAGCGGCAACGGCCGAAAGGGCACTGACGGCCGTCATCAAACCGACGAGAAACAGCACTTCGAACTGTGATGCCATGAGGAGCGAGAAGCCGGCTCCCACCACGACGGTGGTCATGAGGATGGCCGGTCCGGCATCCCGCACACTCTCTACGAGGGCGGATTTCAAGCACGCTCCGCCTCTCAAAGCCTGCTTGAAGCGACCCAGGAGATGGATCGTGTCGTCCGCCGCGATCCCGAAAGCGATCGAGAAGACGAGGATGGTCGACGGCTTGAGGTCGAACGAGCACAGCCGCATGAGGCCCAGCAGCACCACCAGCGGGAACAGGTTCGGGAGCAACGCGACCAGGCCGTATTTCCAGGAACGGAACATGTAGATGAGGATCCCGGTGATCACGACCAGAGCGATGAGCAAGCTCGGCCCGAAGCTCTCGAGGATGCGCGCCTGATAGGATTGCAGCAGGTAAACCGTCCCTGTCGGTCGCGCCGTTCCGAGCGGGGGCGGGTCGTCGGCCAGGAAGCGATCGACCCGGTCGAGGAACGGGAGGATGACCACGGAGCCCTTGTCGCGCACCGTGACCAGCACCTGCGCCTCGCCGTCGTCCCGATGGTACACGTCGCGAGCGAAGTCCGGGTCCTGAAGCTCCGCCATGAACAGGAGCTGGCTGGTCTCTTCCGCCGTGGCCGGCAGCGAGAAACCCTCATCTTCCACCACAGCCTGTCTCAGCTGACCGATGTAGTCCGGCAGGGCGAGCGTGCTCACGACCAGGGGGTCTTGGCTCACGAATTCCTGGAATCTTCTCATCCAGGCCAGAGCCTCCGGGTCGTGCAGCGGCCCTCTTTCGTCTTCCCGCAGGTAGAGGTTTACCTGGAACAGACCATACCCGTTCTCCTCGATCCATCGGATGTCACTCAGGAGAGTCGACCGCGGCCGCAGGTCGTCCATGAGCAGCGTGTTCGTGCGCAGATTGGCGCCGGCCCCGAGCCCGAGCAGCCCAACGCCGAGAAAGGCGCCCATGGCCGCGCGTGAAGGGCGATTGGCGAGATAGACAGCGGCCTCCACGGTTCGCTCGATCCACCGGAGTTGAAGCCCGCGGTCGTTTCTCCGCCTGGCGGGAGCCGCGCTGAGCAGCACAGGCAAAGCCGTCATGCTGAAGGCGAACGCGGTCAAGATCGCCAGCGCGGTGAACGCGCCGAACTCCATGACGATGCCGATCCGCGTGCCGACCAGGCTCAGGAATCCCACGGCGGTCGTGATGGACGTATAGAAACAGGGGACCACCAGATGGGAGAACGCGCGCACGACCGCGTCCCTGGCAGGCCGCCCCCGGCTGCGCTCTCCGCGAAAGCGGGCCAGAAGGTGGATGGAGTCGCTGACGCTCACCACGAGGACGATGATCGGGATGAAGCTCGTGAGGACGCTGATCGACATCCCCAGGAAGCCCATCACGCCGATCGTCACGACATACGCCGGGATCGCCGACGCCAGGCACAGGACGATCTGGGTGACGTCTCGGAAGAAGAGAAGCAGAATCAGGAAGAACAGCACAAAGCCGCCCCCGAGGAGCAGCCTCTGGTCCGATTCGAGCAGCTTCGGCAAGCGGGATCGGAAGACGGGAATGCCGCCGAGCGCGGTCTCCACGCCCTCGAGCTCGAGCGCCTCCAGCTTACCGGTGAGCGCTTCCTCGATCCGTCGTCGCGAACGGTCGTCGGCAGTCCCCTCGTCCAGATACCCGTGGATGGCGAAGCTCGTCTGGTCCGCATTCCACAGGTAGCCGCGGTACAGGTTGTCGTCGCGATAACGCGCGAGCGTCTGCTTCACGTACTCGTCGGTGAGCGACTGCTGCTCGATCAGGGGGTGAATGCGGAGAGCCCGTTCTCCGTCCAACTCCTCCGGCTCGGCGACGCTCACGCTGCCGATCCAGTGCACGTCGCGCAGCCCGACCGCTTCGAATTGGTGCGCCGCACGCTGCATGTCGCGGAAAAGTGCCACGCCGGGGGCGCGCGAGTCGCGCCAGACAAGGGAGAAGCGGAGGTCCTCCTTGGTGAACGCCTTCTTGTATTCGTCGAACGTCTGGCGGGACTCACCGCGAGCGGGGAAGAGCTGTTCGATCGTGTAGTCCACGCTCACCCGGCTGGCGCCGATCGTCGCAACCGTCAGCACGGCTGCGCCCGCCAGCAACACCGTCGGGCGATGCGCCAGCAACCACCTGAAGTAGCGCTCGTGTCTCTCGTTCATCGGGCTGCTCCCACGGATGAGGGACGCTCGCGAACGGGATTCTATTCCCGGCGGGTCAAGTAGCGGTCAAGCGAGGCCGGTCGGCTGCACGCATGTGCAGGAGTGTCGGTCAACGGGCGAATCGGCGGCGAATCGGCGGGCGTGTAGGCGGCGGATCGGTGGCGGGATCGGTGGCGGGATCGGTGGGCGTATCGACGGCGGTGAGCCGGCGGTGCAGCGATTAGGTCCTGAACTCCTCGCGCAGCGACTCCGTATCCCAGCCCGCATCCCGCTCCTCCTGCTCGTGCTCGAGCTCCGAGAGCAGCAGCTCCTCGAGCGCCTGGATGCGCTCGCGCGCCGCGCTCGTGTAGGCTTTGCGGTCGTGACGGAGCTGTCCGAGGTCGCGCACGGATTCCTCGTCGTGCCGCAGGAACGTCTTGGCCGACCGATGGGCCTTGTAGGCGCGGATTCCTAGCAGTCGAAGGGCGTCGACCCCCATCCGCAACGATGTGTCGAGCGTCTCGCGGTAGACGTGGTCGACACCCTTGTCTCTCAGCTCGTACGCTTCGGGACGCCCGATCGCCCGAACCAGCACGGTCAGGTGGGGAAAGTGCTTCTGAACACTGCGCAGGACGCTTAGCGCGTGTTCCTGCTCCTCGAGCGCGATGACCATCAGGCGCGCCCGGTCGGCCCCGGCGGCCCGCAGGAGGTCGTAACGGGATGCATCGCCGTAGAACACCTCCAGGCCGAGGCGGCGCAGCGCATCCACCCGGTCGGAGTCGTACTCCAGGACCGTGGGCCGTATGCCGTTCGCGCGCAACAACCGTCCGACGGTGCTCCCGAAACGGCCGAAACCCGCGATGATCACCGGCCGATCCTCGTGCATGTCCTCCATATCGTCGGGCTCGCGCTCCACGCGCTCGCGCGTGCCCACGCGCGGCTGGAGAATACGCTCGTTCAGCAACATGAGGACGGGGGTGAGCGCCATCGAGATCGCGACCACTGCGATGAGCGGGGCTGTGACATCGGTCGTGACGACCCCTGCCTGGGCGGCGAACGAGAGCAAAACGAACGCGAACTCACCGCCCTGCGCCAGCGCGAGCGAGAAAATCAGGTTCTGATCGAGCCCCATCCGGCAGACGCGGCCGAGTCCGAGCAGCACGATGAGCTTGAGGATCACAAGACCGCCAACACACAGCGCGATGAAGCCGGGAGCGCTCCGGATCAGCTGGAAGTCCACCGACGCGCCCACGGCGATGAAGAACACGGCGAGGAGCAGCCCCTTGAAGGGGTCGATGTCGCTCTCCAGCTCGTGCCGGTACTCGTTGTTCGCCAGCACCACGCCCGCGACGAACGCGCCGAGGGCCGGGCTCAACCCGACCTCGGTCATGAGCAACGCCACCCCCAGAATCAGCAGCAGGGCCGCTGCCACGAAGAGCTCTCGCAGGCGGGTGGCCGCGATCACGCGGAAAATGGGCCGCAGCAAGTAGCGGCCACCGATCACGATGCCTAGGACGGCCGCCAGGACGATCAGCGTCTGCTCCCAACCCGCCAATCCGTCGATCCACTTGGTCGCCTCGGCGTGTCCGCCCGCTTCGGCTCCGTGCCCCCCGGCCAGGGCGCCGCCTCCCGGTGCGATCGCGAGGAGCGGGAAGAGAGCCAGCATCGGGATCACCGCGATGTCCTGGAAGAGCAGCACGGAGAAAGCGCTCTGCCCGGCGTCGGTGTCCAGCAGGTTCTTCTCGTTGAGCGTCTGAAGGACGATCGCCGTCGAGGAGAGAGCGAGAGACATCCCGATCGCCAGCGCCGATTGCCACGCGAGCCCCACGAAATTCCCGATCAACGCGATGAGCACCGCGGTGACCACCACCTGGAGCCCTCCCGTGCCGAGAATCGGGCCCCTCAGCCTCCACAGAAGCCGGGGTTGCAGCTCGAGGCCGATCAGGAAGAGCATCATCACGACGCCGAACTCGGCGAAGTGCAGCACGTCTTCGCCCTCCTCGCCGATCAGTCCCAGCCCGAACGGTCCGATGATCATGCCGGCGATCAGATAGCCGAGGACCGAGCCCAGACCCAGGCGCTTTGCGATCGGGACGGCGATGACGGCAGCCGCCAGGTAGACGAACGCCTGATAGAAGAGACCCTGTTCCGCCATTCGCCTACCTCGCTCGGCTCTTGATGACCGCGAACAGGTCGGCGTTCAACCGTCCCGCCGCGCGGGCCGCTTCCAGATCGACCGCCCCGTCCCGCAAGGCGATGAGCGTGCGACGGTAGTCATCGGCGTGAGATCGCAACTCCTCAGAGGTCATACCGTGCGTGCCGTGCACGACGAAGGGAGGCAGACAGTCCATGCCGCACAGCGTGGCCGTCTGCTCGATCGGCCGCAGCAACTCCGCGACCGTGTAACGGTTGTGCCCGCCCTGTCGGTAGGCGCTCTCCCGTCCCCCGGTCGTGATCACGCTCAAGAATTCCTTGCCTCGCAGCGCCTTGCCTTCATGCCCGTAGGCCCATCCATGCTCCAGCACGAGGTCCTGCCACTCCTTGAGGATGGCGGGCGTGCTGTACCAGAACATCGGGTGGTGGAAGATGATGAGGTCGTGTTCCAGGAGGCGCGCCTGCTCGGCCGGCACGTCGATGTCGAAATCGGGATACCGCTCGTACAGATCCCGGAAGGTGACCCCCTCGATGTCGGCCAGGCCCTCGATGAGCACACGGTTCACACGCGATTTCTCGAGCGCCGGGTGGGCGAAGAGGATCAGGATCTGTCTTTCGAATGCGCCGGGAGTCATGCCCGCCTTCGTGCCGTGTCCGGGTTCAGGAGCGCGACAAGATACACGGTGGCTGATTCGGGGCGAGGGCCGTGCCACGTTGCTCCGGCGAGCATCGACGCTGTAACCTGATCGGAGCTTCCACAGCAGCCCCGAACGCCCACACGAGAAGGGACCGATCATGAATCGAAGCTTCTGGCGATCCACCTTCCTGTTTCTCTCCCTCTCCCCACTGTGCCTCGCTCTCTGGCTGACTGCCGGCGTCTCCCGGCCGGGGATCGCTCAGGACGCGCCTCGCGAGCTGGCCGACCACCCGCGCGTGTCGGATGCGGTCCGAGTGTGGGAGGAATGGGTCGAGTATCAAGCGACGATGGATGCTGTTCCAGGGGTGTCGCTCGGCATCGTTCACGATCAGGAGCTCATCGCCGCCAGCGCATTCGGGTTCGCGAATCCGGAAGCCAGGCTGCCGGCGACGCCCGAGACCCTGTACAGCATCTGCTCGATCTCGAAGCTCTTCACCAGCGTGGCCGTCATGCAGCAAAGGGACGAGGGCAGGCTGCGACTCGGCGATCCCGTGGCCGAGCATTTGCCGTGGTTCGCGATCCAGGACGCCCATCCGGACGACGGGCCGATCACCATCGCCGGGATTCTCACGCACTCGGCCGGGCTGCCACGCGAGTCGGATTATCCGTACTGGACGGGTCCCGAGGGTTACCCGTTCCCGACCCACGAGGAGATCGTGGCGCGTATTGACGAACAGGCGACCCTGTACCCGTCTTCGCGATACTTCCAGTACTCCAACCTCGGGCTGACGCTCGCCGGTGAGATCGTTTCAACCGTCTCCGGACAGCCGTTCGACGAGTACGTTCGCGCCAGAATCCTCGATCCGCTGGACATGAAGAACACGTTCACCGAGGTGCCGATCGACCTCCGGGGCACCCGGCTCGCGATCGGTCACACGGCGCGGAGGCGCGACGGGTCACGACCCGTCGCAGAGCCCTTCCAGACACGAGGGATCGCGCCGGCGGCCGGCTTCGCCTCCAACGTGGGTGACCTTGCGCGGTTCGCGATGTGGCAGAACCGCCTGCTGTCACAGGGAGGCGAGGAAGTCCTTCGGGCTTCGACGCTTCGAGAGATGCACCGGGTGTGGTGGGTGGATCCGGACTGGGAGACGACCTGGGGTCTGGGCTTTTCCGTGTCGCGCGAGGGCGACCGCACGTTTGTGAGTCACGGCGGCGGGTGCCCCGGCTATTACACGCACTTCCGGCTTGAGCCGAAGTCGAAGATCGCGGCGGTCGTGCTGACCAACGCCATCGGCTCAGAGGTCGGGCTCTATACCCTGAGGGCGTTCGATCTGATCGCGCCGGCGATTGCGAAGGCGCTCGACGAGAAAGACGAAGTGCCCGAGCGAGATCCGGATCTCGACCGCTATACGGGAGTCTACGAGTCCATCTGGGGCCAGTCGGCGATCGTACGCTGGGAGGACGGACTCGCGTACGTGGGGCTGGGCAGCCGGGACCCGGCGAATGCGCTGTTCAAGCTGAAGGAGACGGGCGACCACACGTTTCGGCTGGTTCGCAAGGATGACGAGGACGTGCTGGGCCAGGAATTCGTATTCGAGGTCGCCGACGACGGCACCGTCACGCGGTACCTGACGCACAGCAACTGGTCGGCGAAGATTCGGTAGAGGTGATCGATGAAGGACGAGCGAGCCCGTCGCGTACTCGGAGTGACGCCCGTTTCGGCCGTGCCGGTCTTGATGGCCGTCCTGCTGGTCGCCCCCTCCTTCGCGCGAGCCCAGGAAGCTGTGTACGTCCCGGCGCCCGGGGACACCTGGGAGCGTCGCGCACCCGAGGCAGTCGGGATGGACCCGGCGGGCGTTCAGGCCGCTGTCGGGTACGCGCTCGCACACGAGACGTCCGTGGCGCGCGACCAGGAATGGTCACAAACGCAGACCTTCGGGCGCGAGCCGTTCGGTCACGGCATCGGACCGTTTCGCGTACGGGGCGGTGCCGCAGGACTGATTGTCCGCCACGGGTACATTGTGGCCGAGTGGGGCGACACGAGGCGTGTCGACATGACGCACAGCGTCACGAAGTCCTTTCTGTCGACGACGGTCGGACTCGCCTGGGAGGACGGCCTGATCCGGTCCCTCGATGACACCGTACGCGAGTACATGGCACCCATCGATGTGCCGGAGGGAGACGGAGAGCCGGGCGTAGACCGACTGGGGTTCGGGCGCCTCGACCCTGCCACGCTGTTCGAGTCCGAGCACAATCGGAGAATCACGTGGGAGCACCTCCTCCGTCAGAGCTCCGACTGGGAGGGCACGCTGTGGGGCAAGCCCGACTGGGCCGACCGGCCGGATCGGGACCCGGCAACCTGGAAGACCCGCGAGCGCCACGAGCCGGGGACCGTCTACGAGTACAACGACACCAGGGTGAACCTTCTCTCTCTCTCGGCCCTCAATGTGTGGCGCCGTCCCCTCCCGCAGGTGCTGAAAGCGCGGGTCATGGATCCGATCGGTGCGTCACCAACCTGGCGCTGGCACGGGTACGACAACTCGTGGGTGACGATCGACGGCGTGCGTGTGCAGTCCGTAAGCGGGGGTGGGCATTGGGGAGGCGGCATGTTCATCAGTGCCCGCGATCAGGCCCGGTTCGGACTGTTCACACTGCGAAAAGGGCGTTGGGGCGACCGGCAGCTCGTGCGAGAGGAATGGTTCGCGTTAGCCACGACGCCCGGACCGGCAAACGGCGTGTACGGTTTTATGAACTACTTCTTGAACGTCCCGAGCGAGGACGGTGAGAAGAGGTATCCCAGCGCGCCGGACTCGGCGTACGCCCATCTGGGCAACGGGACGAACATGGTGTACGTGGACCCGGAGAATGACCTGGTCGTCGTCGCGCGTTGGATCCCGCCACGCGACATCGACGGACTGCTGAACCTCGTGATTGGCTCGATCTCCGAGTAAACGGCTCCAAACTTCGCGGGTAAGGCCGGCAGGCCTTCCGGACCGACTCCGATCAGCGGAAGTCCTCCGCTGCGACCGTCGGAGTCCGCTCCCCTCGCCAGTAGCGCACTACATCCACGACGTCTATCGTCAGCGAGATCCCGTCCGCCGCGATCACAGCGAGCACCCACATCCCCAGCAGCGATCCCGTTCCGATGGTGCCCAGGCGAAACCACAGCCACGGCAGCAGCGGCACCCAGACCACGATGTGGCCGAGTCCCAGGAGGCGGACGAAGCCATACTGTCGGAAGATCGCCAACATGAGGATGAAGGCGACGGCCATGGCGGTGAGAACGAGCTGTCCCTCGACGCTCTCGAAGAAGAACAAGCCGCCCAGAACGTTGAGGGCGCCCAGGAAGGCGACCCAGGCGACCCATGCCGGCGGCAACGCTCGGAGGCTCGCCAGGAAGCCCCGGACAGTCCCGAAGAGAGAACGGCGGAGCGGGTTGGCAACGCGAATCACGATGCGCTAACCCTGCTCCGCCGCACGCCGATCGACGGGACGCAGCCCCATCATTGGAGCGTCTCGACTAGAACGTCGCGCGCCCTTTCAGCTCGAGAAGGACGAGCTCGAGCGGCTCCTCACCCATGTTGGTCGGCAGGTGCGCCTCGGCGTCTACGCACTCTACCTGACCCGTGGTCCACGCCGGCATCTCCACCACCTCTCCATCCGGTTGCTCGAATGTTCCCGGCTGATCCATGAGGAAGATGGCGCAGTTCGCCGGGTGGTGGTGCATCACAGACGTCTCGCCGGGCTCATAGCGGATCCGAAGAACGCGCGCGACGTCGTTCTCGTACTCGACGGAGTAATGATCCGGGTCGGCCGTCACAGCGTCGGGATGCTCCGGCATCGCATCCGTTCCTGCCGTCGCCCCCTCCTTGAACTCGATCAGGATGATGTCGGCGGTCGATTCGCCCGCATTTTGCGGTGCGTGGACTCCGGCTTCATAGCACTCGAACTCTCCAAAGGGTAACGACATCTCCATTTCGGCCCCCGCGGGATCCGTCATGCGCCAGGTCCCATCGTTCAACGGGATGCCGCAATGGAATGGATGCTCGTGCATCGCGGACTGCTCGCCCGGGCCGTAGGAGACACGTAGCAGGCGCACCGCATCATTCTCGAACTCGACCGAGTAATGATCCGGGTCCGCTGTCACCGCATCCGCGTATTCCTCTGGTGGCGGTGGCTCGCCGCAACCGAGCGCATAGACGACGGCGAAGATCGGGAGAAGCTTGACATGGCGCATCCTGGACCTCCTGTGGCGGCAAAACGGGGGGACTCCCGGCTCGATAGGCCGCGAACCCGCGAGTCTGATGCGCATGAGAGTGCACCGCGGGAGCGCCAATGGCAAGCCGATCGTCGAGGCGACGCGATTTGCGCTTTCGGATTCTACGTCTATCTTGCCGGCGCCCAAGCTCGTTCCGTCCATGCCTCACAGAAAGGATCCGAGGATGAAGTGGAAGACACTGCTGTTGCCCGCAGTCGCCGTGCTCGCGTTCGCCGCACCCGTGCAGTCGCAGACCCTGATTGGCCAGTACTACCGCTGTAGCACCGCCGATGAGGGCGAGGCGGACTTTATCGTGAACGAAGTCTTCGAGGACGTCTTCGACAGCCACGTCGAGTCAGGTGAGCTGATCGGCTGGGGCTGGGTCGAGCACATGGCGGGAGGCCAGTGGCGAAGGATCTCCACCATGACGGCGGAGAACCAGACTGCCGCCTGGGACGCGTGGGGATCGATCGTCGAGGACATCATGGACGACCACCCGAACGCATGGCACCGCTTCAACGAGATCTGCCCCTCGCACGACGATTACATCTGGAACATGGTCGCCACCTCGTCGCCCGAGGAAGCGGGCACCACGCCCGACATCTGGGCGTCGAGCTACTGGGTGTGCGATGAGACCGAGGAGGCGCGCGCCGACGAGCTCATGCAGCAGATGACCCCCGTGTTCGACAACCACATTGCCGCGGGCAACATTGGCGGATGGGGCTGGTACGAGCACGTGGTCGGAGGCCGGTTCCGCCGGCTGCTGACCCTCACCGAGGGAGAAGCCGCCAACATCCTCGAAGGCCGTGACCTGGTGATCGCGGATCTTCAGTTGCAGCACGCCGACGAGCTTGAAGAGTTCGGCAACATCTGCACCGGCCACGTCGACTACATCTGGGGGAACGCCGCCGAGGCTGACGACGAGGACGACTAGACTGCATCGGGCAGGCGCTCCATGAGCGCCCCGCTCAAAAAGAAGCACTGGCGCCGACCGGCGCGCCCGACTAGGTGAAAGCCCGCTGACGGCGGGCTTTCGCTTACCCGGGTCGAGGCCCGTGGATGTTTCCGGTCGGCAAGACGCCAGCCGGGTCCCTTTGACCGTCTGACTGTCGTCCCTGCGCGACACGGATTCGAATTCGAGCACCACGGCGCCGCCGCGAGACACATGGGCACCAGTGTCCTCAACGTTAGTTTTCGTAACATCTTGTCAGTTTTGGCGCGCAACCGGCGGACAGCCAGGGCTGTCATGGCCTGCATATTGAAACACACGGCGCAAGCCCTCTCATGCTGCGACGAAAAACCGGTTTGGTGGCGTAAGGCTTGACAACCCGAATGCAATTCACGGCCATGCGGCGTCTGACAGCCGCGACGGACCGACGCGTAGAAGAGCACGCAAAGCTCGCGGCCGAATTGGCGGACGCCGGGCGCTACGTCGAGGCGGAGCGTCAACGTGCGGCTGTCAGACGGCTCGTGCGCCAGAACCTCGAGGTATCGCCGCCAGATCCGCTGCTGCTGAACGACTATGGCGTCGCGCTCGCCGAAGTCGGAGAGCTGGATCGCGCCATCGACTGTCTGGAGCGTGCTCACGCCGTAACACCGCGGGATCCGACTGTCCTGTTCAACCTCGCCACCGCGCTCTGGCGGCGAGGACACTGCAGCGATGCCCGTCGCGCGGCCGCCCGGGCAAGACTCCTGGCGCCCGATGACACCGAGATCCGCAGCCTGGTGAATCGCATCCAGGGCACCCTGTCGGTATACGAACCCGATTTCCGCTTTTCGACGGACGCGGTCCCTGTGACGGCGGCCCGAAGGCTTGATCTGCGATCCGCCGAAATCTCTCCTCTTCATGTGCTTCGGGCGTCACTTCCGCACGTGAGCGCCGGGTATACCTTTCGCTCGCAGGAGCTCCTGGAGGGGCAGGAGGCGATCGGTCTGAGGCCCCTGGCCGTGACGGCGCCACTGTTCCCCGAGGACTGCTTCATCGATGGCGGGCAACCGCTCGACGTCGAGGACGTAGAAGGCGTTCGGTATCACCGATTGCGCATCCCCGGGGGGTTTGTCGCGGACCCGTCGGCAAACTCTCACTTTAAGGCAGAGTTCTATCGCGAAGAGATTCGGCAACCTCTCGCTGAGTATCTCAGCCAGTATGCGGACGAGCTTTCGCGTCTCTGCGACCGGTTGGGACCGCACATCCTGCACAGCCACTCGGATCCCAAGAACGGCCTCGCGGCGGGTGCGGTGGCGTCGGCCAGGGGTATCCCCCATGTGTACGAGGTCCGCTACTTTCGTGAGGACGCTTCCGTGGCCAGAGGCAAACTGCCGCGCCACGCAGATCGATACCGGCTCGAGCGCGAGCTGGAAAGCCGTTGCTGTCGCGAAGCGGATGCCGTCGTGACGCTCTCACAGATCATGAGGGACGAGCTCGTCAGTCGAGGTGTGCAAGCAGACAAGATTTTCCTCGTCCCGAACGGTGCGAACGTCGAGCGCTTTCCTTTCACGAAGCAGCGGTGCCGTGGTCTGGAAAAGAGACTCGGGCTCGGGTCGGGTCCGGTGGTGGGTTACATCGGGAGTCTATCCACCTACGAGGGCGTGTCTGATCTCCTCACTTCCTTCCGCCTCATCGTGGACGCCATCCCTACAGCTCGTCTGCTCATCGTCGGGGGCGAGCGCGACGCCGAGGAAGCCTATCTGACGGCGAGCGATCTGGGGCTTGGCGATTCCGTAGTCTTTGCGGGCGTCGTCGATCGAAGTGAAATTCTGGACTACTACTCCGTGATTGACGTATTCGTCGTCCCCAGGCCTCCGGTGCGTGTATGCAAGATGGTCACGCCCCTCAAGCTCTATGAGGCCATGGCCACAGGTCGCGCGGTCGTTGTGAGCGACGTGCCAGCCCTGCAGGAGATGATCACCGAAGGAGAGACGGCGGTCTCGTTCGAAGCGGGACGCCCGGATTCTCTCGCCGCCGTGTGCCTCGATCTGCTCGGCGATCCGGAGGGGCGAAGCGAGTTGGGTGCGAAGGCGGCGAGCTGGGTGCGCCAGCATCGCGATTGGACGACTGTTGCTCGAGGGTATCTCGACGCGTACGAGTACGCTTTCCAGGCTCGAGAACGCCGCGCCGTCAGGGCTTCGGAGAGCACCACGGTGACGCTGGCTGCGGGTCAACGCGGCTGAGGCCGGACTTCGGCCCAACCCCCGTCCGGCGGCTTCAGCTCACACGCAATCCGGCACCAGATCCTGCCACAGTCGGCCGAAATACTCATCGAAGAACGGGGTGAACCCGGCTCCGTTCCCGGGCGTCGTGGAAAACTCGTTGAACACGATCCGGTCCTCGGTGACGAAGAAATCGACGCGAACGTAGGTGCCGTACGAACGTCCGAGCCGAATCGCGTACTCCACCAGGTCGGGCAGCATTCGTGGAGCGGGGACCGGAGCCGCCGGCCGGAGCAACTCGGGCACGACCATGAAATCCGAAAACGGGTCCCAGTCTTCCGAATACACGCCATGCTCCGTTTCCGTCGCGACAGCGCTACGGCGCATCCATTGAATAGCTCCGATGTGCTCGCCGAACGTATGCACCTTGGCCTCGAAGGGGAGCCCGCAGCCGTCCGGGTCGCCACTGATCATCTCCTCGACCAGGATCGGGCCGTCGAGGAGCCGCATAATCGGCTTCCAGAGCAGCTCGCGCGCCGTATCACGCCGGAAGCGGGTCGAGCGTAGCAATTCCATGCCGTCGCAGACAACGAACACGGCCTGCCGCGAGTGCCCGAAACTGGCTCGAATCACGTATCTGTCCGGTAGCGCCTCCCACTCCAATCGGCTCAGGTCTCTCCCGCGCCAGTAGAGAACGGGGACCGGGATGCGGTGCCGAATGGCAAACTCGCGCGCATTCCACTTGTTGCTCAGCGAACGCTGCCAATGCCGGCAGCAGTGCCAGAGCCACTCGGGGTCGTGCCTGCGTCTCGCTGAATTGCGCTCCCACACCTGATGGAGGAAGTCGAGGTAGGTTCGGGGGCTTCCGAGGTCTCTGGGCTTCTGCCACCAGACCTCGAGTCGGCGCCGGAGGCGCTCCGAGTACGTCGGAAAGCCGAGGTCACTCATGCCACGGCACTAATACCCCTAGCTCTGATGCGAGCTGCTCGAGGTCGCGGCGCTGCCGCTCGGTCAGCGGGATCCCGAGGCGCGACCACGCTTCCTCCCGCTCCGATTCGAGGCTTCCCGGCACGTCCGAGCGGTCCAGTCCCGGCAAGGGCGGCATCGCGCGACTTTCCTCGATGATCTGCCGCACATCGGCCAGGAATGTATCGGCGTCGCCGATCAGGTCGGGGCGCAGGCCCAGCATGAGCAATCCATGCGTCGCCGCCGGGAACTTCCGATCAGCCTTGCGTCGCTCCCGCAGGTCACCTCCACCTTGGCCGGGCAACGTGCTGCCGAGCAAGCTGGCCGCGAAACGAAGCGACAGGCTCTTGATGACGGCTTCCGGAAACGCCGCCATGGCCGCTGGCAGTCGTCTGCTGTCACGGAACGCGTTGGGATTCATGTCCACGACAATGGGCAATCCGCCGGACGGAATCGCGATGCACATCCCGGGTCCCGCGATCGCGTTCCAGATGGTGGCATCGGGTCGCGGTGCAGGTGGCCCTTCGTGCCTCGCGGCAAAGGAGAGCGTGATCAGGTTCTGTCTCAGCGCCATGCGCGCGTAGATGCCCAGACTCCCCACATGGCCATGGTTGCGGGTGGCCGCCACGAAGAGTCCGGTCTCCACGGCGCGAGCGATCAGCCTCTCCGTGGCCAGTCTGGCCACCAGTATGCCCGATCCGCCATCGCCGTCGAACACGGTCGCGACGGCGTCGTCGCGAGCCACGCGGGGCTCTGGGGTCGGGTTCAGCTGACCCTCCAAGTATTCCGTCACATAGCGACCGAGTTCCATGACGCCATGGCTGCGAATCCCGCGCAGGTCTACCTCCACCAGGCAGCCCGCGACAAGTGCAGCGTCTCGCTGCGGGACACCGGCCTGACGGAGCGCGTCGCACGCGAAACGCTGCAATGCTTCGGGCGGCACGCGGATCTCCGCGCCAGAGTCGCTCGCCGAGTCGCTCACCGAGCCTCTCGGTCTGCGCCGGCCAGCGTTCGCGCGTGCCCGTTCGTGCACAGTCTCTCGACGCCCTCGACCAACGGTGTCACACCGGGATGAGTCTCGATCGCAGCGAGCATTTCCTCGAATCTCTTCATTGTCAGCACAGTGGATTCCGTCGCGTAGCCCTGCAGCGAGGCCAAGACACGAGAAACGTTCCCACCATTCGGTGACGGTTCACGGTCGCACGTGCGGTCCAGTAGATCGCGAGAGATCCAACCGTTTTGATCGAACAGGGCGAGGGGGATGAGGTTCCGGCACACGATCTTGACGGATTGACGGTGGAAGAATCGGCCGGCCACCCAGCTTGGCAGATCGCGAGCTTCGGAGGGTCTCTCGAGGTCGATCTTCTCGTCCTGGTTGATATCTTTGCGCCGATAGTACTCCCTCGAGTAGAGCGACCACCGTAATAGATTCGTCTGGCTGTGCACGATTCTCCGCGCCGATGTCCACACGGGGATCGGATTCATGTATCCGCGGCCGCCTCGTGCCAGCGCGTACAGGGATAGCCGCAGCCCGAGCTCGGTCGTGGCCTCGGCCCGAGCGAAATACTGTCGCAGCGTGTCCGTCGCGTAGAAGCCGCAGCCAGCGTTCGCGAACCAGCCGAGCTGTCGCGCCAGCCGCCTGGAGACGAGGTCCACAGTGAGGTACGCATCGCGAAGACGCGGAGACTCATGAAGGTCTCGGTATGTGTAAGGGCTGAAGACGAAGCCGACGTCATCGGCCGCCTCCCGAAGAACGGCGGCCGCCGTGTGAATCCATCCCGGTGCGGCTGGCCGGCTGTCAGCATCCAGGAATCCCACGAATTCTGCCTCGAGCTGTTTCGCGCAGAACCGCGTGGCAGACTTCATCGCCTGGAACTTGCCGAGATGCGGCTCCTGAACATACCACCACTCTCCCGACTGAACCTCGTCCAGGCCTCGCACGAACGCCCCAGACCCGTCGATCGAACCGTTGTCCAGGAACACCACGGCAGCGGCATGCGGCTGCTGCTTTCGAAGGGACTCGATGAAAGCCGGCAGACGCAAACGCTCGTTGTGGAACGGAACGACCAGCGCGTACGCGGAATCGTCCCGGCTCCGCAGCGTTTTCGGACTGCTCATTCGTCCGTCGAGCGCGACCTGTGCACGTACTCGCGCGCCTCCACGTATGTCTCGTGCACGAGCTTTCTCCACTGTTCCAGCGTGGCCAGGTAGCCGATGGTTCGCATGTCAGCGGGCTCAGGGCTGATCCTCCCCCCCAGCAGATTCTGGATGAAATGTCTTTGCAGCAGTCTTCGACTGACGCTGCCCTCCTCAGTGAACCAATCCCGCAGTGGCCCGCTTACCGTCCGCAGCAGGACTTGCCGCCGCACGGCATCGTGGGTGACGGGGGAGCCGCCTGAGCGCTCGGCCCGAACCGAGTCGACGAGGCGCGTGACCAGCGACAGCGCACGGGCGGATATACGGGCAGAGAATCCCCAGGATCTCGGGTCGGCGTATGCGGCCAGCGGAAGCACGTACTTGTGGTTGACAGGAAGCCACAGACTCTTCGGGGCGTATCGCCGGAGGATTGTCTTGTGCAGGGCCATCTCGTCCCCGATCGGCGCCGGCAGGGTGTACGCGAGCCGGGTGACCTGGGGGCTTTCGAAGGGCGCATGTACCGGTTCCAGCCAGCTCAACCCGACGGCGCCTCGAAACCGCGACCGTTCCCTCAGGTTGACGTAATCGAGGAGATCGCCGAGCAGCCTCGACCGTTCGGCGGCCTGCCTGACAGAGTCTTCGACGCGGGCGATAAGTCCGTCAGTCAGTCTCGCTTCGGTCCAGGGAAGCAACCGGACCCAGCGGTCAACGAGGAGGTCGCGAGCGGTCTCCGCTGACGTCGTCCGAAGGGCATCGCGGTCCAAGCCACAATACGTGTAGCCTCTGAACGCTTCGCCGTGAGTACCGGAGAGCGTGGCACGTCTTCCTTTCGCACTGGGTAGCCTGTCAGCAGCTCGCTTGCCGTCTGCCATACCGTTGGTGCCATATGAACGCAGTCGAAGGTGCATTCCGAAATCGTCGCTATCCGTTTCGGGCTCGACCCGTTTATGGGACAGCCCGTACCAGCCTGCGAGCTGGCGGCCGATTCGGACGTCGGGACTGTAGCGGCGCCCGGCCGTCGTGGCGATCAGCGTCTCGGGGGCGGCCACGGATAGGGCGAGCGCGAGTACTGTGCGTGAATCGAGACCAGCGGTCAGGTCCAGCTCGACTCGTGGGTGGTGGCGACAAAAGGTGGCGATCTGAGCCCGCAGGATCTCTATGATCTCATCTCGTTGCGCTCTGACCGCACCTCGATCTGCCAGCTCGAGTCTCTCCCGCGGATCGAAGAGGCGCACTCCCTGTCGGGCTGCGATCTGCCCCTGTTGCCATTTCAAGACCCTCGCGGGGTCACAGCACTTGATCCCTTGTACGAGACTCCGCCCACCCAGCGAAAAATCCATCGAGAGGACCGATGCCGCGCTCAGCAGGTCGAGCTCCGGCTCGAGCAGTCCGCTTCCGATGATCGGCAGATCGTGGCTGGACACCACGAGTGCGTTTGGGAGGGTGAGGTATCGGAGGGGTCTTCGTCCGAGGAGATCGCCGATGATGTAGACGGCCTCCTCCTCCTTGGCAACGACCACGGCGCCGAAGTTACCGTCCAGCTCTTGTATCGAGTCCGGGCCGCCGCTTCTCCACGCCTCCGCGCACGCGCCGGCCGTCGATCTTCCAGGAACGCTCTGGCCGATCAGCACGCCGAACGCCAGTACGGCCAGGTCGCCCTCGATGTGCTGAGAGATCAGTTGGCTCAGCTGGCCGGTCGACGGCTGCAGACAGTACCAGCCACCACTCGGTCTCGTGCAATTCCACTGGTGACGGGCATACGAAACGTCGAGACGCGGCAACACGGTCGTGATGGCGTGCAGCGAGGTCTCGATCGGGACGGACCCCAATTGTGGTTCGTGTTCGAAGAAGGCCATGAACGCGTGCAAAGCCGCTACCCCGTCCTGTTGTGCACACTCTGTGCGTCAAACCACACGCGACTCGCGGGAACTATCATTCTTCGCCAACCTGTGGCAACGTTGCTTGCTCGCACTGGCCTCTGCCCGGCAATCGGAGGAGGCCGATAAAGAAGGGTCCTGTCAGATGAAACTGCAAGATAGGTACGAGGGGTGGTTGTGCGGGCTTCGAAGGGGTGGCGTGGCAGCGTCGCAACACAAACGAGCCTCGTGACGGGCAAAGGAACCATGGTACGTTGTCCATGAGGTCGGATCTTTACCTTCCGTTCGTCGTCGGTCTCACGAAACGGGACTCCCGGGCGGTGAGCCGTCTCGTGTCGACCGCCGATTACGAGCCCGCTGGTCTCCTGGCGTTCGCCTATCGGAACGGCATTCCCGGCTATCTCTACGTGCTGCTCCGAGAAATGGAGCAGCTGGGGGCATTCCCCGACACGATGGTCGAGGAGTTGTACGGCTTCTACAGGGAGCGACAGCTGCCGACCTGTCGCCTGCTGACCGACGAGCTCGTCGAGGTCCGCGAGCGCTTGGAGTCGGCGGGCGTCGAGATCGTATACATCAAGGGGCCGTGTCTCGCTCAGCGCTTCTACGGTGATCCGAACGCACGGCTGTTTTGGGACAACGACCTCTTGGTGCGCGGGCGGAGTGGTGTGGAGCGGTGCGATGACGCGCTCCGTCAGTTCGGCTATCGGCGGAAGTCCAGTTTGCTGCCGGGCTACAAGCTGTCCATGCATTTCGCCCACGATTTCGAGTATGAGCGAGAGTGGAGGAGGTTGGACCTCCACTGGCGACTTGCAGCCCATTACTCGTTCCGGGTCGATGAGGAACGCATGTGGTCGTCTCGCGAAACGCTGCTCCTGCGAGACCGGCCCTTCACGGTTCTTTCGGCGGAGTACGTTCTCGTGCTACTGCTGCTGGCTCTCTTCAACGACGGTCAGCGCGGCAAGCTCCGCGCAAAGGGAATGATCGACACGTACATGGTTCTTGCATCTGTCCACGAGAAGTTGGATTGGGCGGGCTTCTTTGCCCGCCGCGAAGAGGAAAGGATCCTGAAGATCAGCTGTACGATGCTGAATCTGGTCCTGCATGCGTTCGACAGTCGGACCGAGTTTCCCGAGCTGACGAACCGACTCGATGCCCAGGCCGAACAGATCGGGCCGAGCGACCGCGAACACGCCTTGTGGCTTCTCGAACGATCGCACGGGTCGCTCGACAACAAGTTCTGGACCTTCCGATTGTACGATTCGAGCCTCTGGAAGGTGTTGCTCTGGTACGTGGCCTCACAGCCCATCAAGCAGGCGGTGTACCGGTGAAACGTTCTGGCCGCCGCAAGCAGGTCGACACACGCGCGGGGAGCGAGTGGACTCGAACCACCGATCATGCCACCGCCTACTCGGACAAGCTCAAGTCGATCATTCCCACGGGGCGCTGGGCCCTGCGCCTGATCTACGCCACCAGCCCGTCCCTGCTTCTGGGGCTCGTCGCGCTGGTGTTCGTGCTGGGGCTGCTGCCGGCCGGCCTCGCCCTCACCGTGCGCGGCCTCGTGAACGCCGCGGTCGAAGTGCTCGACAATCCCGCTGTCGGTTTCAGCCCGATCCAGTTCTGGCTTCTGCTCGCCCTCCTCCTGTCCATCCTGGAGGCTGTCGGATTCAGCCTCGACACGTTCTTCAAGAAGCGTCTGGTCGATGAGCTGAACCTCAGGGTCAACAGCGATATCCTCAGTCATTCGTCCCGGCTCGATGTGGCTTTCTTCGAGGACCCGAGGGAACGGGACCTGATCGCGCGGACCCGGCAGGACTCGGCCGGGCAGCTGGTCCGCTTCGTCACGGAGCTGCTTCGCGCCGCGACGAACCTGTTTCGTGCCGCTTCGCTGGTGAGCGTGCTCGCCTACATCGAGCCGCTGGTCCTGCTGGTGGTCCCCCCGTTTGCGATTCCGTTCCTTGCCTTCCAGTGGAAGCTGGCCCGAGAACGGTATGCGGAGCAGCACAGCCGGACGACAAAGCGGCGCTGGACGAGCTACTTCGTCAGCCTGATGACAGGTACCACGTCGGTGGGAGAGGTGAAGCTGTTGGGCATCGGGCCGCTGCTCATCAGAAGGTATCGGGAGCTCATGGAGGAGTTCCGCGTCCGCGATCGCCGCCTTCACCGGCGCAGTATGATCGGCGGCTCCGTGGCCGCCATCCTGGTGATTGTCGCCGTGTTCGCGATCTTCGTGCGCGTTGCCTACCGCGCCGTCCAGGGAGGGGCGAGCCTCGGGGATCTCGCCGTGTTCGCGGGCGCGACGGCCAGACTTCGGATCTCGCTCGACAACGCCATCGTCGCCGTGACCGTTGCTGCCGAGCAGGTCCTCTTCATCGCGAACCTCGAGAAGTTCCTGCAGGTCGAGCCACACGTCGCCAGAACAGGAGAGCGGGTGCCTCCGCTCGACCGAGGGGCAATCGAGCTCCGCGACGTCACGTTCGCCTACCCGGGCTCGAAGGATCCGGTGCTGCAGAACCTGTCCCTGGAGATCCGGCCAGGAGAGACACTGGCGATCGTGGGTGAGAACGGCGCCGGCAAATCGACGCTCGTCAAGCTTCTGGCCCGCTTCTACGATCCCGACGAGGGGCAGGTGCTGTTCGACGGAGTCGATCTCAAGGAAGTGTCCGTGGAGCACCTGCACCGTAGAATGGGGCTGGTCCTTCAGACGTTCGGCCGG
The DNA here is from genome assembly GCA_039586095.1 of Gemmatimonadota bacterium. Taxonomy (GTDB): domain Bacteria; phylum Gemmatimonadota; class Gemmatimonadetes; order Palauibacterales; family Palauibacteraceae; genus JBDHBD01. Next base: position 60,680 of record JBDHLB010000009.1, read on the forward strand.
TACGAGACCACCGTCGCGGAGAACATCGCATACGGCAATCTGGAGGATTTGCTGGAGGATCCCGCCCGGATCGAAGAACTGGCTCGTGCCGTGGGACTGGATCAGAAGATCGAGTCACTGGACGAGGGCTACGAGACGCACCTGGGCCGGATGTTCGGTACCGTGAACCTCTCCGGGGGTCAGTGGCAGAAGATCGCCGCGGCTCGGGCGCTGGCCCGGAACGCTTCGCTGCTCGTTCTCGACGAACCCACGTCGAATCTGGATGCGCGGGGAGAGCACGAGCTGTTCACTCGCTTCCGCGATATGGCCGCAGACAGAACGACTATCCTCATCTCGCACCGGTTCACCACGCTCAGCATGGCGGATCGGATCGCCGTCATGGCGAACGGGCGGATCGTCGAGCTGGGCACGCACGAAGCGCTGTGCGCTCAGGGAGGCGTCTACGCCACGCTGTACGGTTTCTACGAGCAGCTCCTGCCCGAACACCGGCTGCTGGGTCAGAGCTCCTGACGCTGGACCTTGCCAGCGGCGCTGGTCGGCAGCTGTTCGCGAAATTCTATGACGCTCGGGACCTTGTAGTCCGCCAATCGATCGCGGCAGAGGGCGATCAACTCGTCTCGGCTGCACTCGCCTTTGGGCACCACGACGGCTCGCACCCGCTGATCTCCGTACGGCGTGTCCACGCCCGCGACGACCGCCTGCCCGACAGCGGGGTGACGCTCGAGGACCTGCTCGACTTCATAGGGATTGACCTTGTAGCCCCCGCAGTTGATGAAGAGCGACTTCCGCCCGATCAGGCAGATGTTGCCGTTTGCGTCCTTACGTCCGACGTCTCCGGGAAAGAAGAAGCCCCCCTGGAAAGCCTTGGCCGTCGCCTCGGGAAGGCCAGGGTACAAAGTCGTCGCCGCAGGGCTGCGGATCCCGATGTCGCCTTCCTCTCCCGGTACCGCCGGTGTGCCATCCTCGCCGAAGATCTCTACCTCCACGCCCTCGATCGGGAGTCCTACCGACTCCAGTGACTCCCGCGGGTCGTCTGCCAGATTGAGAGCGATGGTCCCCGTCTCGCTCGAACCATAGAGCTGGCGCACGAACAGTCCATATCGATCGTTGAAGGCGACGCTGGCCGCCTGCGGAAGCGGGGCGCTCGAGCTGAAGCAGTGGCGCAGCGAAGAGAAATCGACTGGCTCTGGCCACCGGCTCTCCGCCAGCACCTGAAACATGAACGGGACGCCGATGAAGATGTTGATCCGATGCTCCTCGATGGCGCGCGCCACGGACCGTCGCTCGTACCTGGGAAGTGGCACGAGCGTCGCCCCGGAGACCATCGACGCCAGCATGCTGCGCGTGAGGCCGTTCACGTGGGAAAACGGCGCCACGCCGATCACGCGGACCTCCGGCGAAAAGCCGAGTGCCTTTGTAAGCCGATCCGTCTCGTACAACAGGTTGAAGTGCGTCCGAACGATTCGCTTCGGCTTCCCGGTACTGCCCGAAGAGTAGAGGTAGAGGACGGGGTCATCCGATGTCGCCGCCGCCTCCGACCAAGGTATCGCCTTTCCCTCGCCTTCACCCGAGGCATCCGGAGCATCGTCGTCGTCCACCTCGAACACGGCCTCGCGGTCCTCACCGCGGGCCGTCAGGAGTGCGGCCGTGCAGCGCTCGTGAAGATCCGCGTCCGTGATGAAGAACTCGACGCCCGCGTCGCCCAGCAACGACGCCATTTCCGTTTCGGTGAGCACCGGGTTGATCGGCACCACGACGCCTCCTGCGTGCGCGGTGGCGAAGAACGCCCGGATGAACGCCGGACCGTTGGGCAGGGCGATCGCGACCCTGGTCCCGGAGCCCGCGCCCGATTCGCGCAACCTGTTGGCCAGTTGAGCCACGCCGCGTGCGAGCTCGCCGTACGTGATCGCATTCGACTTCCAGAGAATCGCCGGGTGCTGCGGATTCGCTTCCGCCGCAAGCCGGAAACGGTCGCCCAGGGTATTCGCGCTAGAACGCATGCGATTCTCCCGTGGCAGCCACCGCCTCGATCTTGCGGCGCACCGCCTCCACGAGGGACCCGAAGCTCTCGAGGCTCTCGGCGAACTCCTCTGCCTCGAGAAACAGGTCGAACTCGTTCTCGATCCGTATCATCAGACTCACCGTGTCGAGGGAGCTGAGCCCGATCCCCTGACCCACGATCGGCGTGTCCCGCTCGATCTCCTTCCACGACACGGCACCGCCCGTCTGCTCAGCCATGAGTTTTCTGAGCCGCTTCTCCAGATCCACAGGTCCGCCGCCTTCGTGCGGTACCGAATTGCTCATGGGCTGTTTACAGACCGAGGGTCGACTTCTTTTCTGCGAAAGAAGCGAAGCTCGCCCTCCCTGTAGCACCGGTGATGACGAGCGATGTAGGCCCTCACCGGGATCAGTTCCATCTCGGCGATTCCAGCCGCGACGTGTATCGTTGCGCCCTCGTCCCGGAGCCTCTTCAGCACGATCTCCCTATTGCAGGTGATCTCAGGGTTGTGTCCGCGCGTCTCCATCCAGCGCTCATTCCCGTGCTCGTCGACGAGGAGCACGCGGACGTGACGTTTCGAGTACACATCGTGCTCCAGCGAGTCCTGCAGCAGGTGGTCCGCCAGGTGTCGGAACGTCATGAGACGTACGCCCAGGTTGAGAACCAGAGCCTCGCCCGCGTGCATGCGTTGAAAGGGCGAGTTCTCGTCGAACGGGGTGGGGCAGAGCTCGTGACCTTCCGTGAGCTCGGTGGCGCGAGCACCACGGGCGGCCACAGCGTGCGTGGCGTGCAGGCTTCTCCGAGTACCGGGCATGCGACGTAACAGCTCGGTCAGGAGTCCGGTCTGTGAGGGTGTGCGGTGCCAATCGAAACTCGGGCTACTCGCCAGGTACACGGCCGACCGGCCCCGCATCGGATAGGTGGGCATGACCAGCGTGCCGCCCTCGCCGACGGCACCGCACAGGGCGTCGAGAAGCTGCATGGGCGATTCTGCGACTGACGCCATCTTGCTCCATGAGCTGTGAACGAAGATGATCCGGTCCCTGAGCGGCAAGCGGTCCAATGCCTCGGAGAACAGGTCGGGACGACCGCTCATTGCGCCTCGGAGGCGCGGTCAGCTTCCGCTATTGGCGCGGCGCGGTCGAGGGCCACGCTGGCTCTCTTCTCCCGGACCGCCCGTGCTTCCCGGGCCTGTACCTCCATGACGTTCGCGTCCACCGCGAACTTGCACGCCCAGTTGGGCAGCCTGTTCGGCATGTAATCGCCGTCGATTGGCCACGACCCGGCGACGCCGCCTCTCACACCGGGCGATCCCTCGAGCATGATCGTCCGCCGTACGTATCGGTTCGCCAGGAGCGCGGCATCCCGGTATTTCGAGTCGCCCGTGAAGTCATACAGCATGAACCAGCAGCAGGCGATCTGTGCCGTGCCCGTCAGGCAAGCCGAGTGAGCCGCCGCTCGCCAGGTCCGGTCCAGGCGACCCGGTATGAAACCATCAGCGTCCATGACGCGAATCAGCGCATCGGCCGTTCGTCGCGCCGCTCTCAAGTACGCTTCCTCGGGCCGAAACCGATGGCCCTCCAGCACACCCCGCAAGGCATAAGCGATCGTGTGCGTCACCGGTCGCTCGAACGTCCGCAGGTCGCACGCTTCGAACCAGCCGTTCTCGAGCTGAAGGCCCAGCGCCCAGTCGATGTTCGCCCGGGCCGCTTCGGCGTATCCACGGTCCGGGTCGATGCGAGCCGCCTCGAACAGGCCCCAGCAAGTCTGAATTTCGTATGTCTTCGCCCCGGGCGCCGTAAACGCCGACGGATTCACCGACCATGCGCCATCGTCATCCTGCGTGTCGACGAGCCAATCCGCGGCCCGCCGCATCGACTGTCGGTAACGCGATCCCCACTCCTTCACGCCGGCCGCGAGACCGATGAGAATCTGCCCGGTATTGAAGGTGACAGGCACGACGGGCACGACCCCCATCCGACCGCCTCGAAACGCCCCGCTCTCGAACTGGATCGAAACCAGCCAATCGAGCATACGACGCACTCGGTCACGCAACCCGCCGTCGCCCTTCCGGAGAGCGTGGTCGAGCAGGGTCGGAGCGATGTAGCCCGTCGTTTCCGGGTACGATGTGGACCACCCGTCCTCGCGGTGGAAGAAGCTCGCCACGCCCCCGTCGCCCGTCGCCGAGAAATCCTGGGCGCGGCACAGCCAGCTGATCCCTTCCTCGACGACCCGTCGAGCGCCCGGGTCGGAGGTGGGTGGCCTCGTCGTCTCAGATCCGTACAATGTCTCTCCATCGTTTGCCAGAATCGTTCGTTTCCGGTCCAGAATCTGCGTTGGCCTGCTTCAGATGCCGCCGCTTCGTCATTGGCTGGCCTGGATCCGGTCCCGAGGTCAGGAAAGCACATTCTATGCCCAAATCGAGCCACACGCCCGAGGCCAGGAACCCCGATTCGGGCCAGATCTCCGCTCCCCTGACCGTCGTGTTCGCCGGCCACCTCCTCCACTTCGTGGATCCACTGATCGAGTATCTGCGGTCGGACCCGCAGTACAACGTGCTCGTCGACCTGTGGAAGGGGCACCGATTTCACGACGAGGCTTCGAGCGAGCGTTGCGTGGCTGCGGCGGATGTCATCTTCTGCGAGTGGTGTCTGGGCAACGCCGTGTGGTACTCGAAGCGCAAGCGGGCCAACCAGAAGCTGCTCCTGCGCTTCCACCGACAGGAGTTCTTCGGACGTCCACGCACCAGATACGTTCCTCAGGTCGACTGGGAGGCCGTGGATGCGGCCATTGCCATCGCGCCCCATTTCCGAGATGAGCTACGGTCCGCAGGACTGACGGAACGGGACAAGTTCCATTTCATCCCCAACCTGTTCGATACCGGGCGCTTCGACCGACCGAAGCCGGCCGACGCCCGTTTCCGGATCGGTGTCGTCAAGTATGCGCCGATGCGCAAGCGACCTGACGTGGTGCTCCAGATCTTCGAGCGTCTCAAAGCTACGGAACCCCGATTTCAGCTCACCTTCATCGGCCGACGTCCCGAGCAAGTGGACTGGGTCTGGAACAAACCGGCCGAGCGGGCATTCGTGAACCAGTTTCTCCGGTCTGTGGAAGCGTCGCCACACCGATCGTCCATCTCGTTCGAGGACTACACGGATGACATGCCGGCCTGGTATTCACGGTTCGGCGTCATTCTCTCGACCAGCGACTCCGAGGGCTCGCACCAGGCCGTGGCAGAGGGTATGGCCTCTGGAGCCGTGCCGGTCATCCGCGACTGGCCTGGCGCCGACAGACTGTATCCGGCCCGCTACGTGTTCTCCGACGTCGAGCAGGCCACGCGGCAGATCCTTTGGGCCACGGATCCGGACCGCTTCCCGAAGCTGTCTCGATCCGTGAAGGAGTGGGCGTCCCGATTCGATACGAGTACCGTTGCGAAGCAGATTGTGCGGCTCTTTCACGAGCCCGGAGCTCGACCGGTGGATACCGATGAATGAGTTGTCGTGGAAGGACCTGGTCGGGGGCTTTCGACCCGATAGGCTTCGAATCACGATCGATGGAGACGACGTCGGCCTGGTAGCCGATGCACGCCATGTGCGCGACCACTTCCTGCGAACCGACGCGCACACGGGAATGCGGGACGATGCAGCCACCTGGTACTGGTGTCCATCGGTGGATGCGGCCAACGGAATAGTCGAGCGATCCATCTACACTTTTCCCTCGCACCCTCCTGTCCGGCTACCGGGGCGACTCACGTGGTCCGAGGACCCGTTCGAGAGCTCGAACTGGCGGTTCTATCTTCACAGTCTGAGAGCGGTCGAGCAGCTCCTGGGAGCCTTCGTAGAGACAGGTCGGGAGCCTTTTCTTCGAACGGCGGCAGAGCTCGCCGACAGCTGGATCCGGCACAACACGACGGCGACGCCGCCCAGTGACAAGTCGTGGCACGATCACACGACGGCGAACCGCTTGACGCAGATGGTGCTGCTCTGGCAGCGTCGCGCGGTTCGAGCGCAGAGCGAGCGCCGGGTCGGCCGACTGCTCTCCGCGATCCACTTGCACGCGGAGGTTCTCAGCCTCGAGTCGTTCTACACGCGCCATCACAATCATGGCCTCTGCCAGGCCGTAGCACTGCTGCAGGCCGCGACGGCGTTTCCCGAGTTTGCCCGAGGCCGAGTGTGGCGCGAGACAGCACTTGCCCGACTGGACGACGAGGCACGGTTCGGTTTTACGGACGAGGGAGTTCACAGAGAGAACAGCCCGCTGTACCATCGATACGCCCTCGTCCTGCTCGATCGAGCCGTGTCGCTCGTGCAGCCACGCGTACACGACGCACTGCCGAACCTGCCAGGCTTGATCGAGCGCGGCTATCGCTACCTGGCTCACGCCGTGCTGCCGAACGGCGAGTTTCCGCTTTTTGGCGATACGGATACCCAGCACAAAGCGACCTGGATGCCCGATGGGAAGGCCGGCGGGCGAGAGATGACCGTGCCCGATCAACTCGAGGGAGGAGAGCTGGCTCGTTACTCGTTCACGCAAGGCCGTGAGGGTCCGCGACCCCCGCAATCCGATACCGTCGGACTCTTTCGGGAGAGCGGCTACCTTTTCGTGAGGGATGGCTGGCGCGGTCGGGAAACGTTCGGCGACACTGTGCACTTTGCACTGAAGGCTGCAGCACCAGCGGCCGCCCATCGACACGCCGATATCCTGTCCTTTTGCCTGTACGGGTATGGTGAACGCTGGATCGTGGATTCCGGGACGCTGTGGCGACGCGAGGGGGCGGAGTCGTACTGGCGGCACCTCCGCGGGGCAGCTGCGCACAATCTCGTTCTGTTTGACGGAGGGGAGAGCCAGGGCTCGCGGGATTCGTTGCATGGAGCGATCGCGGGAATCACAAGATGTCACCGTCTGGCCGACGACGTCTACGCGGCTGCCAGCTGTGAGTACGACGGCATCGGACGCCACCTTCGCGAGATTCTCTTCTTCGATGACGCTCGGCTCTTTGTCCGCGATACCGTGGATGTTCCCGGCTCGGAGGACGAGCATGACTACGAGCTGCTCTTCCAGCTCGCTCCCGACAGGCGCGTGTCCTGGCTCGACACGGCGTATCTCGTGTCCTCTCCGAAGCGAGCCAGGGACCAGCTGGTGATTGCCCCTCGGCGACCCGATTCATTGGAGCATACCACGTTCGAAGGCCTGACCTCGCCGACGATCCGAGGCTGGACCTCACTCGACGGAGAGACCCTGGAAGCCGCTCCCGTGGTCTCGCTGCGAGCCCGCCAACATCGTTGGGTCTTCGAGACCCTCATCTACTTTCGAAGGGCAGCGGGATCAGGAGCCGAGAGGCTCTCCGATGAGGTGAGGGAAGCCTTCGAGCGCTGTCTCGCCGTCTACCGGCGCTTTCCGACTCAGGGGCAGAGGTTGTAGGATCGGCGCCACACGTGAGCTTCGGCGCACTCTGCTCCGAGCTGGCCTCCGACCTCGGAAGACCCACAAATGCCAGCGCAGACGTTGCCTTCGGGCAGGGCCGCGCAGCGAGTCTGACGACGCGTTCTATGGCGTAGATATTGTATCGGAGCGATGTCTGGGCTCGCGTCAAAACCGTCAGAAACCCCGAACAAGTCCCGAGGACCAGATTGTCTATGAAACTTCGACGATTCTCGGCTGCTCGACTCGATGGCTGCAGCGAGCTGTTGGATCGCATGTCGACGCTCTTGAGGGAAGGGCTGGAAGCGGAGGCAGCCAAGCACGCGATCGAGGTTCGCAGAAGACTCCATGAGCTGGTGTCGAACGGGCCGCTGGACGCGGAGCAACTCTCCGAGTCCGCGAGGGTGTTCGCTGAGCTGGGCGATACGACGGACGCGCTGCGACTGCTGGGACGCGCGACGGAGCTTGCACCCGACGACACGCGGATCCTGTTCAACCATGCGCTGGTTTCGTGGGGTAGCGGCAGGTGGCGGGAGGCGGACGGTCTCACGCGGCGCGGCCGACAGATCGATCCGGCGGACGTGGGGCTGACACGCCTTTCCGAGTGTATCCAAGGAACGCTCCGAGTCTACCGAAATGGATTCTACGCCCCCGTATCCCTCGGTGCGGTGCGGGGGGCCGTGTCCGATCGTGAGACGCGACCGCTGCACGCCCTGGCGATGTCGTTGCCTCAGCGACGGTGCGGGTACACGTATCGGACCCACTACCTTCTCAAGGCCCAGAGAGATCTGGGATTTGCGCCGATCGCTGCCACGGCTCCCGGTTTTCCGCTCGCTGAACCGGCTCCACACTTTGCAGAAGTCGAGGAACTGGACGGGATACCGTACCATCGACTGGCCAAGTTCATTCCGTTCTCCGAGCGTGAAGAGATCAGGCGGGAGAAGAAGACGGCGTATGCGCGATGGGACGCGCGGCAGCCCTATGATGTGTATCTGACGCGCTACTCTCAGTATTTGGGTGAGCTCGCCCAGCAGGTCTTTCCGGGAATCCTCCACGCGCATTCGAACCACCTCAACGCACTCGCCGCCGGCTCCGCCGCACAGGCGCTCGGCATTCCCCACGTGTACGAGGTCCGCGGACTTTGGGAGGAGACCGATCTCTCGCTCGGTCGCGTTGCGTCCGATTCAAACCAGTATGCGGCGCATCGAGGAGCGGAGACGCGGTGCTGTGTGGCCGCCGATGCCGTGGTCACGCTGTCCGAGACCATGAAGAATGAACTGGTGGGTCGCGGCATATCGGCGGAGAAGATCTTCCTCGTCCCCAACGCGATCGATCCCGGCCGACTCCCGGTGCTCGAGCGAGATGCTGGTCTCGCCGAGCAACTCGCTCTCGGTGATGGCCCGGTCATCGGATACGTGGGATCGATTTCCGCCTATGAGGGCCTGGACCAGCTGGTCCGCGCGTTTGCAAGGGTGCACAGGGAGATTCCGACGGCCCGACTCCTCATCGTCGGTGATGGGCGGTGGGCGAGAAGGCTCCACGAGTCAGTCGCCGAGTCGAACGTGCGCGACGCCGTCCGACTGGTGGGGCGGGTAAGCCACGACAAGGTCCTGGGCATGTACTCGCTGATCGACGTGTTCGTGGTCCCGCGGCTGCCGTACCGTGTCTGCGAAATCGTCACTCCGATCAAACCCTACGAGGCCATGGCGACCGGGCGGGCGCTCGTCGTCAGCGACGTGGCGGCGCTAAGGGAGATGATCGTCGAGAACGAGACCGCGCTGTCGTTCAAGGCGGGAAGCGAAGAAGCTCTGGCTGCGGCTTGCCTGGATCTGTGCCGCAGTCCGGAAACGCGAGCCCGGCTGGGTCAGCAGGCGGCTCACTGGGTGAGGAAGCATCGCACCTGGACCTCGGTGGCACACGGCTATCGCGATGCGTACGACTATGCCCGGGCGATGCACCGCTCGAAACACCAGCGCAGCATTGCAGTCCGCGCCTAGCCCGCGCGAGCCGTGGTCGTGAGCAGCGGGGCTTCACCCGATGATCGTGGACCGGTCAAAGACGACCGACCCAGCGTCCTGCTGCTGTCGGAGTACTTCCCGTCCACTTCCGAAGACGTCGTCGGCAGCTTTCAGCGGATGGGACTCTTCGTCGATGCCATCACGCCCCTCGCAGCCTTAGACATGCTGTTCTTCGTTCCACCTCGCTCTCGTCCATCCGACAATCACCTCCGCGCTCATGTCGAACGGCTGAGAGACAGGTGGGAAGCTCTTCGCGAGCTTTCTTTTTGCGCCAGGTGGGAACCCGAGGGCGGTGTTCGCCTGCCGCGCGTGTGGGCTCGCCAGGCTCACTGCCTCGCCGCCGGTGCAGTCAGCTACTATCCGGAGAGAGTCTCGTTCCAGACCAGTGGCCCGGCCCAGGTCGCAGCCGTGCGACAGCGTCTGGAGCATCGTCCGCAAGCGGTGTTCGCGCACACGCTCGGCGCGATGGCGCCGCTCCTCCTGAGCGGCTCCGATCTGCCACCCATCTTCTTCGACTTGAATGACGTGGAGGATCGGAAGCTCGATCGCGAGATGGAGTCCGGTGCGGGCTCCCCCCTGGACCTCCGGCGTCGAGCGGCACGCCGGACGCTGAACCGGAGCGTGAGACAGGCCGTACGTCTGGCCACCCAGACCTACGTGTGCGCGGACGAGGACCGAGACCTGTTGAAGAACCGGGTTCCGGGATCCGAGGTGATCACGGTTCCGAATGCCGTTCAAGTTCCGGATGCTCTCCCGCTGGGTCACGATCCGGTCCTCTTGTTTCTCGGCTCCTTCTGGTACCAGCCCAACGTCGACGCAGCTCGCTTCCTCATGCACGAGGTACTGCCCCGCGTGCGACGGATGGTGCCGGAGGCGATTCTGGTCATCGCGGGCCCAGCACCCGAGCGGATCCCGGAGCATGCTTCACCTGTCGCGGGCGTGGAGATCACCGGTTTCGTCGAGGACCTGCGGGCACTGTACCAGCGTGCCCGCGTTTTCTGCTGTCCGATCGAGCGTGGTGCAGGAACGCGCATCAAGATCATCGAAGCCGCCGCCCATGGGCGGCCTGTCGTCGCCACCCCGTTCGGCGCCGCGGGACTGGAGTTCCTCAACGAGCGAGACGTACTGCTGCGTGATGACGCCGACTCTTTCGCCGAAGCCTGTGTGCGGCTCCTGGAGGACGACGCTCTGTGCGCACGGCTCGGAGTCAGCGCCCGTGCGGTCGCTACGCGGCTCTATGATCGACGGTCCGTGTCCAAGGATGTGACCCGTCTGATGGCAGACGTGCTGCGCAGCCAGCCCCGGGAGGCGAGGAGCGCGGCCCATGGATAGGCGCGCTGCGGGCCTGCCCGAGGTCCTGTGGATTCGAGAGCGTTTCTCTCACATGGGCGCTCACAGCGGGTACGATCAGCTGTGTGAAGCGCTCTCGGACGTGCCAGGCTTGAGAGCCGCGAGCTTGTGGCGCGAGGAAGCGACTCCGGAGACGCCCGAAGAGACCCGGTTTCTGCGCCGCATCCGGTCACTGGCCGGGGGTTCGGAGTTCTACGATTCTTCGTCCGCAGCGAGCGAGGAGGAGGCGTTTCGATTGTTGGGCGGAGAACCCCGCCTGGTGCACGTTCTCTATGGGGAGAACAACCTCGGTCTTCTTCGCAACGTACGGTACGGCTCGAAGCTGGTGGTCACCGTCCACCAGTCTAAGGCGTGGTGGACGGAGCCCGTACCTCCGTCCGTGCCCCGCTGGGGAGCGCGAGGCGCGTACGACGTGAGGGAGTTCTTCCGGGGGGTCGATGCTCTGGTCGTTCTGAGCCGGGAGGACGCGGAGTTCTTTCGAAGCGAGGCGGATGTGCCTGTCCGCTACATCCCGCACGGCGTAGACGTCGAGTTCTTTCGCCCCGCGAGCGACGCCGACCGACACGCGACAGCTGGCCGTGAAGAGCCCGTGTGCCTCACGGTGGGACACTGGCAGCGAGACTTCGAAACCCTGGATCACGCGATCAGCGTTCTCGGTGAATCGCACCGGAACATACGCTTCGAGCTCGTGGTTCCCGACTGCGGTCCCCACCCCCAGGCAAGCGCGCTCGAGCGTCTTCGGGCGCGACCCAATGTCCGATGGGCCGGTCGACTCTCGGACGAGGAGCTGCGCTCCGCATACCAGAGAGCCAACCTGCTCCTGCTGCCGCTCGTCGCGTCGGGTGCGAACAACGCATTGCTGGAGGCGCTCGCAGCGGGCCTCCCGATCGTCAGCACCGACACCGGTGGCACGCCGGATTACACAAGACCGGAGTGCGCCGAGCTGACGGCACCGGCCGATGGCGAAGCCATGGCCGCCGCCGTGAGGCTCGTTCTCTCGTCGGTCGACAGGCAGATCACGATGGGACGGGAGGCACGGTCTCTCGCGATCTCCGAGTACTCGT
>JBDHLB010000074.1:0-11566 GCA_039586095.1 Gemmatimonadota bacterium
AGAGTCCACAATGAGCGACGCCGCACATGTCTTCGTGCTGCCCGGACTGCGCAGTCCCTTCTGCAAGATCGACCGCGAGCTTGGCTCGCTGGACGCTCTGCAGGGCTCGGTGCCCGTCGTTCAACAAACCGTGGCGGGCGAGTCGGGCCCGGGACCGGGGCGTTCACATCGTGTGGACCTTGCCCTCTGGGGAGCCGTCATCCCCAGTCTGTCGGTTAGCAGCTGGGCGCGTGAAGTGTGGTTGGACGCGGGTCTGGACGCGTCGGTGCCTGCCCAGTCGATTGTTCAGGCCTGCGCGACCAGCCTCGCGGCCGCCACCCACGCGGCCGGACAGGTGCGCACCGGCCGTGTCGCGCTCGCGCTGTGCGGCGGAGTCGAAGCCGTCTCGGACACGCAGATCGGACTCTCCAGAGGCCTGAGCCGCACCCTCCGTCGTGCCGGGTCGGCGGGCCGTCCCGTGCGAGCGGTGCGAACGCTCGGCCAGCTGCGTCTGCGCGACCTCCGTATCTCCATCCCGGCCGTGGCCGAACGAACCACGGGACTCACCATGGGCCAGCACGCCGAGCGAATGGCGAAGGAGTGGAAGGTCCCGAGAGAGGATCAGGACCGGCTCGCCCTGGAGAGCCATCGGCGCGCGGTGGCGGAGAGCGGCGCGTTCTATCGTCCTCTGCTGGTCACCCCCGGCACTTACGCGGTGGATCGTGACCCGATCCCGCGCTCCGACTCCAGCCTGGAACAGCTGGCCCGCTTGCGCCCCGCCTTCGACCGGCAGCGCGGGACGCTCACGGCAGGAAACTCGTCTCTACTGACCGATGGAGCGGCGGCATGCTGGATCGCGAGCTCCGAGGGTCTCGATCGACTTCCGGATTCGCTGCCCCGAGCCCGCCTGCTGGACTGGGAGGAAGCCGGCGTCGATCCGCGCCGCGAGGGGCTCCTCATGGCACCGGCGCTGGCCGTTCCGCGACTGTTGGCCCGTCACGACCTCGGGTACGAGGACGTGGAGCTGTGGGAGATTCACGAGGCGTTCGCCGCCCAGGTCCTCTGCAACATCAAGGCCTTCGAAGATCGAGAGTGGCTGAGCGAGCGGGCTCGCGTGGACCATGACCTCGGTCGCTTTCCGATGGAGCGGATGAACCCCAACGGTGGGAGCATCGCCCTCGGCCATCCGTTCGGCGCAACCGGCGCGCGGCTTCTGTCGCAGGCCGTGTGGGAGCTGAAGGACAAGCCGGCGGGCTCGCGCGCCGTGGTGAGCGTGTGCGCCGCCGGCGGGCTGGGACACGTGGCGCTCCTCGAGGCCGTATGAGCCGCATGAGAGAAGGCCCTCTCCCGGCCGCGGGGCCGTGGGTTGTTGCGGTCCCGCCGCCTGTATTCTCTTAGACTGCGATCCGCGTGCTCTGAAGCCTGCCGCTACGAGGTCGGCGCCGCAGGGTGCGCGACAAGCCAGGCGTGCGCCACCAGCGCCGCGAACACCCCGGCTCCCATCGCCACGTGAAGCGCCCGCAGGCCGTCGGGCAGACCCGCCAGCACCATCGCCGCCGCCACGGCGACCTGACCGACGGCCACCGCCACGACGACCCACGACGAGGCCCGCGTCGCCATGTCGCCCGGCCGACGACGTGCGGCCAGGATCGGAAGCGAGAAGGTCGCGAGGGCAAACAGGTAGGCGAGCGTGCGGTGCAGCCAATGAAGCTCTATGCGCCAGTTTCTGGCCGGCAGCCAATCTCCGTTGCAAAGGGGAAAACCCTGGCAGGCCGGCGCCGCCCCGAGATTCGCGACCAGCGCCCCCGCAAGCAGGATGATCAGCCCGAGCCCTGTCATCCCCCAGGCGAAGCGCACGGCCCCGTCCCGCAGGTGCTTCCCGACTCGCTCGCCGGCCAACCCCTGGCAGGCGGCGACCACCAGAACACCCAGCAAGGCCATCCCGGTCCCGAGGTGGAGCACGACCGAGGCAGGCGGCAGTTCGAGCCAGACCGTGATCGCCCCCAGCAGGATCTGCACGACGAGCAGGACGACGGCCCACACGGCAATCCGGCGTCGCGGCCGCCATGCGGCGTTCGAGCGGGATCGCCAGGCTACGAGGCCCATCGCTGCCACCAGCAGTGCCACCGCGGCGGCGACGATCCGGTGGGAATACTCGATAAAGGTCGGCAGGTCCATGGCCGGGATCAGGGCCCCGTTGCACAGCGGCCAGTCGTCCCCGCAGCCCATTCCGCTTTCCGTGATGCGCACGATGCCGCCCAGGGTGACGAGCAGATACGTGACGAGGGCGGCTCCGATTCCCAGCCAGCGCCAGCCGCGCACGCTCGGGGAACGTCCCATGATGTTCACCTCATCTCACTCCAGTCCGATATTCGAAACGGCGAGCTGCCGCGATTGCGCACCGTGCGCCCACCGTGCGAAGATGGCCTCCCTTAGCTCGGCTGGCGAGGTGGAGCCGGGCTGGAAGGCGGTTCAGGTACGGAGCTCCATGTCACCACGAAGACGGTCGATTTCGCTCTTCGCGCTGCAGCGTCTGGCACCGCGGCTCACGCCACATCGAGGACCGCTTGCGATGGCGGCCGTTCTGCTCGTCCTCAGCGCGATCATCGGGCTCGCGTTTCCACTCATCGTGCGCTACCTGATGGACGCTGCCTTCCTCGAGAGGAGCCTGCCGCGACTCCGGGATCTCGCGCTGTTGCTGTTCGCCCTCTTCGCCGTGCAGGGTCTGTTCAACTTCTTGGACGTCTACCTGCTGTCGGCCACCGGCGAGCGGGTCGTGGCCCGTCTACGCACGGATCTCTTCTCTCATCTCCTCAGGTTGGAGCCGGGCTTCTTCGAAACGCGGCCCTCCGGTGAGCTGACCAGCCGACTCGCGGCCGACTGCGCCACGCTGCAGACGGTTCTCAGCCACCAGATGCCCGAGCTCCTGCGTCAGATGCTGTACTTGTTCGGAGGACTGACGCTGCTCACGCTCCTGCACTGGCAGCTCACCCTCACGACGCTGGCGGTCGCACCGGCGGTCGTGCTGCTCGCCTTCACGTTCGGGCGCTATCTGCGTGCGAGAAGCACGGTCGTGCAGGACCGAATCGCCGACGCGCAAGCTTCGGCCGAGGAGGCACTCGTTCAGATCCCGATCGTCCAGAGCTTTGTGCGCGAGGACCTGGAGCGTCAACGGTACGCCGAGCGCATCGGCGCGGCGCTTGCGGCCGCGCTGCGACGGGCCTTCGCGAGAGGTCTCCTGTTCGGCGCTCTCACCTTCGTCGCGTTCGGCGGCATCGTGATCGTGCTTTGGCAGGGCGGTCGCCTGGTGGTCACGGCCGAGATCACGGCCGGCCAGCTCGTTTCCTTCCTCCTGTACGCGTTCCAGGTGGCGGCCGCCATCACGGCGCTCGCGTCTCTGTGGGGGGCGTACCAGGAGGCGCAAGGCGCGGCGCGGCGGGTGTTCGAGCTGCTCGACACGGAGGCGGGCATCCGGGACCCTGGCGAACCCCGAGCGGTGGCGCGTGGACGAGAGGGCGAGATCGAACTGGACGACGTGTGGTTTCGGTACGGAGCGGACGAGCCGTGGGCCCTGCGAGAGATCCACGCGAATCTCCGGCCCGGAGAGGTCGTGGCGCTGGTGGGGCCGAGTGGAGCCGGCAAGAGCACTCTGGCCGCGCTCCTGCCCCGCTTTTGGGACGCGACGCGCGGCACGGTGAACGTTCACGGCGTGGACGTACGCTGCCAGCGCCTCACGGAGCTGCGCGGCTCGATCGGCATCGTGCCGCAGGAATACCCTCTGTTTGGGGGCACCGTGGCGGACAACATCGCGTACGGTCGGCCCGGCGCGAATCTCGAGGAGGTGCAAGCGGCAGCCAGAACGGCACAGGCGGAGGAGTTCATTCTCCGATTGCCCGACGGCTATGAGACTCGCGTCGGCGAGCGTGGCGTCCGCCTGTCCGGGGGGCAGCGACAGCGAATCGCGATCGCACGCGTCGTCCTCAAGGCGCCACGCGTTCTCATTCTGGATGAGGCGACCAGCAGCCTGGACTCCGAGAGCGAGCGGTTGGTCGAGGGCGCGCTGGAGGCGGTGATGCAGGGTCGAACGACGTTGATCATCGCGCACCGGCTGCGCACCGTGCAACGGGCGGATCGGCTGCTCGTGCTCGACCGGGGACGCCTGGTAGAAGAGGGTACGCACGCTGCGCTGCTCGCGCGGGACGGTCTGTACGCTCGACTCTTCCGGGGGCAGCAGCTCGAGCTCGCACAGGCGCCGCCCATGGAAGCCGCCCCGGCGGGCGCCTCGTGAGCACCCGGCGCCCGCGGCCGAGATCGCGCGGACTGATCGGCCTGGTCCTCGGCCTGGCCCTCGGAACGTCGATTGGCATGCTGCTGATCGGCCCGTTGCCGGTTCGGGCCCAGGCTCCGAGCACACGGGACTCTCTTCGTGGCCAGGGCGCTGACACCATCCCGGTCTATCGCTCGGACGAGATTGCCGTCAGCGTCACCCGGTCGCTCGCGCCGGTCGCCCGTCTCCCCTTCGCCGTGAGCGTGTTGGGACGGGATCTCCTGCAGGGACCGCGGCGAGCCTTGTCGCTCGACGAGTCGTTGCGGTTCGCGCCCGGTGTCTTCGTGGGCAATCGGCGAAACTTCGCCGTCGGCGACCGACTCACGGTTCGAGGGGTCGGAGCTCGTGCCCAGTTCGGAGTGCGCGGAGTCCGCGTGTTGGCGGATGGCATTCCGCTCACTCTCCCCGACGGTCAGTCGACACTCACGAATCTCGATCTGGCGTCCGCCGGACGGGTGGAGGTGATCCGCGGCCCGGCGGCGGCCTTGTACGGAAACGCGGCGGGTGGCGTGATCAGCGTCGAAACGGAGTTGCCGGGCGCTGAAACACGCGTCACTCCCGCCTTGTTCGGTGGGGCGTACGGTTTCGTGCAGGCGCGACTCAAGGCGACGGGACGGGTGGGAGGGCTGGGCTACGTGGCAAGCGGTACGTACCTGGACACCGAAGGATTCCGAAACCACGCGGATGCCCGGGTCGCGCGCGGCAACATCGCCGTCAGCCATGCGATCGGCGAGGGGCGGCTGCGCGGGATCCTCAGCCTCTACCACACGCCGTTTGCCCGAAGTCCGAGCTCGCTCGACGAGGAGACGGCGCGAACCGCGCCGCGCAGCGTTAGATCCTTTATCGTCGAGCAGGGCGTCGGCGAGCGGACGACCCAGGTGCAGGGCGGCCTCTCGCTCGACCTGCCGCTCGCCCGCACGAACCGTCTGCGCTCGGCTGGCTGGATCGCGTGGCGCGACCTGTGGAACGCCATTCCCGGTCGCATCATTCGGCTCGATCGCTTGGCCGGCGGGGCTCGCGCCGCATGGCAGGGCGACGTCGCTCTGGACGGGGGCGACGGCTCGCAACCGGCGCTCCACTGGCTCGGCGGGGTGGATGTCGAGCTCCAGCGAGATCAGAGGGTGGAGCGAGAGAACCTCGGCATCCCGGCGCCCGAGGAGAGAGCCATTGCGGGCGATCTCCTGTTGGACCAGAGAGAGGCCGTCCTCGGGGTGGGTCCCTTCGTGCAGCTCGAGCTCCGGCTGGGGACCCGCTGGACGCTGAGCGCGACGGGCCGGGTCGACACCTATCGATTCGACGTGGAGGACCGCTTCCTCGATGATGGGGATGACGGGGACGCGCGGACGTTTACGGAGTTCAGCCCATCGGTCGGGCTCACATTCGCCGCCACCCCGAGCCTCAACCTTTTCGGCAACGTATCGACCGCCTTCCAGACCCCCACGACCAACGAGCTCTCGAACCGACCGGACGGCCGTGGGGGGTTCAACCCGGACCTGCGTCCGGAGAGGCTGCGCAGCGTCGAAGTGGGGCTGCGGGGCTCGCTGTCGCGGGCGCGATTCGGCTACACGATCGGGTTCTTCCTCTCCCGGGTCCGCGACGCCCTGGTTCCCTTCGAGGGGCCCAGTGAGGAGACGTTCTTCCGCAACGCGGGCGAGCTCGAGCGGCGGGGCGTCGAGGCTGGACTCGGGTGGTCCCCGCTGGCGGGCCTGGACGCGCGTCTCGCCTACACGCGCCAGCGGCTGCGCTTCGAGGACTTCGTCACACCCGAAGGCGACTTCTCGGGCAACGCCGAGCCGGGGGTGCCCGACCAGTGGCTCACGCTGGGCCTGCGACACACAGTCCCGTTCGGCCTCACATCGGAGCTGGACGTTCGGTGGGTGGATGCCTATCCAGTGAACGATGCGAACGAGGCGGTCAACTGGTCATACGCGGTCGTCGATCTCCGTTTCGCGTTCGACCGCACCGCTCGTGGAGTTCCCGTACGAGTGTTCGTCGGCGTGGACAATCTGTTTGACGAGCGGTACAACGCCTCGGTCGTTCCCAATGCGTTCGGCGGACGGTATTACGAACCGGCTCCCGGTATCGAGCTGTTGGGTGGACTCGAGCTCCCGATCGGTGGCGGCGGCTGAGGCACCCTTGACGCACTTCCCGTGAAAATGCGACACTAGGCTGGCCGCGGGCCAGCGCCCACGCAGCGCATACGCGCTCCGCGAGCCCCCCCCGGGCAGTCGGACTCTCGGCTGCTCGAATGGTTGCGCCCGACGGAGGTGAGGCAGGAGATGGCGATCGGACTGTACCAGGGTGCGGCGGACGACCGATTCGCGGAGATGGCGGGCCGCAAGGTGCCCCTGAGCGCGCTCTTCGTCAGCGTACTCGCTCTGGGGATCGCGAGCTTCGTCAACCTTTTCTGGATCGACGTCCTGCCCGACTACTTCGCCCTCCTGTGGGTCCTTGCGCTGATACCGCCGTTCCTGCTGGCGTATTACCGCGGCTGGGAAGGGGCCGCGCTGGCCCTCGCGGCGGGAATGGTCCTCCTGGTCGGGGTCGAAGTCGGCGGGTCGTACCTCTCCGACCGGACCGTACGCTGGTGGATCCTGGGTGTGTTCATTGTCGTGCTCATCCTCGTCAGCCTGGGCGCCGGAATGTCCAGCGACCGCTTCCGGCAGCGCGAAAAGAGCGCGCTGGACATGGCGTATACGGATGCTCTGACCCAGCTTCCCAATCGGCGCATTCTCGACATGTTTCTCGCCAAGGAGTTTGCAGCGAGTCAACGCGGCAGTGAGTTGTCCGTCGTCATGACGGACATCGACAATTTCAAGCGTTATAACGATACGCACGGTCATTCGGCTGGTGATGACGCGCTTCGGGCCGTGGCGGCGGTTCTCGCCCAAAACACGCGGTCGATGAACGTGAGCGGACGACAGGGCGGAGACGAATTCCTCACGCTGCTGACCGGTGAGGGCATCTCCGGAGCCCAATGCTTCGCCGAACGTGTGCGGGCAGGTGTTAGCGAAACGGAGTTCGGCCGGGCGCACGACCTGAGCGTGAGCCTCGGGGTCGCCAGTTACGAACCGGACATGGAAGACCATACGACCCTCGTCGAGGCGGCAGATCAGGCGTTGCTGATGGCAAAGTCGATGGGTGGCGACGTCGTGGTCGTCAGTGGCGAGCACTCTTCTGCGTCTGATGACGCCGAGAATTCGGAGCCAGCGATGGAGGCGGAGTCGCCCGGCGACGAGGAGGGGCAAGAAAAGTGAGCCGGGGTGGCAGTCTCCTGCCACCGCCGGCTCAGCACTGCTCCGGTCTACTTCCTGGTTCGCTTCGCCCCCCGCGCGTCGAGCTGTCGTCGCACGGGATCGAAACAGCGTCTAGGCTTCGTTCCCAGCCATGTTGAGCTCACTCACGATTCCGCTCGCCAGACGAGCCTGGATCGACTCGAGCTCCGGGTGACTGGTAGCCAGATCTCGTAACTCCTCGAGCAGCCCGGCCCGCTGTGCCGGGTCCTCATCGCTGCCGAGGCAATTCAGCGTATCCGAGAGTCCCATCGCGAGGCTCTCGCGCAGCGAAACCTCGCTCGGGTGCGCGCCGGCCATCATACGCAGCTCTTCGAGCAAGCGCTGGCACATCGCGAGGTCGTCCGCCTGGCTCATCTGATGCAGTACTGTGGCCAGACCCTTGCTGAAGCGGGTGCGGACGTCCTCATCATCCGGGTGTTGACTGGACAGCTCTCGGAGCTCATCCAGGATCCGCACGGCACGGTCCGATTCCCCTTCATCGACCGTATGGCTCAGCGCGTTGAACAACCCTTTCACGAGCCTCAGTCGTACCGCGTCGCTCTGACCCGAACCCTCGTAAGCCTCTCGAAGGTCGTCCAGCAGCGCGTCACGGCGCTCGAGCTGCCCCTCCTCCTTTGCGAAGTTCAGCGCGTTGAACAGGGCCTTCGCCAGGTGTTCACGCACGGTGCCATCGCGGGGATGCTCGACCCCAAGCGTTCGCAGCTCCTGCAGAAGCGAGTTGCGGCTCTCCGATTCACCGTCCTCGTGCGCGTAGTTGTACGAGTTGAAAAGAGCACGCGCGAGGTTGCCACGCACCACATCGTCCTCGGGGTATTCGGCGGCGAGCTCACGCAGGTCGTCGAGCAACCGCTCGCGCTCTGAGCTGTCACCCTCCGTACTCGCGTGCGTCATGGCGCTGAACAGGCCACGCGAAAGGTGGCTTCGCATCATGGGATCGCCAGGGTTCTGGTCGACGATCGATCGAAGTTCCGTGAGCAAGTCCTGAATTCGCGACCCGGTCATCTTCTTTTTCCCGTTGAACATCGGACCTCGTCTCGGTTGCTCTCCTGCCGCAGGGTGTCTTCCGCCCTGATTTGCAAGAAGCGTTCAGACCAGAGCCTCGTCCGGGGTGCCCACCTATCTCTCTTATTGTCAGCTACTTACGAAACGGCTCTCCGCGGCCGTCCAGAAATCGGACTCTGAACTCTTTGCAGCCGGCGCAACAATCTTGCAGAACGCCAGCGAATCAGCCGCCGTGACCGCCGCCTCCGGGGGTCCGGATACTGATCACATCCCCCGGGCGTACGTCGAGGCTCGTCTTCCCCGGGAGCTCTCTCTCTTGTCCGGTCCCGATCAGCACGTTGCGGCCCACACCGCCCGGCTGTCCGTCGGCCAGGCCGTATGGAGGAAACCGACGTCGGTCCGAGAGAATCGCGGCCCGAGCCGGCGCGAGGAGCTCCACGTCGCGCCGTATGCCATCGCCGCCCGGATACCGACCCGACCCGCCCGACCCCCGGCGAATCTCGTACCGGCGCACCCGCAGCGGATACGCGTACTCCAGTGCCTCGACCGGTGTGTTCAGCGTATTCGTCATATGCGTGTGGACGGCACTGCAGCCAGGTCTGTCGGGGCGTCCGCCCGTGCCACCGGCGATCGTCTCGTAGTAGGCGAAGGGTCGTCGCCGCTCCGGATCCCAGCCCCCGATCGTCAGATTGTTCATGGTGCCCTGACTCGCGGCCGGCACGCGGTCGGGGACGGCATCCGCCAGCGCACCAAGCAGGACATCGACGATCCGCTGCGAGGTCTCCACGTTTCCGGCCGCGACGGCGGCGGGTCTTCGCGCGTTGACGACAGTCCCCCTGGGCGCTACGACGCGGATCGGCGCCAGACAACCGCTGTTCGAGGGTATGTCGAGTCCCACGAGGCACCGAAACACATAGTAGACGGCGGACAGCGTGATCGCCTCGACCGCATTGATCGCACCGGGGCGCTGCTCGCTCGTCCCGGTGAAGTCGACGACGACCTCGTCGCCCCGCACGGTCACGGCGACGCGAATCTCCACCGGTTCGTCCGTCACGCCATCGTCATCCATCCGGTCCGAGAACCGGTACACTCCGTCTGGAAGTTCACCGATCAGCTCGCGCATCATGGATTCCGCGTAAGCCAGAAGCGCCGCCTGCGCCTCCTCGATTCGCGGACGGCCGTATTTCTCGACCAGCTCGCCGACCCGTTCCACGCCCTTTCGATTGGCCGCGAGTTGGGCCCGCAGGTCCCCGGCCCTCTCGTCGGGCGTGCGCACGTTGGCCAGAAGCATGTCCCACACGCCCCGGTTCGGACTGCCGCCCCGCACCAGCCGGACGGGCGGGATGACGATACCCTCTTGATAGAGCTCGCTGGCCGGAGACATGGAGCCCGGCTGCGCTCCGCCGACATCGGCGTGATGGGCGCGGCTGGCCGCGAAGCCCATTCGAGCATCAGCGGCGAAGATCGGCGTCACGAGCGTGATGTCCGGCAGGTGCGTACCGCCGTGGAACGGGTCGTTCAGCGCCGCTACATCGCCCGGTTCCAGTTCGAGCGCCTCGGCACATGCCGCGACGGACAGCGGCATAGCTCCCAGGTGGACCGGGATGTGCGCGGCCTGAGCGACCAGCCGCGTGTGCGAATCGAACAGTGCGCACGAGAAGTCTCTTCTCTCCTTGATGTTCGGAGAAAAGCCCGTGCGTCGCAGCACACCTCCCATTTCCTCGGCCACGGAGGCAAAAAGGTGCTTGAAGACCTCCAGTCGCGCCGGATCCATCATCGTTCGATCCACAGGTTGAGATGGCCGTCGACGCGTGCGCGATCTTCGGGATCCAAGTACACGGTCGTGTCATCGCCAACGATGACGGCAGGACCCGCAATCCGGTGTCCCGCGCGAAGAGCGGCGGATTCGAACACGGGAACGTCCGCCCGCCTCGGCTTCTCGCGTCCCACAATCATCGGACGAAGGTCGAGCAGGGCTTCGCCCGGGTCGGTACCGCCCTCCCCCTCCATGGGGACACCCGGCACCTCAACGGCCGCTTCGGCCCGCAGCCGCAGGTTCACGATCTCGGTGGGTGCGTCCAGGGCCGCGTGTCCGTACAGCCGCTCATGCTCCCTGTGAAAGGCGGCCCGGAAATCGTCGCCCAGGCGAACAGGGATCTCGTATGACTCTCCGACATAGCGCATGTCGAGCTGCGGGTAGAGCCGGATCTCATCCGCGCTGACGCCCTCGGCCATCAAGTCAGCGGTGGCTCGCGCGGTCAGCGGCTCCAGCAGCGACTCCAGTTCGTCGATCTCCGTGTCCCCCGCAAGCATGAAGGTCCGTACGTAGTCCTTCACCACAGGGGCGATGAGCATCCCGGCCGCGGAGAGCGTCGACGCCTGCGGGGGAACGAGGACGCCGCGCAGTCCGAGACTGGCGGCAAGGCGGGTCGCGTGCAGGCCACCCGCCCCGCCGAAGGCGACCAGTGAGAAGTCTCGGGGATCGTGGCCGCGCTCGACGGAGATCACGCGCAGGGCCCGCTCCATGTGCGCGTCTGCGACCCGCAGCACTCCGAGCGCCGCGACCTGCTCCGGCTGCAGGCCATCGCCTCTCGTCAGTCCGGCGTCGCGGGCCAGCCGGCCAAGCGCGTTGTGGGCGGCATCCGTATCGAGCCGCATCGCACCGCCCAGGAAGTGGTCGGTCGGCAACCTTCCCAGCACCACGTTCGCGTCCGTGACCGTCGCCTCGGTCCCGCCCCGCCCGTAGCAGGCAGGGCCGGGGTCCGAGCCCGCACTTCGCGGCCCGACGCGTAGCGCACCGCCGGGGTCGACAGACGCGATCGAGCCGCCGCCGGACCCGACGGTGTGTAGGTCCACGACCGGCACACGGAGAGGAAGTCCGCCGATGTCCGCCTCGGTCGTGACCCGGGGAGCGCCGAGCGCCAGCGACACGTCGGTGGAAGTGCCTCCCATGTCGAAGGTG
>JBDHLB010000148.1:0-2796 GCA_039586095.1 Gemmatimonadota bacterium
TCGGCGTGGGCGGGTGCCTGCTGCTGGGGCGTCTCGAGGTTCCGGACCTGATCCCGATGCCGATCCTGAACACCCGGATCGTCACACTGGCCCTGGGCGTGATGGGTGCGGTCGGCCTCGGCGCCGGCGTGATCCCCGCCTGGCGGGCCGCGCGGGTGGACCCCGCCGAGACCCTGAGAATGGAGTAGCGCGGCCGTGGATCTTCTCCTCTCGACCCTCCGCAGCGTGCGCGCACACGCCCTGCGCTTCGGGCTCACCTCGCTGGGGATCACCTGGGGCGCGCTGATGCTGACCTTCCTGTCGGCCAACATGGCGGGCTTCGAGCGGCACTTCACCACGGAGCTCGAGGAGGTCGGCCGGAAGCTCGTGATGCTCTGGCCCCAGTCCGTGCTCAAGAACCGCGTGGGCGAGCGGGGTGCCAGGCCCGTCGAGCTCGACAACGACGATGTCGAGCGCCTGGGGCGGCTCCACTCGGTGGAGGCCGTGGCGCAGGACATCCTGATGTGGTCCCAGATCGTTCGATCCGGGCGCCGCACCAAGCTCCTGCCCGTGAACGGAGGGACCCACGACACGCTGCAGATCCGGAACTTCGAGGTCGCGGAGGGTCGCTTCCTCACGACGACCGACGTGGAACGCGGCGCGCGAGTGGCCTTTCTCGGATCCGAGGCATCGGAGCGGCTCTTCGGCCGGACGCCCGCGCTCGGGAAGCGGATCCAGATCGAATCCGAGTCGTTTCGCGTGATCGGCGTCGCCGTGCCCAAGGGAGACCAGCTGATCCAGATCCACGGCCGGGACGACCTGGCCGTGATCATCCCCTACACGACCGCGCAACGCCGCTTCACGCACACGGATCGACTGGGTCAGCTGATCTTCGCCCCCGCGACGCGCGAGGGGAGCTGGGACGCGATCCGACACACCCGTCAGATCCTGGGCCTGCACCACGGCTTCCACCCGGAGCTCAAGACCGCCATCTCGTACCTCAACATCCACGAGGTCCTGGTGGACATCTTCAACCTCCTCACGGCGCTGCGCGTGTTCCAGCTCGCCGCGGGCGTGATTACGCTGCTGGTGGGCGCCGTGGGCGTGATGAACATCATGCTGGTGGTGGTGGGAGAGCGCACCAACGAGATCGGCCTGCGCAAGGCGGTCGGGGCCCGGAGCCGCGACATCTTCGTGCAGTTCTTCGCCGAGGCGGCCGTGGTCTGCGGCCTCTCGGGCCTGCTGGGGACGGCGCTGGGAGTGGCCGCCTCGCAGGCCTTCGGCGCCGCCGCACCGCCGGGCACGCCGGCCAGCTCGCCGCCGCTGCTCGACCCCGTCACCGTGATCGCGATCGCGCTCTCGCTGGTGGCGGTGGGCCTGCTCGCCGGGATCGCGCCGGCCGTGCGCGCCGCCCGCACCCCCCCCGCCGAGGCCCTGCGCGCCTGAGGTCTAGCCCTCCCGCGGGCACCGAGGTGGAGGCCGGGAGCTGCGGCACTCTCGCAGAGCCGAGCAAGTCGGATAAGGAGTGTCGTAGTAGGCCGCCTTGTACCGCTCGTCCCGGCTCGTGGGAAACATCCTCGCCCTGGCCCTCCGCCACGAAAGTGACTGGCAGTCAGTAGCGGGGGGAGTGAGGGAGAAAGTGATTGCTTTGCTGCGCAAAGAACGCTTAACTAGCCCCACTTTGCTTCAGGTTTCGATCCGGCGCTTGCCGCGGATCCAGGAGGGTTACGATGAAGGGTAAGCTGTTTGCTCGGGCCGCGATGCTGCTCGCAGCCCTGTTGATCGCCCCGGCGAGCCACGCCGCGACGATCTGTGTTTCGGATACGGCCGCCGGCTGCGAGGGGACCATCCAGGATGCCGTCGACGCCGCTTCTGCGGGCGACACCATTTCGATCCGAAGTGGGGTCTACTTCGAGAACGTGAGGGTGCCGGCCGGGCTCGACGGCCTGCGGATCGTCGGTCCCAGCACCGCGATCCTCGATCCGGGCGACGACGGTGTGGCCGCTGTGCCCAACGCGGGCGACGGCCTCTTTATCGAATCGGACAACGTCGAGGTGCAGGGGATCACCATCCGCAACGGTGACGCCAACCACATCGAGCTCGGCGACGACGTGACGGGCACCTTGATCAACGGTGTGCGCTCCATCAACTCCGACGACGACTTCGTGAGCAGCGACGTCGACGGCAACGACGATACCATCGTTCGGAACTGCGCGGTGCACGCTCCCGACGGCGCCGCGGTGGACGTCGACGGCGACAACGTTACGGTATCGGGCAATCACATCGCCAACACGTCGGACGGAGGCGCCGACATCGACGGCGATAATGCCGTGGTGGAGCGGAACGTCCTGATCGGCATCGAGAACGACGATCCGATCTACGTCGACGGGGACAATGCGGAGGTCGTGAGAAACAGGATCTCGGCCAGCGACTACACCGGCATCAACGTCGACGGTGACAACGCGATGGTGAAGCGCAACTGGATATCGGGAGTGTACGATGGCATCGAGGTGGACGGGGATTCCCCAACCGTGATCAGGAACACGCTCACGGGGGTGGTGGGCTACGAAGCCGTGGAGGTGGATTGCGATGTCTGCACCGACGGCGCCGTTTCATGGAACCGGGTGATGGACGTCGGTGACGACACCTATGCCTTCGACATCGGAGCGGACAACGCGGGCCTGATGATCGCGAACAATCTGGTCTGGGACGTCATCGACTACGGCTTCTATCTCGACATCGAAGGGGCCACGGTCCGGCACAACCGCGTCGTGAGGGCCGGAGGTGACGAAGAGGACTGCTTCGAGATCGATGGCA
>JBDHLB010000075.1:0-11111 GCA_039586095.1 Gemmatimonadota bacterium
AGGACCACGCTGATCTGTCCAACAATCAGGTTCTGAAAGATCGGGTAGAAGCAGGCGGTCGCGACTGCCGAAGCGACCAGGTTGCTCCGGTCCGCGCCCAGGCCTCTGTGCAACACGATGAGCGAGACCGAGATCAGAAGCACGTTCAGGATGAGCCAGAGTTGTGCCGCCAGGCCGAACGGTAGCAGAGAGAACGGAAGCAGCAGCGACAGAGTCCAGGGCGGGCCACGCAGGAGAATGATCTCCCCGCTCACACCCAGTGCCCGCTCCTGGGAGCCGACGGCCGAGGCGTCGTAGGGGTTCGTACCGCCGAGCAACAGGCGGCCCGACGTCCAGTACTGTATGAAGTCGATCGTGCCTGGCGCCCCGTAGGCAGTCTCGGCCCGTAGCGGCTCGGGCCCCGACACCTCGGCGGCGACGGCCTGTGCGTCAAGGGTCCCGTGTGCGTCGGTCTGGTGGCCGGCCAGAGCCGCCACGCAAACGACCAGGGCGGCGATCACTCTCGCCCCGTCGCCCACTACGGCTCCTTCGACAGATCGAGGGCCGGATTGCGGTCGAAGAAGTCGAAGGGGCGGAGCTCGAACGAATGCCAGGCTGTCGGCATCACCGGCCAATCTTCGGCACGCACCACATGGTGCATTCCCATCGTGTACCACGCCACGATGTCCGTACGCTCGATCCGTCGATTATCGCGGGTCCAGGAGGGAAGGCCCTCGCCAGGCAGACTGAGCGTAGGATACATCCCCGCCGCATAGAGCTCGTCTGGCGCGTACGGAGTGATCCACAGGTGATGGTCAATGAAACCCGCGCGCTGCCGCGGCCAGTCCTCCTCCACGAGCAGAGTCTCGACGTTCTTGCCGGGCGCGATGTGAAAGCTCGTGGGATAGCCGTGGGCGTTCGTCTCCGCCGGGTTGATCACGCGCCACATCGCCGGACGCTTCAGAACGATGTTGAGCTGCGCGTCGTGCTCACGCTCGGCGATCTCCGACCGCACGGTCCAGATCGAGCGGCGCGGATGGTCGTCGGGCAGACGCGTCGTTTCGAGCCGGTCGCGCTCGAAGCTGTTGACCGGGCCGTCGACGTCCAGATCCAGACGGTAGTTGAAGTAGTGATCGTGATTCACGGCCACGATGTGTCGGTCGACGAATCGTCCGTAGGCGTCGGCACGTCCGTTCGGCGCCGCGCCGCCGTCGCCCGTGCCCGCTGCGGCCACGACATCCTCGGCCGAGTGCTCGGCCACCACTTTGGCTTCGGCAATGCCCGTGGCGCCGGCCGCCACACGAATCGTTCCGTCCTGCTGGAACACCCAATCGAAGACGTAGTCGTAGTTGCCGAGCACGGCCGTGAAGCGCACGACCAGATCGCGCTTGGGCCTGCCCTCGATCGTCTGGTCCAGGTGTCGCCAGACCACGTCGCCGGCGTACCGCTCGAACACGCAGATCACGTCCTCCACGTCACGCGGTCGCCCGTTCCCCTCCACGACGGTGAGATCGTAGTAGACGGCGTTGTCGGGGCAGTCCATGCCGCGAGCCAGCGGTTTGCCGAGACCGCCCGCCACATACTCGCCCGCATCAAGGAAATTGCGCGTATACCAGCTCTCCGAGGGGTCCATGTACGGGACGAAGATCTCCGACAGCGATCCCTGGTACATGACCGGGCGCTCCCGACCGTGGTCCACGTAACGCACGGTGGAGACGATCAGACCGACGCGTTGGTCAGGCCGAATGTGGAAGCGCCAGCGATCCCAGGCGACTTGGTATCCGTTCAGCTCGAACCCGGGCCCGAGCGGCTGCTCGACACGGATCGGCGCGGTGTGCTCGCGAAGCGGTCCAACGGATTCCTCGTCGTAGTCCGCGTTCGTATCGGGAATCGGGACCGCTCCCTCGTCCGCCACGCGCAGGATCTCGCCCGTGTCCATGTCGACCACGGCAACGAGCCCGTCGATCCCACGGGTCCAGCCGTTCCGCACCCCGCGCGCCTCCGAGCACTCGTAGTGGGCGATGCGACGCCCTTCCTCCTCGGGCAGTCCGAAGCGGCCCGGCGGGCCTCCGCCGCACTCCACGAAGGTGAGGTCTGAAATGCCCCTTCTCGCGAGGGCCTCGATCACCTCCGGGTGCTTTTTGACGTGGCTCTCCATCGCCTCGAACTCCTCGGGCAGCCAGTTCGGCTGGCCCGCTGCCTCTTCCCAGGAGACAATGCGGCGACCCGTGAGGTCTACCACGGTCTCATAGCTATCGGACTGCTGCTTGATGACCGCCTGCGCCATACGCGGCAGCGCCTCACCGGGTGTCCAGGCCCACACGTCCGCCTTCGGCGGCTCGTGCAGCGTGACCAGCGCAATACGGGTGCTATCGTTGAAGCGGCCCGCATCCCGCAGAACCTCGAGCAGCGTCCAGTGCTCTTCCCAGGTCAGCGGGTCCAGCGGGTGACGTTCCTGCGCGAGGCCGGTAGCAGGAGCCGCGACAAGGATCAGGAGCATCACCGTGTGTAGGGTCGGAAATGGGGAGCGTCCGGAAATTGCCACGTATTGTCTCCTCAGTGCTGGTGGTGTGGGCTCCACTCGTAGTGCTGCCTGAGCAAGTCGACGCCGAGGTCGTCGTCAGCGTGCGCCATTCTGCGGTGCGGGTGACAACACACGCAAGCAGAGCGCCGAGCCGACCGAAACGCGATCTGTGGGGTGCCGCAGTGGAAAAACTCGCACGGCAGTAGCACTATCCTCGTGTGACCTCGGATCTTTCTTGGACGGCCGTTCGGCGAGAAAGGCAGCCAGCGAATGTGGGATCTGATCGCGTTTTCTCTGCTTTTCGTGTTCGGGAGTCTGCTCGGCGGACTCGGCGGATGGCAGTGGCGGGGCCGACAGGCGCTGCGGAGGGAGCGGGCGCTGGAAGGTGAACTGGAGGAGCAGTTCACAGACCGACTGAGAGGGATCGAAACCGTCTGGACGAAGAAGATGGATCAGGCCAGCGCGGAGCTCGAGGCCGAGTTCCACGCGACCACGTCCAAGCTCGAGGCCACCCAAAGAACCGTCCAAATGCGCGACGCGGAGCTGGCGGAGCTCAAGCAGCAGCTGGGCGAGGCGACTGCGAATCTGGAAACCACGAGCAAGAAGCTGGTCGACACATCGGCCCTGGCGAAGGGTCTGACGGACCAGCGCGCCACACTTCAGAACAACGTGTCCGAACTCGAGACTCGCCTGGTCGATGTGACGGGTGAGCATCGGACGTCACAGGGCGAACTCGCGCAGGCCCACAAGGAGCTCGAGGAAGCGCGTGCGCGTCTGCGTGAGCTCGAGCCGCTGGTGGGGAAGCTCGAGGAGCGGGAGTCCCGGATTCAGGAGCTCAAGGACAGTCATACGTCCCTCCTGAGCGCTCGGGACTCGGAGATTCAGCTTCTGCGAAGTCGCGTCGAAGAGCTCGAGCCGCTTCCGGCTAAAGTCGGCGCGTGTGAGGCTCGGATTCACGAGCTCGAGCCGCTGCGGGGTCAGCTGGCCGACAGAGAAGCCGAGGTGCAGGAGAAAGCGCTACAGCTGGATGCGGTCTCGAAAGAACACCTGCGGGTCGTGAAGCAGAAGGACGCGGAGTTCGACCGACTGTACAAGAAGTACAAGAAGCTGGAGGTGCTTCAGGACGAGCTGAAGGAGTTTAGGCAGCAGCTCAAGGGCCAGGAGCGCCAGCACGCGTCGGTGGTCGAATCGAAGGACGCCGAAATCGAGAAGCTCCGCGCACGACTGGAGGAGCTCGAAGCGAGGCTTGCAGCCAGGCTACAGGCTCCCTGATCGAAGCTCCCTGATCGTCCTCAGCCATCAGGCCACACGGGTTTGTTTTCGTGCTCGATGTGCTCGCCTGAAAGGGCGTCGGAGGCTTCCTCGTCCTCGTCTGCCGCGACCTCAACTCCGTCGGCTCTTTCGGCAGCCTCCTTCTTGAGCCTTTTTCTTTCGGCCTTTTCGGCCTTCTTCTTCTGCTTCCGCAGCTCACGCTGTCGCTTCTCGTAACCGTAGTTCGGTCTTCGCGCCATCTCACCTCGCCATTTTGGGGAACGGAGGACCCGACATACTACGGGCTCGCCAGTATGAGCGCAGCCGAACGCGACTTGGCACTCGTGTCAGCGGCTGCCCGCAAGCTGCGTCCGGGTAATCTCCGCGATCCTGTCCGCGGCCTTCCCATCCCACAGCGCGGGCCGGCAGGGGCGTCGCTCCGCCGTGACGCTTTCCAGCACGAGATCGGGCAGCGCGCCAAGATCACCATCGAACAGCCGGTTCGTCCCTTCCTCGAGAGTGATCGGCCGCTCGGTATTCGGGCGGAGGGTGACGCAGGGAACACCCAGCACGCTGGTCTCCTCCTGGACACCCCCTGAATCGGTGAGCACGACGCCCGCGTCGATCATGAGGCCGAGAAACTCCAGGTATCCCAGGGGCCCTAGGATCTTGACCTTGCTCAGCAAGTCATCCAACCCGAATGCTCGGACGCGGCTCTCAGTCCGAGGGTGCAGCGGCATGACCAACGGCACGTGTGCGCCGATCTCGTTCAGGGCTTCCAGAATCGACCGTAATCGGGCCTCCCGATCGACGTTCTGAGGCCGATGCAGCGTCACGAGCACGTAGTCTCGCTCTCCGAGAGACAGTTGCTCATGCATCGCGAGCCCGGCAGCCTGCGCCCGATAACGATCCAGCGTGTCGATCATCACGTTGCCTACGTGATGAACGAGCGCACCGTCGATGCCTTCACGTCGCAGGTTCTCGTTGGCCGATGGCTCGGTGGTGAAGAGCGCATCACTGAGACGATCCGTGACGACCCGGTTGATCTCTTCGGGCATGGACCGATCGAAGCTGCGCAAGCCGGCTTCCACGTGGGCCACAGGTATGCCGAGCTTGGCGGCCACCAAAGCAGCCGCCACCGTGGAGTTGACGTCGCCGACGGTGAAGACCCAGTCCGGTCGGCGTCTCTCGAGCTCCGGCTCGAGCGCGATCATGATTCTGCCGGTCTGTTCCGCATGAGACGACGACCCCACGCCCAGATTGACGCTCGGATTGGGGATGTCCAGATCGCGGAGAAACCGACCGGAAAGCGGATCGTCGTAGTGCTGTCCGGTGTGCACGAGAGTCTGCGTCAAACCTCCGGCCCGCTCCAGAGAACGCATGACGGGCGCGACCTTGATCAGGTTCGGACGCGCACCTACGACGTGAGCAATGTGCATACGCCAGGGACCCTAGGCCTTTTGAAGCCACGGCACCCCCGAAAGCTCCGGGGGTCGCTCCGTTTGCAGCGCGGCATCGAGATTTCGTTGAAGGACCTCGTTGCACTCGTTAAGAACGACGGCATCCTCACCCGGGTGCTCGAGGCTTCCTCCCCTCTCTTTCAAGGCAGCCATCTCCTTCTGAATGGCTCGCTGGGCAACGAACAGGCAGGGAGTGCTGTAAAGAACGATGGAGACGCCCCGCTCGCTCAGCTCCTCGAGCGTGCAAGCCGGCGACTTGCCACCGGCGATCTGGTTGAATGCGATCGGCCGGTCTGTCGCCGCCGCAAGCTCCGTCAGGATTCCCAGATCCGGCAGTCCATCTATCAGCACCGCGTCGGCCCCGGCCTCTCCGTACGCCACGGCGCGCCGAATCATCTCATCGGGTTGTTCGGCATCGGTTCTGCCCACGACGAACAGATCGCTCCGTGACTCGAGGACTGCCGTGAGCTTTTCGAGGTATTCCCCGACATCGATTACGCGCTTGCCGCCGAGGTGACCGCATCGCTTCGGCCGGCGTTGATCTTCCAGGACTACACCCGATGCTCCCACCGACTCCAGACAGCCGGCCACATAGGCCGCCTGCTCGGGACCGCCGTACCCGTCGTCGATATCGACCATCATGTGGTGGTGCGGAAGCACGCCGCGCAGCCGTTCCAGAAGTGCGATCATGTCGGACCAGGTCACGAAACCGACGTCGGGAAGACCGTAGTGGCTCGCGGCGAGGCCGAAGCCGCTGAGAAACAGGCTATCGTAGTAACGGGCCGCGAGAGACGCCGAGAATACGTCGTATATGCCGATGAAAGGAAGAGTATCGGCATCCTCGACAGCGCGACGCAGCCGAGTACCGCTTGTCAGTGACATCTCACATCTCCGTGGTCATTGTCTACACATCATGCAACAGCCCGAGCAGCGCGTCGGCCGAGGCCGCCCGCTCGTAACTGCTGGGGCCGACATCACAGAAATAGCAGGGCACGGCGTCGGCCAGTGTTCGACAGGCCTTCGCGCTGTCCCGGCAGATCCCGTTCGGCCGAGAGTCGAGTCTGAAGAGCGCGTCCACGGGGCGCTCATCCTGAGGGCCGAACAGGGACCTCCGAAGCTGTGCGACCGCCTTTTCTTTCGAGGCCTCGACGAGCTCCAGAACCTCCGTCTCGCTCCGCTGCCGCGGGAAAAGGACGGCCCGCGCCGGTACCTGCTCCACCGCCGGGCTCGACGTGAGCTCACACAGTTGCGGATTCGTGATCCCGAATCGACCGTCCGGGGCCGGCGCCACACGGACGCCTCCCTTCCGGGACAAGCGCTTGGCTTCCGAAATCGTCACTCCCGTGTGGAATCCACTCTCCAGCAGCAAGCGCTGGATGTCCGGAAAGAAGTCGAGCGTGTTCGGACGCAGCGTCGTGATCGTCGGCAGTCCCCTCACGAGGAACCCGGAATCGTTCCGCTCGAGAAGCAACCGGTCGTTGCTGAGGAGCGCGGCGGGCGTTGCGGTCAATGCGAACAGCAGAAGCGTGCTCTTGCCCGCGCGCTTCGGCCCCGCAACGATCAAGCCGTTGCCCTCGAGCGCGAAGCCAGCGGCGTGCAGGAACACCCCCTCTTTGGCGTGGGCTGCGTGCATCGCGACCTCTCGAACCGCCCGCATGAGGGCGAGTCGCACGGCCAGAGCTCCGCTTGCCGACGAGGGCGTGGGGGCGAGAACCTCGATCCTCCTTCGCCGCGCGTCCGCGTAATAGAACACGCGCTCGGTCTCGTCGAACGCGACGCGTTCCGACGAATCGGTGTGCCACACCGGCAGTCTGACGACGCGCGTATCCATTTCGAAGCACACGACGCTCTCGCCATCGGGCCCGGCGGCCATCTGGCGTTCGAACGCATCGTCGTCCAGCGACAGGATCGTCTCGCAATCGACGGGCTCATGCGGCCGTTCTTCGACCGGCACGACCGCGAAAGATGGCGTGAGAAACTCCGCGAGCCATTCGAGGTGGTCGGGATGCTCGGTCGACACGCCGATCCGGCACCCGGAATAGTCGAACACGATCCGATGTTGCGCTTCGGGTCTTGGCCGCGATCGGGCGCGAGCAGCCGCTCCACTGTTGCCGGGCATCGAACCGCCCATCAGCGCCACTCTCCGGGATTCCCGAAGGACTCGAGGCCAGCGGACGCGGCCTCCTCCAGCATCGATAGCGGGACCCGCGCCTCTCGCGACGTCATGTGGAGCCGCCACAGGGCAGAGTCCACGAGGGCGCTGACGGCCCAGTACCAGAAACTGGACTCGAACCCCGTCGTGTCCAGATCGCTTCGGTAACCCGCCAGAAACGCACCCAGCTGTCCGTTCGTGAGCGACCAGCGGTACCACGTCCTCGCCAGGTCTCCATCCCGCGGTCCGATGTACAGCGTGTCCTGATCGATCACTCTCGGCTCGCCGTCGCTTCCTGCAATGACATTCGCGGCGCACAGATCCCAGTGCACGAGCCCGACCGCGATCTCCTCGGGAGCGTGGCGTCCCGCCGCTTCGGCCAGTCGGCGAGCCTGCGTAGACGTCAACCCGCCGAGCTCCGCGAGGCGATGAAGGTCTCGGGATAGACGCTCCCCCGCCGGTTGTTCCGTCGTCGGGTGCCACCAGGCCGGGTCATTCGGCGGCTCCACGAGGTGCACGGTGGCAAGCAGGGCGCCACAACGTTCCATGAACTCCCTCGTACAGTCTCGAACCGTGACCGAGCGGCCGGGGATCCATTCGACGAGCAGCGCACGCCCTTCCCGACCGAGGACCCGTGGAAAGAGCTCGGAGGGAAGATGGCCCGACAGGGTCTCGATTCGGCATGCATCGCCGGCCGTCGGAGCGATTCGCGCCTTTACCGTCACGCCATCAGCGAGGCGAAGTCGATAACATGATCGATGCCCGTTCCGAAATCGACCGATCGGTGAAACGTTCACTGCACGGAGATCGAGCTTCTCGAGCAGCCGCAGCACATCCGTACCGAGCTCCGCAAGCCGTGGATCGCTCATTGGCCCACTCTCGCGCCGCGACTCCAGCGGTCCCGGAACACACGGGCTGCCTCGAGGGCACGACCGGTGTGGAAGCGCAGGTACCATCGATGTTTGAACTTCGCCTCGGGATCGCCGGCGCGATGCGCCTGCTGAACCTTGATCCAACGGCGTACGAGCTCCCCACCCAGGCTTCGTCGCGAGCCCATGGCGGAGAACTGTGGCCGTTGACCCGTCGTGGTCTGGAGCCGGTACATCCCGCGGCCGAAGCGGAGCGCTCGCTCCAGGATCCAGTCCTCGGTCATCTGATGCGTCTCGATCGCGTGAAACAGGAGCGCCCGCTGACAATGCCACGTCAGATAGCCGGCCTGCTCGAGCCGGAGCAGCAGCTCGGTCTCGCTTCCCATCGCGTAGCTCCGACCTCTGGGCCCGATGCGCTCATCGAAGCGGTACCCTTTCTGAAAGACCTCGGCCCGAATGGCCATGTTGGGGCCGAACACTCCGCGCGCCAGATACGGCCCCTCGGGGCGTGGATAGAGGACCGTGTAGGTGGGACTGAGGGGGACCCAGTCGAGGATCCAGCTAGGTGGCTGCGACGGCCAGCGGGGAAGCACCGGCCCCCCGAAGATGGAGTACGGGGGTCGGGCGTCCGCGGCGCGCCGAAGAATCGGCAACCACTCCGGGACGGGAAGCACGTCGTCGTCGGTGAACACGACCAGATCGCCGACGGCGTGCTCCAGCCCCGTGTTCAAAGCGCGGTTCTTGCCGACGCGCGGTTCGTACACGTATTCGATCGGCAGCGCATCGCGTCGCGCTTCGACGAGGCTTCGGGTACCATCTGTGCTCGCGTTATCGATCACTATGAGCTTCCAACCATCCTCCGGTGGGTGGAGGCGGCAGAACGCCTCGAGTGTCGCCGGGAGCGACCGCTGCGCGCCGTTGCGCGTGGGGATCAGCACACTGAGCACCAGACCCCTCTCCCTTCGCGCCGGAGCGCGGCCGCGACCTTCTGTCTCGCGACCCAGCGCGCGGCTTGTGCCCGTCCACGAGACAGACTGCGCGTCCAGCGGGCCCGAAACGCCTCCTCGACCGGCTCGCCCGAGCGGGTCAACGCGGCACGAAGCGAGTGCGTCGCCCAACTCCTGTGCGTCCCGCACACGCCGGTCGCTCTCGGATCGTCCGGTTCGAAACCGTGTCGCCAGGCCAGCACGTACTCCGACCGGGCGAAGTGCACGGCCTTTTCGAGGACCCAGCGATCCGTCAGTTGAATCGGCCGGATGATGTGTCGCACCACCGCTTCACGGCAGAACCAGGCGCGATGGCCAGACGAGGCGACCCGGATCAGAAAATCGGTCTCGTCCCCCTGTGAGTAGCGCGAGCCACGTGGCCCCAGCGACTCATCGAAGCGGAACCCCGACTGCAGCACCTCCGCACGAACCGCCATGTTGGGCCCGAACACCCGGCGCGGCTCCGTGGGGCCGCTGTCGACGGGGGGAAGCGCGGAATATACCGGGCTCAACGGCACCCACTCGGTGATCCACTCGGCGGGTTCCGACGGCCAGAGGGGGAGTACCGGACCGCCGAAAATCGAATACCCCGGTTGCCCGCTGGCACAGCTTCTGAGCCGTCGCAGCCAATCCGCTTCGGGAACCACGTCGTCGTCCGTGAACACGACGAGGTCGCCTGCGATGTGTTCGATGCCGGCGTTGAGCGCACGACACTTCCCCGGCCGTGGTTCGGACAGATAGGTGAGCGGTAGCCGCTCGCGAAAAGCATCAATCGTCTCTCGCGTGCCGTCGTCGCTGCCGTTGTCCACCATGAGCAACCGCCATCCGCCCTGGGGCTCCTGCAGCTCGCACAGCCCGGCCAGAGTCCGCGGCAGCGTGTCGGCGCCGTTGTACGTCGCGATCAGCACGGTGAGCATCGGGCTAGACCGCGGGAGACTTTCGCGCAGCCACGGCCTTGCCGATGGTGGCCGCGTACAGGTCCGAGTCGGGCGTGACCCCGAAGCTCGCGAGACACTCCATGTACTCGTCGAACAGGGGCCGCAGCAGCGGATCGTGCCCCAGGGAGATCGACCGGATCGTCCCGATCGCGAAGTGCACGAACACCGGGTCCCATTCGCCGTCGATGAGCAGCCGACCGTCCGGTGCCTGTGTCCGCTCACACTGAAGTCGATTCCAACCGGCGATGTTGCACCCGCGATGGTGAAGCACCTCTACCCTGTCGAAGAAAGACGGTAGAACATCGAGGTATCGTTGGTCGTCATAGAGACCGTTGGCAAAATCCTTCTCGCAGCGAAACGCGCACGCGCCGGCCCACCAACGCATGGCGGACACACCGCCGTTGCTGGCACCGACCACTCCGGCGTTGAAGAAACCATCCCGGAAGTTGTACAGGTAGTTCTTCGCATACGTGTGACTGGTGCTGGCGCCGGGTGGCTCGAAGGGGCGCCAGTGCGGCGTGAGAAGAACATGACTTCGTGACAGTTTCTCGAACAGAAACTGATAGTCGCCGCAGCACCACATGTCGCTGTCCAGATAGATGACCCGATCGAAACCTCCGTCCGTGAGGAGATGCTCGACGAGGACGGGCTTCATCGACCACCGGAACCGGTCGCGGGCTTTGCGGAAGTACTTCTCGTAGATGTCCCTTCCGACCCCGTCCTCGCA
The DNA here is from genome assembly GCA_039586095.1 of Gemmatimonadota bacterium. Lineage (GTDB taxonomy): Bacteria > Gemmatimonadota > Gemmatimonadetes > Palauibacterales > Palauibacteraceae > JBDHBD01. Next base: position 10,887 of record JBDHLB010000075.1, read on the forward strand.
GGGTCCGTCGACACCGACCAACTCCATGCCGGATGCCGGTTGCTGCTTCCAATCGGGCGCGGCGTCGGTGACGAGCACCTTGAGGCGGGCATCCGACCGCTGACGAGTCAGAGACTCATACAGTGCCATGGCGAACGGCAGGTACGCCCGATCGACAATGGTGCAAAAGGTCGACTTCATAGATATCCGTCGTTGCTCTTCTTGTTCATGCAAGCGAGACCTCTC
>JBDHLB010000076.1:0-11053 GCA_039586095.1 Gemmatimonadota bacterium
TCCCGTCTACGCACTCGTCGCACGGCAAGAGGAGGCCACGCTCGACCTGGATCTATTCGAACGGCGAGTTCAGGATCTCATCCAGCGTGGCGCGTTGCCCGGAGAGATCTGGCTGCGCCACATCCCGCTGGCCGCCTACGCCGGGAATCTCGGACCGCTCAGACGACACTTCGACGCCTATGCCCTCAACACCGACGACCGAACACCGCTGGAGTACCTCGCGCCGGTAACCGAGCGCGACAGCGAGGGGGCGAAGAGAACGCCGGTGCTCGCCTGGTGGGATCTGGCTCGATTCTGCCAACGCCTGCTCGAGGCGCTTCCTCCCCGCGATGACCCCTACCTCGCGCGTGTCGATGCTGCCCGGCGGAATCAGGTGCTCGCCGGGCTCGCCTACTACGAGTCGGAAAGCTACAGGCGTGTCGGCCGTCACGCCGAGGCCCGCGCCGCACTCGCGCGGTATCAGCGACTGCTGGAGAGCGCCGCCCCCCCGCCTGATCCCTCTGAGCTGCCGCAGGCCCCGCAGTGAACCGCCGGTGCGAACTTGCGTTGCAGTGCCCAGATCGACCGACACATATGGGATCGCCAGGCAGGCCGCTCTCTGACCAGAGCGTGCCCGGAATCACCGGAGGGGGATGTTCATCGCGATGTGGGCGGCCTCGTCTCCGACCAGCTCCGGGCCATCACAGCGCTTCGAGGGCCGCGACCGTCTCCTCGGGCTCGGGACGCCTCGTGTAGTCGGCATCGGCGCTCGCGGAGCGGATGATGCCACCCGTGTCGATCACGTAGGTGCCCGGCACGGGTAGTGTCCAGCTCGCCTCGCCGTTGGACGCCTCGAGATCGATCCCGAACTTGAGATAGAGCTGCTTGAGATCCTCCGGCAGACGGTTCAGAGGGTTGAAGCGGCTCGCCAGAGCGTTGCCCTCGTCGCGCAGGATCGGAAAGGTGAGATTGCGGGAGGCGATCAGCTCACGGCTCTTCTCGAACGTCTGGGGGGAAATCGCGAGGAAGTTCGCACCGGCGGCCTTGATCCGGTCGTGCAGCTTGTTCAGAGCGTCCAGCTCCGCGTTGCAGTACGGTCACCAGTGACCGCGAAACAGCGTCACGACCACCGGCCCCTTGGCGAGCAGATCGCCGGAGTCGACCATGTTGCCGTCCTGATCCGGCAGGCGGAACGGAGGGGTCTTATCGCCCACGCCCAGGCCGGGATCCCGCGCGACCAGCTCGGCGAGATCCCGAGTGGCGCGACGAACGACCTCGAGCGCCTCGCGCGGCGCCTGCTTCTCGAACCCCTTTCGAATCGCGTCCAATCGCTCCTGTAGGCGGGCCATGCTGTCCTCCGTACCGTATCGGCCGCCGGATCCGACGGCGTCATCTGGAATCGGTCGAGACGCAGGATACCACGCACTTCCCAAGCTCCCGCGGAAGGGAGCGGACCCCCTTTTCTCGTTATCGGTAGACGGCCGGAGCGTGGCTCACCGCAGCGAGAAGTCCACCAGGATCTCCATGTAGACCTTGACGGGACGGCCGTGCTGCACCGCCGGCCGGTACCTCCACCGTTCCACCGCACGGATCGCGGCCTTGTCGAGCAGCGGGAGGGACATGATCACCTCGACGACCTTGACAGTGCCATCCGTATCGATGACGGCCCGTAGAATGACGAGCCCTTCGATCCCCGCCCGGCGGGCCATATCCGTGTACTGAGGTTTGACATAGTGAATCCTCTCCGGCGGGCGCATGTCAGGAGTGATCCGGCGCGGTTCCCCAAGGGGACCGAGACGACCGTCGGGGTGGCCATCCCTCACTCCGTCAGGATGCCCGTCCGGACCCCCGCCGAGTTTTCCTTCTTCGTGACCCTCCTCGATCCCACCTGGAATCCCCCGGTCGCTTCCATCTGGATGCCCCGCATCTGCCGAAAGGGGCCTGTCGTTCACCTCGGGCGGCTCTTCGGGAATAGTCTCGGGCTGGACGGGTGGCTCCGTTGACGGCGCCGGTTCGGGGTCCGGCTCGGGAGGTGGCTCCGGCTCAGCTTCTATCTCCAGGTCCTCGGCGGCTTGGTCGGAACGCTCGTCCTTCCCTTTGGGAGGGAGAGGGGCCACCAGGGAAACGGGAACCGGCTCCGTGCCGTCGGTCTGTTCGTCCGACGGAGGGAGCAGATCTGGTGGCACGACAAACCACGGGATGATCTTCACCGGTGGCTCGACCGGCATCACGTTGAGCGAGGAGGCCCCGATGATGCCGAAGAGGATCAGCAGGTGGATCGACACGGAAACGGGGAGGCCCAGCAGCTTCCGGCCGTTCGACCTGCGTGCACGCCGCTGGAGTGTCGTGCCGAACATGATGGCACCTCCTTCCTGCACGTTCCACAGGCCACCGGCCGAGCCGTCACCCCGGCGACCGTCCGTGTGGAGGCTTCCATTCAACCCTTACACCCTGTGAGACCGGTTCGCAGTGGATGAGTTCCATCAGTGCTGCGCCCCGATCGCGGCTCTCCGCTGCGCGGATACCGCAGCTAACGAACGTCGCTGTGCACGGCGCTGCAGATCGACAATCCTTCGGCGGCTATGAGGCCACATCTCCAATGGCCTTCTCCTTCACGAACAGTTCGGCTTATCATCGCCTCATGGAGGAGCCGCCGCGCCCGTCACGGGATTCGAGCGACGCCGATTACGCTCCTCCGAGCCACACGGCACCGGAGCTTGAGCCTCCCCACTGGTCGCTCTGGCTGCTGTATCTCGTTTTCCGCCCCAAGTCGTTCTTCGAGACTTTCGTCATCCGATCGGTGCCGGTTCTGACAGCGATCACGGCGTGGATCTACGGCACCGCCGGCGTGATGGACCGGATCGAGACCCGGGTCGTTTTGTCCAGCCGCAGCAATCCTATCTACGACGTGATGCGCCAGGACTGGTTGGTTTACTGGATAGGTGCAGCGGTCCTGGGACTGCTGGGTGGCGCCATGTACTACGCGATCGGGGGCTGGTGGTACTCGGTCCGCCTCCGCTGGTCGGGTGCGCAGAATCCGGATCGCTACCTCGCACGACGTGTGTACATCTATTCGGCACAGGCTTATGCCGTTCCCTATCTGCTCTACACGGCTTGGGAGTCCACGACCTACGCCTCGCCCGCAGCGGCGTCCAACGCGGACGATGTCTGGGCATTTCTCGTCATTGCCGCCATGTTCTGGTCGATCTACATCAGCTACCGCGGCGTGCGCACGGCCTTCGACGTACGACGGTGGCTGGCGCGCCTGTGGTTCCTCATCCTTCCCGGCATCGTGTATGCGACGACCCTCCTGGCGGTGATCATGGCGCTGCTCGGCGGATACATCGGAGGGACACCCGATCTGACGAACACGAAACGCATCGAGCGGAGCGCCTTTACCCTCCAGTATCCCGGCAACTGGGAGGTGGACACAGCGGACGAGACCTACGATCCGGACAGCGACTTCGGAATCGGACCGACATTCCTGGACGCTCAGCTGCAATTCTGGTTTTATCCGGATCCGCTGAATTCAGCCGATTGTGTCAGTCAGACTCTGGAGAATCTCTCGGCCGCTTACGAGGTCACGGGTTCGACCGAGGTCGGGGAGTGGGGCCGCTTCGAGGGTGCCGGAATCAGTGCCACGGCCCTGATCGAAGGCGGCACCTTCAACGTACTGATGTTCTGCGCGACGGAGCAGCAGCCGCCCTTCGAGATCATGCAGATCTGCGAGAGCAGTATCTGCGACCAGGTGCAACCCGGCTTCGCCCTGATCCGCGACTCGCTCGAGCTTCACTCCGCAGCCGGTCCGTGACCGCCGGGGCCGGCGCGATCGGAGAGGCGAGGGCGCTCTTGCTCCCGACCCCAACGGCGGCTACAGTCCCTCGCATGGCCGACAATCCGACGCCGGGCTCCCTCGACGAGAAGACCCTGCGGGTAATCCTCGAGGGGACCGCAGCCGAGACGGGCGAGACCTTCTTCGACGAGCTGGTCAAGCATCTGGCCCGCGCGACCGGCACGAAGTGCGCGTGGGTCACCGAGTGGCTGGAGTCGCAGCGCCGCCTGCGCGCCCTGTCTTTCTGGGTCGGTGACAGCTTCTTCGGCGACTTCGAGTACGACATCGCCGACACTCCGTGCGAGCCCGTGATCGTCAACCGGCGGCTGATCCACATCCCCGAGCGCGTGCTCGAGCTGTACGCCCACGACGCGAGCCTCGAGCCCCTCGGCGCCGTGAGCTACATGGGCGTTCCTCTGTTCGACACCGACGGCCGGATCCTCGGACACCTGGCTGTGCTCCACGACCAGCCGATGCCCGAGGACGAGAGGGTGACCGCGATCTTCAACATCTTCGCAGGACGTGCCGCGGCCGAGCTGCGACGGTTGCGCCGGGACCGCGACATCCGCGAGCGCGAGCAGAAGCTCTCCCGGCTGATCGACAGTGCCATGGACGCGATCGTCGAGCTTGACGGCGAGTTGCGGATCGCGAGCATGAACAGCGCCGCGGAACGGGTCTTCGGCTGCAAGCTGTCCGATGTGCGCCAGACGGCCTTCGACGCCTTCCTGACACGGGAGTCTCATGGCAAGCTCGTTTATCTCACGAGCGAGCTGAAGCGACAGCCCGAGGGAAAGCAGTCGCTCTGGATTCCCGAGGGACTCGAGGCGGTGGGGGCCGGCGGTGCCAACTTCCCGGCCGAGGCCACGCTGTCCCGCTTCGAGGTGGCCGGGCGGCCCTTCCACACGCTGATCCTGCGGAACATCAACGAGCGCCTGGAGGCGGAAGAACGCATCCACGATCTGATGAGCGAGACGGAGTACCTGCGCGCGGAGATCGACGCCCTCCACGGATTCGACGAGATCGTGGGCCAGAGCGCCGCGATGCGCCGTGTGCTGGCGGACGTCGAGCGTGTGGCATACACCGAGACAACGGTTCTGATCACCGGTGAGACGGGCACGGGAAAGGAACTGATCGCCCGCGCGATCCACCGGCGCAGCCCGCGCGCGAGCAAGCCGCTGATCACGGTCAACTGCGCCGCCATCGCGGCCAACCTTCAGGAAAGCGAATTTTTCGGGCACGAGAGAGGGGCGTTCACGGGCGCCACGCAGCGGCGCGACGGGCGCTTCAAGCTGGCCGACGGAGGCACGATCTTCCTCGACGAGGTCGGCGAGATGCCCCTCGACCTGCAGGCCAAGTTGCTGCGGGTTCTTCAGGAGGGCGAGTTCGAGCCGGTCGGCGGGTCCCGATCGATCCGGGTCGACGTTCGGGTCATCGCCGCGACCAACCGCGACCTGGAAAAGACGGCCAAGGAGGGCGGCTTCCGGACGGACCTGTTTTACCGGCTGAACGTATTCCCCCTGCACGTTCCGCCGCTGCGCGAGCGCGGCGAGGACGTTCTCCTGCTCGCCGAGTCGTTCGCGCGCATACTGGCACGGAACCGGGGCGTCACAGCGTCTCCGCTCACGGAGGCCGGCAGGGCGAAGCTTCTCGCCTACGACTGGCCGGGCAATGTGCGCGAGCTTCAGAACGTGATCGAGCGCGCGCTGATCACTTCTCCCGACGGCCGCCGTCTCAACCTCGACCGGGCGTTACCCGACTCGACGCCGGGCGCGCCCCGCGCGGGCGTCGCCCCGGGCGCTTCCATCCCGCCCGGAGAGGGCCGGATTCTTACCGCCGGAGAGCTACGGGGCCTTGAGCGGGACAACCTGGTCCGGGCCCTCGAGGCTTCTGAGTGGAAGATCTCCGGGACGGGCGGGGCGGCGGAGCGATTGGGCCTGAACCCCAACACGCTCAGCTCGCGGATGAAGGCTTTGGGCATCCGCCGGCCCTCACCTCCCGAAAACCCGTGAATCAAACGGGGGATTGCTCCCGAAACTTCGTGAATCACGAGATCCCGGGGCCGCTCCGGCTCGATCCGAATCAAGTTAAGTAACTGAAAAATAAGAACTAATGCGCCCGGACCACACCTGGCACGCATCGTGGTCTGTAGGGGGACGACGGCTGGCATGGGGCACGCCGCAGAAATGAAAGGAGATAACCATGAAGACCCAGGTGACCAAGAAGATCAACGGCCTCGATACGAAGCAGATGTTCGAGACGATGGAAGCGATCAAATCCCAGCCCGAGCTGGCCCGGTTCCAGTTCCGCAACAGCAACAAGTGGATCGAGGGCGGCCACAACCGCTCGACCATCCAGGGCTTCTCCGGCGCCGGTCGGGAGGACGACTCCAGGGCCGAGCCGTTCGTCTTCGACAACGGCGAGCCGCCGGTGCTGCTCGGCAACAACGAAGGCGCGAACCCCGTGGAGTTCCTTCTCCATGCGCTCGCCGGCTGCGTGACGACCACGCTGGTCCTGCACGCCGCGGCCCGTGGCATCTGCATCGAGTCGATCTCGACGGAGATGGAAGGAGAGATCGATCTGCAGGGACTGCTGGGTCTCGACGAGTCCGTCTCTCCCGGCTACGAGCAGATCCGCATGAAGCTGGACGTCAAGGCGGATTGCTCCGACGAGGCGCTGGACGACCTGCTGGCCTTCACGCGCAAGCACTCGCCGGTCTGCGAGACCGTCTGCCGGCCCGTGCCGGTGGTCGTGGAGCGGGTCGTGGCCGCGCGCGCGGAGTAGTCTCTTTCATCACCGGTCCGAGGCAGTCCCCGGGCGGCGGACGCTACGCCCGGGGACACTCGTGTACGCAACCGTCTCACCCCACCACGCCTGCCCGCAGCATAGTGACCCAGATTCGACGAAGCGCTGCCGGCGCCGACAGAACTGCTCTGTGGAAAGGATCTCCTACTCCACCTCGATCGCGACTTCGTTGCGCCGCATGAAGGGCGGAGTCCAGGGATCGTTGTAGCGCATCAGGAAAGGCCGCCCCTTCGTTCGGACGCCGTTGTCTTCGAGCAGGGACAACAGCTCCTTCGTCTTTCTCTCCACCCGGTCCGGCGGCGTGGACCATGAGAACTGCAGCGTCGCCAGCTTGCGCGGCGGCATCTCGGTGAACTCGATGGGTTGTCCGTCCGGGGCCGGAGCGTTGCCGGCGGTGATGCCCTCCGGCAATATGAAGACCATCCTCTCGTCCGTGATCACCGGCGCCGTCATGGCGACCTTCTGGCCCTCCCGGTTGCCGCCGAAGATGTAGGACGCCAGGACGCGAAAGGACGATTCATCCGTCTTGTAGTCCGTGGCAATCCAAGTCTGTGCTTCGTACTGCCGGATCTCCACTCGCGACGACAGCCGCTGGATAACCTCGTAGGGAGGGCGTTCGGTCGTGTAGATGACGTAAAGGCCCCAGCCCACCCATAGGAGAAGAAACAGAGCAAGAAAAGCCGTGATGATGATCGCTATTCTCATGACGTTGACTGACTCCTTCGCTATTCCCTCTTGACCAGCTCGTAGAGGCGGCTCAGGTTCCTCGTACCGGACCACCGCTCCTTGCTTGACCACCGCACTCCTTGGTAAACGGAATCTCAAGAACCCTCGAGTAGGCCCGCCTTGGCGGCGCCTTCGAGGATGCGATCGGCGATTGCGGGAGAATAGACGCTTCGCTCGATCAGCTCCTGCCGGATCTCCTGCACCGGTCGTGTCCACAGCGAGTGCAGCTCGTCGAGGGCAGCGCGGGCCTCCTCGAACCGTCCGAGCTGGCCGTACGTGGCGGCGAGCAACAGCGGTTCCTGATAGCTCTCCTCCTGTCCGACGACTCCTGCCTTGGACAGGACGAGCGCCTCCTCGTACCGGCCGTTGAGGTAGTGGTCCAGGAAGAGGGCTTTGTCCGCCCACTCCGGCGGATGAGGATCCAGCGCAATCGCCTTCCTGGCCATCGGGACCGCGTGCTCGAAGTCTCCCTGCTGCGAGAGATAGTTGGCGACAAGTCTCAGCAGGCGGGCATCGTTCGGGTGGAGATCGACGGCGCGGCGCATCTCGGCTTTCCCCCGCTCCACATCACCGAGGAACAGGGACGCCATCCCCAGGTAGGCATGCGCCAGCGGATTCCCGTCGTCGAGTTCCACGGCGCGTTCGGCGAACTCGAGCGCGCGAGCGCGAGAGTCGTACTCTCCGTCGGGCTCGTTCCAGCGGTGATGGAACTCGTCGGCGTAGAGGTAGGCCAGCCAGGCGAGCCCGTCCACGTAGTCGGGCTCGACCTTGACCACGCGCTCCAGGCAGTCGCGGGCCGCCAGATGATTCTCGGCGACATGATGCTGCAGGTAGTCGTAGACCCGGAGGACACAGTCGTAACTGTCCAGCCTCGCGGGGGGCTTGCGCCGCGCGCCGGGCAACTCCGCGCGGGCCAGCGCCCCGGACGTTCCAGCAACGGCGTTGACCACCCGCCGCGTCACGTCGTCCTGTAGGTCGAACAGATCCCGAGCGGTCCGTTTCCTCTCGTAGTTGTCACCCCAGACGGTCCGGCCGTCTCTACAGTCGGACAGCTGAACGCTGGCGCGAATACGCTGCGATGTCGACTGGACGCGTCCCTGAAGGATGTAGCGCACCCCGATCGCCGCGCCGACGTCGCGGGGGTCCACATCGCTCCCCTCGCACGGACCCGACCTGCAGGCCATCACCGCCAGCTCGCCATAACGGGACAGTTCGGTCACGATGTCGGCGGTCAGCCCGTCGCTGAAGTAGCGCTGCTCCGGGTCGCCACCGGCGTTGACGAACGGCAGGACTGCGATCGACAGCTCCGAGATCACGGGAGGAGCATCGAACCCCGCCTTTCGCAGTCCCTCCATCAGGTGGTCGACCAGCTCGGGCGCGAATCCCTGGCGTTCGAGCAGATCCTTCCGGATGCCGCCGGCTGGCCCCGTCCAGTCGGCTTGCATCCTGGACAGGGCCCGATCCGCCTCGTCCAGGCGGCCCAGTTGCGCGTAGGCCGCGGCCAGAAACAGCTGGGTCCGGTAGTCCGCCGTGTCGGTGGCCTGGGCGTCGGCCAGGGCGGCTTCGTAACGGCCGTTGTGGTAGTTCTCCTGGAACATCGACATGCGATGCCAGGGGGGAGGGTTCGGTTCCAGCTCCAGGGCCCGTCGCACCAGTGGCATTCCGCCCTGGAAGTCTCCCCGCGTGGCGAGCCAGTTGCCGAGGATCGCGAGCCACAGCGCGTGGTTTTCATTGAGCGCGATCGCCCGCTCGGTCGCAGCCCGGCCGCGCTCCAGGTCGCCCCAGAGCAGGTAGTTCATCGCCAGGATGCCCTGCGCTGCCTGGCTCGTCGGGTCGAGCGCCACGCCGCGCCTGGCCGCTTCCATCGCCCGCTCCCTCGAATCGTAGGCTTCCGGACGCTCGTTGTACCGGTGGTGGTACTCCTCCGCGTACAGGTAGGCCGCCCAAGCCCAGCCCTCGGCGTAGTCCGGGTCGTCCGCCAGCGCGCGCTCGAGGCAGTCGCGGGCCTTCAAGTGGTTCTCCGGCGAGTGGTTGTACACGTAGTCGTAGGCCCGAACCACGCAGTCGTAGCTATCCAGGTTCGCGGGCGGCTTGCGCCTCGCCTCCGCCAGCTCGGAGCGGGACAGCGCCCCCGACGTTCCGGCGATCTCGTTGACGACCTGCTGCGTCAGTTCGTCCTGAAGGCCGAACAGGTCGGCCGCGGTCAGATCGCGCTCGTAGCTGTTTCCCCAGATGGACCGGCCCTCGGCCGCGTCCGAGAGCTGCACCGTCACCTTGATGCGCTGCCCCGCTTTGCGCACGCTTCCCTGGAGCACGTAGCGCACGCCGAGCGCGTCACCGATCTCCTTCACGCCGGCGGAGCCTTCCTCGGCCACGAGGATTGACCGGCGCGGAACGACGAACAGGTCCGGGTAGCGGGACAGCTCCGTGATGATGTCCTCGGTCAGGCCGCTGCCGAAGAAGTCCTGCTCCGGATCGCCGCTGTCGTTGACGAACGAGAGCACCGCGATCGACGGCCCCCTCGCCGCTGCCCGGCCAGCCCCGGGCGAGACCCCCGTGCCGTCTCCGTCAGCAGATCGCCAGAGGGATCGGGCCGTGAACGCCATGGCCACCACCAGGACGAGCGCGGCGCCGATCCACAGCGGCGCGCGGCTCGACATCTTCCGCACGGAAGCGGGTGCAGGCGTCCGGCCGGAGGTGGAGTCCCGCCGCAGCCTCTTCAGATCGGCACGTAACCCGGCGGCGCTCTGATAGCGGAGATCGGGGTCTTTCTCGAGCGTCTTGTTGACGATCCGCTCCAGCTCGGCCGGCACGCTGCGGTTCAGCTCCACCGGCGCGGTCGGAGCCCGGTTGAGGATCGCGTCGAACACGGCGGCCGAGGTGTTGCCGCCGAAGGCGCGACGCCCCGTGATCATCTCGTACAGCACGACGCCCAGGGAGAAGATGTCGCTGCGCGCGTCGAGGTCCTTTCCCAGCGCCTGCTCGGGGGACATGTAGGACACGGTCCCCACGACCGAGCCGGGCGTGGTCACATCGAGCGTGCGCGTCGCATCGCCCGCCCCCGGCTTGTTTTCCGACTCCGCCTGTAGCTTGGCGAGACCAAAGTCCAAAACCTTCGCCTGCCCGCGGTGCGTGACGAAGATGTTCGCCGTCTTGATGTCGCGATGCACGATCCCCTTGGTGTGCGCGGCCTCGAGCGCGTCGGCGATCTGGATGGTCAGATCGACCGCCTCCTGGACCTCCATGGGCGCGCCGCCGATGCGCTGCTGAAGGGACTGACCCTCCAGCAGCTCCATGACGATGAACCGCCGTCCGTCCCACTCGCCGATGTCGTAGATCGAGCAGATGTGTGGGTGGTTGAGCGCCGAGGCCGCCCGCGCCTCGCGCAGGTGTCGCTCCACCGCCTGCGCCTCTTGCCCGCGCTCCTCGGGCACGAACTTCAACGCCACGTGGCGGCGCAGCCGTGTGTCCTCGGCCTTCCAGACGACACCCATCCCCCCCTCGCCGACCTTCTCGATCAGGCGGTAGTGGAGAAGCTGCTGGCCGGGCACGACGGGCACGGCGGTGATCCCTCCAGACGGATCGTATGGGAGAGTTTACACGGGGGCGGGGGTCTTTTCGTGGAGTGGGGCCCTATTCCTTCTTGACCAGCTCGTAGATGTGGCCGTAGTCGCGGTCCTGAGTGTAGACGACGCTCCTCGAGTCGGGGAACCA
>JBDHLB010000077.1:0-10887 GCA_039586095.1 Gemmatimonadota bacterium
CAATCGTCTTCCCGTCCACCCACGGCACAATCTCCCCGCTCATGGCTTCCCCTTCCTGTTGACTGCTCGCTCCTCTATCGGCGCACGACGATCCTGCGTGCGGGCTCACCGGCCCGCCGCACGCCGCTGTCGTGCAAGTCTCGGACGCACGGAGTCCTGATAAGAATGGCCGCTAAGTGTTATTATGACAGGTGTTTACGTACTTGCGGCGCGCGGGGTGAGAGGTGCAACCGGGACAGACTGTCCCGAACGTGGGAACGGGGTCGCCCGGTCGCTCGCCTCGGGGGGCGGGCGCCGCCCCGGCGGGGGCCGTGCGGCGGGCCCCGTCGTCAGCCAGCCGCCGCCTTCTTGCCTCGCTTCTTGCCCTTCGAAGCCGTCGCTTCCCGCTTTCCGCCGCCCTCGACGCTGGCCTTCAGGGCCTCCATCAGATCGATAACCTGCGTCTCCGGCTCCTCCTCCGGCGGCGCAGTGATCTCCTCACCTTCGATCTTCTTCTCGACGGCCGCCAGCATACGCTGGCCCACCTCATCCTCGTATTTGTCGGGCTCGAACGACTCTCCCGCAATCTGCTCGATCAGCTGGATCGCCAGCTTGAGCTCGGACTCGTCCACCTCGGCGTCTCCGATCGGCACTTCGGAGATGGGCCGCACTTCCTGCGCATAGTGAAGTTGTTCGAGCACGAGATGTTCGCCCACCGGTCGAACCAGGACGAGGTACTGCTTGCCACGAGCAGCGTACTTCGCGAGGGCGGCCCAGCCGGTCCTCTTCATCGCGGCGGCGAGCAGGCGATAGGCTCGATCGCCGCCTCTTCCGACGCCCAGGTAGTACGTCTTGCCGATGTACGCCCGCTCGACCTGGTCGAGCGGAATGAACTCCGCGATCTCGATCGTGTGCGTCGCCTCGGCTTCGAGCGCCTTGATCTCATCGGTCGTGAAGGTCACGAACCGGTCTTTCGCGAACTGGTAGCCCTTCACCAGCTCGTCCCGCGGCACGAGCTCCCCGGTGCTCGCGTCCACGTACTGCTGCTTTACGCGATTTCCATCCGGCGTCAGGAAGTTGAACCGGATCTTCTGCGAGTTCTCCGCCGAGGAGTAGAGCTGAACGGGAATGGACACGAGGCCGAAGGATATGGTGGCCGACGTGATCGGACGCGCGCTCATCGTGTCGCTCCTTCCGGGGCCGCGGACGGTCGGGGCATGAATGTCGGGGCATGAATAGAAAAGGAAAGGGCGGCAACCTGCAAGGTTCCCGCCCACACCGGAGTCGCCCTCTTTAGGCTTATACGCCGCAGACGGCGAAATATCGAGTGCTGAGCGCCTCCGGTTCCCGTCGAGGATACGAGCGTCCCACACCCTCAGCAAGAGCGCGGTCGCCCGCCGACACACGGTAGCGAGGGGCGGCGCTTGAGCGACCAGGCCGCCGACTCGATCTTCCACCCCATGTCTACACGCGATCCGCTGGAACGGTACCGCGAGAAACGGGCCGCAACGCGCACGCCGGAGCCGTTCGGCGGCGAGATCCAACTCGGGCCGGGCGTGTTCGTGATCCAGAAGCACGCCGCCCGTCGCACGCACTACGATCTGCGCCTGGAAATGGAAGGCGTGCTCAAGTCGTGGGCCGTTCCCAAGGGCATCCCGGCCGATCCGGCCGACAAACGGCTGGCCGTGCACGTGGAAGACCACCCTCTGGAGTACGCGGAGTTCGAGGGGGTCATCCCGGAGGGAGAGTACGGGGCGGGCGAGGTGATCGTGTGGGACATCGGGCGCTGGGTCCCGCTCGAAGACCCCGTCGATGGCATGGAAGCGGGCAAGCTCCTGTTCGAGCTGCGTGGCCGGAAGCTGCGCGGCGTGTGGGCCCTCGTGAAGCTCAAGAGGAGCGAGAGCGGCGACGAATGGCTCCTCATCCGGGAGCGGAAGGGTGCGCCGCTGCGCGAGGACGAGGTCTATCCCGAGGCATCCGTTCTCTCGGGCCTGACCGTCGAGCAGCTCGCGGCCCTGTCGGAGGGCTTCGAGCCGGGCGAAGAGATCCGCCGCCTCCTGGAGGAGGCTGGCGCCCCCAAGCGCCGGGTCGACCCCCACGACGTGAAGCTCATGCTCGCGAAACCGCGTGACGACGCGTTCTCGGACCCGGGCTGGCAATTCGAGCTCAAGCTGGACGGCTTTCGCATGCTGGCCGCACGGGTCGACGGCGAACCGCTCCTGCTGACGCGCAACGGTCACGACGCCACGGCCCGGTTCCCTGAAATCGCCCGTTCCCTTCGCAAACTGCCATACGAGCACCTCGTGCTGGACGGCGAGATCGTGGTGCACGACGAGGCGGGGCTGCCGAACTTCCAACGACTTCAGCAGCGAGCCCGTCTCGCGCGGAGTCCCGACATCGCGAGGGCGGCTGTGCTGAAGCCCGCCACGTTCTACGCGTTCGATCTACTCGGCTTCGAGGGCCATGACGTGCGCCCGCTGTCGCTCACGCTGCGTAAACGAGCCCTATCGCTCGTCCCGCCGCCCGCCGGACCGATCCGCTACACGGAGCACTTCCAGGCAGAGGGTGAGCGTCTGTTCGCCCAGGTCCAGCAGATGGGACTGGAGGGGATCGTCGCGAAGCGTGCCGAAGGCCGCTATCGAGGCGGCCGATCGTCGGATTGGCTGAAGATCCACGCGGCACGACACGGTCACTTCGTCGTCGTGGGCTTCACGCTCCCGAAGAACCGGCGAACGGGGTTGGGGGCCCTGCACCTGGGCGTATTCGTGGCCGACGACGGTGCCCACGATCGGTTGGCCTACGCGGGAAGGGTGGGCACGGGGTTCGATGATCGCTTGCTCGAAGACCTGCGAGCGCGGCTGGATGCGCTGCGGCGGGAGGCGGCGCCGGTCGGGCCGCCGCACCCGCAGGGCGCCAACCACGTTTGGGTGGAGCCCGAGCTGGTCGCCCGCGTCCGATTCAAGGAGTGGACGGACGAAGGCCTGCTGCGCCAGCCCGTGTTCGAGGCGCTCGAGGACATGCCCCCGACGGATTGCACACGCGAGCCGCTCGTCGCGTCGCCCGATCTCCTCGCCGAGGCGGCACCTCCGGTTTCCACACCGTCGGTCGATGAGCTTCCGCTCACCAACCTGGAGAAGCCCTTCTGGCCCGCGGACGGATTCACGAAGGGCGATCTGATCGAGTACTACCGCACGATCGCACCGTGGCTGCTTCCCTTCCTCGCCGATCGACCGCTCGTGCTCACCCGATATCCGGACGGAATCGACGGGAAACACTTCTTTCAGAAGAACGCTCCGCATTACGCCCCGGATTGGATCCATACCGAGCGTCTGCGGAGTGAGGGCTCGGAGCGGGACATCGATTACTTCGTGGCGGACAGCGAAGCCGCACTCGTCTACCTGGCCAATCTGGGCACCATCCCGCTCCACATCTGGTCGAGCCGGCTGGAGAATCCGGATCGACCGGACTGGTGCGTGCTGGACCTGGATCCGAAGGATGCGCCCTTCGCCGACGTCATCACGATCGCGCGAGCGCTTCACACGCTCTGTCGCGACATCGACCTGCCAAGCTTCGTGAAGACAAGCGGCTCCACGGGCCTGCACGTGCTCATCCCGCTGGGCGGGCAACTCGATCACGATCACTCGCGAGCTCTCGGAAGCCTGCTGGCGACGCTCGTCGTCCGTGAGCTGCCGGAGATCGCCACCACGGTCCGCTCACCGTCCAAGAGGGAGGGCAAGGTGTACGTGGACTTCGTCCAAAACGGGCGCGGGCGCTTGATCGTCGCACCCTACAGCGTGCGCCCGCTGCCGGGCGCGCCGGTCTCGGCCCCGCTCCGCTGGAAGGAGGTCAAGCCGGGCCTCGAGATGGGCCGCTACACGATCCGGTCGATGCCGCGACGCGTGCGTGCCCTCAAGGAGGACCCGCTCCAGTCGCTGCTCGAGCTGGCACCGGACCTCCTAAGCGCCCTGGAGCGGCTGCAGTCGCGACTCGGAAGTAAAGAGGGTTGAGCCTCAGTGCGAGCGGGTCACGGCTTCGGCCGCTTCATTTTCGACCGACGACGACCAGTCGGCTCGCGTTCTCGTCGTATGGCTCGCCGGCCAGATCGCCGTAGCTCCGAGCCGAAGAGAAACCGCCCTCGAGCATCAGGCGTTCCAGCTCCGTGGCGGAGAACAGCCGATGCGAGAGATGAAACTCCGTTCGACCCTCATCGGTGACGCGGATCCAACGGTTGACCATGTGTGACCACGCCGCGTCCACACGCCGCTCGTAGAGCCACAGCTCGCCGTTCCGCTCTTCCCAATCACGCGCCTGGAAGATGCGGGCGATGACCTCTTTGCCGTACGTGTCGATCAGAAACGCGCCGCCGTCGACCAGCGACGCGCGGATGTTATCCACCACGAGTCGATCGTCCTCCGGATCTTCGAAATAGCCGAACGAGGTGAGCATGTTGATCGTCGCGTCGAACGCCTCTGGCCTCGCGAAGCGTCGCATGTCGGCCTGCACGAACTCCACCTCCACGCCAGCCGCTTCAGCCCTTCGCCGGCCTTCTTCCACGAAGGCAGCCGTGCTATCCACCGCCGTCACGCGGTAGCCCTGTCCCGCCAGCGGGATCGCGTAGCGTCCGGGACCGCAGCCCAGGTCGAGGATGTGCGCGCCGGGGCGCAGTCCCAGCAAACCGGGGAGCACCTCGGACTGCTCCGCTGCTTCCTCCCAGCGAGCCGGTTGGAATATCGCGGAACCGGCAGCGATCCAGAATTCGTCGTCCTCGTGCCAGGCGGAGCCCCGTCGCGCGGTCTCCCTTTCAGGCGCCTCGGGCCGTCCGTCTGACGGCCCATGCGTTCGATCCGCGGTCATTCCTGGCGCGTCCTGTAGCGTTCGAACCAGGCGAGAATGTGCGCCACCTTGGCGATGAGGTTGCTCGGGCGGGCCGCGATCCCGTGCGAGGCGTCCGGAATCCGGATCAACGCCGTGTCCACCTTGCGGATCTTCAGCGCCTGGTAGAGCTGCTCCGATTCCGACATCGGTGTCCGATAGTCGACTTCACCGGTGATCAGCATCGTAGGCGTCGTGATATCCCCCGCGTACTGGATCGGAGAGCGGTCCAGGTAGTGATCGGGATCCTCCCAGGGCAACGCCGGGAACCAGTACTTGTAGGCGTTGGCCCCGAAGTCCGCCGTCAGCACCCAGCTGTACCAGTTGATGACGGGTTTCTGGACGGCCGCCGCCGCGAAGCGGTCCGTATGCCCGACGATCCAGGAGCTCAGCACGCCCCCACCGCTACCCCCGGTCACGAATAGCTGGTCCTCATCCACGTACCCGCGCGCGATCACGGCATCGACACCCGACATCAGGTCGTAATAGTCGTTCCCCGGATACGCGTGGTGGATGAGGTTCCCGAACTCCTGCCCGTAGCTCGTGCTTCCACGCGGGTTCGTGTACAGGACGACGTAGCCCGCGGCCGCGTAGAGCTGAATCTCGGCCGTAAACCGGTCGCCGTAGTTCGCGAACGGCCCGCCGTGAATCTCCAGAATCAGCGGATACTTTCGGCTCGGATCGAAGCCGGGCGGCTTGACGATCCAGCCCTGAATCGGACGACCGTCATGCGACGACTCGAACCAGATCTCCTCGACCTCGCCCAGGGATGTGTGACCGAGGAGGTCTTCATTGAGGCTGGTGACCTGCCGGGCCGCCTGCCCCGGAGCTCCGATGACCACGTCGGCCGGCCTGTGGGGCCGCGATCGCGTGAACGCGAAGCGCCCGTCCGCGGCCACGGAGTAGGACCCGCTCGAGTACGGTCGACCGAGCGAGGTGCCGCCGAGGTCGTCCGCAAGCGTGGCCACGTTACCGTCCAGAGTCACGTAGGCGACCTTGCCGTTGCCGCGATCGTTGAACTGAAAGAACAGGCCACGACCATCGGGAGCCCAGCGGACCTGGCCCACACTCCGGTCGAGGTCGCGCGTGAGCAGCCGACTCTCTCCGCCCTCGCGTGGCATCACGTACAGCATGGTGGTCTGATAGCCCTGATACCGTTCGTCGTAGCCCGTGTAGGCGATCAGCGAGCCGTCAGGCGATACACGCGGATTCGCGTCAGGACCGTGGCGCGCGGTGAGTTGCCGCAGGGCGCCGTCGGCCAGCGATAGCTCGAACAGCTCCGTGTCGTTCGGCTCGTACTGCCACTCGTCCCGACGATTGGCCGAGATGACGAGCGACGCGCCGTCCGGCGTCCAAGATGGCCTTCCCCCGTGGTTGTAAGGCCCGCTCGTGAGCTGGCGCGGGGTGCCACCCTCCGCCGGGACCACGAACACGTGCGTGTGTCCCTCCTCGAGAAAGCCAGCGCCGTCCGCCCGATAGAACATGCTTTCGATCACCTTCGCGGGCTTCGCCCACTGCGCGCCCTCCGGTCTCGGGGGCAGCTCGGCAAACGGTGCTCGGGCCGCCGGGACGAACGTCGTGAAGGCGATCGTCGAGCCGTCCGGCGACCAGCTGAGCCCGCCCGGTGATCGCTCGAGTTGAGTCAGCTTCGCCGTCTGTCCGCTGTCCATCCAGCGGAGGTGAAGCTGTGCCTTCCCGTTCTCGTCTCCCGCCACGTAGAGAAGCCTCGAGCCATCCGGCGACCAGCGCGGCGAGGAATAGCTGACCGGACCGGTGACCAGCGGTCGGTGATCCGTCCCGTCCGCGTTCACGATCCACAGCTGGCGCCGCGGTCGGTCCGTCATCACGTCCATGGACGTCCGCACGTACACGACGCTGGATCCATCGGGCGAAATCTGCGGGTCGGCGGCCAGCTCGAGCTCGAACACATCGGCCGGTGCGAACCGGGCAGTCGGCTCCTGCTGTGCGCTCGCGGAAGCGCTGACGACCATGGGCACCGCCGTGAGGAGTACAGCGACTCCACGGACCCCGCCCGCTGCGAGTCTCCAGCTCATGTTCTGCTCCTGTCGAAGGGAATGTGTGGTGTGCCTATCGAGTGGTGCTCAGCGCGCCAGGACCGGTGGCGGACGTCCGGTTCGGCCGACGCATTTCGACACCGGGCGGCGGACCGTGCGGCCTGGTGATCGGTTTCGCCGAAGAAGACGACCTGCTCGGCGAGATCGTCCGTGACCTGCTCGAACGCGTATGGCCGGCTCGAGCAGCGAGGGGAAAACCCCTCAGCCCTCTGCCTCTGCCTCGGCCTGTGCCCGCAGACCCTCTACGATGTAGAAGGCCACCGCGTCCACGTCGCGGTAGGCGAGCCCGTACAAACCCCAACTCGGCATCTCGCTCTCGTGACCGACGAACACGCCGCGGCGGATCGCCGCCAGGTCACCCGCGAGCGCCCAGTCGGCGGCGAGCAACGAAGGAACCGACAGTTCGTGCTGCTCAGCCATCTCGCCGCCGCCCTGTCCCCCGGCACCGTGGCACTTGGCGCAGCTGAACGACCAGACCACGCTTCCGCGCTCGAATCTCGCCTCGGAGTTCTCCCAAGCGATCGAGTCGAAAGCGGCGGCGTCGTATTGGGTCTCGGCCTCGAGGACCGAATCGGCTCGGGCCGCCGCCAGCGCGGCCTGGCGACTGGCCTCCTCGGCAGCGGCCCGATCCTCCGCGCTCTGACAACCCCCGGCGGCGAGCACGACCGCGGCGAACACACACGCGTACTTTCGAAGCATCGTTTTCCTCCCCGTTGGGCCGACCTTTCAAAACTAACGAGGGCCTCGGATTGCTGCGAGCCGCGCCGCCCGGGAATTCTCCCCACAGCCCCTAGGGGAAATTCCCCTCACGCACGTAGGGAAATTCCCCTCAAGCGTGTGGGGAAAAACCCTACAAGCAGAGAGGAGAATCTCCTGACAGACAGCAAGGCGCCGAGACGCTATCCTATACGTGAGCCCAGTGTCACGGAGGTGTGGGTTCAGAGGACGTTCGAGCGGGAGGTTGACGTGTCTATCGCAAAGCGACTCGAGAGTTTGCTGGCCACAAGCGGCGCGGATTACCAGGTCATCGAGCACGATCCCGCGTTCACGGCTCTGGAGGAAGCCGCGGCCACGCACGTGTCGGGTCGTAACTGGGCCAAGACGGTTGTCGTGCTGTTGGACGGCGCGCCCGCGCTGGCGACGCTGCCCGCAACCCGGCGAGTGAATCCGGACAAGCTCCGTCGCGTCACGGGCGCCACGGAGGTCGAGCTGGCGACCGAAGAGGAGTTCGCGGAGCTGTTCCCGGATTGCGAGCTGGGCGCGATGCCGCCGTTCGGTAACCTGTATGGCCAGGCGACGTTTGTCGACGAGAGTCTCCGGGAAGACGAGCACATCGCCTTCCATGCAGGCGATCACCGAACGGCCATCGACATGATGTACGTGACGTTCGAGGAGCTGGTCAGCCCGGTCCCGGGCGACTTCTCCGATCCTCTGGCCGCGTAAGCGCCCTGAAACGGCGCGACCAGAGCGACGTGACGATCGAGCTGCCCCAGCGCATTCGCTGGACGCCCGACGGAACCGGTCTGATCATACTCGATCAGACGGAGCTTCCGACCCGCCACGTGGAGCGAGAGCTGCGCGAGGTCGAGGAGATCGAAGAGGCGATTCGGAGCCTGCGGGTCCGCGGAGCTCCCCTGATCGGACTCACCGCTGCGATGGGCATCGCGGCGCTCGCCCGACGGGCGGTCGCCCAAACCGAGGGGGTCGGCCGTCCGATCCACGACGACGAACTGCGCGATCAGGTTCTAGCGTGGTGCGACCGCCTGGCCCTCGCCCGGCCCACAGCCGTGAACCTCACCTGGGCGGTCGCACGCATGAAGGCCACCGCGACACGGCCGGCACCCGACGACGGGCAGCGCTGCGAGAGCGGGGCCCCAGCCCCGGAAGCCACGAGCCTGGCGCAGCGGCTACGCATCGAAGCCGATCGTATCCTCGAGCTCGACCGGGCTACCTGCCGTCAAATCGGGGAACATGCCGTCGCTCTTCTGAGGGACGGCGCGGCCGTGGTCACGCACTGCAACGCGGGCGCGCTGGCGACAGGCGGGATCGGTACGGCGCTCGCGCCGGTCTACGTGGCCGCAGAGCGTGGACTGTCCGTCCGGGTGTTCGCCGACGAGACCCGCCCCCTTCTCCAGGGCAGTCGATTGACGGCCTGGGAGCTCTCGCGGGCTGGCGTGCCCGTGACCGTCATCTCCGACAACACGGCGGGCGCACTCATGTCCCGTGAGCGACCGGACGTCGTGTTTGTCGGGGCGGACCGCATTGCGGCCAACGGTGACACCGCCAACAAGATCGGCACGTTTCCCCTGGCGGTCCTCGCTCGACACCACGAGATCCCCTTCTACGTCCTCGCGCCAACATCGACGATCGACCTGTCCGCCCCGTCAGGGGAGGACATCCCGATCGAGCACCGCGGCCCCGACGAGGTACGCCGCGGCTTCGGCGTTCAGACCGCGCCGGCCGATACGGATGTCTGGAGCCCCGCTTTCGACGTCACACCGTCCGAGTTGATTACGGGGATCGTCACCGAGCGCGGTGTGCATCGGCCTCCGTACCACGAGTCGTTGCGTGCCGCGGTAGAGGAAGCGGGATCGAAGCGATAGGCCGGAACGGTCGGAGCTGCGCTTCAGCCGTCTGAGGGCGGTCCGAACACGGAAAGGTACGCTCGCCACGGCCCGACCTGCTCTTCGTACTGTCGGGCCAACGTCCGTGCGATCTGGACCAGATGTGTGAGATCGTGCGCCACCCAGGTGGCGAGCAGCTCTCCGAGGGTGACTGAACCAAGCTCCGGGTGCAACCCGCGCGTCCCCATACCCGGCCCGGTCGCCAACAGTTCGCGCAGGCTCTCGAGGTTCCGAGCCCGCAGGGCCTCGAACTCGTCGAGCAGTTCGTCGAGCGAGCGATCGGGATCGCGATGCAGGTGGGCAAAACGGTCGAAAGGCTCGAACGATCTCGACTCTCCGTGTTCCAGGATCCGGCGCGCGCGCGGCATCCAGTCGGTGCGTTCGCCGTGGATCAGGTGGCCGACAACCTCATAGGGACTGAACGTGTCCGGCCCTTCATCGCCCCGCTGGAGCCTTTCGGACAGACCGCCGAGCAGTGACCGCAGGGTGTCGGGCGTCCGGGAGAGGAGCTGGATGCCCTCGTCCGTGTCGAACGTCATCCGCCATCTCTCCTCTCGGATCAGCGTATGCCGGTGTCGCACTCCTGCCGAAGGCTGCGCCGCTCGCCGGACACCACCTGAACCGTGTCCGGATCCGGGAGCGCGAGGGTCAGGGGACATTCCGTAACGGTCACGACATAGCTTCCGGGCACCAGGGAGACGCTCGCGCTGCCCGACTCGTCGGTGCGAACGGTGTGCCGTCCTCCGCCCAGACGCTGCAACTCCACTTTCGCACCGTCCACGGGCAGCGTGTTGTCCTCACCCTCCCGCTCCACGGGGTTGATCGGCCCCTTCACGACCGTGAGATCGATTCCCGTGCTCGGGTCGTCGCCAAGGATGTCGCTGGAGCAGCCGCCGCTCGCGAAAACGGCGAGCGAGAGCAGCACCGCGTGGATGCCGCACCATGGAAATCGGAGCTCTCGCATACGGCCTCCCGGTCCCGGACTCCGCGATCCGTCCGATCGCCTCAGGCTACGACCACGACTCGAGCTTCGGGTGCGCTCTGCGCCAGAATGCGCACGCCGGAGTCCCGGCCTGCGCCGAACACGGTCGTGGCGGCGGCGTCGGCCGTCATGCAGTCGGTCGCCGACACGGTGACCCCATGGATCGCGCTCCGTCGCGGGGCCCCGGTCCGCGGGTCCACCAGATGATGATACCGCCGGCCGTTGTGCTCGAAGTACTGCATGTAGTCGCCGGAGGTGGCGATCGCGGTGTCCGACACGTCCAGGGTCGTGAGCAGCCGGTCCGGCTGGGCCGGCGATTGGACGCCGACCCGCCACACATCCCCGTCCTCCGATC
>JBDHLB010000149.1:0-2645 GCA_039586095.1 Gemmatimonadota bacterium
GAGAATCTCCGTTTCGCGTCTCTGATGTCCGGCGTGCGTCCCGAACCGACGCACCTGGAGACGACTCTCGAGCGCGTGGGGCTCTCGGAGGCCGCGGCGATGCGGGTCCGGGCGTTCTCGACGGGTATGCGGCGGCGCCTGGAGCTCGCACGGCTGCTGCTGCGTCCACTGGACCTCGTGCTGCTCGACGAGCCCTTCATCAGCCTCGATTCCGACGGGGTCGAGCTGGTGACCCGCGTTCTCGGCGAGTTCCGGGAGTCGGGTGCGACGGTCGTGTTCGCCTCGCACCAACACGCCGACGCCTACAAGGCCGCCGACCGGGTCGCGTTGCTGCGCAACGGTCGGCTGGAAGCGCTCGAGACCCCCGCCGAAGCACGGGCGAGACTCGAGGCACTCGCCACCTCCGGCCGCTGAGAGAGAAGGAAGGGCGAAGGTGGAGCTGGCGATTCGCACCTGGGCGATCTTCTGGAAGGACCTCTTGATCGAGCTGCGCACGAAGCAGGGCCTCAACGCCATGGTGTTCTTCGCCGCGCTGGTCCTCTTCCTGTTCAGTTTCGCCATCGGTCCCGACGCCGCGCTGCTCCGCCAGCTGGCCGGCGGCCTGATCTGGGTCGGGATCGCCTTCACCGGGACCCTGTCGCTCGGTCGCACGTTCCAGACCGAGGAGCTCGCGGGAGGCCTCCAGTATCTGCAACTCTACCCGGGCGAGATCCGCGCGATATACCTGGGCAAGGTCCTCGGAAACCTCACCGTTCTCCTTGCGGTGGAGGCGATTCTCTTCCCCGCGGCCGGCGTGCTGTTTCAGCTCGATCTGTGGCCTCACGCGCCCGGACTCATCGGGATCGCGGTGCTCGGCTCGATCGGCTTCTCGGTGATCGGAACCTTCTATGCGGCGTTGACGGTACATCTCCGGGCCCGAGAGCTCATGCTGCCGCTGCTCGTGTTCCCGGCGTTGGTGCCGCTGCTGCTGGCGGCGGTGAACGCGACGGGGGCCCTCTTGCTGGGCGATAGCATGGGCCAAATGGGGGGGTGGGTACGATTACTGGTCGCGTTCGACATCATCTTCTTCGTGGTGTGCACATGGATTTTTCCGGTAGTTCTGGAGGACTAGGCCGCATCCGCGGGCTGGGAGGTCTGGCGCTGCTCGCGATGGTGGCGGGAAGCCTGACCGCCCTGTGGGTCGTGCCGGCCGACGCGCTTCAGGGAGAGGTGCAGCGTCTGATGTACGTGCACGTCCCGTCGGCGTGGCTGGCGTTCTTCGCCTTCTTCGTCGTCTTCTGCATGAGCGTGCTGTACATCGTTCAGCGGAAACCGCGCTGGGACCTGGTGGCGGTCAGCTCGGCCGAGATCGGAGTGGTGTTCACGGCGCTGACCCTGGCGCAGGGCTCCCTGTGGGGTAAGCCGACGTGGGGCGTGTGGTGGGTCTGGGATCCACGGCTCACGACGACCGCGATCCTCCTGATGGTGTACGTGGGGTACCTGATGGTTCGTTCGTTTGCCGACGACCCCGAGAAGCGAGCCCGTTGGTCGGCCGTCGTAGGGATCGTGGGTTTCGTCCAGGTACCCATCGTGTACCTGTCGGTCTACTGGTGGCGGAGTATCCACCAGCCTCCGTCGTCGCCGCGCTCCGCCGACCCGCGCATCGTCGCCGTCCTGCTGTTCAACGTGGCTGCCTTCACCCTCGTCTATGCGTATATGATGGCGCGACGATTCCGACTGGCGAAGACGGAGCAGCGACTCGAGGAACTGGGGCCGGACCATGAATAGCCTCGGGTTTCTCGTCGCCGGCTACGTCCTCACGTGGAGCGTGCTGCTCTGGTACGTGTGGCGCCTCGAGCGGCGGGTTCGAAACGCGGAGAGGGTGCTGGAGCTGAGTGCCAAGGTCCGGGGGCCGGAGGGACCTGCATGACGCGGCGAGCCCGAGGGCATCCCTCGGGAACAACGGTGTATCACCTCTGTATCAAGCGTTCGTCAAAACGGGGCAACTCGGCTCCGATTTCAGCCAGGCTTCCGGGACTCGCCTCATGGCGTGAGCCCGTGAGGCCGTTCTGTGTGCGCCCTCAAAGGTGAGCCGCCAAACGCCTATGTTCTTCGATACTCGTGCGCTGGATTCGTTCGATCAGTACCTGCAGGACGTGGAGCGCTATCCGCTGATCGAAGATCCGCAGAAAGAGCGGGATATCGCTCGCCGGGCCCGGGTCGGAGACCGCGCCGCGGCGGAGCGGCTGGTCACGGCTAACCTCCGCTTCGTCATCTCGTACGTGAAGAAGTACCAGGGCCGGGGCTTGAACCTGGCCGAACTCGTCTGTATCGGGAACGAAGGCCTGCTGAAGGCCGTCAAGAAGTTCGATCCCGACAAGGGCGTGAAGTTCATCTCGTACGCGGTGTGGTGGATCCGACAGACCGTGTTGCAGGCGCTCGCCGAGCAGACGCGATCGGTTCGGATTCCCCTGAACCAGAACTCGAACCTGGTCAAGCTGTCTCGAACCGAGACGGCGCTGACGCAGAAGCTGGGTCGCACGCCGACCGACCGGGAGATCGCCGAGGAGATGAGCGAGCCGGTCGAGACGGTGCGCGCGCTGCGTCGGCTCGCTTCGGCCGAGCTGAGTCTCGACGCGCCGCTGGACAAATCAGACCGTGACACC
>JBDHLB010000010.1:0-71107 GCA_039586095.1 Gemmatimonadota bacterium
CTTCTTCCCCCTCTTCGGCCTCGCCGGCCTTCAGCGCCTTCGTCTCCTCCTCGACCGAGGGCAGCAGACCCATCTCCTGCTTGAGCGACAGGAGCCGGGCCTCGACGTTCACGTCTCCGGCCTCCAGCTCACGAAATTCGGCCGCGAGCGTGTCGCCCGTGAGCTCCTCGGTGACCTCGGCGGAGGCCAGAGCCTTCCGCTCCTCGGACTCGATCTTCTCGGCCATCTGGTCGAAGGCCCGGAAGGCGCTCTTGTCCTGCAGGCCGACCATCGTCTCGTGGATGCGCCGTTGGGCCTGGGCCCGCTTTTGCTTGGCGATCAGGAGGTTCTTCTTGCGCTTCGCCTCCTCGATCTTCGCGTTCAGCTGGCGCAGAGACTCCTTGAGGCGCTCCGTTTCCGTGCGGTGCCGCTGCCATTGCTCGTGCAGCGTCGCGGCGTGCGCGGCGTGCTCCTGGCCCCGCATCAGTGCCTGCTTCGCCAGATCGTCACGCGACTCGCGAATCGCCAACCTCGCGCGGCGTTCCCACTCGGTGGCCTGAGAGCGTTCCTCCTCGACCTGGGCCCGCAGCTTACGCTCGTCCGCGATGGCGACCGCGACCTCCTGCTTAGCCTGGGCGAGCTGGCGCCGCATGTCCTCGATGATCTGGACCAGCATCTTCTCCGGGTTCTCGGCCCGGGCGATGAGGTCGTTGATGTTGGAGCGAATCAACCGGGAAAGCTTGTCGAATATGCCCATCGGAGCGTCAGTCCGTTGTGAGTTGGTGCCAGTGGGATGTGACCGCGAGCGCGAGGCTCTCGAGCGATGCCCGAAACTCCGAGAAGTCCAGGTTCTCGAGCTCGAGAGTGTCGCCGAGGACGACTTCTCCGTCTTCCAGCCCGTACGCCCCGTGCACCAGGTCCGTGGCGTTGAGCTCGAGCAACGTGCGGTACAGCTGCAGCTGGTCGTCCACGTCCTCCGGTTCGGTCCGGATCGACGTGCGGAAGACGACGACGGGCGGTGAATAGCTCACCACGATCGCCGGTTCGCCTCGTGACTCGTCGCTCGGCGTGGGAGGCACCAGCCAGATGCCTTCGTCGATCTCCTGCGAATCGACTTCGGCCCGAATCAGAAAACTCTCGATATCTTCGCGACTGACCATCAGCTCGCTTCCTTCCGTTCGCTTTGTCCAGGCAGCGCCGGTCGCTCCTCGAGCAACCGGGTCAGAAATCGCTGCTCTTCTGCCAGACGCTCGAGCTGTCCGGCCAGAAGATCGTACTTGTCGTTCAGCTCTCGTATCTGCTCGTTGTCGGCCGCTGGCGGTGCGACCGGTCGCTGCGACCGACGCGCGAAGGCGTCCATTCCCTTGGTCACCACTTCGCCAAGAGTGATGACCAGCACGATCATCAGTATGAACTCGAATGGTCGCGGGGTCTCTCCTGAGGTGGAGCGTCGCGGGCGGGAGCAAGCTCCCACCCGCGAGACCTAAAGGTTTCTCTGTCGCTCTCCTACCACTGCGTGGTGTGGGATCCGAACACCTGTGACGGATTCCCGGCCGTGGCTCCGGTGATGAACTTCGTCATGTCGGAGACCGCGACGTCGTAGCAGTAGTTGCTCAGCGCGCCCGCACCCTGCGAGAGCAGCGTGTAGTTGAACGTGAACGCCGGGCCGAGGCCCAGATTGATCACGTCAATGTTCGCATCGGCCGGCGTGAACACGGCGCCACCGCACGCGGGCGGCGGACCAGCGGCAAACGCACCGAGGTATCCGGTGACCAGCGCGCTTCCAATGCCGTTCGCGTCACTGAAGGTGCCGGCGTAGCTCGCCGTGGCGCTGGCGGCGCCCGGCACGCTGATGTTGGCCTGCTGCGACGTGAAGGCTATGGCCGGTGACGTGATGTCCACGGTGAAGCCCGTCGCGCCCGTCGCGATATTTCCGGCCATGTCGGACACCTGCGCTGCGACCGCGTACGCGTCCTCGAACGCGGTGTTGGTCGAGACGCCCGCCAATACAATGGCGTGCGACGACGGGGTCGGGGTCCCGTCCGCCGGAGGCGGCACGCTCAGCGCGCACGGCGCGAAGCCAGCCACCAGGTCGCAGATCTCCCCGGTGCTGTCATCGACCTCCAGGTTGGTCCGGGACGCGGTCACGCCGATGCCGGCACCCGAAGTGTTCAGCCCGCTCAGCACGTCCTGCATGGTGAACCAGAAGATCTCGTCCGCAGGTGACACGCCGAACGTACCATCATCCGGCCGCAGGTAGGTGACACCGACCGGTGCCACGCCCGACAGCACGGGGGCCGTGAGGTCCACCGTGAAGCCGCTCGAGCACTGCGAGCAGGCGTTGTCCGGCCCGAGAGCCGCCGCGGCCGTCTCGTTGCCGAGACCGTCCTCGAGCGCCGTCGTGAGCACCCACTTCGTGTCCGCCCCGTTGGCCGATTCACCCAGATCGGCGCCGTTGCTGACCTCGTCGCCCACATCGAAGCTCGCGGGGATGCCGAAGGCCGGCGCGACTGGCACCGCCTCGTTGAGCGTGAACACGAGCGTTCCGATCCCGCCGTCGAGGGCCGTCAGACCGAACGTGGTCGAGCCGTTGGCCCAGCCGTTCGGCGCGCCGCCCACAACGGCAGCGGCATTCCGGCCGTCCGTGTAGGTGTAGTTCGCCGGGGCCGGACCAGCCGGCGCGAGGTTGTCGAGGTTGAGCGTCGGCGTGTTGGAGGCCGTCGAGCTGGCCGTCAGCACGCAGCCGGGGAATTCGCCCAGATTCGCCGCCTTCGGGATCGTCGCGGAGTACGTAACCTTGTTCCCGTCCTCCGTCAGCGTCGCCGTGACGCTGTTGCCTCCCGCACCCGTCGCGAACACACAGCCGCCGGCCAGCGTGTAGGTGACGGTCGGCTTGGTCACGCTGTAGATGATCGGCGAGTGGCTGGCCAGGATATCGTCGTTGCCGAACCACGTGGCACCGCCGGCAGCAGAGGCACTGTTCCCGGTGAATCCGATCACGCCGGTCAGATTGGCGTTATTGAACGTGAGGTCGACCGCGGCCGCCGTCAGAGTACCGGCGTCCGTGGTCATGGTCGCGGTCAGAGCGTGCTGCTCGTTCAGCCAGCGAGCCGCTCCGTCCACGATCTGAGCCGTGTTGTAGCTGAGGATGATCTCCGAGGGAGCAACCGCCAGTGACAGGCCCTCGCCCTTCTGCTGTACCGAACCGGTAACCGTCTGCGAGTTTACTTCCTCGCCGTCGATCAGGATCGCCACCTTCTGCAGCGTGTTGCCATCTCCCGGCTCGACGTTGAGCGTCACGTCGATCTGCCCCACAACCGCGGCGGGGTTTACCGGTATGAACGTGACGCCAGTCGTCACACTCTTGATCGAGACGGCCGGCTCCGCGCCTGGCGGTGGCGGCTCTGGCGGCGGCGGCGGCGCCGGCTCGACGACCGTCACGCTATCGCCGCAGGCGTTGAAGCCGATGGTGCCCAGGGCCGCAACGCTGGCTACCAGCAGCAGTTTCGTAACCTTTTTCATTCACTCCTCCTCAGGGATTGAGTCCTTCGGTGGTGGTGACTGACTCGTTGCGGTCCGTTCGGCCGCTTTTCGACCAGTAGAGAGGTGCACCCCACCCCAGCCCATGAAACGGGCAAAAGTTACCCGGAACCCCAATACCGGTCAAGGGCTTCCGGGCTCGTAAACGAACCCAGTTAGCACGTCGGATCGCATTCGGCAAGACCGATCGACCGGCCACCCCTCTTCGAAGAGGGCCGAAGTCACCTCCCGAACGTCCTGAATCGAATCAGTTTTTCGAGTGCGCGGTGCGGCTGCGCACGGACTAACCACAGCGTACAACCTGTGGTACAGTAGTCGAGTATTGCAAGGTCGACGCGGAACGTCAAGGGTCAAGAGAGCCCTCGACTTGTGAGTTGTTCCAACTCGTCGACCCGCCTGATCTCGACCACCGTTCCTGCTCGCATCCGCCACCCATCCTCACAACACGTCCCGCAGGTGTCTGCCGGTGTAGCTGACGCGCACTCGTGACACCTCTTCGGGCGTTCCTCGAGCAACTACCGTGCCGCCCTCCTCTCCTCCCTCCGGCCCCAGGTCGAGGATCCAGTCGGCGTTCTTGATCACATCCAGCTGGTGCTCGATCACGACGACTGTATTTCCCTTATCGACAAGGCGATGCAGCACTTGCAGCAGCAGGCGAATGTCCTCGAAATGCAGACCGGTGGTCGGTTCGTCCAGGATGTAGAGGGTGCGGCCTGTGCTCTTTTTTGCCAGCTCGGTGGCCAGCTTGACGCGTTGTGCCTCGCCGCCCGACAGGGTGGTCGCAGATTGCCCCAGGGCGATGTAGCCGAGCCCGACCTGGGAGAGGGTGCGCAACCGGCGCTTGACGGTCGGTACGGCGTCGAAGAACTCGAGCGCCTCATCCACCGTCATCTCCAGCACATCGGCGATGCTCTTCCCCTTGTAGAGCACTTCGAGCGTCTCACGATTGTAGCGCCGGCCCCGACACACCTCGCACGGGATGTACACATCCGGCAAAAAATGCATCTCGATCTTGACGAGTCCGTCGCCCCGGCAGGCCTCGCAGCGGCCGCCCTTCACGTTGAAGCTGAAGCGGCCCTGGCTGTACCCGCGAATGCGCGACTCGGGCAGCTGAGCATACAGCTGACGTATGGGGGTGAACAGGCCGGTGTAGGTGGCCGGATTGGAGCGCGGCGTTCGACCGATCGGGCTCTGGTCGACGTCGATCACCTTGTCGATCTGCTCGCTCCCGTCCAGCCCGTCGTGGGCGCCCGGCGAGAGCTTCGATCGATAAAGTTTGCGGGCCAGGCTGCGGTAGAGAATTTCCTCGACGAGCGTGGATTTGCCCGAACCCGACACGCCTGTCACGCAGATGAACAGGCCGAGCGGGAAGCCCGCATCGACGTCGCGCAGGTTGTGCTCTCGGGCGCCCCGCACGAGCAGCTCGCCGCGTTCGCTCGAGGGTGGCCGGCGTTCGGGGACCGGAATCGTTCGGTCACCCTTCAGGTAGGCGGCCGTGAGCGATTCTTCGCTGGCCAGGAGCTCATTCAGGCTCCCCGACACGATCACCTCACCGCCGTGCCGGCCGGCGCGCGGCCCCATGTCCACCAGGTGGTCGGCCGAGCGGATCGTCTGCTCGTCGTGCTCGACGACCAGAACCGTGTTCCCGAGGTCGCGGAGCTGGTGCAGCGTCTCGAGCAGGCGCTGGTTGTCGCGCGGGTGGAGACCGATGCTGGGCTCGTCGAGCACGTACAGCACGCCGACCAATCGGCTTCCGATCTGGGTGGCGAGCCGGATGCGCTGCGCTTCGCCCCCCGACAGGGTCTCCGCCGAGCGGCTGAGGGTCAGATAGCCGAGGCCCACGTGCGTCATGAAGCGTAGCCGGTCGGTCACCTCCTTCAGGACGGGCAGCATGATCTCGGACTGCGGCCCGGACTTCTTCTCCGACTTCTCCTTCCAGCTCACCAGGAGCTCGTGGGCTCGGTCCACCGGAAGCTCCGCGACGTCGGGCAGCCGCCAGTCCTCGACCGTGACCGCGCGGCTCTCGGGCCTCAGACGCCCTCCCTCGCACTCCCCGCACGGGACGGCGGTCATGTACTCGTCCAGGTTGGTCCTGACCGTGTCGCTTCCCGTCTCCCGGTACCGGCGCGCCACCTGCGCGACCGCGCCCTCCCAATCAGTCTCGGGATCCCCCGCGAGCAGCGCCGTTCGTTGGGCTTCCGTGAGCTCGCCCCACGGGGTGTTGAGGTCGAAGCCGTGTCGCTCGGCCACGGCGGGCAGGATGCGGCGCCGCAGGCGGCCGAGCGGTGCCCCGATCGGCAGGATGACGCCCTCCAGCACCGAAATCCGGTCGTCGCCCAGCATAAGGTCCGGGTTGGGCTCCCGCCGCACTCCCAGCCCGTCGCACGCCGGGCAGGCGCCGTAGGGCGAATTGAAGCTGAACTGTCGCGGCTCCAGCTCCGGGATGTTCACGCCGCAGGCGGCGCAGGCGTAGTGCTCGCTGAACAGATGAACCTCGGCGCCCGTGCCCTTTCCACCCTTTTTGCGCTTGCCGCCGTCTTCGTAGTGGTCGATTTCCACCGTACCACCCGTGAGCCGCAGCGCGGTCTCGATCGAGTCGGCGAGACGTTCGCGATCGGTCCGGCGTACGACGAGGCGATCGACCAGCACTTCGATGTCGTGGTTCTTCCGGCGGCTCAGCTTGGGCGGGTCGGCGAGCTCTACGATCTCTCCGTCGACCCGTGCCCGCACGAAGCCCTCTCGCAGCGCCTCATCGAACAGCTCCCGGAACTCGCCCTTCCGGCCCCGCACCAGCGGGGCGAGGACCTCGATCCTCGCGCCCTCCGGCCAGCCCAGCACCTGCTCCGTGATCTGTGTGCTGGTCTGCCTGCGGACCGGACGCCCGCATTCCGGACAGTGCGGGGTGCCGGCCCGGGCCCACAGAAGACGGAGGTAGTCGTAGATCTCCGTTACGGTGCCGACGGTGGAGCGCGGGTTGCCGCCCGCGGTGCGCTGCTCGATCGCGATGGCGGGAGAGAGCCCCTCGATCTGATCGACGTCGGGCTTCTCCATCACGCCCAGGAACTGACGCGCGTAAGCGGAGAGCGATTCGACGTATCGCCGCTGTCCCTCGGCGTAGATCGTGTCGAAGGCGAGCGACGACTTGCCCGACCCCGAGAGCCCCGTGACGACGGTCAGGCTGTCACGCGGGATCGCGACGTCGACGTTCTTGAGGTTGTGCTCGCGGGCGCCGCGCACGACGAGCGCATCGGTTTCGTCGGAGGTCGTTCGAGCCATAGCCCTGCATGCTAGGCGGGGCGGGCGTCGCAGGGCAACTGGCTGCCAGGGACGGTGTCAGATACACCGGCTGCCCGCTGGCGCGTGGTGCGTCAGGAATCGTCGTTGCGCCGCAGCCAGGTGAGGCCGGCTCCCAGACCGAACGCGACGAGCGTGCCGATGAAGACGAACCACGGCCACGCGATGTACTGGCGGGCCGCCGACCACAGGATCACGACCGCCGCGATGCCTACCACGATCCCCGGTACCGCCTCCCGCGCCCTAGCCCGCGGCACCAGCACGGCCAGGCCGAACACCCCCAGCAAACCGCCGTACACGAGTGAGGCGATGCCCAAGGAGATCTCGACCGCCGTGCTGCCGCGGCTGAGCGGAATGAAGAGAATCGCCCCGCCCACGAGCAGCGCCGCCCACACGAGGCTGAAGACGCGACCGACTCTGAGCATCGCGCGGTCATCGGAGGCGGTGCCGCGCAGCGGACCCCAGTAGTCGTACGCCGACGCGGAGGCCAGTGAGTTCACCGACGAAGAGAGGCTGGACATCGCGGCCGCGAACACCGCGGCGATCAGCAGGCCGCGGAGCCCGCTCGGTAGCTCGGCCACGATGAACGTGGCGAAGATCTCATCCGGACGCTCGAAGGCCCGACCCTGATAAAACACCCACAGTCCGACCCCCACGGCAAGAAAAAGCGCGAACTGGATCACGACGGCCAGACCGCTTCCGATCAGCGCGCGGCGGCTTGCCGCCAGGTTTCGACAGGTGAGCAACCGCTGCACGATGAGCTGGTCCGTGCCGTGCGATCCCATGGTGAGAAACGCGCCGCCCACCAATCCGGCCCAGAAGGTGTACGGCGTCGCGAGATCGAACGAGAAATCCAGCGCCTGTAGCTTCCCGGCTTCCGCGGCCTGCTCGAGGATCGCCGGGGCGCCGCCCGGCACCAGCTGCGCAAGCAGCAGGAGCGCGGCCAGGCCACCGAACAGGTAGAGCCCCATCTGGAGCGCATCCACCCACACGACGGCCCGGATCCCGCCCACGTAGGTGTACGTGAGAGTCGCGATCGCGATGACGGCGATCGACGCCGGGTAGGGCCAGCCCGTGATGAGCGCGAGCGGGATGGCCGTGGCAAACAGGCGTACTGAGTCCGCCAGCAGACGCGTCACCATGAAGATCCCGGAGGTGAGCCGTCGGGTCCCGCCTCCGAAGCGCTGCTCGAGCAGCTGGTAGGCCGTGGTCAGATCGCCGCGGTAATAGGCGGGAAGAAGAACGGAGGCGACCACGATGCGGCCCACAACGTACCCGAGCGCAATCTGCAGAAAGCCGAACGTGCCCAGGTATGCCACCCCCGGGATGCTCAGAAAGGTGAGTGTGCTCGTCTCGGTCGCCACGACGGACAGCAGGACGGCCGCCCACGGGAGCTCACGATTGCCGAGGAAGTAGTCGCGACCGCCACGCTGATGACGCCCCAGCCAGGCGCCGAAGGCCACGACGCCGACGAGGTACAGGACGAGAACGCCCAGATCGAGCCCGCCCAGGCGGCTCACCGTTTCGCTGTCGCCTCCCGGCCGGCGCACGTGCCAGCGGCCGACTTGCGCGCCGGCGCGCGAGCCGCGGTGCCTCCGAGCGCCCGGCACGGATCGTCATACACACCGGCCGCGATCGCCTCGTGCACGGCCCGGCGCAGCGGGATGTGCCGACGCTCGGCACGGGTCGGATTCACCCGGTTCGTGAGCAGGACCACGAACAGGTCAAGCTCGGGGTCGATCCACAGACTCGTTCCGGTGAATCCCGTATGGCCGAAGGCACGTCCGGTCAGACAGGCTCCTGCGGAAGAGTTCGTCGAGGACAGCTCCCAGCCCAGCGCCCGGGTCGCGTTTCCGTCGTGCCGGCGGGTGAATTCTGCCACGGCGTCGGCCGAGAACAGGCCGCTCGACTCGCCCCGCGCCGCGGCCAGCCACGCTTCGGCGAAGCGTGCCAGATCGCGAGCGGTGGAGAAGATCCCCGCGTGTCCAGCGACCCCACCCATTGCGTAGGCGTTCTCGTCGTGCACGACGCCGTGCACGTGCCTGTGACGGAAGACGGTGTCGATTTCCGTGGGGGCCACCCGTCCGAGCAGCGTCGGGTCGGGACGGTAGCCGGTGTCGGTCATGCCGAGCGGATCGAACACGTGGGTGGCTAGGAAGCGGTCGAGCGGCAGGCCCGACACCGCCTCTACGACCCGACCCAGCGTGATGAACCCGAAATCGCTGTACAACGTCCGCGTCCCCGGCGGGTACACCGGCTCCAGCGCCGCGAGCGCCTCTCGGTAGGCCTCCGGACCCTGGAGTTCCTTCCACCACGGGAGAAAGGGCGCCAACCCCCCGCGGTGAAGGAGCAGCTGCCGCAGCGTGACCTCGCTCTTCCACCCGCGCCCCCACTCCGGCAAATACGCGGACACGGGCGCGTCCAGGTGGGCCCGGCCATCCTGGGCCAACAGGAGCAGCGCCGATGTGGTCCCCACGACCTTGGTGAGGGAGGCG
This sequence comes from Gemmatimonadota bacterium, assembly GCA_039586095.1. Lineage (GTDB taxonomy): Bacteria > Gemmatimonadota > Gemmatimonadetes > Palauibacterales > Palauibacteraceae > JBDHBD01. The sequence goes on from JBDHLB010000010.1 coordinate 9,309, forward strand.
AGGTCGTAGAGTGTCGCCTCGGTCGCGGGGGCGGCGTCTTCGCTCCAATCCAGCGCTCCGTAGCCGCGCAGATGCACCAGACGCCCCTGCCGCCCGACGGCCAGCGCGGCACCCGGCGTGACCGAGTCCGAGACGGCGGCGTCCAGCAGCGCATCGGCCCGGCGCAGGGCGCTAGGGTCGAGGCCTGCGTCGATCGCGGCCTCGAACCCGACATCGGTCGGGTCATCGGGCCCCCGTGCCTCACCGGGGCCAGGGCGGGTCAAACCTTCGCCCACGCGGTGAAAGGGCGGCAGGGAGATCGGCAGCCGACCGCCGATCGCGACTTGTCCGAGCAGGGCTTCGGCCGCGGCTCGCTGTGAGACGGGACGACCGCCCCACGCGAGCAGGTAGCTCCGGACGTCGGGCAGCTCGGTCAGCAGGTAGGGGCTGCCGAACGAGAGCAGCACGAGCGGCGTGTCCGATTCGTGTACGGCCTCCACGAAGCGCGCCAGCGTGGGTGGAGCGTCGACGGATCCTTCACCCGCCTTCGGGGGGAGATAGACGGAAACCAGCACGAGGTCGGCTCTCGCCGCGGCCTCGGCCAGCGAATCGACGGTGACGCCTCGTGTCTCGGACGTGATTCGCGCCGAGCTCGGCGGCAAACCGGCCTCCGCCAGATGACCGTCGAATGCGAGGCCCGCGGCCAGGTCCGCCGGTCGGGAGAGTGTGAGGCTGAACACCTGGCGCGCCCGGCTTCGGTCGAGCGGCACGAGCCCATCACGGTCGCGTGCCAACGTGAGCGATCGGACCGCCGTAGTCTCGGCGAAAGCGGCATGCTCCTGAACGCCCACGACGTCGGCGACCCGCTCCAGTTCGACCATGCGGTTTGTCTGCAGCCCGGCCGCCGCCTTTGCCTCCAGCAGACGTCGCACCGAGGCGTCGATCCGGACTTCGCTCAATCGACCAGAGCGCACCGCCGTCACGATGGCGGCGATCGCCCGCTCGGGATCCTCGGGCATCAACACGACGTCCGCACCCGCCTCCACGGCGCGCACGGCCGCCTCGGCGCCACCATATCGGGAGACGATCGCGCCCATCTGCAGCGCGTCAGTGAACACGATTCCCTCAAAGCCCAGCTCCTCGCGCAACAGCCCCGTGGTGAGGGCCGCGGACAGCGTCGCCGGCGGAGCGTCCGGCTCGATTACGGCCGGGACGGAAAGGTGGGCGGTCATCACCGCATCGACGCCGGCCTCGATCGCACGACGGAACGGGATCAGCTCGAGCGTGTCGAGCCTCGTGCGGTCGGCGCCCACCACCGGGAGCTCGAGATGGGAGTCCGTGCGCGTGTCGCCGTGACCGGGGAAGTGCTTGGCCGTGGACATGAGCCCGCCGTCGCGCATGCCCCGCACGTAGCCGATACCCAACCGCGCGACCTGCTCGGGGTCTTCCCCGTAGGAGCGCGTGTTGATGATCGGGTTTGCGGGATTGCTGTTCACGTCCAGGACCGGGGCGAAGTTGAGGTGGACGCCGACGGCACGCGCCTCCCGCGCGGTGACTCGGCCCAACTCGTACGTGAAGGACTCGTCCCCGATCGCCCCGAAACCCATGGCCGGTGGAAACTCCGTACCACCGCCCATCGGGATCATCCAGGGGATCGCCCATACGGCGCCCAATCGCGTGCCCGGACCGGCCTCGAAGTCGGCGGTCACCAGGAGCGGCACCCGGGCCCGGGCCTGAAGTGCGTTGAGCTTTGCCGCGTACGAGTGCGGGAGGCCGATCGACACAGTCACGCCACCCAGCCCGTGATCCTCCACCAGACCCATGATTCGCCGGAACTCGGAATCCGTGGAGGACGCGTAGCCGCCGTCCATCCAGATGTTGACCAGCTGGCCCGCCTTTTCACGCAGCGACAGGGCCGCGAGGGTCGTGTCGACCCAGTGGCGGGCCTCGGCGTCGAGACGCGTGCGCGGACCGAGGAGCGTGTCGGAGCGAGCTGCCATTCCGACCGCGTTGCCGGGCGGCTCCAGCGTCCGCGCCTGCGTCCGAGCGCCCTGGCAGGTGAGGGCCGGCAAGCTGAGGGCGCCGACCAGCAACACCAGCTTTCGGCCCCGTCGGGCGCTCCCTACACTGCCCCGTGTCCCTCGCACTCAGCGCTCCTTCGGATGGAGGACCCTCGCGTTGCGCCCCATGCCTTTCAGCGATCGGCAAGCTAGTCCGGCCGTGAGGCCGCGACAACGAAGCCTCCGGTTCAGGGACGTGTGGACGCTTTGCACGCTCTCCACGACGCTCTCTCTCGCCTGCGGGTCACCTCGTCCCGACGCCCGCGTGGCCGGGGCAACCGTTCGGCCGGGGATCGAGGTTCTGCTTGCCGACTCGGCCCACCTGGTTCGGGGCCGCGCGCTGGGGCTGATCACGAACCACACGGGTGTGACGCGGGACCGCGCGACCACCATCGATGTGCTCGCCGCCTGGCCGGAAACGCGGCTGGTCGCGCTGTTCTCGCCGGAGCATGGCATTCGTGGAAGGGAGGAAGCGGGGGTCGCTGTCTCGTCCGGTGTCGACGCGACGACGGGGCTTCCGGTCCACTCGCTGTACGGCGAGACCCGAAAGCCCACCCCGGAGATGCTGAGGGACGTGGACGTGCTCGCGTTCGACATTCAGGACGTCGGGACCCGGTACTTCACGTACGTCTCGACGATGGCGCTCGCGATGGAGGCCGCTGCCGAGGCGGACATCCCGTTTGTCGTCCTCGATCGCCCCAACCCGCTGGGTGGCGCTCTCGTGCACGGCGGGGTGCTGGACACGGCGTACGCTTCGTTCGTTGGTCTGTATCCCGTGCCCGCACGACACGGCCTGACGGTCGGCGAGCTGGCGCGTCTGTTCAACGACCGCTTCGGGATCGGCGCGCGGCTTCACGTGGTCCCGACCAGCGGCTGGCGACGGGACGCGTGGTTCGACGAGACGGGACTGCCGTGGATCGCGCCTTCGCCCAACATGCCGTCGCTCGCGAGCGCCACGCACTACCCCGGGGTCTGCCTGTTCGAGGGCACGAACCTGTCCGTGGGGAGAGGCACGGAGACTCCGTTTCAGGTGATCGGAGCCCCCTGGCTCGATGGTTCCGACCTGGCGGCGCGACTGAACGCGCGTGGGCTGGCCGGCGTGCGGTTCGAGCCGGTCACGTTCACACCGACAGCACCGGGGGATGGCAAGTTCGACGGTCAATCCGTGCAGGGGATCCGGTTCGTCGTCACCGATCGGGAGGCGTACGACCCGGTTCTCGCCGGCGTCGCGGCGCTACTCGACAGCCATCGCCTGTCCGGTGAGCGCTGGGCGTGGTCCGCCGAGCATTTCGACCGACTCGCGGGGACGGGCACGCGGCGGGCGGGGATCGACTCGGCGGCGACGCTCGAGGAGCTGACGGCCAGCTGGGATGCGCAGATCCTGGACTTCCGCGGACTGCGGCGACCCTACCTGATCTACTGAGTCGCCAATCCTACCCGATCTACCGAGGCGCTAACCCGCCGCCTTCGACCGATCCGTCTACTCAGGGACCAGAATCCGCCCCGCCAGGGGCTCGATCTCGGCCGAGATCGGCGTCTCGCCCTGCGGCTCCCCGTCCACCTGGACCGCCAGCGGAGGATCCGATTCGATGCGGATCTCGCGCGCCTGGAGGAAGATCATTCGGTCATCCCCGCCGAACTGCCGGCGCGCCACACGCCACACGATGCGCGCCATCTCGGGCAGGTTGCGGGGGGCGAAGACACAGACGTCCAGCAGGCCATCCTGGAAGGAGATGCGGGGACCCACCGTGAGCTCCACAGGCAGCGGACCGGCGCCCAGCTGCCCCACGTTCGCCAGCAGTACCATCGAAGCCCGCACGTTCAATTCGTGCCCGTCGGCTTCGATATGGAAGTCCGCACTGGGCGGCGTCATCACCTGCTTGAGCCCGCTGACCAGGTAGGCCGCGAAGCCGAGGCGGTGCTTGAGCTCGGTCGTGGCCGCCGCCATCACCTCGGCGTCGAGCCCGGCGCCCGCGATGAGCGCGAAGTGTTCGCCGTCGATCCGCCCGAGGTCGACCGCCTCCACGCGGCCCTCCACCGCCACGCGCACCGCGCCTTCCAGCGACGCGGGGATCCCGAAGTTCAGGGCCAGTTGGTTCCCTGTGCCGAAGGGTACGATGGCCACCGGCACGGTGGTCCCTGCCGTGCCCTTGAGCGCCTGACCGATCGTGCCGTCGCCCCCCACCGCCACCACGGCGCGGTAGCCCGAGCGCGCCGCCTCGCGGGCCGCGACGAGCGCCTGCTCGGAACGGTCACACTCCACGATGTCGAACGGGACGTCGCGGGCCGCGAACGCGCCTCCCAGGCGCCTGCGGAGGCTGTCGGGCAGACCGCCGGCCGCCTTCGGGTTCACGAGCACGAGAAACCGCTCGCTCGTCGGGATGGGAAACCGGTTCAGAAGGGCCTCCTCGATCGTGCTCTCCGCGACCTGTTCACGGAAGCCGCGCGTCGCCGTGTCACGTTCCGGACGATCCCGGCCTCAGACGGCACCCGCCAGCGTCTCCAGACGTCGAACGCGCTCCTCCGTCGGTGGGTGCGTACGAAACAGACCCGTGAAGCCGCCGCCCCCGCCTCTCAGCGGGTTCACGATGCACAGGTGCGCCGCTGCCGGGTTCACGTTCATCGGACGCCGCTCCGCTCCCCGCTCGAGGGCCCTCAACGCGCTGGCCAGACCGAGCGGGTGGCCGCTGATCTCCGACCCTATGCGGTCGGCGCGGAACTCGCCGGCGCGGCTGATCGCCATCTGGATCAACATGGCCGCGAGCGGGGCGAGAACGAGCATCAAGATCGACCCGACCGCCCCCAGGGGGCCTCGATCCCGACCGCCGCCGAAGAAGAGTCCGAAGCGTGCCAGCATGACGATCGCCGCCGACATCGTGGCTGCGACGGTACCGATCAGCATGTCGCGGTTCCTGATGTGCGCGAGCTCGTGCGCCAGGATCCCTTCGAGCTCCTCCCGGTTCACGAGCGGCAACAGACCTCGCGTCACGCAGACGACCGCTTTCTGGGGATTCCGCCCTGTCGCGAAAGCGTTCGGCTGCTCGGAGGGCGCGATCGCCACGGTCGGCATCGGAAGCCCGGCGCGTTGCCGCAGCTGATCGACCATTTCGTACAGATCCGGCGCGTCTTTACGCTCGATGACCTGCGCGCGATACATCTTCAGCACGACGCGGTCGCTGAACCAGTAGCTGCCGACGTTGAACAACGCGGCGAAGATGAAGGCAAGGATCATGGCGTTCTGGCCACCGAAGTAGCCCGCGACGGCTACGACGAGGGCCGTCAGCAACGCCATGAGCCCGAAAGTCTTGACGTAGTTTCCCATGCTGCGGTCGCCTCCCATCAAAGGGTTCCGGGGTCGCACCAATCTACCCCCGAAGAGGGGATTCGTCTCGTTCCGAGGCAGATGTGTCTTCTGTGTCTTCGCGAGGCTGGATGCCTCTCGGGCCGGCTTTAGGGGAACGACCACTCGCGAAAGATGAACAGACCGTACGTCTGGGCGGTTTCGAAGCTCGCCGCCGAGGCCACGCCGAATTGTTGTCGGTCGAAGCGGTTCTCCGCTCGGGCCTCGAGCGACCAGTTCTCCGAGAACCGCCACTCGATCAGAACGCGCGGGACACCGCCGCCCAATGGCTGCGCGACCGAGAAGAAGACGTCCTCGCCCGCGTACCATCCGACCGCGAGCTCTGTGCGGGCGAACAAGCTCTGAGTGCTCTCGAGCCCTCCCGTACTGGAGTCGTACTCGGTCCCCACGGAGCGGAGCTGCAGGTAGGACAGGCCGGAGCTGCCGACGAAGGCCGAAGAAAGGCCCGAGCTGAGCGTACCCAGCACGCTCTCCTGCACGAGACGTTGACCGAGTCGTTCATCCCCCGCCCCGTAACAGGGCACGCCCACCGCCAGGAAGCACAATCGATCGGAGTCGCTGAGGGTCGGCGGGTTGCTCCGCGTCCGGAGCTGGGTCTCGCGCAGCGTGCCCGTGATGTCGGCCCAGATGGTCACGGGGCCGGCCGGCGTCCGTGTCCTGTACTCGGCGGTGATATCGACGTTGGGGTCGAGTCCCGGCGATCCCACGAAATCGATCGTCCCGGCCGTGATTTGAAGCGACGTGCGGTACGGCGGGATTCGATCGAACACGTAGTTTCCCCGAGCCAGCCTGACGGTACCCAGCATGGTGAGCGTACCGGCGGCGCGATCCATCCGCACGTCGATTCCCTCGCCGACGAGCTCCACGTCCACCACGTCGGAGCGCAGCCACAGGTTGGGGCCGAGGGCGAGCTCGGCGTCTATCTGAAGGTTGTCCATGAACGGATTCCGCGCCCTGGCGAGGAGGCGCCGCTCGGCGACCACCGTCGTGTCGATGAGACTGTAGACGTCCGGATCGGTCAGATCGATGACCTGACGCCCACGCAGGAACTCGTCCTGCCGAATGTCTCCGTCCCGGAATCGGAAGCTCCCGGTGATCTCGGGCGCCCGGAAGCGCCCGTGCAGGTTACCGCTACCGGAGACCAGGAAGGTCATCGCGCGGCGGTTCATCCCGTCGAGCAGGTTCGCCCGGAGGGCCAGGTCGAACCCGGGATCCCCTGGCTCCGACAGCTCCACGGTGCCCATAACGAGCCCTGTCCCTTCGCCCGCACGCACGACCAGCGAGTCGACCTGGAGCGCCGAGCCCTGGAAGCGCGCGGTTCCGTGGGCGTCCCGGTAACGCACACCGAGGCCGGGCACGAAGGCCCCGCCGTTCCTCACCTCGATTTTGCCGTCGTAACGGGGCTCCTGCGGACCGCCGCTCACGGCGACGTTCCCGCTCGCGTACCCGACGACTTCCTCCAGACCGCCGACCCAGGGAGCCAGGAGGTCCAGGGCGAGACTGTCCGCCTCGACGACGAAGTCGAACGCGTCGTCGGGCACCCGTCGTTCCACGCTTCTGAGGCTCAGATTCGCTCGCACGCGGCCGAACGCCCGGAGGACGGCGCCGGTGCTGCCGAGCGCATGGATCTCGCCCTCCAGCGATCGAGCGGCGTACTGCATGTCGGCCTCGATCCGGGCCGGCCCCGCGGAGCGGGCCGAGGCGTCGGCTACCTCGAGGGACAACTCCATACGCGGCGCGTCCAGGTTCCCTTCGACCCGAAGAAGCCCTCCCACCGTGCCCGACAGCTCGGGCGGGTCCGCCAGCACGCCGAGAAGGTTCTCGATGTGAAGGTCGGATAGCGCCACCTCGAACCGCCCGGAGCCGACGGCCGGGATCCCGCCGTCCGCGCGTAACCGCGCGTGGGGTCCTTCGAGAACGAGATCCCGCACCACAAGGCCCGAATCGCTATAGGCGAGGGAAGCCGGTGCTGTGAGCTCCACTTCGTGCCCACGCATGTTGATCCGGAAACCGGCCAGCTCGGCCCGGTACGTCCGGTCTCCCCAGGAGACGCCGGCATCGGTCACAAGCGACAGGGACGTGTCCCTTGCGGCGGAGGCTCTCAGGCTGGCGGCTCCGGGACCTGCACGCTCGAACCGGGCGGTGAGCGAATCCAGCTGCTGTCCGAACACCCGGGCGTTCCATGCGGTGCCCACTACGACGAGCGAGTCCAGGTCTCGTGGGTTTGGCACGTCGAGACGGGCGAGCAGAGAATCCGCACGGTGCTCGCGGTAGCGCACGTCGCGGCCCGTCAACTGTCCCCCGAAAGACACCGCGTCCAGATTGCCGAACAGCACGCCGCGGGCCGTGAGCGATCCGGCGAAACCCTGGGAAGCCTGCTCCCCCTCGTCCGCGCGTCCCCGGCCGGCGAGCGGTGCGTCGAAATCGGCGAACAGATCCGTATCCTCCTCCAGCGTCTCTCCGCCGGGAATCTCTTCGAGAATCCAGCGATTCCACGCCGACATGTCCTCGGTCGACGCTTCCAGGATCAGTGAGCCGCCCTGATCGCTGCTCAGACCGAAGCTGCCTCGGCCCGTGACGATTCCGACATCGCTGCGTACGACGAACGTGTCGATCCGCATGGCCCCGTCGTCGACCGTCAGCCGGATCTGACTCGTGTCGATGCGCGCCTGCTCGAATACGGAGGGCAGGATATCCAGATCGAGGGACGCCTCGAGCGTCGCCGGGTCCGTTCCAATGCCCGTGACCCGTCCCCCGATCGCGAGAGCGGACTCGGGCGCACCGTCGATCCACTGGCTCAGGTCGAAACCGCGTGCCTGGACCTGAGCGTCGTACCGCTTGTCTTCGGCCTCCAGATCGAACCGTCCGTCGAAGCGCAGCTCGCCCCGTGGCGTCTCGAGATCGGCGCGGGCTTCCAGGTTCTGAAGGCCGCCGCTTGCGGCCAGGCTCCCGCGCACTTCGCCCACCAGTCCCAGTTCGGGGAAGAAGGGGGCCAGGACGGTCAAGGCGAGCGGGTCGGTGTCGAGGGCCACGTTGACCACCGAGGCGCCCGAGATGTCGAAGGAACCTTCACCGGCCACCCGCGACGTAATTCCGTCCGGCGTTCGGTGCACCACATCGGCTTGGAAAGCGAGGATCCCGCGTGGCTCACCGTCCAGAGTCGCCGTCCCGTCCACACGCCCGTCGAGCGGAGTCGTGAAGCCCACGACACCTGTCCATCGTGGCTCGAAGTCCGAGAACACCAGATCAAGGGCTCTCAGCGGGAACGGCTCTTCGATGCTTACGGTCCCCACCGCCTTCAGCCCGGAAGGCGCCACGTCGCCCTCCACATCCCGGAGCGTGAGATCGGTGTCGATGCGGAGCGCGTCGATCGGCCCCGAGCCCTCCAGGGGACCGGACAGGTAGCCGTCCACCAGCTCCGGGCGCTCGAGAAGCTCGTTCATCAGGCGCACTCGCAGCGGTTCGAGCCGCACGCTCAGTGATTCGAAGGTCGGGGTATCGCGCAGCGCAACCGTGAAGGACCCGCGGAGTCGACTGTCTTGCACCCTGGCGTCGGCGTCCAGCACATCCACCACGACCGTTTCGCCGGCCGAGCGGACCACGATGCCCATCGGCCCGCCGCCGCTGGACGGTACGGGCACCGGGAGCCACTGCAGATCTTCGAAGGAGGCCGGGTCCGCGTCGAGGTCGAAGCGGTAGGATTCCGGATCGCCCGGTTCGACCCAGCCGCTGCCGCTCAGCGCCGTCGACCCGAGCTCCGCCGATTCGATCTCGACCTGGATGCTGTCCGCGATCGTGAGCACTCCGTCGAAACCGTTCACCGCGAGCGGCTGGCGGACGGCCCGCGCGAGGCCCGACAGGCCACGGATCTCGATCCGCATGGGATCGACGGGGTTCGCCAACCGCAGTCGCGGGAAGGCGGCGCTCATGGACTCGATGGCGAGAACCTGCTCGTAGCGCCGGACCGCACCGGTCGAGTCTTCGATCGCCTCGATGCGCCAGATGGATTCCTCCGATGGGTCTGCCCCGGCCCCGGGTGCGGCCGGGCCGCCGGGCGAGTACGGCCGTCGAACCTCGAACAGGCCATCCGCGGTGCGGGCGTCTGTGAAGAGCAACCGCAGCCCGGGGGGAGGAAGTGTGTCGAGCGGCGTGGGTCCAATCAGGCGAGTCGTGTCGGGCAGCTCCCCAAACGTCGTGTCCTGCCCGACGGTGTCCGGAGCCGACGGCTCGTCATCCCCTCCGAAGATCCGTTCGAAGTTCCAGCGCCCGTCCAGTCCCTGCACCAGATGCAATTCCACCCTCGCCGCCTCGAGACCGCGAAAGTGGAATCGCTCGCGCAGGAAACCGGTCGGGTCGTATTCGAGACTCGCCGTGTCGAGCGCGACGAAGATCTCTCCGTCGGGCCCTCGAATCTCGAAACGCTCGAAGACCGCCCGTGTGAGAAGGTTGCCCTCCAGGACCGGCCCCATCCGGACCTGCCCGTTGACCACGTCTTCCAGCTTCCGGGCGATCACGGAAGCGGCGGTGTTGCGGCCGTACTCGGTCTGCGTGGCGGCGACGAGAGTGAACGCGGATGCGAGGCTCAGCACCCCGAGCCCCACCGCGACGAAGCGGCCCACGGCCGCCCCGGCGCGACGAGGCCATGAAGAGCGTTTCGGCGACTGTTCCGCCGTCACCCCGTTCACGCCCTGATCCGACCGCTGATCCGACACGTGGCTCCGTATTCGCCGTTCAGAAGGCTTCGCCGATCGCCAGATTGAGCCTCAGGCGCCGGAAGAACTCCGTCAGGAGCGACGGATTGTCGAAGGTGAAAGGATCGTACGCCACCGGACTGTCGAGCTCCACCAGACTGCCGTCCGGGAGCGTGGCCACGACCGGCCGTATCTCGACGCCCGACAGGTTGTACCCGAGGTCCAGGCGCAGGGGCCCGACGGGCGTCTGATATCGGATCCCCACGCCTGGGGACCAGATGGGCGCTCGTGGCTCGGTCACGCTCTCCCACACCTGACCGATGTCCAGAAAGCCGACGAAGCGCCACGCGTCGCCGAGGGTCCGGCGTAGCTCGAGGCTCAGCTCCAGCACGGCGTCACCCCCAATGGGCCGCTCGACGAACCGCCCCGGATCGGTCGCTGCGATCTCGCGCGAGCAGTCGGGAAGCGGCAGCTCCGGACAGTCCGAGATCGAGTCGAGCACCAGTACCGTCGGACCCAGGAGGTTCTGCCCGAACCCCCGCACGCTCTGCGCGCCGCCGGCGAAAAACCGCTTGCCCGGATAGATGACGTCGTTGGCCGTGTCGGCCGCCGCGAAACCGCGAGTCGACTCCACGAACCCGGCACGAGCTCGCGCCGCGAACACGAGACCCGGAGAGAGCTGCAGGAAATTCGCCGCCTGCAACGTGAGCCTTCCGTATCGCCACTCCGAGCCCGTGAAGCTCTCGGCCAGCTCCGCCTCGGCCGCCAGGTAGTATCCGTCCGAGGGCGCGAAGGGATCGTCCGTCCGGTTGTACAGCCAGGAGAGCGTGATGGGCGACAGCCAGGCGAATTCGGTGACGAACTCGATGTCCTCCGTTTGACAGAACCCGAAGTTCACGCAGAAGAAGATGTCGGCCGACTTCTCGTCGAAGCCGGTATACTCCGGCCGGTACGAGAGGCTGGCCGTCATGCGGCGGCGGAGCTGGCGCGTAAACGTGATCTGGGAGCCGACGGCATTTCGTACGAACACGTCCGGCACGCTCTCACGCTCGGCAAACCCCTGCAGGCTGAAGCTCGTTCGAGGCGAAAAGAAATAGGGCTGCGAGTACTGGAGCTGCAGCAGAAAGTTGAGCTGATGGAAGACCGGGTCCTGTCCGACGTCCTGACAGGGAAACTGCCCGTCCAGCGGATCGGCGAACAGGTTGGAGAGCCTCGCGGTCAGCTCGAGCGCCCTCGCTTCCCCGAAGAAGTTGCGGTGCGTGAGCCGCGACTCGATCTGGAAGCAGCGGTCCGTGCTCCAGCCGCCGCCGGCCCGGGCGGCGCGGGTGGGTGCCGGCGTGACAATCACGTTGATGTTCACGAGGCTGTCGCCGGAAGTGACCGCGCTGTCCGCTCGGCCGATCGCCGCGAACCGAATCGCGGGCAGGCCGGCCAGTGTCCGCTGACTGTTCAGCAGACGCTCCTGGCTGTAGTGCTGCCCCTCTTCAAAGCTGAGAAAGCGCGCCACCACGCCGGGGCCGATCTCGTCCGCCCCCTCGATCCGTATCTCGCCGATCCGGTAACGCTGGCCCGGCGTCGCGGCCAGCGTCACACGAGCCCCTCCACGGGGCGGAAGAAAGGCATCCTCCAGGACGACGGCGTCAATGTAGCCCAGGTTCTGAAGCCGTGTGACCAGCAGATCTTTGAGTTGTTCGAGGGCGACACGGTCGAACGGGCCGCCCACCGCGAGAGTCGTTTGCCTCCGGACCGCTGCCGTGTCCAGGATCCCCTCCACTCCGACGATCGCCAGGGAGTCGAGCGGGGTGGGCGAGCCCTCGTCGATCAGGAACGCGACCTCCACGCGGCCGTTCCGGCGGTTCACCAGCGTGTCCACGGACACCTGCCGGAAGCCCCGCTGGCGATAAAACACACGGAGTCGGAGCAGATCGATTGGCAGCTCGTCCTCTTCGAGAAAGGCGCGGTCGTGCGCGAAGCCCCAATCGGTGAGCCAGCAGAAGGGCTGAAGGATGAAGGTCCGGCAGTTGGTGGCTCGCGTGTCGATCACCGCGGACAGCTCGCCGTTCGAAAACGCCTCGTTGCCCAGAAACGAGAGGTTGGTCACCTCTCGATCGCGCGGACTCTGACCGCGAAGCGGGCCGGCAATGACCGCGACTCCCAGCCAGGCAAGCCATATGAGGCGAAGTCTCGTCACGGCTCCTCTCCGGACCGCTCTTCATCGGACTCGGGCTCCGCTCCACGGTCCTCATCGGCATCCGAAGCACTCGGCTCGACGAAGGGCGGGGGCGGCAGCCAGACGTTCGCCCGCGATCCGAAGCGGTGCTCGCTGTGGGGCCAGAATGCGTCCTTCGAGCTGCGCCACAGGTAGTGACTGATCCGAATCTCGGACTCCGACACGCCGATGTAGTTCAAGCTGTTCTTCAGCCTCTCGCGACCGCGTCCTCTCGCCGACGTCGTCGTTCCACACTGAACGATCACGATGCCGCGCTCGCGGTCACGTCCCGGGAAGAAATCCAGCGAGTCCCCGATGTACGAGCGGTGCATGTGGCCGGCCAGGATCAGGTGCACCCCCATGTCGGTGAACGCCTCGATCGCACGCCGCGCACCGGGCATCACGTTGCCGCCCTCGAAGTCGGGCGGAGGTGCCAGGTGGTGGTGCGTGACGACCACCTTGAGCTCATCGGCCGCGCTCTCGGCAAAGGCGCGGGCGGCGAACTCCAGCTGCCACCGGCGGATGCGTCCGTTCGTGAACGTGAAGCGCCGCGTAGAGTCGACGCACACCACGGTGAGACCGGGGAGCCGGTGCACCGTGTTCAGTTCGTCGCTGATGAACTCCTGATAGTTGCGGTGGGGGGCCAGGAAACGCTCGAACACCCGGTAGAGGGGCACGTCATGATTGCCCGGCGTCACGGCCACGGGGACGTCCAGGCGATCGAGAAACGCGCGCGCCTGCCGAAACTGGTCCGGTTTCGCCCGCCGCGTGAGGTCGCCCGACACCACCACCAGCTCGGGCCGGCGCGTGTTCACGATCCGCAGCACGGCCTCGGCCCGATCGGGCAGAAAGTTGGGCCCGAAGTGCAGGTCCGAGATGTGCAGGATGTCAGGGCTCATGGGCCGCGCGCGGCCCAACCCGTCGTCAGCCGCCGGCCAATTCGGTGCCGCGCTCTGCCCGTTTGTAAAGGATGTAGGCGCCTCCGGCGATCAGCGCCACGCTGAGCACCTGAGCGAGGGTGAACGGTCCGAAGAAACGATCATCCTTGGCCCGGAAGAACTCGACGACAATCCGCTCCAGCCCGGCGAGCACCATCCACAGGCCGAACAGCCAGCCAGCGCGGTGTGGCCGCTTCCTCAGCTTCCACAGAACGGCGAACATGATGAGGGCCATGCCCACCTCGTACAGCTGAGTCGGATGCACGGCGAGCACCTCGGTATCGGGGATCGCGGGATCCACATCGGCACCGAATCGGCGCAGGTTGCCGGCCGTCGTGGGGGGCGTTCCCTGCGGAAAGGCGATGCCGACCCAACTGTCCGTGGGACGACCGTAGTCGTCCCCGACCCCGAAGCAGCCGAGTCGTCCCACCGCATACGCGAGAGCGAGCGCGGGCGCGACCACGTCAGCCCCCAGCGCGACGGCGACCCCCCGACGGCGCAGTACGTAGATGACACCCAGAGTCCCGCCGATGAGCCCGCCGTACCAGACGAGACCTCCGCGGGCGAAGATCATCCCCATGGGATCGGCGGCCGTTCGCTGCCAGTAAAGCAGCACGTAGTAGAGCTTCGCGCCCACGATGCCACCGATCAGCGCGCCGAGCAGGATGTCGGCCGCGAGCTCGGGATCCATGCCGCGGCGCTTCAGATCGATGAGGATGACCGTGTAGCCGGCGAGAAAGGACATCGCCAGCAGGAACCCGAACGTCGTGATCGTAAGCTGGCCGACCACTGGCAGGGTCAGCGTGATCAGTTCTGGATGCACGCCTCCGCCCCCTTTCCAACGGTTGTCCCGTCGCTCGTTGCGTCGCGCGTCGCGTCCGCTCCGGCTGTCTTCCCATCTCCCCGGCCGGCCGCCGTCGCGCGTGGCCGAAGCCCCGGGAACGGCAGCGACGGATCGGCGTTGAGGTCGGGGCCGCTACGCTCGCCGGCCCTGAGACGATGCTCGGCCAGGCACGCGACCATCGCTCCGTTGTCCGTGGACATGCGAGGCGATGGCAAGAACAGTTCGCCCGTACCCGCCAGCGCCGACTGGAAGCGCTTGCGGAGTTCCGCGTTGCACGCCACTCCGCCACCCAACACGACGCGCTGGCAGCCGGTCACGTCGATCGCGCGCATCGTCTTCGTCACCAGCACGTCCACGACCGCCGTCTGAAACTCCGCGGCCAGGTCGAAAACGACCCCGGCCAGCGTCCCGTCGCCGGTCTGCTCGACCTCGCCGGCGAGTAGCGCCGCGGCGGTCTTGAGACCGCTGAACGAGAAATCGAAGTAGGCCGGATCGTCCGGCTCGTCGGAAGAGGAGAGCATCGGCCGCGGAAGCTGAAAGCGCCCCGGCGTGCCCCGCTCCGCCGCCCGCTGTATCTCCGGACCCCCGGGATACCCCAAGCCGAAGCGACGCGCCACCTTGTCGAACGCCTCCCCGGCGGCGTCATCCCGCGTCTGCCCGAACAGCGTATACCGGCCCCACTCTTCGGCGTGGAGGAGCAGCGTGTGACCGCCGGAAACGAGAAGCGCGACGAACGGTGGCCCCAGACCCGGCGACTCGAGGGGTGCCGCAAACAGGTGGGCTTCCATGTGGTGCAGACCGAGCAAAGGCAGCCCGAGTGCGTCAGCGAACCCCTTCGACCAGTTGACTCCGACGAGCAGAGCGCCGACCAGACCCGGACCCTGCGTCACGCCGATCCCAGCGAGATCGGTCATCGCGATCCCGGCATCGGCCAGCGCCGCCTCTACGATGCGGTCGATCTTCCTGACATGGGCGCGGGCGGCGATCTCGGGTACCACGCCGCCGAAGGCCTGGTGTGCGTCCTGCGAATAGATCGCCTGGCCGAGCAGCCGCCCGTCCTCCACGACACCCGCCGAGGTCTCGTCACACGAGGTCTCGATCCCGAGCACGGGACCGCCCGTCCACGTCGTCACCGGACGTGCTCTCCACGCACCGCGGGCATCACGAAGCACCCTCCTCGGCGTACACCTGGACGCGTGGAGGGTCGGAGGAAGCGGTGACGGTCAAACCGGCGGGCAAGCGAATGGCGACGGGCAAACTGCGTCGGGCCTGGGACGCACCGGCCACGACGACCACCGCCTGCACGTCGCTGGCGGACAGCCGCTCGACCTGCGTGCGTCCTCCACGAAGCACCGCCATGACCGTGGCGGGTGTCACGCGCATCCCCATCGCTCCGGGGCCCTGTGGCTCCACTCTGACCGCCAGTCGACGTTCGATCACGGCATCGACCTCCACGGTCACCAGGACCTGGGCGGGCTCTACCGTGACCGTCGACAGTCCGGCGGGAAGCGGGACGGGCACCTGCCGCGTGGAAGCGCGTTGCACGCTCCCGAGTCGCACGGGGGTGTCCAGATGGGAGATTCCGTTGACCTCGGACTGTGCGCCGCGCACGGTGACGCTCTCCGGCTGCACGATGGGCGCATAGGTGACGAATCCCTCCACGGTGGTCGCGCTCAGATCGATGGTGACCGGCACGCGGCGGGTGACGAGCGGCTCGAAACGCAGCTCGACCTCGCTCGGGCTTACGGCGATCGGGCGCACGCTCAGGCTACGATCGTATGCCACGTCGGACGGCGAGAGCCGCAGAGACATGACCGAGTCTTCCACCGATTCGATCACCTTGCGCACCACGGGCTGGTTGAACAGCGCGAACATGTCGCCGCTGCGGCCAGCGAATATGGCCGTGACCTCGTCGGGAACCTCGACCGCGACCCAGCCGCTGTCGGCCACATCGATTTCGAGTCGGGTCCGAACGGGCTGATCCTGACGCTGTTCTTCGGCAGACACGTTGAACCAGAGGAGCAGCGACAGCATCAAGGCCGACAGCTTGAACGGCCAGTTGGTCAGAAAAGCGGCTCGCCAGTCCACGCTCACCCTTCCTCCGTGCTCGGTTCTTCGCCAGCGCCCGCGACCTCGACAGACACCAGCCCTCCCACCTTGAGCGAGAACCCGGGAGGCGGAAACTGGCCGACCACGCGACCGGGCGCCTCCGGGGCCGCTTCATCGTAGCGAATCGTACCCAGCTGGAGACCCGCCCCCTCGAGCAGCACAGCTACGTCATCGATGTGGCGGCCCAGAAGATCCGGTACGACAGCCGCCTGGACACCCTCGACGACTTCCAGCTCCACCCGAGCTGGAAGCTCCAGTCGCTCTCCGGCCGCCGGGCGCGTCCCCCTGACACCTCCCCTGCTGCGGCCCTCCACCACGCGCCGCTCCACGTCGAATCCCAGACCCGCCAGCACGGCCTCGGCATCCTCCGTGGACAACCCGCTCAGGTCGGGAACCGTCTGCATCTCGGGGCCTCTGCTGAGCGTAAGGTAGACGGGCGTTCCAACGGCAGCGAGCTGGTGCGCGAGAGGACTCTGTGCCACGACCCAGTTGGGGGGAACCGTCGGGTCGGCGACGCGGTCGAGCGCTCGGGCCTCGAGACCGAGCGACTCCAGTCTCTCGGTCGCGTCTTCGAAGTGCACCTCCGTCACGTTGGGGACTCCGACCACGTCGAGCTCCTCGGCCTGATCGGGCGATGGAAACAGCCAGATCGCTGCCACCAGATAGCCCACCCCGAACCCGAGAAGACCGATGAGTCCGGCCCGCGCCCAGCGGGTCTGGAGCACACCGAAGAGGACGCTCAGGTCGGGAAGCGAACGGGAGGTCCCGCGGCGCCGCTCCAGCTTCACGCGACTCTCCTCAGGCGTGCCGCGTACGCCCCATCCGTCTCGAATTGCCAGGGCCGCACGAGCAGATCGCCATGGGAGGCGAGCACGCCGGGAGGCAGCGCCAACTCCCCCTCCGGGGGCTCGCGCTCGTAACGGTCGGTTCGCCTGAGGAACGCCTCGATCTGCAACTCGTTCTCCTCCGATTCGAGCGAGCACGTAGCGTACACCAATAAGCCACCGGGCTCCACAACCTGGGCACACGCATCGAGCAGCTCACCCTGCAGGCGGACCAGGTCTCGGAGTCGGTCCGGCGACACTCGCCACCGCGCGTCCGGTCGCCGTCGGAGCACGCCGGTCCCCGTGCATGGGGCGTCGAGCAGGACCGTGCGGGCGCTGCGTACCGCCGGCTGGCGGGTGTCCATGGCCACTGCACAGAGGTCGAGCTCCAGCCGAGCGGCAGCCGTCCGGACCCGTCGAAGACGCTCCGCGGAGATATCCGCGGCGATCAGGGGCCGCGCCCCGCAGGACCACGCCAGGCCCACCGACTTGCCGCCCGGCGCCGCGCACGCGTCGAGCACGGGGCCACTCGCATCCGGCATTGCATACTCTACCACGGCCGACGCGGCAGGGTCCTGGACGACCGCCTTGGCCACATCGAGCAGCTGCAACGGGGTGCCGGCCGCGAGCGTGTACGAGCCGGGCCACTCGGGCACAGGCTCGAGTCGAACGGAGCCGCTCGAGTCCCGGCTCACCGCTTCGGAACAGACGTGGCGCGCCAGGCGCACCGTGACGGCTGGGGGCATGTTATCGAGCTCCACGAGCCGAGACACGTCTTCGCGTGACCAACGCTCCAGCCAGCGACGCACCAACCACTCGGGGTGTGAACCGAAGCTCGACAGGTATCCTGCCGGGTCTTCCTCCGGCGACGGGAAGAGGCCGATCGTCTCGTCCGTGGAGGCCGACGCCGCTGCACGCAGCACCGCGTTGACGAGACCTGAAGCCTTTCGGCCGGCGGTTCGCCGGGCCCCGGACACGGTCGCGTGCACGGCCGCGTGATCCGGCACCCGCATCTCGCGGAGCTGATAGAGCCCGAGTCGCAGCCAGTGCAGAACCGACGGCTCCAGCCGGTGAAGAGGTCGATCCACGAAGCGGCGGAGCTCGGTGTCCAGACGAGCCTTGAGACGGATACAACCGTAGGCGAGCTCCAGCGCCAACCGCCGGTCTCGGGGATCCAGGCCGCTCAGATGCGCATCGGCCACCCGGTCGGCGAACCCGCCGGACTCCGTTCCCTCGAGGATTCGGTGGGCGGCGTGCCGCGGATCCGCCGTCCGGGACGTCAATCCAGCAGACCCTCCGTCGGACTCGAGGGAGCGGCCCAGTCGCGCTTCTGCATCCGGCCGGCCAGATAGGCGGTCCGTCCTGCCTCCACGGCGAGGCGCATGGCGTGACCCATCTGCTCCGGCTCGCTCGCCTCCGCCAGCGCGGTGTTCATGAGGATTCCGTCCACGCCCTGTTCCATCGTGATGCAGGCGTCCGAGGCCGTACCCACGCCGGCATCGACGATGACGGGCACGGAGAGACGCTGCTTCATGATCCGAATGTTCATCGGGTTCAGAAGCCCGAGACCGCTGCCGATGGGAGAGGCGAGCGGCATCACGGCGGCTGCCCCGAGCTCCTCCAGGCGAAGCGCCGTAATGAGGTCGTCGTTCGTGTAGGGCAGTACCACGAACCCCTCCGACACCAGTTGCTCGGTCGCCTCGAGCAGCTGAGCGTTGTCGGGCAGTAACGTGTCCTGATCGCCAATGACCTCCAACTTCACCCAATCGCTGAGTCCCGCTTCGCGTCCCAGGCGCGCGTAGCGAACGGCTTCATCCGCCGTGTAGCAGCCCGCCGTGTTCGGCAGGAGGAAGAACTCGGACGGATCCAGGTCGTGGAGGATGCTCTCTTCGTGAGACGCGTCGAGGTCGATTCGACGCACCGCCACGGTGACCACCTCGGCGCCCGAAGCCCGAATCGTATCCACCATCTCGCGGTTCGACCCGTACTTCCCGGTCCCGACAAACAGGCGGGATCGGAACGTGCGGCCGCGGATCTCGAGGGGATCGTCCGGTGCCACCCTCGTCTCCGGCTTTTCAAGTGTTGACGTCATCGTTCCTCACTCTCGTGCACCTCGGGCCGTTCGACCGCCTCAACCGCCGCCGACAAAGTGGACCAGCTCGATCACGTCCCCGCCCTCGAGCGCGATCTCGTCCAGCTCGTTTCGGCGGATGATCTGCCGGTTCAGCTCCACGACCACCGCCCGATGGTCCAGTTCGAGCGCATCGAGCAACCCCGACACCGTCTGACCGGACGGCACCGTGCGGGGCTTCCCGTTGACGCGGATCTCGATCCCGCCCTGCGCGGTTCGATCCGCTGCCCCGGTCCGACTGTCAGCTGACGCGTGATCGTTCATGTGGTTTCCTTTTCGTATCGTGCGGCCCTGTCAGCCAGTCGACGGGCCGACGCCACGGGGTCGGCCGTACCCCAGATGGCTCTTTGTACCGCGACCCCCACCGCGCCTGCGGCCAGAACCTCCACCATGTTCGAGGCCTCGAGGCCTCCGATGGCCACGATCCCGACCGGAGCGAAGCCGGCTTCGTCCAGCCTGGTCCGAGTGAGGCCGACGAGCTCCGGGCCGGCCCCATGCCTTCCCGGATGGCTGGGTGTGGGATGAATCGTACCCAGTACCAGAAAGTTGGCTCCGCCGCGAGCCGCCCCGACAGCTTCATCGGCGGCGTGCACGGACGCCCCAAGAAGCAGGTCAGCCCCGACCACCTTCCGTGGGCCGTCCACCACCTGCCGCGCGCGGGCGATCGGCAGCGCCGTGTGCCCGAGCTGAACTGCCTGGGCGCCGGCGGCGATAGCCACGTCCAGCCGCTCGTTGACGACACACCAGCCGTCGTGTTCGGCGGTTCCCTGTGTGACGGCCGTGGCGACGGTGAACAGCGACCGCCCCTCCAGCTCCCTGGCTCGCAGGTGCACGGCGAGTGAAGGGCCGCACGCTGCCTGTAGAGCACTTACCATCGACAGGAAATCGGGGCGAACGATAACGGATGCCGGCGTAATGACATGCAACGGAGGAACCGTCGCGGTCACCGGGGCGACTCCCGCACTCCCTTCAGGCGAAGCGGTCCCCGACCCTGACACCGCGGCCCCGGATCCAGGCCTCGGCCGACATCCGGGCCCGGCCGGCGGGTTTCACGGTGCCGATGCGCACGGCTCCCTCACCCGCGGCGACCAGCAGTCCGGTTCGCCCGTCGGCTTCCAGTACCTCGCCGGGCATAGCGACAGCCGTTCTCGTCTCCGGCGAGGGCTCGAACAACTGAACGGCGAGCCCGTCGAGCTCGCTCCACGCCGCGGGCCACGGATCGCACCCCCGGATCCACCGCCCGACCTCCACCGAGGGAAGCGTCCACTCGAGTCGTGCCTCCTCGCGGCTCAGCTTCGGAGCAAAGGTCGCGCGCTCGTGGTCCTGCTCGCGCTCCTCCAGCGTGCCCGCTTCGAGCATGGCCAGAGCTTCGATCAGCGCTTCCGCCCCGAGCTCGGCCGTGCGCGCGGCCAGGCCGCCCGCAGTCGTCTCATCGGTCACGGTGATCGGCAGCTGAAGAAGGATCGGGCCCGCGTCGAGCTCGCGGACCATGCGCATCACGGTCACTCCGCTCTCTGCGCAGCCCCGGATGATGGCCCAGTTCACGGGCGCCGCCCCTCGCAGCTCGGGCAGGAGCGACGCATGCACGTTGACGGATCCGTGCGTGGGCAGATCGAGCACTTCCTGGACCAGGATGTGGCCGTACGCCGCGACGACGGACAGCTCCGGCTCCAGCGCGCGCAGCGAAGCGAGGAAGGCCTCACCACGGGGCCGCTCCGGCTGCAGCACCGGGGCACCGATCGCCTCCGCCTCGCGCTTCACGGGGCTGGCCCGCAACGATCGTCCCCGACCCGCCGGTCGGTCGGGCTGCGTGATGACCCCGACGATATCGTGCCCCTCCTCCCATAGCGCACGCAGCGTCGGAAGCGCGAAATCGGGCGTACCCCAGAAGAGAACCCTCATCCGAACGGCTCCCGGCCGTCGGCCGCCTCAGAGCACAGGTGTCGTGGCATGCTCCGACTCCTCCCGCCTGGCCCATTTCTTCATGAGCAGCTTTCGCTTCAGCGGGCTCACGTGATCGATGAACAGCACTCCGTCCAGGTGATCGCACTCGTGCTGCAGGCAGCGGCTGAGCAGCCCTTCGGCCTCGATCTCGACTTCCTCCCCCTTCTCGTCGAGCCCGCGCACGACTACCGAGTCACTGCGTTCGACGAGCTCGCTCAGACCCGGAATGCTGAGGCAGCCTTCCTCCTCCTTGATCTTGCCGCGGCGCTCGACGATCACGGGATTGACGAGTGCGCCCGAGGGGAGATCGGAATCGCGCACGTCGAATACGAAAACCCTGAGCGGCACCCCGATCTGCGGCGCCGCCAGGCCGACGCCGTCCGCCTCGTACATGGTCTCCGTGAGATCGTCGATCAGCCGACGGATCTCGTCATTCACGATCTCGATCGACTCGGAACGTTCCCTCAGTACGGGATCGCCCAGGTATCGGATCTGTCGGACGCTCACTCGTCGGCTGTTCCCTTCTGTTGCAGCACGTTCCCGATCTTGGACCGCTCCACCTCGATCCGCGTGTCCCCCGTCCGGAGCGTGATTCGATGGTCCTTGATGTGGACGATCGTGCCGATGATGCCGCCCAGCGTGATCACCTCGTCGCCCTTC
Organism: Gemmatimonadota bacterium; assembly: GCA_039586095.1. Classification (GTDB taxonomy): domain Bacteria; phylum Gemmatimonadota; class Gemmatimonadetes; order Palauibacterales; family Palauibacteraceae; genus JBDHBD01. The sequence goes on from JBDHLB010000010.1 coordinate 31,059, forward strand.
TTCAGTGCCTCGACCATCGCTTCGTGTTCCTTCTGCTGTCGGCGCTGCGGTCGGATGAGCAGAAAGTAGAAGATCAGGATGAAAGCGAAGATCATGAACCAGGTGCCGAGCGGGTTCGGGGCACCCTCGGGACTGGTCGCGAACAAGCTCAGGATGAACATGGGCTCCTTCCAAACGGCGGCGCATCCTCAACTCGCGGCTCCGAGAGCGTTCAAGAGCGTTCGAGAGCGAAGGACCGCACGCCCTGATGTCCTACGGCGGTGAGAGCTCTGTCGTTCCGGTCTCGCGCCCTGCGTAGCGATCGAGCCACGCCTTCGACCAGACTTCGAACTCGCTTCGCAGGATCGCCGAGCGCGCCTCCGAAGTCAATCGAATCAGAAAGCGGACGTTGTGGAGGGACAGCAGCCGCAGACCCAGCAGTTCGTCGCACACGAAGAGGTGCCGGATGTAGGCTCGCGAGTAGTTGCGGCAGCACTCGCAGTCGCACTCCGGATCCAGCGGGCGGTTGTCGCGGGCGAAGCGCGCCACCTTCACGTTCACACGACCGCTCGAGGTGAAGGCGGTGCCGTTTCGGCCGTTGCGTGTCGGCGCTACGCAATCGAACAGATCCACCCCGCGGCGGACGGCTTCGATCACGTCCTCCGGGTAGCCGACCCCCATCAGATACCGCGGCACCCCGGTCGGGAGCGCCGGTTCGCAGCGTTCGAGAACCCGGAGCGTCACGTCCTTCGGTTCGCCGACGGACAGTCCGCCAATCCCGATCCCGGGCCAGTCGCCGAGGGCCAGGGTGCGCTCGAGCGACTCCAGCCTCAGATCCTCGTACGACGCCCCCTGAAAGATCGGGAACAGCAGACCCGGTCGCCGGTCTTCCTCGGAGAGCTGCACGTGGTGTGTCTGACAGCGTTCCAGCCACCGGAGCGAGCGTTCCAGAGCCTCCCGCGCCACCTCTCGACTCGCCTGACCCGGAGGGCACTCGTCGAGTGCCATCATGATGTCGGAGCCGAGCACGGTCTGTATCTGGATGGAGCGCTCGGGTGTGAGGCGATGGCGCGAGCCGTCGATATGGCTCTGGAACGTTACGCCCTCGTCGTCCACCTCGTTGATGCGCGCGAGCGAGAACACCTGGAAGCCCCCGGAGTCCGTGAGGATCGGACGCGTCCAGTTCATGAACGTGTGCAGCCCTCCCACGGTCTCGAACACATCGAGCCCGGGCCGCAGGTAGAGGTGATAGGCGTTGGCAAGGATGATGTCCGCACCGACGCCCTCGAGATCCTCCGGTGTGAGCGACTTGACCGTGCCTTGCGTGCCGACCGGCATGAAGCAGGGCGTGCGGATGTCGCCGCGTCTCAGACGCAGGATGCCCGCCCGCGCTCCTCCGTCGGTCGACTCGAGAAGAAACCTGTCCTCTGCCGGAGCGCTCATGTTGCCGTTCAGACTCAGATCACGAGCATGGCATCGCCATACGAGTAGAAGCGATACCGCTCCTCGATCGCATGACGATACGCCTGCATGGTCAATCGATGGCCGGCGAACGCCGACACGAGCATCAGCAGGCTGGAACGGGGCAGATGAAAGTTGGTGAGCAGCCGGTCCACGACCCGGAATCTGTATGGCGGATGGATGAACAGATCGGTCCATCCGCCGCCCTCGCGTACCTGCCCGTCGGGATCCGCGGAGGCTTCGAGCGTCCGGCAGACCGTGCTCCCCACGGCCCAGACGCTCGCGCCGACGGATCTCGCGCTATTCAGCCGCGACGCGGCCTGTGGCTCGACGTGGAAACGCTCCGCGTGAAGCTCGTGCTCTTCGAGCCGCTCCGCGTCCACAGGGCGGAACGTGCCGATTCCGACGTGCAGAGTGATTCTCACGAGGGTCACCCCGCGCGCCTCCAGCTCTTCCAGCAGCTTCCCCGTGAAGTGCAGACCGGCGGTCGGGGCGGCGATGCTACCCGCTCGCGCCGCGTACACGGTCTGATATCGACTCCGATCCTCCGCATCGTCCTCGCGCCGAATGTACGGCGGCAGGGGCACCCGTCCGTGCCGTTCGATTGCCGCCCATGGGTCGCCCTCGCACTCCAGGCACACGAGCCGTCCGCCTCCGGGAAGCGAGTCCTCGATCGCGATCTCCAGCCCGTCTCCGATGATCACGCGACGACCCGGTTTCAGCTTGCCGCCCGGCCGGACGATGGCCTCCCAGTGCCGGTCGTCCTCGCGAGGCTGCAGCAGGAGAATCTCCGCCCGGGCACCCGTCGGCTTCTGACCCACGAGGCGGGCGGGGAAGACTCGCGTGTCGTTGAGGACCAGTACGTCTCCCGGCGGGATCAGCTCGAGGAGATCCGGGAAAGTCCGGTCGTCCACCGACCCATCGGAGCGCCGCACGACGAGCAGTCGGCTCGCGTCTCTGCGGTCGGCGGGGCGCTGTGCGATCAGCTCCTCCGGCAGCTCGTACTCGAAATCGGCGGTCCGGAGGGCCGGGTCCGGCCGACGCTCATCCTGAGCGGGTCGACCCGGGGGGCGGGAGGTGACGTCAAGCCCCATCGTCGAACAGCGCCGCCTGACCACCTTCCGCGCCTGGCAGCTGGTAGCCGAAGCGCCGGTATGCTTTCGGGGTCGCCACCCGGCCCCGGGCAGTGCGCTGAAGGTATCCGTTCTGAATGAGGTAGGGCTCGTAGACTTCCTCCAGCGTGCCGGCGTCCTCGGCGACCGCGACGGCGAGCGAGTTGAGGCCGACCGGGCCGCCGTCAAACGTCTCGATGATCGCGCGCAGGACGCGCCCGTCCATCTCGTCCAGCCCGTACTCGTCGACGTTGAGCATCTCCAGCCCCCGCACCGCCGTCTCGTTGTCGATCTGCCCATCGGCGCGGACCTCGGCGTAGTCACGGACGCGCTTCAGCAGCCGGTTCGCGATGCGCGGCGTGCCGCGGGCGCGGCGGGCGATCTCCTTCGCTCCCTCGGGCGTCACGGGGATCTGGAGGATGGCAGACGAGCGTTCCACGACCTGCCGCAGCTCATGGGTCGGATAGAAGCCCAGTCGTTCGATCACCCCGAAACGGGCCCGCATCGGCGCGGTGAGCAAGCCGAACCGGGTCGTCGCCCCGACCAGTGTGAAGCGCTCCAGCTTCATCGTGAAGGTCTGCGCCTTCGGTCCGTCGCCGAGGCGGATCTCGATTCGGTAGTCCTCCATGGCCGGATACAGAAACTCTTCGATGACCGGGCGTAGTCGGTGAATCTCGTCGATGAACAGGATGTCTCGAGGCCCGAGATTCGTCAGAAGGCTCGCGAGATCGCCGGGCTTCTCGAGCACCGGCCCCGAGGTGAGCTTGATGTCCACGCCGAGCTCGCGTGCCAGCAGAAGCGCGAGCGTGGTCTTGCCGAGACCCGGTGGGCCATAGAACAGGGTGTGGTCGAGCGCCTCGCCCCGGTTCAGTGCGGCCTGCAGATAGACCTGGAGGCTCTCCTTCACCTTCTCCTGGCCGATGAATTCGGCCAGCGAGTCGGGGCGGAGCGACCGCTCCACGGAGCTCTCTTCGCTCAGCTCCTGTGGCGTCGTGATATCGGTTCGTGTCTCCATCGCCTCTCCGCCGCTCACACCTGCCGCCCACTCACACCTGCCGCCCGCTCACACGTGTTGCCCGCTCACACCTCTTGGAGAGCCAGCCGGATCAGCTCCTCGGTCGAAACGTCGCGCCCGTCGAGCCCCGCCGTCGCCCGGGCGACGGCCTCCTGGCTCTCCACCGCACCGTAACCGAGCGAGCGTAGCGCTTGCAGGGCCGCATGTGAAGTCGGTGTCGCGGCGGCGGCGATCTCCTCGGTCGCCAGGTCGTCTAGCTTGTCCGCCAGCTCCAGTGCGATCCGCTCCGCGGTCTTTCGCCCCACTCCGCTCACCGTCTGCAGCACGCTGTGGTCCTTGGTCCGGATGGCGCCGACGATGCGGGTGACGGGCAGAGATGAGAGCATCGCGAGCGCGAGCCGCGGTCCCACGCCGGACGCGTTCTGCAGCCGGCGAAACAGTTCCCGCTCGCCGGGGGTCTCGAAGCCGAACAGCTCCATGCCGTCGTCCCTCACGAGTAGCGAGGTGTGGAGCTCCACTTCTTCGCCCAGACCGGGAAGTCGCTCGAGCAACGGCGTAGGCACCTGCAGCTCGTAGCCGACGCCGCCTTCGGTGATCACCTCCACGCCGTCTGGCGCCTTGTGGGCCAACGTGCCCCGGACGCGTCGGATCACGGGTTTGTACCCTGGCGAGCCGAGGACCCGTGAGAGGATGGAGGCCGCGGAGCGTCTGCCTGAAGCATGTGACACAGGGCGATCGCACAACCGTCCGCGGCGTCGGCCGGGGTCGGCGGCGTCTCCAGACGTAAGTGCTGCTGGACCATCAGACCGACCTGCTGCTTCGTCGCTCGGCCGCTGCCCACGACGGTCTTTTTCACCTCGGCCGGCGGATACTCGAGCACGTCGAGCCCACGCAGCGCGCCGGCCAGCACGATGACCCCACGGGCGTGACCGAGCACCATCGACGTGCGGGCATTGTGTCCGGCGTACACACCCTCGACCGCCAGGCAGGAGGGCTCGAGCCTGTCGATGAGCTCGAGCAACGCTTCGTGGATCTCGAGCAGCCGGTGGGTAAGGTCCGTTTCCCGCCTGGGGCGGATCACGCCGCACTCCAGCAAGCGGGCCTCGCGGCCGCGCTTCTCGACCATCCCGTACCCGGTCGCCCGCGTACCCGGATCAATGCCCAGGACCCGCACCGGCACCCGCCTCTTCTGAAAACGAGACGCGGGACGGATCGATCCCCGTCCCGCGTTCTTCCCGTGCGTCAGCCCCCCGTCTTTCGCCCTGCCGAACCGCTGCCGGAACGGGTGACCCGGTCGGCATCTCCGGGCGGGCGCTCAGGAAACCTCCAGCATGGCCCAAACCTCTTCGTCCAGATCGACGTTCGAATAGACCTTCTGAACGTCGTCGTGCTCCTCCAGCAGCGCCAGCAGCTGCGCGACCTTCTCCGCATCGCGACCCTCGACATGAACCGTGGAGGCGGGAACCATGGCCAGCTCGGCCTCTTCGACTGGCACTCCGTGCTCCCGCAGGCCCTTCTGAACCGCGTGCAGGTCCGCCGGCCCGGTCGTGATCACGTAGACGCCCTCCTCGGATTCCAGGTTCTCGGCGCCCGCCTCCAGCGCCGCTTCGAGCGCGACGTCCTCCTCACACCTGGACGAGTCGACAAGGATCTGTCCTTTACGCTCGAACATCCAGGCCACGGAACCGGAGGTGCCCAGGTTCCCGCCTCGTTTGTCGAGCAGGTGTCTGAGCTCAGCGACCGTGCGATTCGCGTTGTCCGTCAGGCACTGCAGATAGAGCGCGACGCCGCCGGGTCCATACCCCTCGTAGGTCGCCTCTTCATAGCTCGTCCCGGGGAGTTGGCCCAGGCCCCGTTTGACGGCGCGCTCGATGTTGTCGTTCGGCATGTTCTGGGCCTTGGCGTTCTCGATCGCCAGGCGCAGGCGCGGGTTGAACTCCACGTCTCCGCCTTCGCGTGCCGCCACCGCGATCTCGCGACCCAGCTTCGAGAAGAGCTTGCCTCGCGCCTTGTCGTTTGCCGCTTTCTGGCGCTTGATCTGCGCCCATTTGCTGTGACCGGCCAATGAACGTTCCCCCTCAGGCGGTCGCCTCTTCGAGCTCCTTCGCTTCGGCGATCACCTTCTCCGTCACGTGCGGCGGGGCCGGCTCGTACCCGTGCGGGTTACGCCTGTGGAAGGCCTGCCCGCCCGTAAGCGAGCGAAGGACCGCCGAGTACTTATACAGCTCGGAGAGTGGGACAAGCGCCTTCACGATCTGACGGTTTCCCGCCGCCTCCATACCAAGGACCCTCCCCCGCCGCTGGTTCAGATCGCCCATGACCTCGCCCATGAATTGCTCGGGAGTCTCGACTTCGACCTCCATAATGGGCTCGAGCAGGATCAGGCCCGCGTCCCTCGCCACCTTCTGGAACGCCATCGACCCGGCCACCTGGAAGGCGAGATCGGAGCTGTCGACCGAATGGTGGGAGCCGTCGTACACCTCGGCCTGAAAGTCGACGACGGGATAGCCCGCGAGCACACCCTTCGCCGCCGCCTGCTGGATCCCCTTGCCGACGGCGGGGATGAACTTGTTCGGGATCACCCCACCCTTGATCGAGTCGACGAACTCGTAGCCCGAGGATCGCGGCAGAGGCCTGAGCCGCACCCAGCAGTCGCCGAACTGCCCGCGACCGCCGGTCTGCTTCTTGAACCGGCCCTGCCCCTCCGCCTGACGGGCGATCGTCTCCCGGTACGGGATGCGGGGCTCCTCGGTCTCGACATGCACGCCGTACTTCCGGGTGAGCTTCTCCAGACACACGGTGAGGTGCAGCTCGCCGAGACCGCGCGCGATCGTCTGGCCCAACTCCGGATCGAAGCCGGATTGGAAGGTCGGATCCTCCTCGTGCAGTCTCGAGAGTCCGTTGGCGATCTTGTCTTCATCGCCCCGCGACTCGGCCTTCACGGCGAGCGAGATGTCGGGCTCGGGCCATTCGATTCCGGGAAGCGTCAGCCGCGCTCCCTCCGCACAGAGCGTGTCGCCGGTGTGCGTGTCCCGCAGCTTGGCCACGGTTCCGATGTCGCCCGCGTGGAGTCTCTCCACCTCATGGCGCGTGGATCCGCTGGGGATCGAGACGTGGGCGATTCGCTCCGTCGTGGAGTGGATCGGGTTGAGCAACGACAGACCGTTCGTGACCGTGCCGCTGAACACGCGGAAGTAGCTCACGTCCCCCACGTGGGGCTCGGAGGTGGTCTTGAAGACCAGCGCCGTTGTCGGGGCGCCATCCTCGGCCACGATCTCCATCGGATCACCACCGACCTTCTCGGCCAGCTGGCTCGGAGCGTCCACCGGCGAGGGCAGCAGCTCGACCATCTTGTTCATGACGGCGCGGACGCCACGTCCCGTGTCGCCCGAGCCGCAGAAGACGGGATACACCTCGCCACGGCGCATCGCGGACGCGAGGGCGCTCAACGTACGCTCGCGGTCCAGCTCTTCGCCCTCCAGATACGCTTCCAGCAACTCGTCATCGGTGGACGCGATGGTGTCGATCAGCTCTTCCCTGTAGCGCTCGACCGTGGCCACCATGTCTTCCGGAATGTCGGCGGTGTCGTAGTCGCCCTTGTCGGAGCCGCCGCGGTAGATGTGCGCCTTCTGGGAGAAAAGGTTCACGATGCCCTTGAAGTCGTGCCCCGCGCCGATGGGCACCTCCACGGGGATCGCGGCCGGCGAGAGCGTCTCGCGGATGTTCTGGAACGTCTTCTCGAAATCGGCGTTCTCGCGGTCCATCATCGAGATGAAGACGATCCGCGGGAGGCTTCGTGCGTCGCACGCAGCCCAGGCTCGCTCCGTCCCCACCTGCACGCCGGACACGGCGTCTACGACGGCGACGCCGCCGTCGGCCACGCGGACGCCGCACATCACCTCCCCGAAAAAGTCCAGATAGCCCGGGGTGTCGATCAGGTTCAGCTTCGTCCCCATCCACTCGGCGTGCCCCACGGCGAGGTTGATGGAAATGCCGTGAGAGAGCTCTTCCTGCGTGAAGTCGGTGAGCGCGTTCCCGCGCTCGACGGAGCCTTTCCTGTTGGTCGTGCCCGCGATGTAGCAGATCGCGTCGGTGAGCGTCGTCTTTCCGCTTCCACCGTGCCCGAACACGACGACGTTGCGGATATTCGGAGTTTCAAAAACCGAGGCGATTGACGCCATTCGTCCTCCTTGGGGCCTGCGTGTTCACTCGCTCGAGACCTGCCCATGCATGCGCCGCCGAGGACTCGGCAGGCCGCGGTCTCGTCCCCGCCAGGTTCCCCCGTTCGGCGGCAGGGGAACCCATTCTAGACAGCGACTCGTGGCAAAGAAAGGGCGTCGCAGCGCGGCGGCTTCCGGACCGACTTCAGCGGATCTTGCCGGTGGTCCGCTAGTGGAAGGTACGCTCCGGTCCTTCGCGGTATCGACGGCTCATGTCGTCCAGAAAGGCGCGCTCCTCGGTCGACAATGAGTCGATCCCGTTCTCGCGGATCTTGTCCAGAATCTGATCGACCCGGTCCAACGAGTCCCCGGCGGTCCTGCCACCTCTGCGACGGCCCGAACGGGCCTTTGTCGACGCGGCTCGCGGAGCCCGAACGACCTCCACGTCCGAACGCACTTCCGGCGTCGTCTCCTTCCAGATCAGGCGCGACACGTTGCGACCGAATTGGCCCCCGTACCGCAGGTACACGTACCCTGTGGCCAGCCCGCCGAGGTGCGCCCAGTGCGCGACGCCATCCCCGCTGCCCGAGATCGTCGCGAAGAGGGCGAAGAAGCCGAGAATTCCCACAAACCATTTGGCCCGTATGGGAAGGATCCCCCAGATGTAAATCGGCGCGTCCGGCCAGTTCATCGCGAAGGCCAACAACAGACCGAACACGGCGCCGGAAGCGCCGATCATCAGGCTGGCCCCGATCACCGGATACAGAAGGAGCGAGAACAGGGCGCCCCCCAGACCCGCCACCAGATAGTACTTGGCGAAGAAGCGACCGCCCCACTTGCGTTCCAACGGCGGGCCGAAGAAGAACACGGCCAGCATGTTCATGAACAGGTGCCAGAAGCCACCGTGCAGGAACATGTAGGTCACGGGCGACCAGGGATGAACGAGCAGGTCCGGCACGGCGAACCCCAGCGTCCGGACCGCCCAACCCGGGGGCAGCAGCCCCAAAGCCATGGCCAGGAAGATGGCCGTGTTGGCGATCAGGAGACGCTTCACCCACGGCGTCAGGGACAGGTCGATCCCGAAGCCACCGGGACCCGGAGAGGATGCGTACGTAACGCGGCGTCGTTCAAACATGGCTTCTGATAGAACCCTTCGCTGACCGCGTAGTTTCGAAGGCTCGGTCCCGCAACACTTCAGAGGTCGATGCGCGACCGAAGCGAGGCCTCCCGCTTGCCCCGTTCGATCGCCAGCTCGATGAGCCGGTCGATGAGATCGGAGTACTCGAGTCCCGTGGCGGCCCACAGCTTCGGATACATGCTGATCTTCGTGAAGCCCGGGATGGCGTTCAGCTCGTTGACGACAAGGGAGCCGTCGGGGCGAAGAAAGAAATCCACCCGGGCCATCCCCTCACAGCACAGAACCTGGAACGTCCGAATCGCGAGGTCCCGGACCCGTTGAGTGACCGCATCCGGAAGGTCCGCCGGGATCACCAGTTCGGCGCCCTCCTCGTCCAGGTATTTCGCCTCGTACGAGTAGAATTCGTGTCGCGGTACGATCTCGCCCGGCACCGAAGCGATCGGATCGTCGTTGCCGAGCACGGAGCACTCGATCTCGCGCCCCTGGACAAACTCCTCGGCGATCACCTTGCGGTCGTAGGAGAAGGCATCCTCGAGCGCATCGGCGAACCGTTCGGCCGTATCGACTTTGTGGACGCCCACCGAGGATCCCATGTTCGCCGGCTTCACGAACAGCGTGCTGCCGAGCCGCTCGGCCAGCCGGTCGAACGACGGCGTCTCGGAAGGGTGGGGGCGCAGGGTCACGAAGTCGGCGATCGGGACACCCGCGTCGCGCAGAAGCCGCTTGGCCACCTCCTTGTCCATGCTCACCGCCGAGCCCAGTACACCGGACCCGACGAACGGGATTCCCGCGAGACGCAGGAGCCCCTGAACGGTACCGTCTTCGCCCATCGGACCGTGCAGCACGGGAAACACGACGTCGAGGGGCGCCTCTTTGCGCCGGTCAAACAGATGAACGAGATCGGCTTGCTCGCCGGGCACCAGTGCGACTCCACCGGCCGACTCGCCCAACCGGACCCGGCGCGGATCCCCTGCATCGAGGAGGAAGCGGGAGGAATCCGCCAGGTGCCAGCGGCCGGTTCGGTCGATGCCCAGCAGGACCACATCGTACTTCTCGCGGTCCATCGCCTCGATGACGTTGCGGGCGGATTGCAGCGACACCTCGTGCTCCGCCGACTGACCTCCGAACAACACGCCGACCCGGAGCCTGGGGTCAGGGCTCATTCTCGCCCCGCGGGCGCACGCTGCCAGCGACCGTTTCCCTTATAGTTCCGCATCTCGGGGGTCCAGCTCGAGTCGGCTCGCGTCGGCGTCTCCCCAGCTATCATCCCACAGGTCGTTCTCGCGCAACCAGGCCTCGTTGTAGACCTTGGACAGGTACCGCTCACCCGTGTCGCACAGGTTGCAGACGATGCAGGCGTCCGGGTCGTCGACCTCGTGGGCCAGGTCGACCGCCACCCGGACGATCAGCCCTGTCGACCCTCCGCTGAACAGCCCCTCCTCACGCGTGAGACGGCGGGCCATCGCGAAGGCGATGCGATCGGGCACGGTTCGAAATTCGTCGACCAGCGCGAAGTGTAGCGTAGAAGGGATCTTGTCGTTCCCGATGCCTTCGACCTTGTAGGGCTCGCCCTCGCTCAGCTCGCCCGTGCGATGATAGTCGGCGAACACGGAGCCTTCCGGGTCGCCGGCCACGATCTGCACGCTTGGATTCTGTTCCTTCAGGTAGCGCGCCACACCGCTTATCGTGCCGCCTGTGCCGGCGGAGCTCACGAAGTGCGTGATCTTGCCCTCGGTCTGTTCCCAGATCTCCGGTCCCGTCGTCCGGTAGTGAGCCTCCGGGTTCACAGGGTTGAAGAACTGGTCCGCCAGCACGGCCCCGGGAGTCTCTTCCGCGATCCGCTTGGCGACGTTGCCATAGTAGTCGGGATGATCGGGGGGAACCGCGCTGGGGGTAATGACGACTTCGGCGCCGAACGCGCGCAGCAACCGCACCTTTTCCTCGCTCATCTTGTCGGGGATCGTGAAGATGCAGCGATACCCCTTCACGGCGGCGGCCATCGCCAGCGCGACGCCGGTGTTCCCCGACGTGCCCTCGACGACCGTGCCCCCCGGTGCGAGCCTTCCATCGCGTTCCGCGCCTTCGATGATCGCCAGGCCGATCCGGTCCTTCAGCGAGCCACCCGGATTCATGGGCTCGGCTTTTGCCCACACGGGCGTGCGCGCGCCGTCCACCACGCGCCGCAGCCGGATCAGCGGAGTGTGGCCGATCGCCTGAAGGATGTTCTCGTAGCGGCCGCCTGCCGAGGCGACGCTCATGGCTGCCTCCTCCTGCCGGGATCATACGGATACGTGCTCTCGGGCATCGGAAAACGGACGGGCAGGTATCCCCACACGGCGACCCGCTCCTCTCCCTGGCGTGCCGGACGATACCGCAGCTTGTAGGCGCCGGACACGGCCGCCGAGTCCAGGCTGGTATGACCGCTGGGCTGGACCACCATGACCGAGTCCACGGCTCCCGCCTGGGTAATGTGGATCTTGAGCATGGTCTCGCCTCCGATCCCCTCCTCCCACGCGTCCTTCGGATACTCGAACGGCAGCTCGCCCCGCTCCAGCTCCGGCATGTGGAACGGTCCCTTGGCACCGGCGATCTTGAGTCCGCCGAGACCCGGACGAACGGTGTCGGCGCAGCCCGCGCTCAGCGCGAGCAGCAGGACCAGAGGCATGGCGCGGGCCGCCACGACGATGGACCGTGTCATGACTCGTCCGCCTCTTCCGCCATCTTCCTCAGCTTCGCCAGTTCGTTCAAGGCCTCCAGGGGCGTCATCCGCTCCGGGTTCAGTTCTCGCAACCGCTCCAGGGCCGGCGATGGAGGTGCTGTGAACAGCGAAAGCTGGTTTCTCGACTCCTCCACGACGTGCGCGGTGCGGCCGCCGGCGCCGTACGGGCCGTTCTCCAGCTGGTGCAACACCTCGCGGGCCCGCCTCACAACCTCGGGCGGCAACCCGGCCAACCTTCCGACGTACACTCCATAAGACCGGTCGCTACCTCCCGGTTCCACACGGTGCAGAAAGACGATCTCGTCGCCCGCTTCCTGAACCGCCACATTGAACGCGCCGACCCGCTCCATCAGGTCCGCCAGCTCGACCAGCTCGTGGTAGTGGGTGGCGAAGATCGTCCGGGCACCCACCTCGTGCAGGTGCTCGGTGACGGCCCAGGCGATTGACACGCCGTCGTACGTAGATGTTCCCCGGCCGATCTCGTCCAGCAGAACGAGGCTTCGCTCGGTCGCGCTATTGAGGATGGTAGCCGTTTCCGTCATCTCGACGAGAAACGTGGACATGCCGGCGGCCAGATTGTCGGACGCTCCGACGCGCGTGAAGATCCGATCGCTCAACCCGATCCTGGCCCGTCGGGCCGGGACGAAACAACCGATCTGTGCCATCAGCACGATGAGTCCGACCTGGCGCAGCACCGTCGACTTGCCCGCCATGTTGGGTCCCGTCAGCACGATCACCCGGAGCGACTCGTTCAGTTCGGTGTCGTTCGGGATAAACTCGCCCGAAGGCAACGCGCGCTCGACGACGGGGTGACGGCCGTCCCGAACCTCGAGCCCGGGCTCATCAACCAGCTCCGGACGTACGTACTCGTGGCGCCGAGCCACCTCGGCGAGCGCGCTGAACACGTCAAGCTCGGCGACCCGGCCGGCGGCGTTCTGGAGGCGAGCCGTCTCGCCTGCGATCGAGTCGCGCAACGCCGTAAAGAGCTCGGCTTCCAGGCGCGCGATCTTCTCATCCGCCCCGACTACCTTGGCCTCCCACTCCTTGAGCTCGGGGGTCAGGAAGCGCTCCGCGTTGGTGAGTGTCTGTCGGCGCTGATAGTCGTCGGGCACTTTCTGCAGATTGGACCGGGTGACCTCTAGGTAGTACCCGAACACCTTGTTGTACCCGACCTTGAGGCTGTCTATGCCCGTGCGAGCACGCTCCCGCACCTGCATGCCGGCGATCCAGTCCACGGCCTGGTCCCGCGTGCCGCGAAGCTCGTCGAGCTCGGTCGAGTACCCCGCCCGGATCACGCCGCCTTCGCCCAGAGTGGCCGGCGCCTCTGGAGCGACCGCCCGCTCGATCAGCTCCCGCACGTCCTCGAGCGGGTCGAGTCCATCGACCAGGGTGGCCAGCCGGGTCGCCGCGGGGTGTCCCGCGGCCTCAACCACGTCGGGCAACGCCGCGAGCGAGCGCCCCAGGGCCACCATCTCGCGCGGTGTGATGCGGCTCGCCGACACGCGACCGGCCAGACGTTCCAGATCGCGTACCTGTGACAGCTTCTCACGCAACGACCGCCGGGCGGTCGCGTCGTCCACCAGCTCGCCCACCGCGTCCAATCGCTGGTCGATCGCGGCACGATCGAGGAGCGGACGCAGGATCCAGCGACGCAAGAGTCTCCCTCCCATCGCCGTGCGCGTCAGATCGAGCAGCGAGAGCAGCGACACGCCCTGCCCGGCGCGCAACGGCTCGACCAGCTCCAGGTTGCGCCGGGTCATCTCGTCCAGGTGCATGTATCGGCCGCGGCGCTCGACGCGCGGAGGGCGAAGGTGCGACAGACCCGCAGGGCGGACTTCCTCCAGGTATGCCACCAGCGCACCCGCCGCCGCGATCATGGACTCGTCCGACTCGAGCCGAAGGTCGAAGCCCTCCAGACCGCGCACCTTGAATCGGTCCCGAATGCGATCTGCCGCGAGGGCCGGATCGAAGCGCCATGCAGGACGCGCGGTAATCGTCCAGTCTCCGCTCAGCTCGGCGAGCCGATCCTCTGGCACCACCAGCTCGGCGGGCTCGAGGCGGCCCAGCTCGTCGGCCAGCTCGTCGGGCTCGCATGCCCAGAGTTCGAATTCGCCTGTCGACAGGTCGACGGCGGCCACGCCGGCCGGATTCCCGACCGCCACAGCAACGACATAGTTGTTCCGATCCGCCGCGAGCAGCGCGTCTTCGATCACCGTTCCCGGGGTGACGATCTCGACGACTTCCCTGCGGACGAGCCCCTCGGCCTCGGAGGCCTCTTCCACCTGCTCGCACACCGCCACGCGCCGGCCCGCCTTCAGGAGACGGGACAGGTACTCGTTGGCGGCCTTGACCGGGACCCCGGCCAGCGGGACTTCACGGGTTCCACCGTTGTTACGGGAGGTCAGGGTGATCCCGAGGAGATCGCTGCCCTCCTCGGCATCCTCGAAGAACATCTCGTAGAAATCGCCGACCCGGAAGAACAGCAGCGAGTCCGGATGCCGGGCCTTGATGTCCAGGTATTGCTGGATGAGCGGAGTATTCTTCTCGCTCATCGGCGACCGCCCGAACTCTCGGCCAGCACGACCGCGTCGGAGAACGACTCGGTTTTCAGCCGCTCGGCCATCTCCCGGGCTGCCGCCGGGCTGACGAACCGCCCCACGCGCACCTTGTACAGTCCCTCTTCCTCCGTGACCCGGGCCGGGAAGCCAGCGTTACTCGCGCGGGCGCCGAGCTCGGCCGCCGTGTCCACGTCGCGGAAGGCGCCGAGCTGGACGGTCCAGCGAAGCCCGGGCGCTTCGCACGAGAGGGTCGAGGCTTCGAGCCTCGCGCGTACGTCGGGATCGAGCGAACGGCTGTCCCCGGCGCGCCCCCACGCGCGGCAGGCGCCCTCCAGATCCCCGGCAGCCTCGAATGCGACACCAGTCCAGTACCAGGAGTCGGCAACCCACGTGCTCTGCGGATAATCGGCTCGGAGCCTCTCCAGGTCCTGCACGGCCCGCTGTGGATCGCTCTCTGCCAAGCTCAGCTGCGCCAGCCGCAGCCATGCGGCGGCCGAGTAGTCCGAGCGCCCGTCGACCGCCACCCACAGGTACTCGCCGCGCGCCGAGTCGGCATCCGACGTGAGCCGCGCTCTCAGGTAGCGAGCCCGCACCACATCCGCACGGGGTGCCGTCTCCTGGTTCGCGGCGAACCAGCGCTCGAGCTCCGTCCGGGCGGGGACGACCCGGCCCGAGTCCACCGCCGCCTCGATCCAGTCGAGCGATGCCGGCCCGGGGGGCGACTGACCTGCGAGGGTCGTACCGGGCGCGCAGCCTTCGGCCACCAGCCACGCGGCCATCAGAAGACCGATCCTGGTTCCGCGTCGCGTCCTCACGTGCGTCCCTCGACCAGGCGGAGCGCCAACAAGAGCTCCTCCAGCACGGGGAGATCCTTCCCTCCTGTCTTGATCTGGCGATCGGCCCGTCGAAGCAGCTCCAGGGCCCGACGAAGAGCGGGCGGGTTCCAGGCTCGCGCCTGGCGCGCGTACGTCTGCGCCTTCCATGCGAGGTACCCTCTGCGTGTCTCACCCAGCAGCTTCTTCACGGCGGCAGCGCCGCCTTCCAGGGCGGCACCGATCAACAAATGATGTTCCACCAGCCCGGCCACCAGTCCGGAAGCGCGTTCGCCGGCCAGGACCCCTTCCAGTTCCTTCAGAGCCTGGGCATACCGCCGAGCCGCCACCAGGTCCATCCACGTCCACCGATCGAGCCGTTTGAGGTTCGGTACGAGCTCCTTCACCCGCTCGAGCGACAGGGTCATGTCCTCGCCGACGGCGGCCAGCTTGGCGAGCTCCCCATCCAGCAGCGACGCGTCGGCGCCGATCGCGGCACCGAGCGCCTGTGCCGCCTCGGGCTGCAACTCGAAATCGTACCGCGTGCGCGCACGCGCCATCAACCAGCCGGGCACCTCGCTCTCGCGCGGAGAGCCCCACTCGATGGTGTTGCTCCGCTGTTTCAACGTGCGGTAGAACGAGGCGCGCGATCCCTTGGGGATTTCGGCCGTGACCACCAGAACGAGTCCAGGAGGAAGGCGCTCGATCGCGTCGAGCACGACCTGCCGCGCTGTCGGCTTGAGCCGCTGGGCGTCGAATAACGCCACGACCCGACGATCGGCCATCATCGGCGGCATCGCGAGCGCGGCCGCGAGAGCCTCCGCATCGGCGCTCTCCCCGCTGAATCGGCTCAGGTTGAAATCGCGCGTGGAGGGGTCGAGAGCGGCATCGATCAGCTCACGAGCGGCATCGTCGCGGAGTCGAGCGGCGTCGCCGGAGAAGAAGTATGAACCGCAAAGCTCGTCGCTTCGCAGGAGGCTGGCCAGCCGATCCTCGGCGGTGGACGTCATCGCGGAGCCGAGGGCGGCCCGGTCTGCACGGCGGTGCTAGCGCGACGGATCGGCCGCCGCGGGCGAGTCGTCGTCTTCGACCGTAGGTCGGGTGAAGGGCTTTGGAGACACATCTACCGGTGCTCGCAGCGAGGAGCGGATCTTCCAGTCCCAGGCCGCGTCGCTTGCCTGGATGACGAACGGCCCGGAGCTGAACAGAGCGGGGGTCATCTGCGAGGCGCCACTCGCCGCTGGCAGGCTGACGGCCACCGGAGGCAACGTGACCTCCATGGAGACCCGGCTGGCGAACGGCAGCCAGGCGAGCGCCAGTACGCCGACCGATGCCACGGCGATGAGCGCGGCGCTACCCAGGTGTCGGCTCTCGGCCAGCTTGGGTCCATCGTCGACGTGGTACAGACGGTGCCTGAGACGGGGCAAAAAATCCGGGGACGAGTGCAGGTGAGGGAGTTGCGCGCACAGCTCGAGGCCCTGCCGGACCACGTGATGGTAACGCCGGCATGCCTGGCAATCCCTCAGGTGGGCGTCGAACGCGACCTTGTGCTCCGCGCTCGCTCGATCATCCAGATAGTCGGAGAATCCCTCGAGAAACTCCTCGCACTGCATCAAAAAACCGTCCCGTGTGCCGCCCGGCCCATCGCTCGAGCTCGTGGATCCGATCCCGCGATAAGCCGGCCGTTACCCTGTTCGTGTAAGACTCCCACAACCGGCTGAACATACTCCACCCTGAAACGTGGGTTCCGAAAAAAGGGCTAATAAAAGAAAGAGCGGCCGAAGCCGCTCCTTCCAGGGAACGCCGATACGGTGCCGCGGCGCTCCTCCCGTTGGAGGCGCGCCGTCTGACGCCGATTACCGAAGCATCGGAGCGATGATCTGGGCGAACTTGTTCCGGGCTCGATTCAGCCGCGATTTCACGGTACCCAGGGTCACGCCCGTGATGTCGGAAATCTCTTCGTAGGTCTTGCCTTCCATCTCCCTGAGAACGAACACGACGCGGTGATGTTCGGGCAACTCTTCCACGGCCTTCTCGACCTTCTCCCGCAGGTGCCGTTTTCGGAACAGGTCATCCGGCGCGTACGTCGTGTCCTCCCATTGGAGCGGCCGGTGGTCCGCCTCCCAGTTCTTCTTGATCGCCTGAAAGAGCACCATTGGATTGCGCGAACGGTTGCGCAGCTCGTTCTTCGCCAGGTTGCTCGCGATCGTGTATATCCAGGTCGAGAACTTCTTCGTCGGATCGAACCGGTGCAGGTGCCGATACACGCGCACGAACGTCTCCTGCACGAGATCCTCGGCCCGGTCGCGATCACCGATCGATCGATAGATGAAGTTCAGGAGCCGCTCCTGATACCGCTCCACCAGCTCCTGAAACGCGAACCGCTCGCCCGCCAGGTACTGTTCGACCAGCTCGGCATCATCCAGCCGGTCCAGACCTCGTCGCTCGGCCGGAGTGCGTCGAACCTCCGCCTCAAGCAGTCTCGCCATGCGTTCCCCCTGTATTCTTTGGGCCGAAGGGCCGTCCGCTCACCGCCCCTCCCACGACCCGTCCGCCCAATAAGACGCGCGAAGGCGTCTGATCGTCACACAAGTATGGACAGCCAGCCGATCCCGATCGTTGCTAGGGACCGCCGAGCTCGAAAGCGGCTGCATACAGAAGCGTGCACACCGTCTTCGAGTCGCTGATCTCTCCGTCCTGCACCATTCGAAGCGCCTCCTCGAGCGAGAACTCATGCCGCTCGATGAACTCGGACGCCTCGTGGTTCGACTCGCCCGGGGTCAGGTCCAAAGCCAGGAAGAGGTGGATCACCTCGTCCGTGAATCCGGGCGTCGTAAAGATCGTGGTCAGCCGCTGCAGCCGCCCGGCCCGGAGCCCGGCCTCTTCTTCGAGCTCGCGGCCGGCACATGCCTCCGGCGATTCACCGGCATCCAGCTTGCCTGCCGGCACCTCCCAGACCGTACCCCCTGCCGCGTAGCGGTACTGCCTCAACAAGACTACACAGGGTCCGGTTCCGTGCGGCCCGTTCGGGTAATACGGCAGGACAGCGGCGGCTCCAGGGTGGCGGATGATCTCCAGCTCACCTGCGGAACCGTCCGGGAAGCGAACGCGATCGAGTCGAACATCGAAAACTCGCCCGGCGTACGCGATACGGCTGGCGACCCGGCCGGGCGATTCCGCGTTTCCGCCCACAAAACCTCTACCTAACCGAAAAGGACCCGAAAATCAAGCCCTCGCCTCGAGCAACGGGCCCAGACGGGCCAGCTCCCCGCGCGCCGACTCCGCGTCCGTCACCGTCACCAGCAGCAGTCTGTCCCGGCTCAAGTACTTGCGACACACCTCGGATACCTCCTCGGCGGTCACGGACTCGACCCGAGCTCGATAGGTCTCCCAGTAGTCCTCGGGGAGACGGTAGATGAGGCGGCGACCCACGCGCTGACACACCTGTCCACTCGTCTCGAACTGCAGGGGAAGGGACAGCGTGAGCGCGTGCCGCGCCAGCTGCATCTCCTCTTCGGTCGGGGGGACTTCGCTCAACCCGTCGATCTCGTTGAGGATTTCCTCGAACGCCGCAGCGGTCACCGCCGTGTCGACGGCCGTTCGGGCCACGAAGGGACCGTCTCCTCGACGCAGGCGAAACGCGGTACGCGCACCGTAGGTCCAACCCTTGTCCTCGCGCAGGTTCATGTTGATGCGCGAATTGAAGAGCCCGCCCAGAATCGCGTTGGCCACCATGATCGGGAACAGGTCCTCGGAGCCGTGCGGCGCTCCGACCGTTCCCACGCGGAGTTCGGCCTGTGGGCTCTCGGGGCGGTCGATAAGCAGCACGCCGGCCCCCTCGACCGGCTCGTCACGCGCGGGATGACGGTCCGGGCGACCACCCGCCGCACCCCAGTCTCCGAATCGCCGCCGTACCGACTCTTCGAACTCGCTCGGCACCAGATCGCCGCACGCGATCAAGAGGGCATCTCGCGGTCCGTAGCGCCGGTGATGAAAGCGCCGCACGTCGGCACGTGCGAGCCGCGCCACCGAGTCGGCCGTCCCGGCCGCCGGCACGCCGTATCGCTCCTCGCCATAGATGGCGCGGATGAGAGCCTGGTCGGCCACGATGGCAGGCTCGTCGCGCTCGCGTGCGATCTCGTCGAGGCGCTCGTCCCGGATGCGGACAACCTCCGAATCGTCGAAGCGGGGCTCCCGCACGACCGCAGCGAGGAAGTCGAGCGCGCCCTCCGTCACGTCGCTCAGGAAATGCATCGAGATGATGGCCACATCGTACTGGACCGAGACCCGGAACGAGGCGCCCAGATGGTCCAGCCACTGTGCCACCGCCACCGCGTCACGCTCCCCGGCGCCCTCGGTCAACAGACGCGCGGTGAGCTCGGCGACCCCCTCCTGGTTCCGCGGGTCGACGACAGCTCCGGCCTCGAGCACGAGCCGCAACGACACCTCCGGCACGGCGCGCCGTTCGGCGAGCCATAGGTCCAGGCCACCGTCCAGACGCGCCGTGTGAAAGGCTGGCAGTTTCAGCTCCGGTGCCGGCCCCGGGGCGGGGCGTACCGAGCGATCTGCAACGGGGCTCATCCCTGTCCCTCCCCGCCCTCGTCTCGCTTCCCTCCCTGCTCGTCCATCCTGGCGTCTTCGCCGCTGGCGGCCGGAACGACGTGCACCACGGACAGTCGGTCCGTGCGCAACACCTCGACCGCGAGGTCTCGCACGGCCTCTCGACCCACCGCTGCGTAGCGTGAGAACGCGTCGTTGACATAGGCCGGATCGTCCCGCAGAACGGCGGCATGGGCGAAAGCATCCGCCCGGGATGCCATGTTGTTGAGCTGGCCGACCAGGCCGCGGCGGGCGCGGTTCAATGCTCCTTCGAGCTCGAGCTCCTCGACTCCGTCGGCGACCAGGCGACCAAGTGTCTCCCGCACGGCTTCCTCCAGGTCGGGCGCCGATACACCGGGCCGGGCCGTGGCCACGACGAACAACATTCCCACCTGCTCGGTCGGCCAGGTGAACGCGTGGACGTCGGCGGCGATCTGTCGCTCGTACACGAGCCGCCGCTGCAGTCGTGAGCTCATCCCGTCCGAGAGCAGATAGGTGAGCACATCGGCTGTCTCGAACCGCGGATCGTTGAACGAAGGTGAGTGAAACATCAGGTACACCCGGGGCACCTGCACACGGTCGTCGATCTCGGCGCGTCGCTCGCCTTGGCCCTCGGGAGGGGGAACGTCGACCGGCTCCCGCGCCGGACCGGCAGCGATGTCGCCGAACCAGTGCTCCGCGCGCTCGAACACGTCGGACGGCTCCACGTCGCCAGCGACCACGAGCACCGCGTTGTTCGGGCCGTAGTACCGGTCGAAGAAGTCGTGAACGTCCCTCAGCGAGGCGCGGTCCAGGTCCTCCATGTACCCGATGGTCGGGTGACGGTACGGGTGACCTTCGGGATAGGCGACTTCCAGTAGCGTCTCGAACGCCAGACCGTAGGGCCGGTTCTCGTACGATTGACGTCGCTCGTTCTTCACCACCTCGCGCTGGTTGTCGAGCTTCTCCTGCGTGATCCCCGGCTTGAAGAAACCCATGCGGTCGGACTCGAGCCACAGCGCGAGGTCGAGCTCGTTGCTCGGCAAAGTCTCGTAGTAGTTCGTCCGGTCGAACCACGTGGAGCCGTTGAGGGTCCCGCCCGCGTCCTGGATGAGCCGGAAATGTCCGTCCCGCGCCACGTGCTCCGAGCCCTGAAAGAGCAGATGCTCGAAGAGGTGGGCAAATCCCGTGTGGCCCCTGGTCTCGTTTTTGGAGCCTACATGGTACATGAGATGCACCGCGACAATCGGCGCCGAACGGTCCGACTGAACGATGATGCGCAGGCCGTTGTCCAGCACCCGCTCTTCAAACGGAAAATAGACCTCCCGTCCCGCCTCGCTGCTTCCCGCCACGCAACCTCCCTCGAAGGTCCCTCGAACTCTCCCTCGCAATCGCGGACCGATCGTCGCGATCGGACGGCTGTCGCGGAATCCTCGCGCTGGCCCTGACGACGACGTGGGAAGTTCTACTACGAAGTCGGAAGTTGTACCAGAGCGGGGCCGTTCTCCCGCACCCGGCCGGGTGCCGACAGAAGAGCGGAGCGCGGAGGAAGTTAAGCCGGGTTCTGTGACGATGCGGCAGCCTCGAAGGCCACAGATCGTGAGGTCATCTGTCTTGGACGCCGGTTGCCCGACGTCTCCAGCGGCCTACCCGGAGCTCCAACGCGGCGGGCCACCGCTCGCTCCTGCTTGGCCTTGCTCCCGACGGGGTTTGCCATGCCACCGCTGTCTCCAGCAGCGCGGTGGGCTCTTACCCCACCCTTTCACCCTTGCCTGTGCGGACGGCCAGTGGCCGGACCCGCCATCGGCGGTCTGCTCTCTGTGGCACTTTCCGTCGCCTTGCGACGCCCGGGCGTTACCCGGCGCCGTGCCCTGTGGAGCCCGGACTTTCCTCGAGCGGCGCGCCTGTCGGCACCCGCCCGCGACCTCGTCTTCCTCCGCACACCACGCGGGAGTATACCGAAGCGCGGACGATTAGGTTTCATCGGTGCTTTGGCCGTTTCCCCGCCGTGCTTCCCAGGTGGCGCGCGGCCGCTCAAATCGCCAATATTCAGCGTACCCTGAGAGCGTTGGCGCGGTGGAGGACAACGCAGCCGCGTGACCGGGTGTCTTATGTGCGTCGGGCGGGCGCGGAAGCCGCGTCACTCGGCCCGTATGACATTCTGGAGGGGCCTGGAAAGCCGAGCCGTTGATCCGAATCGGGATGGACGGCCCATCGCTTCCCGAGCCGGAGGTGGCGTTAAGGAACCTGTACCTGGTATGCACAAACCTTACAATCGATGCTCGCACTGGGTGCACGTGCGGCATCCCTTCCTACCCACCACGCACGCCTTGCCGGCGTGGGCGGTCGTGTTGTCCGCCGCCCTGCCGGAGCGTTCTTCTTGTATCCAGCCTTCACTCGGAGCGAGGTCGCACCGATGACGGGCCGGTGGCTGCGCCTGGCGCTCCTGACAGCCTTCGCGGCGGCGTGCGGCGATGCGGCCGAGAGCACGGGCCCCGAGGCTTCAGCGGCGGCGATGGTGGCGATCTCGCTGGCCGCCGACACGGTGGCGATCGGGGAAACGATCGATCCCCCGATCGCCGTTCGAGTGGAGAACCCGGGCGGAGTTCCCGTCGAAGGGATCCCGGTTCGCTTCGCGCTCGTCTCCGGGCCCGGCGAGCTGTTCCCGACACTGGCGGTTTCCAACCTGGATGGGATCGCCGAAGCCACGTTCCGGGCTGGCTCGACGCCCGGAGAAAGCCTGGTGCGAGTTGACATCCCGAGCGCCACGCAAGTCGCGGGCTTGGATTTCGTCGTCGTCACGGAACCGGCCGGCAGCGTGGAGCTGACCGTGGTGGGCGGCGATGCGCAGCAGGCGGAGATCGGAAGTCAGCTTCCGATCCCGTTCGAAGTTCGTGCATCCGCGCCGTCGGGCGTGGCCGCGGGCGGCATCACGCTGGCCTGGAGCGTGATCGGAAGCCGTGGCGGAGCGCGCCTTACCGCGGACACGACGTCCACGGACTCGGATGGTGTGAGCCGCGTCCTCCTCACGCTGGGTCGTGAAGCGGTGGAGCACGCCGTGACCGTCTTTGCCGTGGGCGGCATCGAGTCCGACACGGTCCGCTTCACGGCCGTCGCCACAGAGACGTTCCTCGGCAACATCGCTCTCGACTCCGTTCGCCCCTCCCCGCTTCTGTCCGGCGCTGAGGCCACGCTGTTCGGGGCCGGGTTCGCCGCGGCCTTAGAAGGCAACGAAGTGCGGATCGAGGGCGAGGCGGCCGAGGTTCTGGAGGCCAGCCCGACCCGGCTGCGGATCGTCGTGCCCGAGTTTGCGGCGAGCTGCCTCCCCGAACGCGACGTCGGCGTGCGCGTGCTGGCCGGGGGCGAGCCGAGCAACGGCCGGCTCGAACGACTGCGGCCCGGGCAGGAGATTCTCGACCTGGCCATCGGCGAGGTGCGGACGCTGCGTGACCCCGTCGATCTCGCCTGCTGGCAGCTCGGGAGTGCCGCCGAACCGCGCGAGTACAGGATCGCCGTGCAGAGCACGCGCGACGCGACCGGCGTCTCCCCGGTCGTGCGGTTGGCGACGCGAGCCGAGACCGAGCCGATGGAGGCACGCTTGGGCGCCGCCCGTATGGAAGCGTCGCTCGAACCTGACCAGGCGCGTCTCGCGCAGGTCTACGCCTCGGCCGAGTCGCGTATCGTGACGACGGCGAGGCGAGAGCTCGTAAGCCGGCGCGCCGTGCCCGTCCGGCCCGCGATGCTCGACTCGACCCGGCAGCCGTCGGTGGCCGCAACAGCACCGGCCGCCGGGGACAGCGTGCGGTATCGATTCGCGGTCGGTAACGACCTCGCCGCCTCGTGCACCGACACGTCCCAGGTGATCCGGGGTGTCGTGCGAGAGGTGCGGGCCAATGTAATCCTCGTGGAAGATGTCCGCGCACCGGCGGAAGGCTTCACGGCCGAGGATTGGACCGGTCTCGCGGAGGATCTGGACCGCATCGTCTTTCCCATCGACACGCTGCACTTCGGAGCGCCGGCGGATATAGACGGAAACGGTCGGGTCGTCTTTCTGTTCACCCCCGAGGTGAACCGTCTCAGCGAGCCGGGAACCGCACGGCCCCTCGCCGGCATTGCGCTGCCGCTCGACCTCGCCGTGTCCGGGCGCGGTGACAGCCGCCCGGGCCCCGGGAGTGAGGCCTGCCCCGCGAGTAACGAGGCGGAGCTCATCTATCTGGCCGTGCCGGACCCCGACGGCGAAGTCGGTGAGCCCGTGCAGAGGCCTCGCGCGCTGGTGGAGTCACGCAAGGCGGCGGCGCACCAGCTTCAGCACCTCATTAACGCGGGCCGCCGTGTCAGCCTGGGCGGCACGGGCTTCGGCCAGCTGGAAGAAGCATGGCTCGACGAAGGGCTGTCACACCTGGCCGAGGAGGTCGTAGGCCTGAACGCGGCGGGCCTGGGAGTGGGAGCCAACCTCACGTACGGCCAGGCGACGGCGAGTCGTGAGGCGTTGGAGCTCTTCAATGCCTATCAGCTGGACAACTTTTATCGGCTCGGCCTCTACATGTCGGGCCCACAGGCGTCGAGCGTCGTCGTGACGGACGATCCGGCTGGCGTGTCGGGACTTCAGATGCGCGGATTCGCGTGGTACCTGCTTCGCTGGTTGGTCGATCGCGAAAGCCGAGCCGATCCCGGCGCGTTTTTGCGGCCGCTCGTGGCGGGAGGTCGAAACCATCTCCGGGGCCTGGAGAATCTCGAGAGCACGACGGGCCGGACGTGGGAGGAGCTGTCCGCGGAGTTCGCGGCCATGCTGGCGTCCGATGACCTGGGCATCGCCGAGCTCGAGGAGCGGTACACGGCTGGCACCTGGGATGTGCGGGACCTGTTCGCCAACCTGAGCCAGAACCCGCTGACACGTGACCGGTTCGTGGCCGAGTTCCCGTTGTCACCGCGCCCGATCGGATTTGAAACCACCGCCGTCGATTTCGACGTACGGCCCTACACGACCGCTTACTTCGAGATTCGGTCTTCCGTGGATACGCCCGCGCTGGCCCTCAGCCTCGTGAAGCGTGGCGGAGACCTGGTCGAGGAATCTAGCGGACCACAGATCACGATAGTCAGGACGCGATAATTCCATGGCGCGAATCGAGCGTGCACTCCTTCTCGGCCTGCTGATGGTGCCCGCCTTGTCCCTCTCGCCGGTCGCTGCGCAGGAGCCGATGGCACCGCGGCAGGAAAGCATCCCGCTCGAACGCGAGGGTCCACGAAGCGTCTTCGACCTGGTGGGCTTTGTCGGGTGGATCGCGCCGCTGAACGACATCACGAACGATCCGGCTTCGGTCGCGACGAGTCTCAAGCCGAGCGTCTCGTTCGGCGTGGAGGGGACGCACTGGCTCGGCCGGGGTTTTGGCATCGGCTTCCACGGCTTCTGGGCCCTGTCCGAGCTGGACGTGACCCCCAACGTCGTCACGGCCGAGGTCCCCGACGGCCTCGGCGATGCCAACTACTTCTCCGCCGTGGTGAACGCGCTCTACCGTCTCCCGGTCACCGGCCCGGCCGCCACGGTCCAACCGTACTTCCTGCTGGGCGGGGGGGTCCGACACCTCGCGGTGAGCGAAGAGGCCGCACCGACCGTCAAGGACGCCACGGATCCACAACTCACACTGGGGCTGGGAGCGTTTGTGCAGGTCGCTTCGAGCCTCACGGTCCGGTTCGGTCTGCGAGATTTCGTGTCGGTGTTCGACGGGCCCGAGAGCGATTCTCAATTGCAGAACGACATCGTCGTGTCGGTCGGCGTCGGCTACCGCTTCTTCTGAAAGACCTCGCCCAGAGCGACTTTGGGAAAGCGCTTGTGGGGGCGCGACCTGCCTTGCGGCTACATCACCTCGAACCAGGTGCCGGGTTCCTCTACGGGCCAGCCCAGGCCCTTTAGCGCGCGCAGTACGTTGCAGGAGTGGTACTGGTAGCGCCAGTTCCCATTGCCGATGTTCGACTCCTCCACGGACTCCCCGAGCAACAGGTTGAGTCCGGTGATCACGGCTCCGTCGACGTACTCGATCCCGTTGCTCGTCAACGAGCCCCCGACGAGGATCAACCCCTCCCACTCGAAGTTCCCGTTGATCTCGAGATCGTCGCGAACGATGAGGGCCCCACGCCCGCTCATCGTTGGACTCACGGCGAAGTCGCTCCCGTCCGCATAGATGACGGGCCACTCGTCGGCGGCCACTTCGGCGCCGAAGCTGGGGTAACCGTCCTGTGACACGACGAAGTCGGCCTCGGCGAAGGTTCCGTCGAGCACGCTTTGCCACGGAACACGCGTGCCGTTGGCGAGCTCGAGGCCCGTACCATCCTCCAGAACGGGCGGATCGCCGAAGAACCCGGAGGGCGCGATCTCATCGTTGTAGTCGTCCTTGCCCTTGCCACCGCCGCTCTGGTCGAAGCCGTCTTCCGGCACAGCCAGCCCGGCCACGTCGTCCAGACCACCCACCGTGCAATCGGCCAGGGTCGCGGCGTCCAGCCCGGAGACGAAGCCCGCCACGCCGTTCTTCTGCAGACCGGACGCCGCCGTGATCGCCGCGTTGACGTTGAACCGCACCGCCCGACGCAACGCCACGGTAGCCACGTGGCGTCTCGCCGCGCCGCCCTCGGGAGGCCCATGCTCTCCCAGCGAGTGTATCAGGAACAGGCTGGTCGAATCGTCGACTTCGATGAGCGGATCCAGCCAGACCTTGGCGGTCCCATCGGCGAGCTTGTACGTGACCGTATCGGCCACGATCTTGCCCGAGCCCAGAAAGTGGTCGAGCCCCGCGTCCGCCGCATAGAACGCCTTGAGGCTCGCACGGTGGTTCTGGGTGATCTTCATGTCGGTGCCGGAAATCAGGTAGCCCGCCGCGGCCAGGCCGGATAGACCGAGCATAACCAGCAGGACCGCCACCAGGACGAATCCTCCTTCATCCCTCTCAGGCGCGTGCGCCCGTCGCTCCCCTGCTCCTGGCATGCCTCGAGCCTTCCCACTTGGGTTTATACGTACAAACCGCACCAGGATGGGATTGCAAGGCCGGTGCCGAACGGCTGAAGCCGGGCCAAGAGTCTTGTAAGTGGCTAAATTATTGCGATTTAAAGCCGAAACATCTGCCAGGACCCGCAGCGAGGGTCCGGCCCGGTCGAACGCCGGTCCACCCGGTTCGACGCAGTCTGCAAACGCATTGTCAGAGATGACGCACGACACTGCCGCGTGAAGGTCAGAGCACCTCGAACCACGCACCAGGCTCCTCGACGGGCCAGCCGAGGCCCTTGAGGGCGTTCATCACGTTGCAGGCATCGTACTGGTAGACCCAGTTCCCGTTGCCCAAATCGACCTGTCCGGCGGCTTCGCCGAGCAGCAGGTTGAGGCCGGCGATCACGGCGCCATCGATGCGCTCCACCCCGTTGCTCGTCAGGGCACCTCCGACCAGCACCACGCCCTTCCAGGTGAAAATCCCGTCGATCTTGAGATCGCCTCGCACGATCAGGGCACCGCGGCCGCTCATGGTCGGGGTTACCTGAAAAGCCGCGACGTCCGCATAGATGACGGGCCACTGGTCCGGGTCGATCTCGCCCGTGAAATCGGGATAGCCATCCACCGAGATCACGTAATCGGCCTCGACGAAGCTCCCGTCCAGCACCTGCTGCCACGGCACTCCCGTCGTGTAGAGGAGCGCCAGCGCTTCGAGGTCGTCGTAGATCGGCGGATCGCCGAAGAAGCCGGGCGGCACGTAGTCATCTTCTTGTTTTTTTGCACCGCCGCCGGACATGGAGAAGCCATCCTCTCGCACGGCCAGTCCAGCCACATTTCCAGTCCCACCGACGGGGCAATCGCCGGCGCTGGCCGCATCGAAGCCCGACACGGTCCCGGCCATCCCGTTCTTCTGCAAGCCCGCCGCGGCGGTGATGGCTGCGTTCACGCCGAAGCCCACGGCCTTGCGCATGGCCACGGTCGCCACCTGCCGTCGAGCGAGACCACCCTCGGGGGCGCGGTGCTCGCCCCTCGAGCTCACCAGGAAGAGCGAAGCGGAATCATCCACCTCGACCAGCGGAGTCACCCACACCTTGGCGATGCCGTCGGCATGGTTGTAGGTGACGGTATCGATCGGGAGTCTGCCCCGGCCCAGAAAGTGATCCAGACCCGCATCGGCCACGTAAAAGGCTTTCACGCTCGCGCGGTGGTTCTGGTTGATCCGGTAGTCCGTACCGGAGACCAGGTAACCGGCGGCAGCGAGTCCGGAGAGACCGAGCAGAACGAGCAGCACCGCCACGAGGGCGAAACCGCCTTCGGTTCGGCCCATTGACGGGGTTTCTTTCGAGGTAGGACGCATGGCCACGGTCCTCATGCCGATATGTCAGACAGATCGTTGTAGCGCTTTCGCCGACCGTTCGTGCAATGAGGGTGCCCCGCATCGCAGTTTGCCGGCGAATGAACGTTAAGAGCTTTTAAGACAGCGCGTTACAGGTTTCCGTCTCGGGATCACGAGCGCGGCAGGTACCCCATGGCTGTGCAACTTCTTTCCACGGGGCCGATCGCCTGTGCAGGCTGGTTCCGCAAGAGCCGGAGCTCCGGGGTCGCGCACCTCCTCGTCGCGGGCGGACCGGGCCGTGGCGGTCGGGTGTACGCAGGCCGGAGCGCAGAGGGGGCGCCGGCGGAGAGCGGCACGATGTGGACAACCCGAGACGGGAGACGATTCATGGGCAGGCATCTCAACACGCTGCGGCAGGTGTGCAGGGACGCGATGAGCACGTCACGCGGAGCCGTCCCGTCATCGTGGGCGTCGACTGCCATGCTGCTCTGTATCACGTCCCTCCTCGGCGTGCCAGCGCTCGCCGCGCAGGACGGAGAATATCGAGTGCTGGTGGCGAACGAGTCATCGGATCTGATCAGCGTCGTCCGCTTCGGCCCTGCCGGCCTCGAGGTCGAGCGGGACCTCGAAGTAGGCCTCATGCCGGCCGATCTGGACGGGGCGCACGGGGTGCGGGTGTCACCGGATGGCCGGCAGCTCTATGTGTCGCTCGCGCATGGCACGCCCGGCTGCAAGTTGTGGGCATTGGATGCTCAGACGGGCGCGCTGCTCGACTCGACCACCGTCGGTCGGTTTCCGGCGACGATCGCCCTGACGCCCGACGGGTCGTTGGCTCTGGTGGTGAACTTCAATCTGCACGGCGATCCGGTGCCTTCTTCCGTGTCCGCCGTGTTCACGCCCGAGATGCAGGAGCTCGCCCGAATCGAAACCTGCGTAAAGCCGCACGGCAGTCGCATGAATCGCGCCGGAACCCTTCACTACTCGGCGTGCGCGGGGAGCGATCAGCTGGTCGAGATCTCCATCAACGACCTGGCCGTGTCACGACGCCTCAGCCTCGTTCCCGGCCACGAGATGGCGTTCACCGGCGCGGGCGAGCACGAGATGGGGCATGAGATGAAGATGGAGATGGGCGGCGAGGGGCACGAGATGGAACTGGAGATGGGCGGCGAGGACGAGCAAGCCGACGTCTCGATGATCGAGCGCCATTTCCGTCATCATGGGGCCCCGGGCGGCGGCCCGGTCTGTGGGCCGACCTGGGTCGTTGCCTCACACGACGACCGACACCTTTACGTCGCCTGCAACAAGCACGATCAGGTTCTCGAGATCGACGCAACCGATCTCGAGGTGGTTCGTCGCTTCGACACGGGTGCGGGTCCGTACAACCTCGACGTCACCGCGGATGGCAGGTGGCTGCTGGCCACGAACAAGGCCGGCCAATCGGTCAGCGCGATCGATCTCGCGACCGGACAGGAGGCGGCACGCATCGCCACGAGCCGGCCGGTCACGCACGGCATCGTTGCGACCCCCGACAGCCGGTATGCGTTCGTCTCGAACGAGGCGATCGGTGCGACAAAGGGGACCATCGACGTGATCGACCTCGCGAGCCTCGACCTCGTGGCGTCCGTCGAAGTGCATCACCAGCCGGGCGGGATCGACTTCTGGCGCTAGGCGTGAGGCTGCGGCCGGGCTTGCCCACGGCGGCGGCGGTCGCGGCAATGGCGAGAAGGGTTCCGACGAAGCGAAGACGCGGGCTGCGTCGCATGGCAGGCGCCTCGGGTCAGTGTGGCTTCTCGGACTCGTAGAGGGACTCGGCCTTGACCGCGGAGGTCGTGATTCCCTTGATCAGCGCTGAGCTGAACCCGCGGTGCTCCATCTCGTTCAGACCGGAGATCGTGCAACCCCGGGGTGTCGGGGTGTCGTTACGGTGTCGATCTCGCTCTCCGGGTGCTTCCCGTGCTCGCGAACCAGCGCCGCGGCCCCCAGTGCCGTCTGCGCCGCCATTCGGATCGCGTCGGCCGGGTGAAACCCGATCTCGATTTTCCCCTGACACGCGGCTCGCACCGCACGAAGGTAGAACGCGACGCCGCAGGCACACAGAGCCGTAGCCGGCACTATCAGTTCCTCGTCAATCACCAGGGTGGCTCCGACGGCGTCGAAGATCTCGCGGGCTCTTTCCAGCTCCGGCTCGTCCCCTTTTCGGACGGCCAGGCACGTCATCGACTCCCTCAGCGCGATAGCCGTGTTCGGCATCGCGCGGACGACAGGCACGTCCCGATCGAGCTGTGCCAGAATGTCGACCGATGTTGCCTGTTCCGAGAATCGCGATCTTCGCCGGCGTGCTCATGCGGACTCGTCGGCCGGGAGTGCCGCGCCGCGACGCCGCGCAGCCCATGCTCCCTCGGCGCGTGCCTTGATTCCGAGCAACATCTTCCGCTCCATGACGAAGTGCGCCGGGTCGAAGAGAACGAACAACGTGCGCGAGCCCCAGGCATGGGAACGGGTGCGCACGATGAGACGCGTCGAGTACTCGTCGATCGGTTCGAGGACGAAGGCCCACGTCCCCTGCCCCGTGAAGCGTGCCGCGGCCTGTCCGGCCGGGTCGTCCGGAGGGCCGAGTACCAGCGCCCGTTCGGACTCCAGCACGGCCACCGTAGAGCGCGAGTAATCTCCATAGTGGTCGAACGCCGCAAAGAAGATCTCGTCGCCCCGCTCGAGATTCTGATGATCCGGGAGAATACGGTCCGCGTTGCGGATGCGGGCTCCGATCAGGTTCTCCAACCACTCATAGCTGTAAAACCCGCCGCGCCCCTGCCCGATCTGAACGAGCCACGGCCACACCTGAGAAGCCGGCGCGTGAATGGTGACCGCACGGGTGGCCTCGTAGATCGGCTCCGGTACCAGTTCGTCGCCGGGAAGCGGACGGACGATCTCGTCATCCGTAGCGCCCCAGCACAGGTGCCACGGTCGCAGGACGTGCTTGTAGGCGAGCGCCGTAAGCGCACCGGTCAACAGACCGGCCACGGCTACCGCGATACGCTCTCCGGGCCTTTGCGTTGCCATCTGGAACTCCGCTGCCTCGTCGCGGCAGGTTATGGAACGTCAATCAGATGCGAGTCGCCACCGAGCCTTTCAACCTGACGGTGCATCCGCCGCGGTCACGCTCTTCGCGTCCCAGATCTTGTTCACGATCTTCCATTCACCGTCCGCGAAAATCAGCGACAGGTAGTCGACGTATACGACTTCCGGCCAGGTCAGCCTCGTCTTGACGGTCGCGGCCACGCCATGGACGTCAACGGACAGAATCTCGTTGGTAAAGCCATCCGGACCGCGTGCGCCGTCGGAGGTGACGACTTCCTTCCATTCCTGAAAGGGGATGATCGCCAGCGTGCCTCGGCCTCCGATGCCGATCAGGCGGGCGCCCGGGTGAAACGCGCGGTCGAGGGTCTCCGGGCTACCGCTCATCAGGCCGTCGAAATACGCCTGCACCACCGCTCGAACCTCCGTTTCCTCTCCCGCGGGGGTCACGTTCCGACAGGAGGCCAGCGGGGCGACGAGGGCGAGGCAGAGCGCGGCGACGCGGGTTTTCATGTCTCCTCCGGGTCAGATCTCGTCACGATCGCGAAACCGAAGCCCGTGCCGAGCCCCTGCTGGTACGCAAGCAGTATCCACAACAGGGCCATGTTCTCGAGCAGACCTGATCGATCCAGAGGACCCGCGTCGACGGCCGAGAACCCCAGCTCGCCGATGAGACCACCGACAACCTCCTTGGCCTCTGCATCGTCGCCGCACAACAAAATCGCCAGACGATGATCCTCGTCCAGCGCCGGATCGGCCATGTTGCCCGCACCCGTCGTGTTCAGCGCCTTGACGACGCGCGCACCCTCCGCCCATTGGGCGACCTGTTCGCCGCCAGACAGGCCCCGCTCCACTTCAAGTCCGTCCAGGTTAGGCCGGAGAGGATTCGTGCAGTCCACCAGGATCTTGCCCTCCAGGTCGCCGAGCGACTCGACCGCCTCCTGCGTGACATCCCACGGCGTCGCGAGGATGACGACATCGCTCTCCTGCACGGCTTCCGCCGACGGCCCGGCATCCGCATCGCCGTTCACCTCGGCGAGCAGGGTCCGAACCCGATCCGCCTGCGGATCGCGTGTGCCAAACACCACGCGGTGGCCGCCCAGGGTGAGCCTGGTGCCCAGTGCCCGACCCACGTTTCCCGTACCGATGACGGCGATGTTCATTCGGCGACTCCGCGTGTGACACGTCCGTGCGCACAACCCCGCTCGTCGGTCACGGGGCTGCACATGGGGCTCGCATCATGGAACGATCGCCGGGAGGTGGCAAGCAAGCGCCGGTTCGGTGTATGACTGCCGTTCCGTGTTTCGTAGCTTGATACCATGAGTCGCATTGACGTGAACTCAGGCGTACGACATCGGGATCCGAGTGTTCGACGCCAATGGCTGCGCTGGTGGCCCCGCCTCCTGTCCGGCTGCTTGCTGGGGCTGGGAGCCTTCGGGTGCGGAGGTGACTCCACGACCGAACCTCCGCCACCTCCGCCGCCGGCCGAGCTTCCGATCGAACCGTCGGCCGCGTTTCAGACCTGCGTGACGGACCAGGCCCCCACCGGAGCGCTTTTCGAGCTCTGCCTTCCCCCCCAGTGGAACGGTGAGTTGCTGGTATGGGCGCATGGCTATACGAATCCCGGTCCCGAGCGAGCGCCGTTCTACCCCGTCGAGTTGCCGAGCGACGAGTTTGGTGGAGCAGCCCTTCGCGATGTGGCCCGGGCGGTGTCGACCCCGCCGCGGGGGAATTTCGGGTATGCCACCACGAGCTACCGGCGCAACGGACTCGTGGCGTTCGACGCCGTCGCGGATCTGGAGGCGGTCACGCAGTGGGCGGGTGGCCAGCTCGCGGGGCTGGCTCAGGCGGGCGGATTCGGGCAGCTCCCGATCCGCACCTACCTCGTGGGGGCTTCGGAGGGAAGTCTGTCCACGGTGCTCGCCCTCGAAACGGGACGACCGACGGAGCTGTTCGAGGGTGGACTCGCTTTGTGCGGTCCGATCGGCGGCTTCGAGCTTCAGCTCAACTACTTCGGCGACATGCGGGCCCTGTACGACTACCACTTCCCCGGCTTGATGCCCGGTGACCCGACCTTCATACCTGACGAAGAGACGACGATCACCGATGCTCGGTGGGATGCCACGATCGACGACATCCGGAATGCCGCCGCGGCGGATCCCGCCGGGCTGCAAAGTCTCCTGAACGTCGTCAACATCCCGATCCCGTCGGAAAGCGAGGCGATCGAGCCGGTCATCGACATCCTCCGATACAGCTTCTTCGGCACGAACGACGCAGCGGCGCGCCTGGGCGGGAACCCCTTCGACAACAAGAACAGGATCTACGTAGGCGAAGGCAGCGCGATCGACGATGGCGTCGGACGCTTTTCGGCAGATCCGGCGGCTCTTGCGGCTCTTGCCGATTTCGAGACCACAGGCAGCCTTCGGGTACCGACCGTGGTGATGCACAGCGCAGGAGACCCGGTCGTGCCTTTGGCGCAGGCAACGGTCTACGTGGGCAAGGTGACACAGGCGGGCATGCTCGCCAGACTCGCGCTCATTCAGACGAATCAGTACGGACACTGCGCCTTCACGCTCTCGGAGATCCTCACGGGTCTGGCCGTATTGATCGAGGAGGCCGAAGCCGTATCCGTATCGGTTTCAGCCAGCGTGTTCCAGAGCGGGCAGGAGATGGACGAGTTTCTGGCGCTGACCCGAGAGCAGGGTGTGGCCGCGACCATCGAGCGGGTTCCCTGATCGGTTGCGGCCGGACTGCGGTTACGTCTGCACGTGGTCGGCTCAGCCTCGCCCGACGGCTTCCGGTGGTGCTTCCTGCGCCGGCGCTCGCCTGCCGGGCTGATAGATAAAGGCCGGGGCCAGACCTCGAGTGAGGAGGTGCTCCAGCTCATCGATCTCCACGGGGGCGACGAAGTAGAAGCCCTGTACGAGGCGCCCGCCCAGTTGGCGGAGCGCTTCGATCTGCACCGGGTCCTCGATACCCTCGATGACGACCTGCAGGCCATGCATCTCGGCGAGGCTCAGGATGGTTCGGATGACCGCGGTGGATATCCGATCACCCCCCAGGGCCATCACGAACGTGCGGTCCACCTTCAGGACGTCGATCATCGCGTCGCGGAGGTACCCGAGCGGCTCGTCGCCCATTCCGAAGTCGTCGATCGCGACCGTGACGCCGAGAGATTTGAGACGCGCGATCTTCTCGGCCCCTGTGGCGACCACGTCCTCCTTGATCTCGAGCTGCAGGTATTCCGCGGCGAACTGCTCGGCCGTGAGGATGTCGTACACGGCGTCGACGAGACCGTCGTCTTCGAAGTGCTGTGAGGACAGGTTGACGCTCAGCGTGAACGGCCGGCTCTGAATCACCCCCTGCTTCAGCAGTCGACGGATGTCCCGGCAGCTGTGCTCCAGAACCCAGCGATCGAGCTGTACGATGATGCCGGCGTTTTCCGCCACCGGGATGAAGCTGGAGGGGGGCAGCAATCCGTGCACCGGGTGGTTCCAACGGACGAGCGCTTCCACACCGACGATCTGCGTTCCTGCCAGGTCCACCACGGGCTGGTACCGAACGGCGAGCTCGCCGGCGGCCAGTCCGCGACGCAGCTCGGCCTCCAGATGGTCACCGAGCCGGATTCCACCCGTGTCCATCTCGGAGGTGTACGGCACGTAGCGATAGCCGCCGCGCCGCTTGGCCTCGTACATCGCCTTGTCCGCCCTGCGGACGAGCTGCTCGGGGCTCTCCAGCTCTGGCGTGCTTACGGCAACGCCGACGCTGGCTCCGACGTAGGCCGCCTTCCCGTTCACCTTGAACGGTTCGTTGATCAAATCGACGAGCCGTTCGGCCGCGGTGTCGGCTTCTTCCTGATCGGCCACGTCTTCCAGCAGGATGGCGAATTCGTCGCCTCCGAGCCTGGCGACGGTATCGCCCTCGCGAACGAAGTTCCTCAGCCGTGCCGCGACCTCGCAGAGCAACACGTCCCCGCCGGCGTGCCCCGCGTTGTCGTTCACCAGCTTGAAGCGATCGAGATCCATGTACAGTAGGGCGACCCGATGGCCGCTGCGGCGGACGCGCTGCAGGGCGTGGCGGATTCGATCGGAGAAAAGCGACCGATTGGCCAGGCCCGTGAGGTGATCGTGCAGGGCGCGCGATTCGAGCTCTCGCTCCATCTCACGCTGTTTCGTGAGGTCGCGCGCAATCTGGTAGGTGCCGAAGGTGCGGTCCCCGATGGCGATCGGAACGCTGGTGATCTCGAGCTCCACCTCGAGTCCGTCCCTGTGCACGAGCCTCGACTCCACCGAGTGGGGTCGGTGCTCACTGTCGTCCTTCAGGCTCTCGACGACCCGCGCACGATCGTCGGGGGCGATGAGCGAAGCGAAGGCGATACCTCTGAGTTGCGCTTCATCGTAGCCAGACATCTCGGTGAAAGCCGGATTCACACGCTCGATGGCGCCTTTCGGATCGACCGCTGCGACCGCCGCCGTGTTGTTCACGAACAACGACGTGTGTCTCTCGTGCGCGAGCCTCCGCGAGCGCTTGGTCCGTAGAGTGGCGACCAGACTTGTGAGCAGCACCAACCCGAGGAGTGCCACAGCGGCGACGACAGGCGTCCCGTTCTGTGCGACCCACTGACCCAAATCCATGCTCCGCTCCGGCGTTTTCTTCGCGTACACTCGGGCGATCCGGCGGATGTCGGACCGGCCGGTTCGTAACGGATGGGAGCAGGAAACAAGCCGGGTCCGCATGGATCCGCCGATAGGTCACGTCGGGCAGAGGAAATGTCACGATTCCCCGCAGTTCCGGAGGAGGCGCACCCCGCAGGGGGGAGCGAGCCCGGCAAACAGCACGGTTTGCACGTTCGCAAAGCGCCACGTGCGCGGGCAGTCTGCGACCGAATGTAACGACGGAATGTCGGGTTCAAGAGCCCGCAGCACCCCCTCCAGTGAGCAGATACAGGCGTGCATCTGTCGCTGGGATGCTTCCGTACTAAGTTGGGACGGCACCGGCCGCGCGATTCACGAGCCACGATGGAGTACCGTCATGGGCGCTGAGTTCTTCGAATTCCTCGGACCGATCATCGCCCTCTTTCTGATCGGGACGTTTGTCCTGCTCTTTCCGATCAGCCGACGGCTGGGCCGGGTGATGGAGGAGTGGATACGACTTCGGCACGAGGCGTCTCCCGACCGAGCGAAGCTGGGGTCGCTGGAAGAGGAGATCCGGGAGACCAAGCGCTTGCTCGAGACCGTGGACCAGCGTCTCGGACTGCTGGCCGAGCGGCAGTCGTTCACCGAGTCGCTGCTCGAGTCCAGGGGGGCCGCACAGCTGCCGGGCGACACCGAGCCCACACCCCACCATTGAGAGTCGGGATCTCGCGACGTCCCGCTTCACCGTGAGGATCGCCGTCACGGGAGCTTCGGGACATGTGGGAGCCAACCTGTGCCGCGCGCTCCTTGCGCGTGGCGATCGCGTGGTCACTCTTGTCCATCGTGGCAACGAATCTCTCGTCGGCCTGGACGTCGAGCGCGTGGACGGTGACGTTCTCCGACCCGACACTCTCATGCACGCCTTCGACGGTGCCGAAGTCGTCATGCACCTGGCTGCGCGAATCTCCATCGAAGGTGATCCAGATGGCCGCGTGAACGCTGTGAACGTGCAGGGCACGCGTCACGTGGTAGCGGCGTGTTTGCGCGCCGGGGTGCAGCGACTTGTCCATTTCAGCTCGTTTCACGCCTTCGAACAGGCACCCTTCGACGAACCCCTGACCGAGGATCGACCCAGAGTAGGGAGAACCGGGTTCGCCTATGACCGATCGAAGGCGGGAGGCGAGCGGGAAATCCTGGCGGGCGTCGATCGCGGCCTCTCCGCTGTGATTCTCAACCCGTCGGCGATCATCGGTCCCAACGATTTCGGGCCGTCGTTGATGGGGCAGGTGCTCCTCGATCTGTACCACCGAAGACTTCCAACGCTGGTGCCGGGTGGTTCGGAGTGGGTGGACGTACGGGACGTCGTCGCCGCGGCCGTGGCAAGCATCGAGATCGGACGGCCCGGAGCCAGCTACTTGCTGTCGGGCGGCTGGACCCCCGTCAGGACGTTGGCGTCGCTGGCCGAAACCGTGACCGCCGTGCCGGCGCCGCGTTTCACCACCCCCCTCTGGTTGGCACGCACCGGCGTACCGTTGGCGATGTTGTACAGTCGGTTGACCGGGGAGCGCCCGTTGTACACACGCGAGTCGCTCGATCGACTCGTTCGATCCAGCCGTCGAGTCGACTGCACGCGCGCGCGGCAGGAGCTGGGGTTCGACCCACGGCCTCTGGAAGAGTCCGTTCGGGACACGTATGCGTGGTTTCGATCGGCGGGAAGGCTCTGATAGCCGAGATGACTTCATTCTCGGCCTTCTCGGTGCTCGTGTGGGCCTGGATCGCCATCGCCGTGCTCACCTTCTTCCTTCTCTTGCGTGTGCGCGCGCCGTACGGGCGCTACGCGAGCCGACGCTGGGGACCGACACTGCCCCACCGCTGGGGGTGGTTCGCCATGGAACTGGCCTCTCCGGCGGTCTTGCTCTTCTTCTTTCTGACGGGGGACGTGGACAAGACTGTGCCCATGTGGGTGTTCGCCGGCCTGTGGACAGGCCACTACCTGAACCGGGCCGTGGTATACCCCATCCGCCAGACCCCGGGCAACCGCATGCCCGTGCTGATCATGGTCTTTGCTCTCGTCTTCAACGGAGTGAACGGCTTCCTGAACGGACACTACCTGGGTGCGCTCGCATCCCCATATCCGCTCGACTGGTTCCTCGACCCGCGCTTCATTGTGGGGATCACCCTGTTCGTCATCGGGGCGGTGGTGAACTGGCGAGCCGATGCAGTTCTGCTGGCACTGCGACGATCGAGACATGGGGATGCGAAGTATCGCATCCCCGAGGGCAGACTGTATCGGTGGGTATCCTGTCCCAACTATCTGGGCGAGATCGTCGAGTGGACGGGATTCGCCGTTCTCACCTGGTCGCTGCCGGCTGCCTCGTTCGCCATCTGGACGGCAGCCAACCTGATCCCACGGGCGCTTTCACACCACCGCTGGTACAGGGAGACGTTCACCGACTACCCGATCGAGCGCCGGGCTCTCGTCCCTGGCGTGCTGTAGGATGCGCGTCTTGGGCGGAATCGGACGAGGAGGCGTGGCGGAGCCCTTCACTCGACCATGGCTACGGCCGGGCCGTGAACCGAACGACCAAGAGCCGCTGCAAGCAGGCGAAGCTCGTCCATCATGTGGGCAAAGTCGTCAGGGCGGAGAGACTGCACGCCGTCGCTGAGCGCCGTATCGGGTTGGTGGTGCACCTCCACGAGCAGTCCATCCGCACCGGCGGCGACGGCCGCCTTGCTCATGGGCGGTACCATCCAGCGGTGACCGGTCCCGTGGCTCGGATCGACAATCACCGGGAGGTGGCTTCTGGTCTTCAGCGCCGGGACTGCGCTCAGATCGAGCGTGTTCCGGGTCGACGGCTCGAACGTGCGAATCCCTCGTTCGCAGAGGATCACCTGGTCGTTCCCACCCTGGAGAATGTACTCCGCGGCGTAGAGAAGCTCGTCCAGCGTCGCGCTCCATCCCCGCTTGAGCAGCACGGGTGTTCTGGAACGCCCGATCTCTTCCAGTAGCGCATAGTCGTGCATGTGGCGCGAGCCCACTTGAAGCAGGTCCGCGTACTGACTGACCAGCTCCACCATTCGTGTCTCCATGACCTCGGTGACCACGGGCAAACCCGTCTCCTGCCGCACCCAGGCGAGCAACTCGAGGCCCTCCTCCTTGAGCCCCTGAAAGTCGTAGGGAGAAGTACGCGGCTTGAAGGCACCGCCTCGGAGAATTCGACCTCCGCTACTCTGGACCGCTCGGGCG
Organism: Gemmatimonadota bacterium; assembly: GCA_039586095.1. GTDB lineage: Bacteria > Gemmatimonadota > Gemmatimonadetes > Palauibacterales > Palauibacteraceae > JBDHBD01. Next base: position 69,859 of record JBDHLB010000010.1, read on the forward strand.
GCTGTCAGCAGCTGCTCACGGCCCTCCACGGCGCACGGGCCCGCGATCACCACGATCTCGTCGCCGCCGAGGCTCACACCCCCGACGGAAACGACCGTCCCCAGCGGGTTCGCCTGCGAACCCGCCAACTGAAAGCGTGCTTCCGTATCAGGCCGTCCTGTACCGCTTCGGTTGTCCATGACCCTCGGTTCGAGTGGTGACACCCAGATGGGCCGGTCGACACCGGCTCGCGCCGGCTCGCGCGACCCCTGAAATGCGCCCGGGAGGACTCGAACCCCCAGCCTTCGGATCCGAAGTCCGACGCTCTATCCAGTTGAGCTACGGGCGCGAAGATGGGCGGATACTCTACACGGCCACGTCGCAAGCGACAAGCGCAAGCCTCTGCCGGGCCCGCCTTGCTTGCCCCGCAAGACCGATCCATACCATACTTGCGTGTCTTTTGGCCCGGTTCTCCCCCTTTCTCCGCAGGAGGTAGCGATGCTTCGCCGAAACCCACTCCGTCTACTTGTCCCCGTGCTTGTCGCTCTCGGTGCCGCGCCGACCCTGCTCACGGCGCAGGAGGCGGACGCCAACGCAAAGATCAAGGAAGCGATGAGCGCCGCGATCCCGGCTATCAGCGAGAACGCCACGATCATGGATTGGGACCAGACCGTGCTCCGGGAAGGCTCCAACGGGTGGACCTGCTTCCCTACGCCTCCCAACCTGCAGGGCAGCGCCCCAATGTGCCTGGACAAGCCCTGGACCCACTGGGCACACGCCTGGATGACCAAGGGAGAGTTCGAGGCCGAGACCGTGGGGATCGCGTACATGCTGTCCGGCGACGAAGGGGCCAGCAACATCGATCCCTACGCAGAAGGGCCGACCGACGACAACGATTGGGTCGAGGCCGGTCCTCATCTGATGGTGATCGTGCCGAACGTGGCCGATCTCGAGGGCATGACCACGGATCACGAGAACGGCGGGCCGTGGGTCATGTGGCAGGGGACACCGTACGCGCACATCATGGTCCCCGTGCGCTGACCGACCCCAGACCTTTCCACGTACGAAGGAAGGGGGCCAGGAGGCCCCCTTTTCACATCTTTCACATCCGACGCAGCCGACCAGCGGCATAGGGGCTTCCCTCCGGGACGCTGGCTTTCGCAGGCGAAAGGGGCGCCCTCCGCGAAGCCCCTGCTCGCTGGTCGGACGTGAAGGCACCTCGAAGGGTCAAACCATCCATAGGACGGCTCGTGCGGCCATGAGTCGAGTC
>JBDHLB010000011.1:0-53084 GCA_039586095.1 Gemmatimonadota bacterium
GGGCTTGAGGAGCGTCTCGACCGTGCCCTCCGGAAGCTTCGCGAACGCCTCGTCGGTCGGCGCGAAGACCGTGAACGGGCCTTCGCCCTTCAGCGTTTCTACCAGCCCGGCTGCCTGGACGGCGGCCACGAGCGTGTTGAACTGTCCGGCCGACACGGCCGTGTCCACGATGTCCATGTCCTGCGCCGCGAGCGGAGCGGTCAGCGCGAACAGGCCGGCCGCGGCCAGGGTGGTGAGCTTGCGTGCATGCATGTTTGATCTCCTTGTCTCAGGGGCGGGGCCCCGACATTGTGCGGGCGCCGCCCGCGGAACGAAGCTCGCCCAACTGCGAGCCACTATCGTCTAACTAACGTCAAGGATGATACGGCCATGCGCCCCGTCTGTCAAGCCTTTATTTCTACAAAAATTTGACGAACGGTTGTCGATGGCGTAAAGTGTTGCTGCGTGGCCGCTTTGCTCGCGGGCACCGCCGGTAAAATCGGATAGCCAACTCGGAACAGGCGCAGGACGAACCGAAAAATGGTCCCGAACATGAGACTCCGTCGCTGCAACGACGCTCCGGTGCGGCCGGGCGCGGGGCACGTGCTCTATTGGATGACGTCCGCCCGTCGGACGGGGTGGAACCTCGGGCTCCAGCGCGCCCTCGATCACGCGACGGAATGGGACCGACCTCTTGTCGTTCTCGAAGCTTTGCGGTGTGATTATCCGTGGGCCAGTGATCGGCTGCATCGCTTCGTTCTCCAGGGCATGCGCGATAACGCGCTTGCCCTCGCGGAGGGCGGCGTCACCTACTTTCCGTATGTCGAACCGAGTCGAGGGGCTGGACGCGGGTTGCTCGGCGCTCTCGCCGAAGACGCGTGTGTCGTGGTGACGGACGACTACCCTGCATTCTTCCTGCCGCGCATGCTGCGATCTGCGGCCGAGGCGGTCCCGGTCAGGTTGGAGGCCGTCGACTCGAACGGCCTGCTGCCCCTGAGGGCGAGCGATCGCGTCTTCCCGACCGCCTATTCGTTCCGCCGCTTCCTTCACCGTGCGCTGCCCGAACATCTGGATGACCTGCCGACAGCCGACCCTCTAGCCGACGCAGCGCTTCCCGAGATGGAGCTGCCGGCAGCCATCGTGCGGCGCTGGCCGTCGGCCGACGCGTCGTTGCTCGAATCGGACGACGACGGCCTCAGGCCGCTTCCGATCGATCACTCCGTATCCTCCGTCGCGTACGAGGGTGGCAGGGTGGCAGGGCTTCGAACCCTGGATCGTTTCCTCGACGCGCGGCTCGATCGGTACGCCGACGAGCGCAACCAGCCCGAGGAGGACGTCACCTCCGAGCTGTCGCCGTATCTGCACTTCGGCCATGTGTCGGCGCACGAGGTGTTTGACGCGGTCGCCGACCGGGAGGGCTGGAACGAGGGACAGCTCGGCGAACCGAACGGGAGTCGCAAAGGCTGGTGGGGCATGTCCGAGCCCGCGGAGGCGTTCCTCGATGAGCTGGTGACGTGGCGCGAGGTCGGCTTCAACCGTTGTGCGCTCAGCGACGACTACGACCGCTACGAATCACTGCCCGAGTGGGCGCTCACCACACTGGACGATCACGCGGACGATCCGCGGGATCACGCGTACGACCTGGAGCGCTTCGAGAACGCCACGACCCACGATCCTCTCTGGAACGCAGCCCAGGTGCAGCTCAGGCGTGAGGGGCGGATCCACAACTACCTCCGCATGCTGTGGGGCAAGAAGATCCTCGAATGGAGCGCTTCCCCCCGCGACGCCCTGGACGTGATGATCGAGTTGAACAACAAGTACGCAGTGGACGGGCGCGATCCGAATTCGTACAGCGGCATCTTTTGGGTTCTCGGGCGGTACGACCGGGCCTGGGGACCGGAGCGCCCGATCTTCGGCAAGGTGCGCTACATGTCTTCCGAGAACACGGCCCGCAAAGTCCGGGTGAAGGAATACCTCCGTCGCTACGCGGTCCAAGGCTGAGGAGATGGGCACGTTTCTCGAACAGCTCGGCGGCTTCGGTGGGGAGAAGAAAGCCAGGCGTTGGGTCTTCGTCCCGTACGACCAGCTCACGGATCAGGTGGGCCCCCTCCGCTCGGTTCCGGCGGATGAGCTCGGCATCGTGATGGTGGAGAGCCGTTGGAAGGCGGCCCGTCGACCGTACCATCGACAGAAGCTGGCGCTCCTGCTTTCGAACATGCGGCACTTCGCGCTCGAGCAGGCCGCTCGCGGCGTCGAGGTTCACTACCTGATGACGGACGACCCATACCGCGTTGTCCTGGCCACCGCCGCGCGAGAGCGGGGCCCGTTGCAGGTGATGGATCCAGCCGAGCGCGAGCTTCGGGCCGATCTCGCACCGCTCGCCAGAGCGGGCATGCTGGAGGTCGTTCCAAATGAAACCTGGCTGACCACGACCGATCTCTTCACGAGGAGCCAGTCGAAAGGCCCTCCATGGAGAATGGATGCGTTCTACAGACTGTACCGGCGCGAGACGGGCCTGCTCATGGAGGACGGGTCCCCGCTGGGCGGCAGGTACAGCCACGACGCCTCCAATCGGGAACCGTGGTCTGGCGAGCCTCGGGTGCCCGAGCCGCCGTCCTTTGCGGTCGACGAGGTCACCGAGGAGGTGGTTCAGCTCGTCAACGAGCGCTTCTCATCCCACCCGGGCGAGGTGCGGGTCGGCGCCCTGCCCTCCTCCGCAGCGGATGCCGAAGCGGCCTGGGAGTGGGCGAAGCGGAGGTGCATGGAGCACTTCGGGCCCTTCGAGGACGCGATGAGCACACAGTCGAGCGGCCTCTTCCATACCCGAGTCTCGCCGCTCGTGAACCTGGGCCGCCTGCTACCCGCCCGCCTGATCGACGAGGTGGCCGAGCTGGAGATCCCGTTGGCCAGCAAAGAGGGCTTCATCCGCCAGGTCGCCGGGTGGCGCGAGTTCATGCGCCACGTCCACCACGCGACCGATGGATTCCGCGTTTTGCCGGACCAGCCCTCACCGCCGGTGTCTTCTGAGCCGGGAGACGGCGGCTCTGCCCGGTGGACCGGCCACACTTGGGAATCCGCTGCCGACCGGACGGCCGACGCTCGCGCGGATGGGGCCGACGCGTCGAGCCACGACGGGCCGGACGAGCTGGACGGCGGCGCCGCGCCCTCGACGCTCGAGGCCTCGAACCCGCTGCCGGTCGCCTTTTGGGGCCGCCCGTCCGGCCTCGGCTGCCTGGACCGGGTCGTGCAGAGCGTGTGGGAAGAAGCGTGGAGTCACCACATCACGCGGCTGATGGTGCTCTCCAACCTGGCCACGCTGTTGGACACTTCGCCGCGCGAGCTCGCCGATTGGTTCTGGATCGCGTACGTGGACGCGTTCGACTGGGTCGTCGAGCCGAACGTTCTCGGAATGGGAACGTTTGCGCTCGGCGATCTGATGACCACCAAGCCGTACGTGTCGGGCGCCGCCTATATCGACCGCATGAGCGACTACTGTGCATCGTGTGCCTTCGACCCCAAGAAGAATTGTCCCATCACGCATTTGTACTGGGCGTTCCTCGACCGTCACGCCGAGAGTCTGGCGGACAACCCTCGCATGCGACTGCCGCTCGCTTCGCTGCGCAAACGGGACGACGAACGACGGTCGCATGACCTGCGGATCTTCGAGTGGGTTCGTGATACACTGGCGGACGGCGAGGCGCTGCGCCCCGAAGATCTGCCGCCGGCGGCACGGACCGGCGGCTCGGCGGCACTCACGTAAGTCCGGCGCGTCGAGAGCCCGCCATGGCTGAGGGACACGCGATCGTTCGCTGGGCGCGCGGACTCGAACCGCTCGTCGGCCGGGCTCTCACGCGTGTCGACGTGCCGCGACGCTGGAAGGGGCTGGCGAGCGGCCTGCTAGGCCAGCATGTGTCCGTCGTGAAAACGCACGGCAAGCACTTGCTCGTCGAGCTGTCCGGCGGTCTGACGATCCACTGCCATGCCATGATGTACGGGTCCTGGCAGTTCGGCCGCCCCGAAATGGAGCTTCGTAAGCCGGAAGAGCGGGTGCGACTCCGGCTCAGATCGGAGAGCCATGAAGCCGTGTTCTTCAACGGCCCCATCATGGAGCTGCTCACATCGGCGGAACTGGCGTCCCACCCCCGCATCAGCGCGCTCGGGCCTGACCTGATGGCCGCGGACTTCGACGCCGACGAGGCGTGGAGGCGTTTGCAGCGAGAACCGAATCGCGCGCTGGGTGACGCGGTCCTGGACCAGCGAATCGTGGCCGGTATCGGCAACATCTACAAATCCGAGGGACTGTTCTGCGCCAGCCTGGACCCGCGTCGCGCGGTGAGTACCGTGACCAGGGAGCAGGCCGACCGAATCTGGGCCGTCACGAGTCGCATGATGTGGGCGGACGCGCGGCGCAGCGGGCCGATCGTCACGCTGGATCTTGCCGTCCAGCGCAATGGTGATCGCCACTGGGTGTACCGGCGGCGCGGACACCGGTGCTTTCGCTGCAGCGGCCCAATCGACATGCTTCGCCAGGGCGAGTTGAAACGCACCACGTACTTCTGCGCGGACTGCCAGCGCTAGACGAGCGAGACCAATGAACGATTCGTTTCCCCAGCCGGTGGTCGTGATCAGCGGTTGCCTCGAGTTCGAGGCGTGTCGCTACAACGCACAGCGGATCCCTTTCGATCTGGTGGGCGAGCTGGAGCCGTTCGTCCGATACGTCCCCATCTGTCCGGAGGTGGAGATCGGGCTCGGCGTCCCGCGCGAGCCGATCCGCCTGGTGCAGCTGAAGGGGTCGAACGGCGCCTCCGATTCCGATGCGTCGGTCGGCCTCGTCCAGCCGGCCACAGGGGCCGACGTCACCCGGGAAATGCTCGAGTTCTCCGATCGCTTCCTGGCCTCGCTCGACGAGGTGGACGGTTTCATTCTGAAGAACCGCTCCCCGTCGTGCGGGATTCATGGCGTGAAGGTGTACCATGGGCCCGACGCGTCGTCGACCGCGTTTCGCAGCGCGGGCCTGTTCGCGGGCCGGGTCGTCGAGTCGCACGCGGGACTTGCGATAGAGGATGAGGGCAGACTACGTAACTATCGTATCCGTGAGCACTTCCTGACCAAACTGTTTGCACTCGCTGCGTTGCGGAACGCGGAGGAGTCAGGCCGCATGGGCGAGCTGGTCCGCTTCCACGCACGGCACAAGTTCGTCCTGATGGCCAACAACCAGACGGAGCTGCGGGCGCTCGGTCGCATCGTCGCGAACCCTGAGCGGCTCCCGTTCGAGGAGGTAGTGGAGACTTACCGGGAGCACTTCGGGCAGGCGCTTCGGCAGGTTCCCCGCTACACGTCGGTCGTCAACGTCCTGCTATTTCAAGGACCGGCTCGAGCGACGCGAGAAGTCGTTCTTCCGCCGCCAGCTGCAACGATACCGTGAAGGGCGTGCCCCGCTGAGTACCGTCGTGAGTCTGATTCACAGCTGGGCCGTGCGCTTCGAGGAAAGCTACCTGCTGGATCAGGCCTTCTTTCAGCCGTATCCAGAGGCCCTGATGAGCGTGAGTGACTCCGGGAAGGGACGGGGCCGCCGCACCTGATCGGTGGATCCAGGCTGCCGGCCCACGTCGGCGTCCATCCGACGGGCTACGGCTCGCGGAACGTTCGCTTCGGCTCGAAGTCTCGCCCTCCGCCTCTCCCTCGATCTCGCGCGTGAACCGGATCCGCTGAGCGACCCAGACAGCGACTGCCTTTCCCGCGTGGATCGCGGGTCGAAACGTCATCTCGCGCGCCGCCATCTCGGCCAGGGCGTCGAGCGGAGCGTACCCGCTGGAGCTCGCGAGCTGAAGCCGGGTCACGCGACCCGATTGATCTACGAACAGCCACAGCAGCACGGACGGCTCGGTCTCGGTCAACACGAGGTCGGGAGGAAAGCGGTCCCTGATCAGAGCCGTCACCGCCGCGCCGTTCTCGAGCAGCGGAGCGATATCGTAGGGAATGATCTCCGGAGGACCCGCCGTCGGCCTGGCGAGCGGGATCGGCCGCGCCGGTCGCAAGATCGCCTGACGCCGGGTCGGCAGCTCGACCTCGGGCGGCGGATCGAACGCCGTCTCGAGCGGCGCGAGTCTGACCACCTCGGTCGCACGAGTGGCACCGGCCCCGAGCAGCACGCGGAGCGGCGGATTCGCCAGCGCCAGGATCGCGTGGGCGACGACGGAGAAGGCGAAGCCCACCGCCAGGGTCCGGCGATAACCCGACCGGAAACGGTCGCCTGCCGTGTGGGCGTGTGACATTCCGTCCATCCCGCTCGGGTTGTGAAGCACGGGTGCCGGGAAGAATTTAATATACGTACTCTGGCTGTCCGAGGTTCGTTGCGCCAAACCGGGCACCGCGGGGACGGGGTATCCGGCCCGGGATCATCAGACGAGTGCAGGAGGTGTTCGTGCGCATCGTTGTCGCGTTGGGCGGTAACGCGCTGCTGCAGCGCGGGGAGCCGCTCACGGCCGAGAATCAGAGGGAGAACGTCCGCATCGCGGCCCGATGTCTGGCTCCGATCGCCGGCGAGCACCAGCTCGTGATCACACACGGAAACGGTCCCCAGGTCGGGCTGCTGGCACTGCAGTCGGAGGCCTACACGGACGTGGCGGCCTACCCGCTCGATGTGCTCGGCGCACAGAGCGAGGGGATGATCGGCTATCTCATCGAACAGGAGCTCGGCAACCTCCTGCCCTTCCAGAAGCCGTTTGCGACGATCCTGACCATGGTCGAGGTGGACCCGGAAGATCCCGCGTTCGAGAACCCGACGAAACCGATCGGTCCCGTGTACCCGGAAGAAGTCGCGCGCGAGCTGGCCTCGAAGCGGAGCTGGTCGATCGCACCGGATGGCGAGGGGTGGCGACGCGTGGTGCCTTCGCCGCGCCCGCGGCGCGTGTTCGAGATTCGCCCGATTCGATGGCTTCTCGAAAAGGGATGCATCGTCGTCTGTACGGGCGGTGGCGGTATCCCGACCATGTACAGCGAAGACGGCAGCCTGCGGGGTGCGGAGGTCGTGATCGACAAGGACCGGGCGAGTGCGCTTCTCGCGCACCAGCTCGAGGCCGATTTTCTGGTGATGGCCACCGATGTGGACGCCGTCTACGAGGACTGGGGCGGACCAAATCAGCGTCCGCTTCGCCGCACGACGCCCGCCGAGCTTCGGGCCCTCGACTTCGCCGCGGGCTCGATGGGCCCCAAGGTCGAGGCCGCGTACCTGTTTGTCGACAGACCGGGCCGGTGCTCGGCCATCGGAGCGCTGCCGGATCTCGAGGCGATCGTCGCCCGCGAGGCGGGCACGATCATCGAGCCGAACCCCGCGGCAGAATGAGCAGACGCTCGACCGATTCGACAGCAGCATCAACCTCCAGCCTGCGAGACCGATGATCCATCCGGCGCACGTTCACGGAGAGAGCGGTGGAATGTTCCAGCGATTCTTCCGCTCCGAGGTTACGGGCAGCATCGTACTCGTCGTCTGTGCGGCGCTGGCGCTCGGGTGGGCCAACTCCCCGTGGGCGTCGTCGTATTTCGAGCTGATCCGGACGTACGTCGGCATCTCGTGGGGGGAGGCAAGCTTCAAGCTGTCGCTCCAGCATTGGGTCAACGACGGCCTGATGGTGTTGTTTTTCTTCGTCGTCGGACTCGAGATCAAGCGAGAGATCGTCGTCGGTCAGCTGTCGACGCTGAGCCGCGCCGTGCTGCCCGTGACGGCCGCGCTCGGCGGTATGGTCGTGCCGGCAGGGCTCTTCCTCCTGCTCAACGCCAAGGGACCGGGGGAGGCCGGGTGGGGCGTTCCCATGGCCACCGACATCGCCTTCGCGCTTGGCATCCTCGCCCTGCTGGGATCGCGCGTCCCGATCGGACTCAAGGTCTTTCTGACCGCGCTGGCGATCGCCGACGACCTCGGCGCCGTCCTAGTCATCGCGTTCTTTTACACGGAAACGATTTCCGTCGCGGCGCTCGTCGTTGCCGGCGTGTGTCTGTTTCTCCTGTTCCTGGCCAACCGACTTCATCTGCGGGTGAAGGTCATCTACATCGTGCTCGGACTCGGCTGCTGGGCCGCGGTACTCGCCTCGGGGGTCCATGCGACCGTCGCCGGAATCCTAGTGGCGCTCGTCGTTCCCGTGCGAGCTCGGATCGATCCGACGGAGTTCCTGGAGCGCACGAACGACGCGATCGGCACGCTACAGGACCTGAAGGGCGCGGGTCTCACCCGGGACTCCATGCTGGAGGAGGCGGATCAATACGCGGCCCTCGACAATCTGCACGCGGCGGCATCGGCGATGCGTCCGTCCGGTCTCACGCTGGAGTACTACCTGCAGCCGATACAGGCCTACTTCATTCTTCCGCTCTTCGCCCTGTTCAATGCCGGCGTGGCGCTCGACATCGAGGCAGTGACCGGTGCGCCCGACCCGATCACGCTCGGCATCGTGGCCGGCCTGTTCGTCGGCAAGCAGCTGGGGATCCCGCTGTTCGGCTGGCTCGCGGTGCGGAGCGGGAAAGCCAGCCTTCCCGAGGGCGTTACCTGGAGGATGGTGTGGGGAGCGAGCTGTCTCGCCGGCGTGGGCTTCACGATGTCGCTGTTCATCGCCGAATTGGCGTTCAAGAACACGGGGCTGATCGACGAGGCGAAGATCGGAATCCTGGCCGGCTCGCTGCTCGCCGCCCTGGTCGGCTACGTCGTGCTGCGTTGGGCTCTGCGCTGTCAGCCCGCGCATTCGGGCTGAGCGCGCCTGCTTGAGCCGGACACGCCACTTGGCCGTACACGTTGAGCACGTGGACTCTACCGTACTTCCGGTTGCTACTGGCCGTCGACACTGTGAACAGTTCCTAACCAAGACTTCACGTTTCCTTAATTGACCCGCTTTTAGGTTGCCCTTCGGCGAAGGTATATCCTGCGTGGTTCGCCCGCCCACCAGCAGGATCAGACATCGGCCCGTCTCGTACGGGCGTAGCACCGAGGAAGAGAGGACTGTAATGAAGTATAATGATCGGTTGCGCGGCTGGCCGACTTGCGCCGTAGCGGTTCTCGTCTTGAGCGGCTGCGACAGTGACACCACGGAGCCGGATCCCGTGCCATTCGTGGAGGCGAACTGGAGCAGTGCCGACGTTGTGCGCGGCGGCAAACTCTACGACAAGTGGTGGGAGATCAACGGAGCGTCGGAGCCGACCACCGATTTCGACCCGATCTGGGCCTCGCAATCGACGAACACCAGAACGGGGGACGACACCTGGCGGTGCAAGGAATGCCACGGGTGGGATTATGTAGGCAACCTCGGGCGCTACTCGTCGGGAAGTCACTTCACGGGCTTCGCGGGTGTCCTCTCGGCCCGTACAAAGGAGCGTACGGTCCTCTTCGAATCGATCAAGGGTGAGGGGGGAGATCACGACATGTCCGGGGTCCTCAGCGACACGGACGTGCTTGACCTGACCAAGTTCATCGTGGACGGCCTGGTCGACATGAGCCTGTACATGGACTTCAGCACAGGCTTAGCGACCGGTAGCGCTGCCGCCGGTGGACCGCTGTATACTACCAACTGCGCTTTCTGCCACGGTGCCGATGGGAAGGCATTCGACTTTGACTCCGATCCCGGTGTTCAGGGCGTCGGATGGCTCGCGTTGGACAACCCGCAGGAAACGCTCCACAAGATCCGATGGGGTCACCCCGGGTCCCCGATGCCCAGCATGGTCGATGTGGGCCTGTCCGACCAGGAGTGCGGAGACATCCTGGCCTACGCCCAGACTCTGGAATAGCAGCTACTCGACCTCGGCATGACGTGGCCTCCTCCGGAGACGACTCCGGAGGGGGCCTTCTTGCGTTTGGTCTCTTGCCCGCCTGGTCTCCCGGTGCCGCGACCCTAGTCCACGATCTTGAGCCGGGGAGGTACGCCGCGGTCCGCGGCGTACCAGCGCATGATCGGACGCGTCTCCGATCGACGCGTCATCTCGCGGAAGCCGGCGCTGACAAACGAGGAAGCCAGACCGTGGAACGCGAACACGTCCGGCACCGCGTCGCTCTTGGGCTCGACCGGGTACCCTTCCACGATGCGCGCTCCCTGCCCCACCGCGTACTCGACGGCCGCACGGATCAGCTTGGCTGACACGCCGCGGCGCCGGTAGGCCTTCGTCACGAACAGGCAGACGATCGACCAGGCCGGCTGCTCATCGATCGGCTGGAGAATCCGCGACCGGCCGATCCTCGGGTAGGAATCCCGCGGTGCTACCGCGCACCAGCCGATCGGCTCGCCGTCGAAGTACGCGATCAATCCCGGGATGTCGCCGGCCTCCACGAGCGACCGCAGTCCCTCACGGTTCCGTTGGCCCTTGCAAGCTTCGAACTCCCGGTGCGTGAGCCGCCACCACATGCACCAGCACCCGCCACACGCCCCGCGCGGACCGAACAGGACCTCGAGGTCTGGCCAGCAGTCGCTCGTTGCCGGGCGGATCTCCGGTTCCAGACGGTCTTCGGCCCTTGTCGTCATCTCAACTGGCCACGTCAAGCAGATCCGCTCGCCCCTCGATCTCGAGCAGCCGCTCCTTGTAATGCACACCGCCGCCGTAGCCACCCAGACCCCCGTCGTTGCGGACGACGCGGTGACACGGAACCACGATGGCCACCGGATTGCTGCCCAGCGCGTTGCCTACGGCTCGCGCGGCTTTGGGCTTTCCAATGCGCCGGGCCAGCTCCGAGTACGGTACGACCTGACCGAAGCGAATCGCTCGCGCTTCGACCAGCACCCGCTGCTGGAACTCGGTCAGGAAACTGAGATCCACCGGAATCTCGAACGAATCCCTCATCCCTCCGAAATACTCTCGCATCTCCCGTTCGACCTCGGCGAGCGCCTCGGCATCTCGGATCGAGGGTCGGTCAGGAAATCGTTGGCGCAGCTCCTCTAAGAAGCCGTCTTCATCCGGTTGCTGCCAGGAGAGTCTCACGAGCCCTTCGTCGCTCGCGGCGGCATACATGCGGCCGAAGGGCGTCTCGAAGCTGTGCCAACGAATCGCTTCGCGCCCGCAGCACTCAGGGAGCTCCATGTCCAGAGCCCGGAACTCGGCCGCCTGCACACAGCATTCTTCGCACTCGCCGAGGTGGATGGCGATCCTCAGCTCCTCATCCTCGCGCAGCTCACCGCTCACGTACGCGAGGATCTCATCCTCTGTGCGGTCACACACGGTCGCCATCATTCCCGATTCTCCCTCCAAAGATCCGACAGCTCGCTGCGGAGCCGCTTCATTCCGTTGTACACGTTCGCCCGGGCGCTCTCGGGTGAGCAGTCGAGCCGGCCGGCGATCTCCCCGTAGCCGCGACCCTCGATCCACCTCAGCCACACCGCCTCTCGCTGTTTGCGAGGAAGGTCGGCCACCTGCGTTCGAACCCGCGCGCGGGCCCGTTCGTCGAGCCTCAGCAGACCGGCATCCGGGTCCTGATCCCGCTCGGGCTCCAGCCGATACCTGCGGTCGGAGAGAGCCGCCGCCCGGCGCTTCGACCGCGCCAAACGATCCAGCGCCCGATTCGTGGCCACGCGGAAAAGCCAGGCCCGGACGTTCGACTCGGCTCCGTCACCCGGCGGATGGTCGTGGGCGGTGATCCATACCTCCTGGAGCACGTCCTCGGCGTCCGCGGAGCGACCCAGCATGTTGGTCAGGTGCCGACGAAGCTCTCCCTCATGCCTCGCCATCCACCCCTCCAAAGATGAGCGCTCCCGGGCGCGGTCTGCCGCCGGCTCCGTGCGGATCGCCTGCCCCCCGACAGCCGCGTTCTTCATACCACCACGCCAGTCATCCCCCCGAGCGTGAGGCTGAGGTACTGGAACAAGATCATCGGAATGCCCACGCATACACTGATCAAGAACAACGAAGCTCTCGCCACCTGCCCGGCCACTCTCGCTCTCACAGACATCGCTCTCTCCCGTGCCGAATATCCTCGCTGCCGGTCCTCACGACCGCCGGTTCTCACCCCTGTAACGGCACGAGCGGATCCCGTGTGAAAAACGTCGTCGGCGCGGCTTTTCTCATAGTGGCGTGGCGCCCGCGCGCGTGCTACCGTCCCGATCCGCGACACTTCATCGCGGCTCGGCCACTTGGCAGCCAAACAACAAAACGAGTGACGTTCATATGAACACCAGGAAGCAGGCAAGAGACGAAACGCTTCGTGCTGTGGGATCCGTTCTGGCCGTTCTGGCTCTGACCGCCGTGTGGTCTTGCGCACCCACGGACGATGAAGCGGAGCAGGACCTGGCGGCCGGCGAACAGGTCGCCGGCGAGCCCGTGCAGGCGGACGCCGAAGCCATGGAAGCGGGTGAACAGTCGGAGGGTCCCCTTTCCTTCGACCCCGAGGAGGGCGAGACGAGGATTCGCAACCTCCGCATGCTCACGCTCCAGGGGGAGAATGCGGAAGCGTACTTCTCGGCCGACGCGAGTCAGCTGATCATGCAGCGGCATAGCCAGGGCGAGGCGGCGTGCGATCAGATCTACGTCATGGATGTGGACGGCAGAAATCGACGCCTCGTCTCGACCGGCGAGGGGCGCACCACGTGCAGCTATTTCTTCCCGTCGGGCGATCGGATCGTCTACAGCTCGACGCACGCGAGCGGACCGGAGTGTCCGCCGCCGCCCGACATGAGCCGAGGCTACGTGTGGGGGCTGTACGACTACGACATCTATACGGCGAGGCCCGACGGATCGGAGCTGGAGCTGCTATTCGGCTCGCCGAGCTACGATGCGGAGGCCACGGTCTCGACCGACGGCAGCAAGATCGTCTTCACGTCGGCGCGCGACGGGGACCTGGACATCTATATGATGAATCCGGACGGCACGGACGTCCGCAAGCTGACCGACGAGGTAGGCTACGACGGGGGCCCGTTCTTCTCGGCCGACGGCTCGATGATCGTGTACCGCGCCTATCATCCGACGGACCCCGACGAGATCGCCGATTATCAGGCGCTCCTCGCCGAGAACATGATTCGGCCGGGCCGACTGGAGATCTACGTGATGGATGCGGACGGCTCGAACAAGCGTCAGCTGACGGACAACGGGGCCGCGAACTTCGCGCCGTTCTTCCACCCGAACGGGCGTCAGATCATCTTCAGCTCGAACCTGCACGAGCCCGAAGGCCGAAACTTCGAGCTCTACCTCGTCAACGTCGATGGGACGGGGCTCGAGCGGGTGACCCATCACCCGGAGTTCGACGGCTTTCCGATGTTCACGCCGGACGGCAGCCAGTTGGTCTTCGGCTCGAACCGTCACAACCGGCAGCCGGGCGACACGAACGTGTTCATAGCCGATTGGGTGGACGAGCCGTCGGAGAACTAGCGAACCGGCGTGCTGAGCCGGGCGGCGCATCGAGCTCCGGCGAGCTCGGGGCCTGACGGCGAACCGAACGCGAAAACGATCCGGAGGCTCCTATGGTCATGACCCCCTCCACGATGCTGGAGCTCGGGACGCGCATCCCCGCGTTCGAGCTGGTCGACGCGGTGTCCGGGGAGATGGTCACCCCGGACGACTTCACCGACCGACACGCCTTGCTCGTGATGTTCATTTGCAATCACTGTCCTTTCGTGAAGCACGTGCTCGACGAGCTCGGCCGACTGGGTGCCGATTATCTGCCGCGCGGCGTCGGCATCGTGGCGATCAACTCGAACGATGCCGATGCGTATCCGCAGGATGCACCGCCCAACATGAAGCGCCTGGCTGAGTCGGAAGGCTGGACGTATCCCTTCCTGTTCGACGAGACACAGGACGTCGCGCAGGCATTCAGGGCTGCGTGCACGCCCGATTTCTTCCTGTTCGACGGAGGTCGGCAGCTGGCCTACCGCGGGCAGCTCGACGCAAGCCGCCCGGGTAACGATGTGCGTGTTTCGGGACGCGACCTCCGCGCGGCGCTGGACGCCGTGCTGAGCGGGCATCCGTGCCCGAGCGAACAAACGCCGAGTGTGGGCTGCAACATCAAGTGGAAGCCAGGCAACGAGCCGGACTACTTCGGCGCATGAGGCGACATCCGAGGAGATAGAAGATGATACGCGAAGGCGACGTGGCGCCCGACTTCGAGCTGGAGTCCGACGACGGCGGGCGAGTCAGGCTGAGCGAGCTGCGGGGGCGGCGTGTGATCCTGTACTTCTATCCGAAAGACGACACGAGCGGTTGCACCAAGGAGGCGTGCGGCTTTCGCGACACCCTCGGCAGGCTGGACGAACGGGGAGCCACGGTGTTGGGCGTGAGCCCGGACAATCTCGCATCGCATGCGAAGTTTCGGGCGAAGCACGACCTCAACTTCCCGCTTCTGTCCGACCCCGATCATGCCGTGGCCAGCGCGTACGGGGCATGGGGGAAGAAAAAGATGTACGGGCGCGAGTTCGAGGGGATCCTGCGCTCCACGTTCGTGATCGACCCGGAGGGCCGGGTCGAGAAGACGTATGCGAAGGTGAAGCCGGCCGAGCACGCGGAGCAGGTGTTGGCGGACCTGTCAGGCTGACCTCGCGAGGCAGCCCGCCTGGGCCTGCCCCTCGGTCGTCAATCGGCTCGAACGTCAGCCGTCAGCCTCACGCATCCTCCGCCAGCAGTCGCTCGCGCATTCCTTCCAGTTCCTGCCGCGCCTCGCCGCTCACCGCGGGGTATGAGATCGGCAGGCGTTTCAGACTGTCGACGAGGATCTCCGCCACCCGGAGCCGCATGTACGGTTTGTCGTCCGCGGGGATCGCGTACCAGGGGGCCCAGGGACGGGATGTCGCGTTCAGGGCCTCTTCGTACGCGAGCATGTAGGCGTCCCAGTGCTGTCGTTCCTCCACATCCCGCGTGGAGAATTTCCAGTGCTTCTCGGGCTTCTCCAGTCGCGCGAGGAATCGCCGACGCTGCTCCTCGCGCGACACGTTCAGCCAGAACTTGAGGACCACGATACCGTTGCGGGCCAGGTGCTCTTCCTCTTCTCGGATCGACTCGAACCGCTCCTCCCAGATCTGCGGGTGCTCCGAACGCGGCAGACGCTGATGTCCGAGAATACGCGGATGGACGCGGACCACGAGAACCTCTTCGTAGTAGCTCCGGTTGAACACGCCAATGCGCCCGCGCTCGGGCAGCCGCACGGACGTGCGCCACAGGAAGTCGTGATCCAGCTCCTCGACCGAGGGCTTCTTGAACGAATAGACCTGACAGCCCGCCGGGTTCACGCCGGTCATGACGGCCCGGATCGTACCATCCTTCCCTCCGGCATCCATCGCCTGGAAGATCGTGAGCACGGCGAAGCGATTGTCCGCGTAGAGCACGCGCTGCAGCTTGCCCAGCTCCTTGCGCAGATGTCCGAGCCGTTGCCGCTTCGCCTTCTTGCGCAGGCTGTCACCCGGCGGTTCGGTCGCCGCCGCCGCGACGCGGAACGAACCGTCGTAGGGGATCAGATACGGACTCTCCACGGCTTCGAATAGCCGGCTCACGAGACGCTCAGGCCGGCGAGTGTCTTACGCAGCACTGCTTTTCTCTCCTTCAGCATCTGTCTGAAATCGAGGCTGTCGGTGTTCGCGATCTCCATCCGCAGATCGGAGACGGCGGCCTCGAGCACCTCCTGCAGACCGCGTCGTTCGTCTTCGGTCAGATCGAGTCCAATCATCGGCAAAACCTCTTGACCATCTGGCCGGCCGTGCGCGGATCGCGGTACGATCGGAGCCATCAGGCCACGTATTCCGCGAGCCGCACGGGAAGTCGGCGCTCCCCCCAATCTCCCGGCCCGGTCTCGAATCGCCCAGCGCATGGCGCCCCGCACTCCAGGCAGTGGCCGGCCGGGGTCAGTCTCCAGTCCGACAGAACGTATCCGTCCCGGCCGATCAGGCGCACGCCGCACCCGTGGCAGTAGGTGCTCTGACCTCCGGGATCGCGAACGTTGCCCGTGTACACGTAGCGCAGCCCGTTGGCCAGAGCTGTAGCGCGGGCCCGCTTCAGCGTAGCCGGCGTCGTCGGCGGACGGTCCCGCATCTTCCAGTCAGGGTGAAAGGCCGTGAAATGGAGCGGGACATCGGGACCCAGCTCCTCCACCACCCAGTGCGTGAGACGGTCCACCTCGTCGCTCGAGTCGTTCTCTCCGGGAATCAGCAACGTCGTGATCTCCAACCACACATCGGTCTCGTGCCGAATGTAGCGCAGGGTGTCTAGAACAGGGTCGAGTCGCGCCGTGCAGAGTCGGCGATAGAAGTGGTCCGAAAAGCCCTTCAAGTCGACGTTCGCGGCGTCCATGTGACGATAGAACTCGGCCCGCGGTTCGGGACAGACGTAGCCAGCCGTCACTGCCACGGAGTGGATGCCTCGCTCGCGGCAGGCTCGCGCCACATCGATCGCGTACTCGTGAAAGATGACCGGATCGTTATAGGTGTAAGCGACGCTGCGGCAGCCGAGCCGCGCGGCGGCACCCGCGATCGACGCGGGCGTCGCGGCGTCCATCAGCGTGTCCATCTCACGCGACTTGCTGATGTCCCAGTTCTGGCAGAAGCGGCAGGTCAGATTGCAGCCCGCGGTTCCGAACGATAGCACGGGTGTGCCCGGCAGAAAGTGGTTCAAGGGCTTCTTCTCGATCGGGTCCACGCAGAAACCGCTGGACCGACCGTACGTCGTGAGCACGATCCGGCCATCGTGGTTGGCGCGCACGAAGCAGAGACCGCGCTGGCCTTCGCGCAGTCGACAGGCACGCGGACACAGATCGCATTCCACGCGCCCGTCCGCCGTGGAGTGCCAGTACTTCGTGGCCGCCCAATGGCCTTTCATGGTTCCGTTCCCGGCCTCGGTCCACCCGGTCATCGCATCAGCAACGTGATGGCGGACGAGCGCTCGTCCAGTCTCAGTCCATAGTTTCGAGCGATCTTCCGAGCTTCGGTCATCTCGGCTGCGGCGACGTGGCGATGCAGCTCCGGGAAGCGCGCGCGGCTCACCGCGCCGGCGGGCCGGTACTGGTCCATCAGGTTGACGTACGTGTTCGGTCCGAGCTCGCGGGCCAGCCAGCCCAGAATCGCCCGTGTCTCGTCCAGCCGACCCGGCATCACGAGATGCCGAACCAGCACACCGCGGCGCGCCAGCCCGTCGACCCCGATCACCAGATCGCCTACCTGGCGGTGCATCTCGCGGATCGCCTGTCTGGCGAAATGGGGATAGTCCTCGGCCTTCAGATATCGTCGACTCGGTTCCCGGTTCCACAGCTTGAAGTCGGGCATGTAGATGTCCACGATCCCGTCCAGCAGCCGCAGGCTCTCGAGCGCATCGTAGGCGCTCGTATTGTAAACGAGCGGGAGCGTCAGTCCTCCGTCCACGGCCTCGACGAGCGCTTCCAGCACCTGCGGAACGACATGCTCGGGTGTGACGAGGTTGATGTTGTGACAGCCTCGCGCCTGGAGCTGGAGCATCATGCGGGCGATCTCACCGGGCCTGGCGCCGCCGTCCCTGGAGCCCGGCCGCACGCCCTGGCTGACGTCCCAGTTCTGACAGAACACGCACCGCAGATTGCAGTGCGAGAAGAAGATGGTCCCGGAGCCGTTCCACCCGCGCAGGCAGTCCTCCTCTCCCAGGTGCGGGAACCAGCTGGAGACCTCCGCGTAGCGCCCCGTCTTGCACGCCGACCATTTGTCGGCGAGACGGTCGACGCCGCAATCGCGCGGACAGGCCCGGCAGTCCGCGAGCTCGGCCACGGCGCGATCGGCCCGGGCCCGCAACTCGTGCACTCCGAGGTGAAGGTACGCGGCTCGCATGGTTCTCTCCCGGGGGGACGTCGGCCGCTGAAACCGCCTGCAGCGCCGTCCTCGCCCTCTTCAATCATACCACGGTGCAGCCGGCTCGCGCACAGCCCACATGGAGTCGTGACGTTTCTCCGCCTGGCTCCGTCTAACAGGGTGAAAGGATAGAGCTTGCCGCGGTCGCGTTGGCCTGGGCGGGCTCGAATCCCTATCGTGAAGAGTCGCTGGATCGGCACGATCCGGTCAGGGCATGAGGAGTCGTACGATGTTGCATCCGCACCAGCCGACCCCCGGTACGGTCCCAGGTTCGCACACGAGGTCGGGGCTCAGCGCCCGCTTGTCCCTGGTGTGCGCCGCTGCCATGGTCGTTCTTCTGCTCGGCGTCGCCCCGACGTCCGCGCAGGAACCGGAGCTCCCGCCGGAGTACGCGGAGCCACAGGCCGGGATCGAGAACGGCAGCTACGGCTTCATGCGAGTCGTCGATGGTACGGCGACGCTCCTCCAGTCCGACGGTGAGCGCATCCGCGCGCAGGCCAACGAGCCTCTTCTCGTGGGAGATCAGGTCTGGGTCGCCGTGGGCTCGCGGGTCGAGCTCTTGCTCGCCGACCGGAACCTCGTCCGGCTTGACGGGGGAGCGGAGCTGGCCCTCGAAGCGCTCGCCTACTCTGCCGATCGGAACGATCCGGGCACCGTGCTCGACCTGAGGCGCGGCACGCTGCAGATCGAGGTGGCGAACGACCGCATCGGGAGCGAGCACCCCACGGTTCGAACGCCGAACGCAGCGATTCTCCTGCGCGACCCCGGGAGCTATCTCGTCATCGTCCAGGAGGGTGGGCGCACCGCCCTCGTCGTGCGACAGGGCACGGCGGAGGTTCGGTCGACGGCCGACGCAGCGGAAGTGCGCAGTGGAGAGGAGTTACAGGTGGCGGGCGCGGACGGCACCATGCGCTTCGCACAGGCGCGCGGCCTGGACGGGCTCGAGCGCTGGGCGCAGGGTCTGTCGGTGGGTGGTAAGTACGTCGAGCATGTCGGTGACGACCTCCAGTACGCGGCGTCGTCTCTCAATCGACACGGCACGTGGGTGTTCGTCGGCAGCCGGTGGGCCTGGCGTCCGATCGGCGTCGGTGTGAGCTGGCGACCGTACTGGCATGGGCGCTGGAGGTGGACGCCGCACGGCATGTTCTGGGTCTCGTACGATCCGTGGGGCTGGGTCCCCCACCACTACGGCGCCTGGGACTTCGTGGCCGGCCACGGTTGGGTGTGGTTCCCGGGGTATCGGTTCGCACCAGCCCACGTCTACTGGTACTGGGGCCCGCGCTACGCAGCCTGGATCCCACACGGTTACTACTGGCGGCACTACCGCCGGTACTACGGTCACGGCTTCTACTGGCATTACGGCCCGTACGGGTATGTCGGCGGGCACTCCCGCTACTTCCGGCACTGGACGTTTTCGCCTCTGGGCCGCATCGGACACCGACATCAGCACCGGTACCTCGTGACGGGCTTCAATCTCGAGAAGCGCAACGTGCGGGTCGGGCGTGGCCTGCTCACGACCGACACGCGGCGCTTCACGCCGGAGCGCTGGCAAAGGCCGGCGGAACTGCTGCGGGTCGCCACGACGGACGGTCGTGCCTCACGGGATCTCCCGAACGCGAACCCGTTCCTCGAGCGGACTCGCAAGCTCCCCGAGAGCCTGGAGCGCATCACGGTGCGTGAGCGTGGAAGCGAGACTCGTACGGCGTCGAGAGGCTCGGCTCCCGGGGTGAGGGCACCCAATATCGAGTCGAGACAGCGATCGCCGACCCTCGAGCGGCCAGGAGTCGAGCGCTCCCGGGTCGAACGAGCCGGCGTGGAACGGACCGGCACGGAACGGAGATCGTCCGCCGAGCTGAGACGTCCGCAGACGCCGGGGCGTGACGCGGCGTTTCCGTCTGGCGTGCGGACTCCGGAGCGGCGCGGTCAGCAGACACCCCAGGTCAGGAGACCGTCGAGCCAGGAGCGCTCGCCGACGCTTCGACGGCCGAACGAGCCGCGGACACCGTCGCCGACGCTCCGTCGACCGGAAGGCCGAACCCGGGAGACACCCCAGGTCCGCCGGCCCAACGAAACCCGTGAGAACGTGAGGACTCTGAGACGGCCCAACGAGACGCGGACACCGTCGCCGACGGTACGCAGACCGAGCTCGTCGCCGGAGCGATCCTCCACGGTGCAGCGGCCGACGGCGACGCCGCGGAGCCAGCCATCGGTACGGCGGCCCTCGGCGACGCCGCGGAGCCAGCCCACGGTGCGGCGGCCGACGGCGACGCCGCGCAGCCAGCCCACGGTGCGGCGGCCGACGGCGACGCCACGGAGTCAGCCCACGGTACGGCGGCCCTCGAGCGCGTCGCGGCCGAGTGCGCCGCGTCCCAGCGCCAGGCCGCAGAGCTCGCGATCACCCTCCGTGAGTCGACCCAGCGCCCGAAGCGGCAGTCGCGGGGGGTCGAGCGTCCGACGCTCGCCTTCGAGTCGTGGCACCTCGCGCGCGCGCCGGCCCTCCAGTGACGACTGAGTCGGGCTGAGCGCGACGGAGCATCTCTGGACACGACCGGGCCTGGCTGAGAAGAGCCGAGGTCCGCGACTCGCTCTCTATCGGCGTCGCAAATAGGTCTTCCAGATCCGGAACAGATCCAGCGGTGCACGACCGAAGTCGGCCAGCTTGAGCTTCGACCCCGACACGTCGCACCACTCCGGGAGCGGAAGCTCTACGACGGCCGACTCGACCGCCCGGCTTCCTCCACGATCGCGGATCATGCGGGCCAGGATCTCGACGTCGAAGATCCACCGCGCGATGAACGGGCGGGCGAACAACTCCCGCGCGCCCGCTCTCGCTCGAAACAGCTTGGCTCCGCACTGGGTGTCGTAGACGGGCAGATCGAGCATCTCGGACACCACCGTCGCGAATACGCGGCCGGCATAATGACGCTTGAGGGACCGTTCGATCGTCCGTCCCAACAGCTTGATACGAGCGCCTGTCACCAGGTCCACGGAGGAGCGTTCGTCCAACACCTGCTCGAACAACGGGATCGCGTTGAGCGGGGTCGCCAGGTCTGCGTCCCAGAAGCCGACGTAGCGCGGTTCCAGCTCGAGCGCCGCCAGCATGCCGGCGCGCACCGCCTCGGCCTTGCCCCGGTTCTCGGGCAGGTCGAGCACCCGAAAGGCATCCGGACTCTGTTCGCAGATCGACTCGAGGACGGACAACGTGCCGTCCTCGCTTCCATCGTTCACGAGCAGAAAGAGCACATCGGTGTGCCGGGCCGCATGGGCGAGGAACGCCTCGCCGGCCAACCGCGACTCCTCGTTGAAGCAGGGCACGACCATTACGGTCTTCATGGTGCCTCGTCCGCCCCTCGAATCACCGTGTAGACGGCCCCCGCTCGACCGACGGCGTGCACGACGGGCGTGTCGGGGTAGTTCCGATCCATGCCGTATCGCGTCGTGCCCACGTAGAAGTCGAAAACTTCCGGGAGCCGTCCGGCCAGGTCCGTTTCGAACGTCGTCTCCAACACGATCCCGTCACCGGCAAACGCCTCCGCGCTGGTCCGGCTGAGCTCATTGGCTGCCACGAGCACGCGCACCGGCTCGTTTCGGTCCCCCGCCTGACGGTTCACCCACTCCATTGCCTCGCGGTAGCTCAGCACCCAGTAGTCCGTTTCGTACCTGCCGACAGCGCCTTCGACGCCCCCGACCAGACCGTTGAAATAGGTCGACTCGTACGGGTGCAGCCTGACCATGTCCCTCACCGGCAAGGCGAGTGCCACGACGAGACCCGTGCCTACACCCAGGCGCCAGGCTCTCGACGTCCGAAGCTGGATGAGCGCTTCCGCCCCTCTGCCCGCGAACAGCGCGATCGCCGGCAGCAGGAACAGGAAGTGACGCACCCCGTCATACGTATTGGGACGCAGCAAAGCCGCGAACAGGAGCGGAAACAGCAGCCAGGCCTGCAGCCCGGCCCACGCCGCAGACGTCTCTCGGTCCGGCGTCCGGATCTGATCGCCCACGCTCCTCGCCAGGCCGAGGAGGGCGAGACCGAGCACGGCGAGCGGCGTGGTGATGCCCACGTACGAGACGACGTAGTGCCACGGCAAAGCGCTGCTGGGCACGGTCTCACCGGCGAACAGAACCGGGTACGAGACCGGGAATCCGATCCCGTAGGCCACGGCTTGAACCGGCCTCAGGAGGGGGCTCGCGTGGACCCACGGCCAGGGCAACACCATGAGCAGCCAGGCACCGACCGCGATGAGACCAAGGGTTGCCAGACGTGACCGTGGCAGCACGGCGCCGACCTCCGCACCACGTCGCGTGGCCCGCACCACGTCGTAGGAGATGACCGCCAGCATCACGGGCGCGAGCAGCAGGATGCCGGCCGGCCGGACCGCCAAGAGGACCCCGAGCGCCATTGTAAGGCCCAGCACGTGCCGCCGGGCCGGCGGTCGATTCGACCAGAACAGCAGAAAGGCGAGCACGGCCCATGCGAAGGCGGCGGCAAACGGCACATCCTTGGAGTTCACGAACGCGTGCCCGAAGAAACGCGGAGCCGATATCAGTGCGAGCGTCGCAAAGACCGGCACGGCCAGACTCCCGCCCACCCGAGCCCCGAGACGAACCACGGCCAGAACGCCCAGCAAGCCGGCCAGCGCTGCCAGCAAGTGACGGGTCGCGAAGAGATCCGAACCCAGAGCCGCAGTGAGCGTGGCGGCCGTCAGCTCGAACAGAGGACCGTAGAACCTCAGGTCGGCCAGCTGCTCGTTGGAGCGATCGCGGAAGCCGCTGGAGAAATAGCGCCGTACCCTCTCTCCGTACTCCGCCTGGATGCCCTCATCCCACGGGACACCGAAGTCCTGAAAGAGGAGGAGGATGGCGATCACCCCGAACAGGAGCACCGCCCCGGTCCAGACATCCAGATGCCGGACGCCGTTATTCGGCCGCATATCCTCTCACGATCCTCCCCTCAGACCCTCGGCCCACGGCCGGCTCAAGCTGGAACCGGCACGGACGATGGGTCAAGTGACCGCACATTGTGATCCGACCGGGCTCAGGCCTGCCCAGGTCGACAGGCTCGTCCGGCCGAGGGGCTGGGACACCGCCGCGAGGTCCTAGAAGAACGCCGTAAAAGAGGCATAGGCGAAGGCCGGGATGGGCCCGTACTCGGAGCCCGGTAGCGTCGAGCCGTCCGGGTCTTCGGGCGCCGTCCCGGCGCCGACGCCGAGAAACAGACCGAATCGAAGCTCGAGGTTGTCTTCCAGCGAGTAGGAGGCGGCGGGCGCCAGAAGGACGCTCGGATCACCCAGATTTCCGAGCAGCAGCAGCTCGGTCGTCCACAGCGGATGGAGCTGGTATGTGCCCCGCAGAGCGGCCGTGTGCCGACCCAAGACCTGGAGCTCTCCTCTCGCGAACGCGCGCGACAGCAGAACATCGGGAAGACCGTCGGCCGATCTCGCACCGAAGCCGTCGCGCTGGTATTCCGCCACCAGGTAGAGATCGCGCTCGCCCAATCGGACGTTGCGGTCGGCTCCCACCGTAAAACGCACGATGGTCGCGTGATCCCCCGCCTCCCTCTCTTCACCGCGCAGGACCCCCTCGCCACGCAGCGCGACGCCGCCGACTGTGACCGTCACACCGAGCCCGACGGCCGGCTGATCGTGCAGCGCTCCACCCCAACCCGCCAGCTCCCAGCGACCGACCGCGCTGCGCAGGCGGCCGAGCGCCGTGACCGTCGTGGTACCCTGTATGTCCGAAGGCCGCACCACGAGGTCCACGTCGGTGAAGGCCCCCAGAAAAGCGCGCAGCCTGGCCGCGTCGACACCGGTCCGGTATTCGCGGAACGGATCCTCGGGATCGAAGGGTGCAAACGGGTCGGCCGGGGTCAGCAACAGGGTCGTGGCCCAGGAAATGGGCTGTCGACCGAACGAGACCTCGGAGTCTCCGACGGCCAGGCTCAAGGCCAGCCGGTCGAGCCGGTGCTCCCAGCTCACATTGTCCCCGTCGACGAGTGTGCCCTGTAGCCCCCACCATTCGCCCCCGGCCGGCGAGACCCCGAAGACCCCGCTGACACGTCCGGCCTCCGCGGTGGACGTGAGCAATAAGATGTGTTCGTACGCGAGGTCGAGCGTGACCGGACCGAGCGAGGGGGAGCTCATGAAGCGGAGCCGCTGCAGGTCGGCGGCGCCCGCTTCGGACAGCGGTCCTTCGGCCGCCCCTGATGCGACGTTCAGGTAGTAGGTTCGGATCTCGGGACTCTGTGCGCTGGCGAGCTCCGCTGTTACGGCCCCGAGCGCGGCGCCCAGAAAGGCGACGCGGACAGCTCGTGACCGGGTCGAGGAGGTACGGCTCACTCTTCTCCCGGACTCGCGCCGGGCTCAGCCGCAGCCTCCGGCCCGCCCATCCCGTTCCCCGGCCCCACCGGCTCTCGCGCTTCGTCGGCGGCGACCGCCCCGTCGACCAGCTTGATGAGCCGCCGCGCCCGCCGCATGAGTCGGGTGTCGTGGGTCGCGAAGACGAACGTGATCCCGAGCTCACGATTGAGCTCGGCCATGAGATCTATGAGACCCTCGCTCGTTACCGAGTCCACGTTGGCCGTCGGCTCGTCGGCGAGCACGAGGGCGGGCTCGCCCACGACCGCGCGGGCGATGGCCACACGCTGCTGCTGGCCCCCGGACAGCTTGCCGGGCCGGCGCGTCTCGAGCCCCGCGATTCCCATGCGGGCGAAGAGTTTCTCGACCCGGCGTCGTCGCTCCTCTTCGTCCAGGCCACGCAAAAGCATCGAAAACTCGGCGTTCTCGAGCGCGGTGAGCACGGGCAACAGATTGTAGGCCTGGAAGACGAAGCCCACCTGTTCCAGCCGCAGCCGGGCCAACTCCTTCTCGGACATGGCCGTGAGCTCGCGGCCGGCGACCCACACCTGGCCGCGTGTCGGTCGCGTCAGACCCCCGATCAGGTTGAGCAACGTCGTCTTGCCCGAGCCCGAGGGACCCGCCAGGACCACGAATTCGCCCGGATCGATCTTCAGGTCCACGCCGCGCACAGCCTCGACCTCGATCCCCTCGTGCTCGAAGACCTTCCACACGTCCTCGGTGCGAACCGCGGCCCGGTCGCCACCCTGCACGCCATGCATCGATCGCTCGTTCATCACTCGAACTTCATGGCCTCCGCCACCTCGATCCTGGTGGCTCTGTACGCGGGATAGAGGGAGGAGAGAACCCCGATCACGAACACGAAGCCGAGGCTCCACAGAATCTGACTCACGTGAAAGCGCGGGTAGATGACGGGGTCGAAGACGACCCCGGCCATCTCCAGTTCCTGCTCGAAGAGGAAGGTGAAATCGAGCCCGTTGCGGAACAGGAGCCACGTGAGCCCCAGACCGACGCCGATGCCGATCAAGCCGCTGACCGACGTCAGCACGAGACCTTCCAGCATCACCTGGGTGCCCGTGTCGGCACGGCTCATCCCCAGGGCTCGCGTGACTCCGAACTCCCGGGTCCGGTGCAGAACGGACATGAGGATCGTGTTCACGATGGCCAGTGCCACGATCGCCAGCGTGATCGCATGGAACACCCAGTCTGCAAAATCGTCCAGCCGCACGGCCGCGTGCAGAGCCGGCATCGCTTCCTTCCAATCCAGCACTGCCACGCGATCGGCGCGGTCGGCGAGCACCCTCTCCAGCCGGCGTGTCGCGGGGCCGACCGCCCGACTGTTCGCGAGCAGGATCGCCACGGAAGTCGCGCTGCCCTCGACACGCAGCCACCCCCGGGCCGTCGAGAGCGGGATGTGGACGACGCCCTGATCGGTCTCCGGGACCCCCGAGCGGAATACTCCGGCCACCCGCACGAGCTGGGCGGCGATCTCTCCTTCCGCGTCCTGAGCGGTGAGCACGAGACGCGATCCCACATCCAGATCCAGCCGCTCCAGTAACTGCTGTCCGACGAACGCGTGCAGCCCGTCCTCCGCGACCAGGTATCGCCCTTCGACGAGCTTGGCGGGAAGTTCGGAGAACCGGCGCTCCCTCTCGGGCTCGACGGCCACGATGGCCACGGGTACCGCGGCGTTGGCGCTGCTCGCCAGACCCGCCAGCTCGAGTCGGACCGCGTATCCATGTACGGCCGGGGCAACGCTGGAGTCCCCCAGGGCCATTCGGACCGCCTCGAGATCGTCGCGAGCCAGCCGGTAGTCGAGGGTGCGCCGCGCCGCGAAACCCGGAGCCTGAAGGGTGACGTGCCCGGAGCCCATGCGAACGCCCTTCTCGATCCAGTCTTCGTGCCCCCCCTCGGCCATCGAGCGCGACATCACGAGCAGTCCCAGGCCCACCACCATCGCGAGGCCGGTGAGGATGCTCCGACGCGTCTGTGTGCGGATGTTGCGCACAGCGAGACGCAGCAGCAGCCGGAGCCGGTCGCTCACGGGAGCCTCCTCACCGCCCGGTCAGCGTGTCGGCGGGGGGCACACGCGCCGACCGCCAGGCGGGGTACAGCGCGGCCAGCACTGCGGTCAGGAACAGCGCCACCGCCGCCTCGACGATCATCAGCCAGGGATACTCCACCCTGAGAATCGGCCGCATGAGCCCTCCAGCCAGAGTGGTCCCCCCATACAGCCAGCTCATGTCCGGCGGCGCGAGGTGCCACCATACGAGGATCGGTGCGGTGATCACCGCACCCGCGACCAGACTCACCGTACTCAACACGACGGCTTCGGCCAGCACCGAGCGCACGATCACGCCCGGCGTCGTGCCCAACGCCAGCAGCAACGCGAACTCGTGACGTCGCTCGAACGTGGCCATCAACATCGTGTTGGCGACCCCGAAGATGGCGATCACAAACACGATGACCAGCAGCATCCACTCGACGCCCTCGGCCATCGTCGCGTAGCTGACCATTTCGGGTCGAAAGGTGGTCCAGGCGCTGACCTCTGCCTCGGTCTCGGAGCCGGCGATCGGCCCGGCCAGCCTGGCAGCGACCTCCGGGGCGTGCCACGGATCTTCCACCCGAGCGGCGATCTCGTGGATGCGGCTTTCGGGGAGCGCGATGAGCCGTTGGAGGGCGCCGATGGGCAGCAGGGCCAACCCGCGGTCCAGCTCTGCCAGGCCGGTGTCGAAGACCCCCGCCACGGTGAACAGGTCGTTTCCCATCGACCCGTCCGCCGCCGGGGCCACCAGAACGGCCTCGTCCCCGGCAGCAAACGAGAGCTGGCGAGCCATCTCGCGGCCGACGATCAGTTCGTTCGCCCCGGGAAGCGGCAGCCGACCCTCGTCGAGGGTGGAGAGAATCGTCGATACGGCGGGCTCGCGGGCCGGGTCGATCCCGATGAGCGCGGCAGCCACGGTCCCGTCTCCCGAGCTCACCAGACCGCCGGCGAACACGCGCGGTGTGGAGGCGCTTACGAAAGGGTCGGCCGCCACGGCCGCGACCAACCGCTCGACATCGGTCCCCTCCCTGCCCCCGATCGTCTCGTAGAGGCTGCGCTCGGGCAGGTACTCGGAGTCGTGGACCTGCAGCTGGCCGTCGAGGATGCCCGTCCCGTTGCCGATCATCTCGGCGATGAGGCCGCGGTTGAGACCCCCCATCACGACGACGGCGCAGAAGCCGAGTGCCAGTCCTCCGGTGGTGAACAGGGTCCGCCTGCGGTTGCGACCCAGGTTGCGCCAGCCGATCCGCCACCACGGGCTTCGAAACATCAGCGGGGGGCAGGCTGAGCGCCGCTGGTCATCACCGCCCCGGGCTGGTGCGCAGGCTGCGGAGCGAGAAGAACGACTCATCGAGTCCGATATCGAATTCCAGATCCGAATAGCGGACCGTCGTACGCTCGCCGGGCTTGTCCTCCGGGAGGACCTCCATCAGGGCCGGTACCTGCCGGCCGCCCATCCGACTGTACTCGCTGAACGTCAGAGTACGAACGAGATCTCCCCGCTCATCGTAGTATCTCATCCACACGGGCATCAGATCGTGCTGTCTTACTTCGAGCCGGATACCGCCCCAGATCACCGCCGCTTCGGGCTTGGGAGCCAGATCGAACTCCCAGACCTCGATCCCCTCCCTCGGTCCATCGAAGGCGATCGTGATGTCGTAGTCCTCGATCATCCGACTCTCCTTCACCAGATCGTCGTTGGTGAAGTGGGAGCCCATCCAGGCGGCACCCATCAACGAGGTGGGGATCTTGATCGTACGGTCCACGCGCGGGAGGTAGTTCCAGATATCGTTGCCGGCCCTGAGCGTCGCGGTCCCGGCGTCCTTGCGGGGAGCCAGAATGCGGATGAGGGCATAGTCGGTGCCCAGCGACCAGATCCGCATCTCCATCGTGCGCGACCAATGCTCGGTCACCACGTCCATGGTGACGGTGCCGAGGCTGGACTCGCCGCGCATCAGACGGTCGACACGGTCCACGATGTCCCGAGCCGATTCCCACTGCGCATCACCCGGTTCTTGCCCCGACACGGGCGCGGTGGTCGATAGGACCAGCACCGTGGACACGAGACGAAGCGCCTGGCGCCTCCTACCCGGCGCCCTGCGAGTCTGCCGACCCGTTGGGGCTCGACGGCCTGCTTCCATTCGCGAAGTGCGGCGTCACCGCGGTTAGAGCTAACTGTTGCAACAACATAATGGTACACGTGTCCGGCAGATAGAGATGCGGGCAGACCGGGCGGTACCGGACGCGCTGTCAAAACACCGGATGAGAGGTTGCGTCGTCCCGCGCGACACTCGATTCTCACACTCTGCGCCCATGGCCTTTCTGTGAGAGGGCGTCCCATGGCCATCAGCTGTACCCAATGCGGGCGCCAGTACGATGTGACGCTCTTCCAGTTCGGAAGAACGATCCACTGCACCTGCGGCGCTCGGGTCGGGCGCGAGGTGGAGGAGCGACAGATCGGCGAAGCGGGCGAGCCGCGCTTCTTCTGTGATGCCATGCTGGGCCGGCTGGCGAGGTGGCTGAGGGCGCTGGACTACGACACCGCGTACGCTCCCGACATCGAGGACGATGAGCTCGTCCAGCGCGCCTGGCGGGAGCGCCGCGCGATCCTCACGTGCGACCGTCGCCTGCCCGCGGAGTGGCGGGTTGGAGGCTGCCTCGTGCTGACGGGTGAAACGCCGCTGGAGCGTCTGAGGGAGGTCATTCAGCACTTTCAGCTTCGCTGGCCGCGTCCACTGTTTCGGCGCTGTCTCGAGTGCAACCAACCGCTGGAACCCCTCGAGCGCGATCAGGCGCGTGCCATCGTGCCACCCCGAGTCTGGCGACACCAGGCGGCGTTTACCTGGTGTCCGATCTGTGACCGGGCGTATTGGTCAGGCTCGCACGTGCGGCGCATGAGACGGAAGCTCGAGACGGTGTTCGACGCCACGGCCCGGCCGGATCCGAGTCGGGCCCGGCGGCGGCCGAGCCAGCCGTGAGCCGGGTGGCAGCACGGGGCGCACGTCTCGTAGCTTTTCCGAGGGCGCTCTGGGGTAGCTCAGAGGGACGCTACGCGAATCAACTCGAACCGAGGGCTTCTTGTTGAAGAGATTGCTGGAGAGCATCGGACTGATTCTCGTCGGCGGCGCGCTCGCGGTGCTGGGCCAGCGCTTCCTGCTGCCCGATACTGTGCCGCGGTCCACGGCGGCCGACGCGCAGGTGAGTTCGGACCTGCGGGACCAGCGCCTCGCGCTGATGGAGGAGGAGCTCAAGTCCGACCTGAGGCTGGCCGTCGCGGGCCTCCTGCGACTGATCGAGTTCCGGGACTTCGCGTTTCTAGGGGCCGACGTTTCGGTCGTCGTACCGGTGTCCAGCGGGTCGGATCGTGCGGATGTCCTCGCAGCCGGGGCGCGGGGAGGGATCAGAGTTCCGAGGATTGTCGTGGATACGGCCGCGCGGCGCGAGTGGGTATTTCTGGGCCAGAAGCTCGAGCAGGCCGAAGGCGGGGTCGATCCGGGTGTCTATCAGGCCTTCGTGGAAATCGGCGACTTCCTGGGCACCTACCCGATGCCGAATCGGTCGGACCTGGGAACGGTGTCCCGGTCTGCGTGGGCGCAGTCTACGGTGGTCGACCGTTGGGTGGTGCTGAACCGATCGCTCTCCGCGCGAGCCGTCTCTCTGCTCTCCCAATTCAACGCGGGCCTGTGAGCATGGCACCGCGCCCCCGGGATCTGGCCCTCCTCCTGGCGACCCTCGGATCGGGGGTTCTCTCGGGCGCCTGCGCCGGCGACTCGGTCCCGGAGCAGCCAGCGGAATGGAACGAGGCCGATGGCTACCGCTGGCGTGAGCTGGCGGTGCCGGACCGCGGCCAACCCGGTTTCCGACCGCTCGCCCCCGCTCGCACCGGCGTCTCGTTTGCCAACGCCGTGAGCGATGAGCTCATCCTGGAGAACGAGTTTCTGAGCAACGGCTCCGGCGTGGCCATCGGCGACGTGGACGGTGACGGTCTGGCGGACGTGTATCTGGCACGCATCGAGGGGCCGAACGCGTTGTATCGGAACCTGGGAGACTGGCGGTTCGAGGACGTGGCGCAGGCCGCGGGCGTGGACGCGCCTGATCGGTACTCGACCGGGGCCGTCCTGGTCGATGCGGACGGCGACCGGGACCTGGATCTGCTGCTCACGGCCCTGGGCGGCCCCAACAGTCTGTTCTTGAACGATGGCAGAGGCCGGTTCGTCGACGCCACAGACGAGAGCGGGCTCGCCTCCGATCGGGGCAGCACGACGTCCGCCTTGGCAGACGTGGACGGGGATGGCGACCTCGATCTCTACGTCGCCAACTACAAGCGGGTGGCCGTGACCAATCTGCTCCCTCCGGAAGAGCGCACGATGTCGCGGACCGTCATGGAGGTGGACGGCGAATTCGTGGTGAGGCCAGAGTTCCGCGAGCACTACATGGTCGTGTGGAGAGGCAACCAGTTGCGCCGCTTCCACATCGGCGAGCCCGATCACTTCTACCTGAACGACGGGGCCGGCCACTTCGAGCGCTTCTCCCTCGCTTCGGAACGGTTCCTGGACGCTTCGGGCCGGCCCCTGCCGAGTCCGCCTCCGGACTGGGGTCTGTCCGCACGCTTTCACGACCTGGACGGCGACGGCGATCCGGATCTGTACGTGTGCAACGACTTCGAGACGCCCGATCGCATCTGGCTGAACGAGGGCGATGGCACGTTCCGAGCGGTCCCGAGGTCGGCCATTCGCACGACGGCCGCCTCGTGCATGGCCGTGGACTTCGCCGACGTCGACCTGGACGGTGACCTGGACATCTTCGCGGCCGACATGCTCAGCCGTGAGGGCACACGAAGACGGAGGCAGCTGGCGGTCGTCTTGCTGGAATCCCATCTGCCCGGAGAGGATCCGCCCGCACAGCAGCTGCAGCGCAACGTGCTGCTGGTGAACCGTGGAGACGACACGTTCGCGGAAGCGGCGCATTATGCCGGGATCGCCGCATCGGGTTGGTCGTGGTCGGTCGTCTTCGTCGATGCGGACCTGGACGGATACGAGGATCTGTTGATCCCCAACGGCCACCTCCACGACGTGATGGACGCCGACACACAGCGCGAGCTCCAGGAGATGCTGCTCGAAGACTGGCGGCAGCACCTCCTGTTCTACCGCCGCTTGCCGCTGCACAACGTCGTGTTCCGGAACGAGGGCGATCTGCGCTTCACGGACGTGGGGCGTGAGTGGGGATTCGGCGCGGAGGAGGACATCACGAACAGCCTGGCCGTAGGCGATCTGGACGGCGATGGCGACCCGGACGTCGTGGCCAATCGGATGGACCGTCCGGCGCTCGTCCTGCGCAACGAATCGACCGCGCCGCGCGTGGCGATACGACTGGAGGGGCGCTCGCCGAACACGCAGGGCATCGGCGCCGTAATTCGCGTGCTGGGGGGAGTCGTCCCCGAGGCGCGGAAGGAGGTCACGGCGGGAGGGCTCTACCTCTCCGGCTCGGAGGCGGCGCACGCGTTCGGCACCGGCGAGGCGGAAGACGTGACGATCGTGGTGGAGTGGCGCAGCGGGGCGCGCACTCGGATCGAGGGCGCCGGCCCCAACCGGATGTACATCGTGCGCGAGCCCGAACTGCAAGAAGCACTCGACGCGGCCGCTGAGCAGCCGCCCGCCGTAACCGCGGTCGAATCCGCGCTGGAGGAGAGGCCACTCTTCGAGGAGGGGGTGGCGCTCGATCATCTCCACGTGGAGCTCCCGTACGGAGACTTCAATCGGCAGCCGCTGCTCCCGATGCGCCTGAGCCAGCTCGGGCCGGGCGTCGCGTGGGTCGACGTGGACCGCGACGACGACCCCGACCTCCTGGTCGGCACCGGCCGCGGCGGCACGTTGTCTCTGTTCCGCAACGACGACGGCCGCTTTCAGCGCCTCGTGCTGCGGATGCCCGACTCTCCGCTCGACCAGTCGACCGTTCTCGAGCTCCCCGACGCGGCCGGGACGAGTCTGCTCATCGGACAGATGAATTACGAGGCGCCGGATCCGAATTCGGCGCGCACCGTGCCGGCGGTCGTGCAGGTGCGGCTCGATCCGCGCGGTCTGGCCGGGGACGAGGCTCTGGCCCTGACGCGTGCGGCGGTCCCGGGCGATCCGGGCGCCGCGGGTGCGCTGGCGCTCGCCGACTACGACGGGGACGGCGACCTCGATCTGTTCGTGGGTGGCCGGACTCGGCCGGCCGAGTACCCGCGGCCCACCTCGGCGAGGCTGTTTCAAAACGAGGAAGGGCGCTTCGTGCTCGACGAAGCCAACGTGGAGGCGCTCCAAGACGTCGGTCTGGTCTCGTCGGCCGTCTTCTCCGACGTGGACGGCGACGCGGATCCTGATCTCCTGCTGGCCCTGGACTGGGGCCCCGTTCGCCTGTTTCGAAACGAGCAGGGCCGCTACCGGGACGAGACCGCGACCTGGGGGCTGGCGGAGCACACCGGACGGTGGAACGGAATCGCGACGGGCGACCTCGATGGAGATGGCCGCCTGGATGCGGTGGTGACGGCCTGGGGGAGAAACACGGGTCTGCCGGCGAGCCGCGAGCACCCTCTGAAGCTCTACTATGGGGATTTCGACGCCGATGGCACGTTGGACGTGCTGCAGGCCACCTACGACGAGCACATCGACGGGTATGCCACGACGGTCAGCTTCGACCGCTTGCGGGGTGTGCTGCCGTTTGTCCGCACGCGGCTGGACAGCTACACGGCGTACGCCAACGCCAACGTCGAGCAGACGCTGGGCAGTGCGTTCGACCGCGCGGAGAGCCTCGAGGCCGCCAGTCTCGAGCATGTGCTGTTGCTGAACCGCGGGGAGCGTTTCGAACGGATCGCGCTGCCCGGCGACGCGCAGCTTGCCCCGGCCTTTCACGTCGGCATCGCCGACCTCGACGGGGACGGGAGCGAAGACGTTTTTCTGACCCAGAACTTCGTCTCCGTCGATCCGGACACACCGCGGCTCCAGGCGGGCCGCGGGCTGTGGCTGAAGGGAGACGGCGCGGGCGGGCTTACGGCGATACCGGGCCAACAGAGCGGGATCCGGCTGTACGGAGAGGGGCGCGGCGCGGCGTTCGCCGATTACGACGGAGACGGGCGACTGGATGTGGCCGTGTCACAGAACGCGGGGCCAGCCAGACTGCTGCGTAACCGCGGGGCGAAGCCCGGCCTTCGCGTGCGAGTGGCCGGTCCACCCGCCAACCCGGCGGGTGTCGGGGTCGTGCTGCGCGTGGAGTACGAGTCCGGATTGGGCCCCGTACGTGAGGTGAAGGCAGGATCCGGCTACTGGTCGCAAGACGAGCTCCTGCAGGTACTTGGGCTCCGGGACACCCCCGTGGCCCTCCGCGCCCGTTGGCCTCACGGCGGGGAGTCCCGACACGAGATCCGTGCCGGGACGCGTGACATCCGCGTCGAGTGGCCCGGCGACACGCCCTAAGCGCCTCTGCCGACGGTCGTTGGCACGCTTTCGGACCGCCGCGGCTCCGTCCCGTGGCATCTTGCCCCGGTCACCAGCGCCCGCTAGCTTTTTTCCCAATGCCAAGTTCGGCGTCTACTGCTCGTGATATCCCACGCGAGCCGGGTGGCGGTGTGTGTGCCGGCAGCCGCTTGCCGTGGGGTTCGCACGAGCATCGTTCGCGGGAGGATAACGAGATGGTCTCCAGTCGGATCGAGATCGCACCTCGTGCCGAGGGAAGGAGTTGGCCCCTCGAGCCTCGCGCCCGCGTGTTCCTCACCCCCCAAGAGGAGGTGTCTCATGCTCCGTACGTTGTTTAGGCGAGCCGGACCCGGCGTCCTGGGCGCCCTGGTCGCGCTGCTGTTCGCGACCACGGCATTCGCTCAGGAGGGGGCGATCACCGGTACGGTGGTCAACTCCCAGACGCTGGAGCCGGTGAACGGCGCCCAGGTCTTCATCCCGGGCACCGAGTTTGGCACCTTGACCGACCGCGAGGGCCGTTATCGCCTCGTCGGCGTTCCGGCCGGGCAGGTTACGGTCGAGGTGCGCCTGATCGGCTACCGGGACTTCTCGACGACCACCACGGTCGTGGCCGGGCAGGCAACCACGCTCGACATCGAGCTACCGGTGTCGGCCGTGCGTTTGGAGGACGTGACCGTGAACGTGGTCACGGGTCTGGAGCGGCGACGGCGTCAGCTCGGAACGAACTCGGGCGAGATCGATGCCGCCTCCGTCAACAAGGGTGCGATCACGGACTTTTCGGATCTGCTCTCCGGTCGTTCGGAGGGCGTGATCTTCAACGAAGCGTCCGGTGACGCCGGGGCCGGCCAGAGAATCCGGATCCGCGGCTCTTCGAGCCTGTCCCTCAACAACGATCCGCTCGTCATCGTCGATGGGGTCTACTTCCACTCGACGAACAGCAACCCCGGCACGGGCGGCGTCTACTCCGGGCTCATCAACGATCAGGGCATCGGAACGCTCAACGACCTGAACCCTGAAGAGATCGAGAGCATCGAGATCGTCAAGGGGCCGTCGGCGGCGGCGCTGTACGGAGCCGTCGGCGCGAACGGGGCCATCATCATCACGACCAAGCGCGGTCAGGCCGGGGGCACCGACTTCACGATGTATGTCGAAGGCGGCGTCCTGAACGACGTGACGGACTGGCCCGACAGCTTTGCCGCCGCGGAGAACATCAGCGGCGACACGAGCGCGCCTGTCATCGACGAGGGTGGTTTCAACACGGATGACTGGGTGACGTGCCGAAACGTGGACGCGGCCGCGGGCACGTGCTCGCAGGACGTGTTCCTGCAGTTCAACGGCATGACGGACTCGCGCACGACGCCCTACGTGACGGGGGACCGCCAGGCTTACGGGGTCAACGTGAGCGGCGGCACCCAGCAGGCCACGTACTTCGTCTCGGGTGAGTTCGAGCGCGAGGACGGCGTGCTGCCCACGAACCTGTGGAGCGCAGACGCCGGTCAGTTCTACGACCTCAATCAGGAGAGGAAGTGGAACGTGCGCGCCAACGTCGATGCCGCCCTGTCCGACAACGTTGACGCATCGATCAGCGTCGGGTACGTGCCGCGCGACGTGTGGTTCGTGAGCAACGACAACTCGCTCTACAGCCCGATCATCAACGCCTATGCGGGGCTGGCCGGTTTTGCACCGGGTCGGGCATCGAACGGTGGACCGAACCGGCGCAACTATCTGTTCTCCCGCAACATCGTCGACATCGCCGAGGCGACCGACTCGAAGGTCACGTCGGACCGCTTCACGGGGAGCGCCAACGGTCGCTGGCAGCCGCTCGATTGGCTGAGCGCACAGGGAACGTTCGGCGTCGACATTCTGAGCACGTTCAACCAGACGACCATCCAGCCCGGCCTTGACGGCCTCACGTCTTCGTGGGTCGACGGGTTCCGCGAGGGCGGTCGATTCCAGCGGTACAACTGGACGGGTAACGCGTCCGTCTCGGCGAGCGTCTCCATCACGGACGATCTCGAGTCCGTATCGACCGGTGGCGCCGCGTATCAGAACGAGATCTTCAACGGGCTCACCTGCTTCGGCGACGGCCTGATTCAGGGGCTGGAGTCGTGCGACGCAACGAGCGCGAACTTCGCGGTCGCGGAGAACTTCCTCGACATCGTGACGCTCGGCGCGTTCTTCCAGCAGGAGTTCTCCTGGCGTGACCGGCTGTTCCTCACGGGTGCAGTGCGGCTCGACGATGACAGCAACTTCGGCGGTGAGGCCTCGCTGCAGGTCTATCCGTCGGCCAGCGTTTCCTGGCTCGTCAGCGAGGAAGACTTCTTCGGCAGCGGCGGCGTGATCAGCGAGCTGCGACTGCGCGGTTCGTTCGGCGTGGCCGGGCTGCGACCCGGATTCCGCGACGCGATCACCCTGTTCGCGCCCGTCACGGCGACGGTCGAGGGCGGGAACAGCCCCGGTGTCACGCTCGACGAGACCGGGAACGACCTGCTCAAGCCGGAGCGGGCCACGGAGTTCGAGGGCGGCTTGGACATCGGCTTGTTCAACGACCGGCTGGGTCTTGCCGGCACCTACTTCTACAAGAGCTCGAAGGACGCGCTGATCGAGCGTCAGATCGCGCCTTCGTTCGGTCTCACCACGTCGCTGTTCGACAACCTGGGTGAGATCCGAAATCAGGGCTTCGAGGGCTCCTTGCGGGCGCTCGCGGTGGACACGCGGGACATCCGCGTGGACCTGTCGCTCCAGTTCACGAGCCTCAGCAACAAGGTCGTCGATCTGGGCGAGGGCGTGGAGCCGATCATCTTCGGCTTCAGCGGTTCGCAGCGTCATGAAAACGGATTCGCGGCCGGCGGTTACTTCGAGCCGGGCTCCACGTTCAACGACGCGAACGGTGACGGCCTGCTTTCGCGGGACGAGGTCACCACGAACGACGTGAACTGCGACGAGGATCCGGACGCGTGCTTCATCGACGAGTCGATTCCGCTGTGGACCTCGTCGTTGTCGGCCGACCTGGAGTTCTTCCAGTTCATCCGGGTCAACACCCTGTTCGACGCACGTGGCGGACACAGCCTCATCTTCTACAGCGAGGACTTCCGCTGCCGGCGTCTGAATCAAGGACATGGTTGCGAGGCCACGGGTTCGCCCAACGCTTCGCTGGAGGACCAGGCAGCCATCATCTCGCGCTTCAACGGCGACGCGGCACGCTACGTCGAGGACGCGAAGTTCCTGAAGTGGCGGGAGCTGTCCGTGACGCTCACGGCGCCGCCGAGCATTCGGGACGTGCATCCGCTGCTCGAGCGCACCAGCCTGACGTTCGCGGGTCGCAACCTGGAGACCTGGACTCCGTATCGGGGTCTCGATCCCGAGATCAACTCGCAGGGTGGCCGTTCCAACTTCAACCAGTCTGACTTCAACACGCAGCCGCCGATCCAGGTGTTCACACTGCGGCTCGACGTGCGGTTCTAAGACTTGAACGGAGCAGAGCCGGCGCGTTCGCAGCCGCGGGCGTGCCCGGCTCCGTCTCTGGAAACGGCAACCAGGCTGACAACTGACGAAAAAGGACGCATAAAATGTTTCGGAGACTTGTAAGCGAAGGAGTCGCCTTGCGTGGCCGCTGGGCGTTGCTCGTCGCTCTGGCGATACCGTTCGTCGGGTGCGAGTCGACGCTCGAGGTCCAGGACAAGGAGTTCTTGACTCCGACCGGCACGAGCACGGAGCTGCTCGTTGCGGGCGCGATCCGCGACTTCCAGACGGCGTACAGCGGGGCCGGCAACGACCGCTTCCTGACCGTCTCGTCGCTGATCACGGACGAGCTGTATTCGAGCGGTACCTTTACCACGCGTACGGCCACCGACCAGCGGCTCCAGTTCCCGCTCGGGGACGGAAACACGAGTGATGTGGCCTACGCTGAGTTGCACCAGGCGCGTCGGGCGTCGATTCGCGCCTTCCGCGGCCTGGGGGAAGACGGGCAAGGAAGCTCCTCGGACGCGTCTCTCATGAAGCTGTATGAGGGATACACGTACATCGCGTTGGGCGAGGGCTATTGCTCGGGCATTCCGTTCGGCGAGGTGGCAGCCGACGGTGCGCTCACTCAGGGCGTGCCGATCAGCACGAGCCAGGTGTTCGAGGAAGCGATCACGCGGTTCGACCAGGCTCTGTCGATCGACGGCAGCAATTACGCGGCCGCAGTCGGCAAGGGTCGGGCGCTGATGAACCTGGGTCGGTACTCGGAGGCGGCGGCAGCCGTCGCCAGCGTCCCGACCACGTACACCAAGCAGATTCTCCATTCCGACAACTCGCCGGACCAGATCAATCCGGTGTGGGGCAACCAGTCGAACGGCCGGTACGGATTCGGCGTGAGCCCCATCGATGCGGAGGAGGATGCCGCACAGGGACCGCGCTGGAGGAAAGACCCGCGCATGCCGTTCGTCGACGGCGGTCCCGGGTTCGACGAGGGAATCCTGATGTATCTGTTCCTGCCCATGTCGGAGCTCCGCGGCTCGCCGGTCATGTTGGCCGACGGGATCGAGGCGCGGCTGATCGAGGCGGAAGCGGATCTCGCGGCCGGCGGTACCGCCTGGCTGGGGATTCTGAACAGCCTCAGGGCGGATGTCGACAATTTGATGACGGGCAAGTACCCCAACTACTCGAGCATCCTTGCGATCGCCGAGGCCGCGGGGAACGTCACGCCGCTCGGCACCCTTACGGATCCCGGCAGCGCAGCCGCTCGCGTGGACTTGATCTTCGACGAGCGTGCGGCCTGGATGGCGGTCACCGGTCACCGTCTCGGCGACCTGCGGCGGCTCATCCGGCAGTATGGCCGGGCCCCGGACGACGTCTTCCCGTCCGGCTCGTACTACAAGGGCGGGAGCTACGGTCCAGACGTGGTGTTGCCGCTGGACTTCGACGAGCAGAACAACCCGAACTGGAACACGAGCCTGTGCTCCTACACGACGCCGTAAGGCTCGTGTAGACGTACCCGCTACGTGGTTCCGGCTGGCGTGAGCCCGAAAGGGCCGATGCCAGCGACGCAGTAAGAGAGGGGGCGCGAGTGACCGCGCCCCCTCTCTTTTTTCGGGCGATGTTCTCGTCGGGCCCCGCCGCGGCTCGCTGCGGCATCCGCTGAACGGAACCCCCCGATGGCCAAACACGTAGAGTCTAATGGGCCCACCGGCGTCGGACTCCTGAGTCGGTGGATCGGCGTACACGCACACTGGAGTCGAAGCTCATCCCACGAGGAACCATGAGGCCTCGCGAAGCGGTTCGGCGGGCGCGGAAGACCCTGTATCTCTGGGTGTCGGCCCTGACGCTTCTGGTCTCCGCCTCCGCTCTCGCCGGGCAGGCGGTACAGGGGACCGTTCGGGACGCATCCAGCGGCCTCCCCATCGAGGGAGCGTTCGTCAGCGTCGTCGATTCGAACGGGCAGGACATCACCTCGACGCTGAGCGGGGCGGACGGCGCGTTCCTCCTCCATGTGTTCGTCCGCGGACGGTACCGGCTGCGTGTGGAGCGCATCGGCTTCGCGACCTGGGCGTCGAGTCCTTTCGACGCCGGAACGGGTGTAGAGGTCGCGCGATCGCTCATGATCCCGGTGCGGCCCATCGACCTCAGCGAGCTCCAGGTCTCGGTCGAGAGCCGGTGTGCACGACGTGGTGGGGCGGGCCCGGAGTTGCTGCGCGTGTGGGAGGAAGCCCGGAAGGCGCTCGAAGTCACTCGCTGGTCCGAGGCCAATCCGGCGGTCCGTTTCGAGCTCCGTCGGTGGATTCGTGTCCTCCAGCCTCGCACCTACGAGGTTGTCAGCGAGGAGACCAACAGCGTGCTGAAGACCGGCCGCTCCTCGTTCGTCAGCCTGCCGGCCGCGCAACTCAGGGAGTCTGGCTACGTCCAGAAGGAGGACGACGCCCTCCGCTACTTCGGACCCGACTCCGAAGTGCTGCTGTCGGACGTCTTCTTCGACGATCACTGCTTCACGCTCGTGACCGGCGCGCTCGAGACGGCAGGGCTGATCGGTCTGCAGTTCGAGCCCGTGGAACGCACCGACGCACCCAATGTCGAGGGAACTCTCTGGTTGGACCCCTTGAGCGCCGAGCTGCGCTTCATGGAGTTCGAGTACACGCAGCTCGACCGAGTCGACATTCCGCCTGACACGTGGTCCGGCGGTCGGGTGGAGTTCCGCCGGGGGCCGTCGGGCGCCTGGTTCGTCTCGAGATGGTGGATCCGCACGCCGGTCGTGCAACGCCGCATCCGCCCGACGCTGCGTCGGGGCGCACGGGGCAACTTCCTGACGACGCGTCTCATGGACGCCGTCGACGCGTATCGGGAGTTCGGAGGCGAGGTGCTCCAGATCGGCCTCGATGACGGCACCGAGATCTCGCTCGGCGAGTGGGGGACGCTGGTCGGCCGCGCCCTGGATTTCGACGGACAACGTCCACTCGAAGGGGCTCGCGTCTACCTGGCCGGGACGGATCACGAGGCCGTCACCGACTCGGTCGGCCGCTTCCGACTGGACTTCGTGGCGCCCGGAACGTACACGCTGGCCGTAGAGCACGCGGATCCGAGGCTACAGGGCTTCCCGGGCGTCGAGGTCACGGTGAACGTTCGTGGCGAGCAGAGCATTCGTTTCCAACTCGCACTGTCGGCCGAGCATGTCTTGTCGACGCTGTGTCCGGACCGGACCGACCCTCACGCGGAGGCGGACGCAGACAGCGGCGGCTACGGCTCGGTGCTTCTCGGTCGTGTCGTCGATGGCGAATCGGGCCTGCTCCTGCCGGGGGCCGTGGTGTGGCTCCGATCGGAAGGCACGGAGGCGGATCCGATACGGGCCGACGAGGAAGGTTACTTTCTGGTTTGCGGTCTTCAGCCGACCCCATCGCTGGAGCTCCAGGCGGCCGCGCTTGGAAGAGTCGGGGAGCCCGTGGAGCTCGAGGTGCCGGAGGGCGGTCTGCTTCTCCGCGACCTGTCCGTCGCGCCTTCCACTGTGGCGGTCGCGGGCGACGCCACGGAGACTACCGCGTCGTTACGCGGCGTCGTGAAGTCGGCCGAGACAGGCGACCCGGTGGCAGGGGCACGTG
Organism: Gemmatimonadota bacterium; assembly: GCA_039586095.1. Lineage (GTDB taxonomy): Bacteria > Gemmatimonadota > Gemmatimonadetes > Palauibacterales > Palauibacteraceae > JBDHBD01. The sequence goes on from JBDHLB010000011.1 coordinate 40,648, forward strand.
TCCGGCTTCTGGGCGTGAACGAGGAGCGAATCACCAAGGGGGACGGAACATTCCTGATCGCAGGTCTGCCGAGCGGTCCTCATCGGATCGTGACCGAACACCTCGGAATGAGCTCCGACACGGCCGAAGTGATGCTCACCACCGGCACGCTCAGCGTTGCCCTCTTTACGCTGGAGACGGATCCCGTTCAGCTTCCCGAGTTGAACGTGGAGGTGGATCGTACGCTCGGGAACCTCCGCCTGGCTGGATATTATGAACGTCTGGATCGTGGCCTGGGCGATTTCATCACGAGAGAGGACCTGGAACGACGTGACATCATCAGCAACTTGCGTCGCATTCCCGGCGTCCGTGTGAGTCAGTGCATCCGCACGGCGCCCGACCGGCTGGCGGACGTATCGGGCGGGCCTGCCCGGGATACGGGCGGACAACAGGATCCGACGCAGGGCGATCTGGAGAATCTGCCGGGATTCGGGGTCCGCGCGGCGAACTGCTGGGATGTCGAGATCGGACGTCTGCGGCTGTCGCAGATCTGTCGACCCCTCGTGTTTCTCAACGGACAGCCGATCGGCGGGTCCACGGACGAGACCATGATTCAGCTGACCGGTGACAACCCGATGACGATGATCGCGAAGATACCGCGTGATATGATCGAGGGTATCGAGGTGCACCGAAACGCGGCAACGGCGCCGCCTCAGTATCATGGCTTCGGTTCGGGGTGTGGCGTCGTCCTCGTGTGGACGCGGGGGCGTCGATCGTCATGAGTGGCCGCCGGCAATCTCGAGTTGCGTACGCGGGCTTGCTCGCTCTCCTGCCGGCATCCGTGCTGGCAGCTGCGCCACTCTCCGCGCAGGAGGCACCCGCGCCCGATGAGGCGCAACTCGTCGGACGTGTGGTCTCGTCCATTACGGGCGAGCCGATCGAGGCAGCCGCCGTTTCCCTCCGACGGTCCGGGATGGGCGCCGTGACCGACACCGCGGGGAGCTTCCTCGTTCCCACGACGGTCGCGGGCGAGGACACGATCGAAGTTCGCTACGTCGGATACCAGACGAGCTCCGTCCCCGTATTTCTCGAAGCGGAAAAGACCACGCGGGTCGTCCTGCTGCTGAGCCCCAACGTCGTGCGAGTGGCGGAATTGGAGGTCGAGATCGAGCGCGGTGATTTCCGGTTCGGGGTCCGCGAGTTCGAACGGCGCAAGGCCAAGGGGATCGGACACTTCATCACGCGCGAGGACCTGGAGGCCTGGCAGTCGCGAGAAACGAGCGACGCCCTGCGTCGCGTCCCCGGCCTGCGCGTCGGAGCGAGCAACACCGGGACGGGCCGGGAACCGCCCATCGAGCTGAGTCGGAACGCGCTCAGCTGTGAGCCCGTGATCTTCGTCGACGGGCTCTATCTGGCCGGAGCGCACCCCAATGATGTGATCGTACCGGACATCGGCGGGATCGAGGTGTACACGTCGCCGGGCTCCGTACCGGTGCAGTACGCGACGATGGCGTCGCCGACCTGTGGCGCGATCCTGATCTGGACCCGGCGCGGTCGCCGTCCGGGGGACCCGAGATAGAGCCGGGCTCCGACCACTTCGTTCGAGTCGCTCGCTACCGTCCCAACAGAAACCCGCTCCCCAACTCATCGCGCGGGTCGATCCAGAACTCGTGTCGGCCGGTGATCCACGCTCTGCCCTCGACCTCCGGAACGATGGCCGTCCGTCCCCCTTGCTCCACTTCGTCGACGATACGGCCGGTGAAGCGGCTGCCGACAATGCTCTCGATCGTCACGGGCTCGCCCGGCCCCAACTCGCCGCGTGCTCGCAGAATCGCCAGACGGGCGCTGACGCCCGTGCCGGTGGGACTCCGATCGACTTCGCCATCCGCGAACACACACACGTGGCGACTGTGGGACCCCGGGTTCGTTCCCCGACCCGTGAAGATGACTCCGTAGAGGAAGCCGAGCTCCGGCTCGGTCGGGTGCTCCACGGGCCGAGTGTCCACCACCGCCCGCTTGATCTCCTCGCCCACTCGCGCCAGTTCGGCCGCGTGCGACGGCGTGCAGGAGAGGCCGAGGGTCTCCGCGTCCACAAACGCGTAGAACGCACCACCGAAGGAGAGGTCGTAACGTAATCCGCCGATGCCCGGTACGTGGACCCGTGCATCGAGATCCGCCGCGAACGACGGCACGTTCTGGAACGCCACACGAACGACCCGTCCGGAGTCGAGCGTGGCGCGCGCACGAACCCGACCAGCCGGTGTGTCAATCACGAGTGCGGTCTCGGGCTCGGTGCTCGGGATCAGCCCGATCTCCAGCACGACCGTGCAGACGGCGATCACGCCGTGGCCGCACATGGTGCTGAACCCTTCGTTGTGGAGGAACAACACCCCGAAGTCCGCGCCCGATGTCACCGGCGGAGTGAGCAGACAACCGTACATGTCCGCGTGGCCGCGCGGCTCCCACATCAGCGCCCGACGGAGAGGGTCCAGTTCGTCCCTCGCATGGCGGCGCCGCTCCAGCATCGTGTCACCCTCCGGCTGCGGAACCCCCTCCAGGATCACTCGCAGCGGCTCGCCTTCGGCGTGCGCGTCGACCGTCGAGACCCGGTGCCAGTCGTGCGGCGCGGTCCAGCCCATCGCTCTGCTAGCGTCAATCATGTTCTGTCCGTCGCGGTCGAATCGTCATTCGGCCGTCTTGTCGGGTCCTCTTGACGGTCCGGCGACCGTCGTCGTAGCGTGGCGAACCCCCTTCTGGAGCCGTCATCTCGCAGATGCTCCCACACAGGAGGCATTCATGAAGCCGAAAGCCCTCGTCGCCGAGCTGGTCGGCACGTTCGGACTCACCCTCGCGGTTCTTATCTCGATCAACAACCCCGACTTTCCGGTCTCGACGCCCGTGATCGCGGGTGTGACGCTCGGACTGTTCGTCTACACGATCGGCGGCATCTCGGGCTGTCACATCAATCCGGCCGTCACGCTGGGTCTGGCATCCATCGGCAAGATCGAACTGCCCTCGGCCCTCGGCTACCTTGTGGCGCAGTTCGTGGGTGCGGGAATCTGCAGGAGCTCACCGTGGGGAACAGCCTCGGAATCGGGTTGGCCGAGCTGCTTGGCGCCGCGCTCTTCCTGTTCGGGATCGCGGCAGTCGTGCTCGGTGCGGTGCCCGCCGCGGCCAGCGGGCTGGTGATCGGCGGTTCCCTGTTCCTGGGCATCCATTTCGCCGCTCACACTTCCAACGGCGTGCTGAACCCCGCCGTGGCGCTCGGAATCGGCTCGTTCTCGCTGGCGTACATCTGGGGCCCGATCGCAGGCGCTATCGTGGGAGCGCTGCTCTATCGCCTGCTGAGCTCGAAGGCCGGAGCGGAATAGACGCCGAGCGCAGGTGAGCGGCTGCGGGCAGCGCCTCTGTCGGCTCCTGGTCAGCGCCTCTGTTTCCTCCTAGGTGAGCTCCTCGGAGAGTTCGTCGACGTGCTCGCGGTCTGCGGTGGTGCCGGGGATCGGCTCGATCTCGTGCCATCCCATCACGATCCCCGGCTGCCCCACCTTGGCAGAGTATGCCGTACCGTCGGCGCAGATCACGTACAGCCGATCCGCTTTCTCGTGAAGCACGATCCCCACCGGTTTCCTGTCGCTCATCGCTTCCCCTCCCTCCAATGGCCTCTGACGGCTCGTTGCCGCACCCGATGCGTTGCGAGTTTCGTGCCGAACCGTCTACCGGTATTCGTCGAGCAGCTGATCCAGCGCCTTCCGCCCCGGAATCAGGGTCTCGACCGGCAGGTCCCGAAGCGGCGTTTCCACGCTGCCGAGGACTCCATGCATGTCTTCCGCCGCCTCGTCGAGTAACAGGAGCCCCGTCACGACCTCGCCGCGGGCCTGACGCTCGCGGACGTACTCATCGACCTTGTCACGATCGGTCGGGTCGTAGTGCCAAGGGATCTGGCTGAATCGGACCACGCTGCCATCGTGCATCGCGATATCCTGCACCGCCCCCGGTTCGAGGGATGCCGCAATCTCCCCTTCGGGCGGGACAAAATCGGCGTGGATGGCCGCGTGGTAGTGCTCGCGCGTGTACATGTAGCTCTTCGTGGAACCCACATGGTCGTTGAACGTCACGCACGGCGAGAGCACGTCGACGAGGGCGAAGCCGGGGTGTTTTATGCCCGCCTTGAGAATCTCGACCAGCTGCGTCTTGTCGCCCGAGAAGCTCCGGGCCACGAAGGTCGCACCCATGCTGAGCGCGAGGAGCACGGAGTCGATCGGCGGCTGCTGATTCACGGCCCCCCGCTTGGCTCTGGAGCCCACGTCGGCCGACGCTGAAAACTGTCCCTTCGTGAGCCCGTAGACCCCGTTGTTCTCGATCACGTAAAGCATGTCGAGATTGCGGCGGATCGCATGGCAGAACTGGCCGAGGCCGATCGACAGGGAGTCTCCGTCTCCGGAGATACCGACGTACACCAGGTCCTTGTTCGCCGCGCTGGCGCCCGTTGCGATCGCCGGCATTCGACCGTGCACGGCGTTGAAACCGTGCGAGTCACCCAGAAAGTAGGTCGGCGTTTTCGACGAGCAGCCGATGCCGCTCAGCTTGGCGACGCCGTGCAACGGGATGTTCAGCTCCCACACCGCCTCGATGAGTGCGGCCGTGATCGAATCGTGGCCGCAGCCGGCGCACAGGGTCGACATGGACCCCTCGTAATCGCGGACCGTCAGCCCGAGCTCGTTCCGCTCCAGGCTCGGGTGAATCACGCGCGGCTTGCTGATGTGAGTCATCGAACCGCTCCTTCGGGTCTCGGCACCGACAGATCGATGGAATCATCGCAGCTTTCCACGCCGGGCAGGTGCTCCAGAATCCCCTCTACCACATGGTGGGCGCTCAGCGGGAGTCCGCCGTAGTAGCGGACCGAGCGCAGTCTCTCCCGCGGCACGCTCGTCTCCAGCAGAAGAAGAGAGCGCAGTTGCGCATCACGGTTTTGCTCAACGACGAAGTTGAGCTCGTGCGCATTCAGGAACTCGTCCACCGACGCGTGGAAGGGGAAGCCCCGCACTCGCATGTAATCGAAGCATAACCCGCGATCGTTCAGTTCCTCGAACGCCTCCCGCACGGCCATGTGGCAGCCACCCACCGTAATGACGCCGAACCGCGAGTCTCGCATACCCAGCACCCTGGGTTCGGGAACGGCGTCCGCGGCGCTATCGATCTTGCGGGCCAGACGATCCACGACCTCCCGGTAGGCCGCCGAGTCCTCCGTATAGTTGCCCCACTTGTCGTGACCGGAGCCACGCGTGAAGTAGGCACCCTTCGGATGGACCCCGGGCAGCGTCCGATACGGAATCTCGTCGCCGTCCACGTCCAGGTATCGGTGGAACTTCTCGATTCGCTCCAGGTCGTCCGCATCCAGCACTTTCCCGCGGTCCGGAACGTAGGCGTCGTCCCACTCGAAACGTGGCACGACCCAGTCGTTCATCCCGATGTCGAGGTCGGAGACGACGAACACGGGTGTCTGGAACCGATCGGCCAGATCGAAGGCCCGAACGGTGAAGTCGAAGCACTCGTGGGGGTCCGCGGGGAAAAGCGCAACGTGCTTCGTGTCTCCGTGCGAAGCATACGCGACCGCCAGCAGATCACCTTGCTGAGTTCGGGTCGGCATACCCGTCGACGGCCCGGTCCGCTGCACGTTGAAGAACACGCCCGGCAGTTCGGCGTAGTACGCGAGCCCGATGAACTCGTTCATCAGCGAAATGCCCGGCCCGCTGGTGGCTGTAAAAGAGCGGGCTCCCATCCAGGAGGCTCCAAGCACGATGCCGGCGGCGGCCAGCTCGTCTTCGGCCTGGATGATCGCGTACAGGTTTCGGCCCGAGTCCGGGTCCTTGCGAAATCGTCGGCAGTAGTCGGTGAAGGCGTCGACGAGCGAAGTGCTCGGCGTGATCGGATACCAGGCGGCGACTGTGGCGCCCGCGTAGATGCAGCCCAGCGCCGCAGCCGAGTTTCCGTCGATGAGGATCTTGTCCGCGTTTTCATCCATCCGCTCGAGGCGGATGGGCAGCGGGCAGTCGAAGTGCTCTTTCGCGTAGTCGTAGCCCAGCTTGATCGCCAGGTAGTTGGAGTCCAAGAGCGCTCGCTTCCGTGCACCGAACCTCTCCTGGAGCAGCTCCTTCACGACCTCGGTATCCACCTCCAGAAGAGCGGCCAGGGCACCCACGTACGCGATGTTCTTCATCAGGATTCGCTCGCGCGAACCGTCGAAGTTCTCCACGCACATGCCCGCCAGCGGGATACCGAGGAAGTGGACGTCATCCCGGCGAAGCGTCTCCGCGAGCGGCCACGTGTCGTCGTGCAGGATGTAACCGCCCGACCGGACTTCGGCGATGTCTCGCTCATAGGTCGCCGGGTTCATGGCGACCATGAGATCGAAAACGGGGGTGCGGGCCGTGTTGCCGTGTTCGTTCACCCGAATCTCGTACCAGGTGGGCAGGCCCTGAATGTTGGACGGAAAGATGTTCTTCCCGGAGATCGGAATGCCCATGCGGAAGATCGCCTGCATGAGTAGCGCGTTGGCGCTCGCAGAGCCCGTTCCGTTCACGGTCCCGATCTTGAGGGCAAAGTCGTTCACGCGCGCCTGCTCCTCGCGAGCGCTCATTCGACAACCGCCGCCTGCGTCGTGGGATGCCCGCCGGGCGCCCCCTCCAAGAACGGCTGTCTTACCGGCTGGCCCGCGTACGGAACCAGGAGGTCGAATCGCCGCATGTCGAACGCCGCCGTCGGGCAGCGCTCGGCGCACAGCCCGCAGTGGATGCACAGATCCTCGTCCTTCACCATCACGCGACCGGTCTGGGGCAATCGATCGGAGACGTACAGATCTTGTGTGAGGTTCTCTGCCGGAGCGCTCAACCGACCGCGGAGGTCCACCTCCGGCCCGTTCTCGGTGATCGTCAGGCAGTCGAGGGGGCAGATGTCGATGCACGCATCACACTCGATGCACAGTTCCCCAGTGAAGTGGGTCTGCGCGTCGCAGTTCAGGCACCGCTCGACCTCGGTCAGCGCCTGGTGGTGGTCGAACCCCTCCTCGACCTCGATCTCCAGGCTGGCAAGCCGCTGGGTGAGCTCGACGTGCCGCATCTTCATGCGTGCCGACGCGTCGTAGTCGTTGCTGAAGCTCCACTCGTGCAGTCCCATCTTCAGGCTGACCAGGTTCATCCCGTACGGGGGCCGGTCGGTGAGCGGCTTGCCGCGGCAGTAGTTGTGGATCGAGATCGCGGCCTGGTGTCCGTGCTCGACCGCCCAGATGATGTTCTCCGGTCCCCAAGCGGCGTCGCCACCGACGAACACGCCGTCCAGCGAAGTCTGGAAGGTCGTTCGATCCACGATCGGCATGTCCCACTCGTTGAACTCGATCCCGATGTCGCGCTCGATCCACGGGAAGGCCGTCTCCTGCCCGATCGCCAGGATGATCGCATCGGCCGGAAGGAAGGTCTCGTTGAGAACCTCCTTTTGCAGTCTTCCGCCATCCCCCTCGTGCCAGGTTACGATCTCGAACTCCATCCCCTTCAGCTCGCCGTCCTCGATCACGAAGCGTTTGGGAGAATGACACTCGAGGATGTCGATCTGCTCCTCCTCGGCGTCTTCCAGCTCCCAGTCGGAGGCTTTGAACAGGCGGCGCGGCTTGCGCGCCATGACCTTTACGTCCACGCCTCCAATGCGCTTGGAGGTGCGGCAGCAGTCCATGGCCGTGTTGCCCGCCCCGATGATCAGGACGCGTGGCTCGATCGACGTCGTATGGCCGAAGGCGACGGACTCCAGCCAGTCGATGCCGATGTAGATTCTCTCGGAATCGTAGCGGCCCGGAATCTCGAGGTTCTTGCCCCGCGGCGCTCCCGAGCCCACGAAGATCGCGTCATAGCCTTCCTCCAGCAGAGCGCCCATGCTGGTGACCGGCGTATTGAGCCGGAGATCGACACCCATGTCGAGGATGTAGTCGACCTCCTCCCACAGGACCTTCGGCGGAAGCCGGAACTGCGGAATGTTCGTCCACATCAGGCCGCCCGGACGGTCCAGTTTCTCGTAAATCGTGACCTCGTAGCCCAGCGGCAGAAGATCGTTGGCCACCGTGAGCGAGGCCGGACCCGCACCCACGCAGGCGATGCGCTTCCCATTCTTTTCCTCGGGAGCCGTCGGCAGGAGATGGTGAATCTCGCCGCGCAGGTCCGCCGCGACCCGCTTGAGTCGGCAAATGGCGACCGGTTCGCCGTCGACGCGCTTCCGACGACACACCGGCTCACACGGTCGGTCGCAGGTGCGCCCCAGAATACCGGGGAACACGTTCGACTCGCGGTTGAGCATGTACGCTTCCGTGTACTTGCCCTGAGCGATGAGCCGGATGTACTGCGGCACGTTCGTGTGAGCCGGACACCCCCACTGACAGTCGACTACTTTGTGGTAATACTGCGGGTCCCAGACGTTGGTCGGTTCCATGTACCCTCGCGGTCCCCTCGCGCTCGCCCGAAGCTACACCCGCCCGAGCCCGACGCGGCCGGACGAATTTCGATATCCTAGTAGTGGGCGGCGTCTCACGCGACTTTTCCGCCCAACCCGACAGCGGTTCTGTGGCCGGCCACCTTCCAGATCTTCGGGGCTCGTAGGGGTCGCGTTGCGGGGGGTCGTGCTGAAGTGTCGCGGATCGGGAAGCAGCGGGTGCCGCTCGCTATCGACAGGTCAGCGGCTGGACGAGGCCCCGTGCGGGTACCGACACGGGGAACGACTCCCAGGCAAAACCCTCCAGAGATTCGGCGGCAATGGTGTGCGGACCCGTCTCGATCGGGACCGACAAGCCGGGAGGGCCTATCCCGAGCGTGTCCAGCATGACTCCGTCCACTAAGAGTGCCGCGCCGCTCACCACATCTCTGCAGTTCATCCTGAGGAAGACGGTGAGGCGCCGTCCGCGGGCCCGGGGGATCTCGAGAGGCCCGCCCGGCGTGGCTGGACCTCCGTCGATGAAGTCACACGCCGCGCTGGTCGCGCAGGTACCTCCCAGCGCCCGGCACCATACCAACGGAGACTCGCTGCGCCGGGCCAGGGGGGTGCAGAAACCGTAGTCGGCGGCTAGAACCGGGGCGGAATCCTCCTCAGCCGCGTCGTAGACGCCCTGCCCTCCGCCACAGGCCCCTGCCGCCCATACGAGCGCAAAGACGCATGTGCGCCGCCCGGCCATAGTCCCTCCGTCGAGCCCCGGTCCGTCGAGCGCTATACTGGTAGAAGCTGGTAGGACGCGCTACCCCGACCCGATATCAGAAGTGGGGGATCCATGTATCTCGGAGACGTCATATCGTCCGCTCGAGGGGGCAGCCCGGTCGAGCTGGTCCTGCGGGGCGGCTCTCTCGTCAACGTCCTGAGCGGCGAGATCTACGAATGTGATGTGGCGGTAGATCACGGCCGCGTGGTCGGGCTCGGGGAGGGCTACGAGGGACACACAGAAATCGACTGCGGCGGGAAATGGATTGCACCCGGCTTTCTCGACGGTCACATGCATGTGGAGAGCAGTCTGATCACGTTGCGGGAGTTCGCACGAGCCGTCTTGCCCCGTGGAACGGTCGCTGTCGTGCTCGACCCGCACGAGATTGCCAACGTGCACGGCCTGGATGGAGTCCGGTACATCCTGGACAGCCGACGGGACCTGCCGCTTCACGCGTTCGTCATGGCGCCTTCCTGCGTGCCGGCCACCCACATGGAGACGGCGGGTGCGGACCTGGGACCCGAGGAGATCGCGTCGCTGCTGAACGAAGAGGGCGTCCTCGGGCTGGCGGAGATGATGAACTTCCCGGGCGTCGTGCACGCCGTGCCCGAGGTGCTCGCGAAGCTGAAGGCTGCGCGTGCCCGCTCTGCGGTCATCGACGGTCATTCGCCGGGCCTCGGCGGCCGGGACCTGAACGCTTACGTGGCGGCCGGAGTCGGAAGCGACCACGAATCGACGACGCTGCGCGAGGCTCGCGAGAAGCTCCGGAAGGGAATGCGAGTGATGATTCGCGAGGCCAGCACGGCCCGCAACCTGGAGGACCTGCTTCCACTCGTGACGACCGAGAACGCCCGCCGCTGCTGCTTCGTGACCGATGACCGTCACCCGCACGATCTGCTGGACGAGGGACACATCGACCATGCGGTTCGCAAGGCGATCGCGCTCGGCCTGGAGCCGATCACGGCGTATCGCATGGCCTCGATCAACACGGCGGAGTGGTTCGGACTCGATCGCCGTGGATTCGGGGCCGTGACGCCGGGCTGGCGCGCCGACCTCCTCGTTCTGGACGATCTGGATAGCGTCCTCATCGAGAGCGTGTATGTAGGCGGCGTCCGGGTCGCGCATCACGGGGCATTGTCCGTCGAGTTGCCGCCACCGCCGTCGCCGCCTCCTCCCAGCGTGCACCTCGAGGAGGTCGCCCTGCCGAGCTTCCGGATTCCTGCCGAGGGCTCGAGAATCCGCGTCATCGAGGTGATCCCCGGCCAGATCGTCACGGGGCACACGGTCGAGGAGCCCCGCGTCGTGGATGGGCACGCCGTTGCCGACCCGTCGCGAGACCTGCTCAAGCTGGCCGTGGTTGAACGCCACGGACGTGGCGGTGGCGTAGGCCTCGGCTTCGCGCGTGGGCTTGGCCTGGAGCGCGGCGCCATCGGGAGCAGCGTCGCACACGATTCGCACAACCTGGTCGTCGCCGGGGCGGACGATCACAGCATGGAGCAGGCCGTGCGTGCCCTGGTCGAGTTACAGGGCGGACTGGTGGTTGCCGAAGGCGAGCGTACGCTCGCCGCCCTCCCCCTTCCGATCGCCGGGCTGATGAGCGATCGACCCCTGGAGGAGGTCCGTTCGGCGCTCGATGAGCTGGAGGTGGCCTACCGGGCGCTCGGCGGTCGGCTTGCCGCGCCCTTCATGGCTCTTTCCTTTCTCGCGCTGCCCGTGATTCCGAGCCTCAAGCTTACCGATCAGGGTCTGGTGGACGTGGAGTCGTTTCAGCTTGTCGGGCTGTGGACGGAGTGATCCGGCGGGCCTCCTTCCTCTCCTCGCGCTGGCGACGCCACGAACCCAGCAGTGCCGTGCCCAGGCCGAGGAAAATCTCGTCGGCGAACGGGATGAGGTCAGGCACCCACAGATCGACGCCGAACACGAACGCCGCGAGGAGAAAGAGCTTCGGAAAGCGGAGACGGGCCAGGTAGCCAGCCAGCCACGCGGTGAGCGGATTTCGGCGGTGTGACACTCTCGTTGCTCCTGGCTCTGTTGCCAACGTCTCTCTACGGCCGATCCTTGTGGAGCTCGTCGTGCACCCACGTCCATGCCGCCACGGTGCTGGGCATGCCGATGGTGCCCGCAGCCAGCGCGACCACCTGCTCCAGCGCTTCGGTCGATATGCCCGCTGCCGAAGCCTTGCGAACGCTCGAATGCACGGAGCCCTCTCGCATCGCTCCAATCGCGATTCCGAGCTTGACGAGGCGCCGGGTCTCCGCGTCAAGCGGCCCCTGGCCACCGGCCCGTCCGATGTGCTCCCACGCCTCCCCCAGGCCCGGAAAGCGCTTCACGAACGCGGTGTAGGTGCCTGGCGGCTTCGGAAGGTTGCTCTCGTCCATAGGTTTCCCGCCCTCCTCTGAGTACCTTTCGGCCTTTCCCGTGTATGAGACCAGCCCTTGAACTACGATACGGCATGAAGCGACACAGGGCAGCTACTCCGGGAGCGCGGCGCTGTGGCTGTCGGCAGCTCCCGAGCCACCGCGCCGATCGCCGATGACCCACACTCACGGCCAGCGGACAGAGCGCCACGACGCCGTGGACGGCACGACCGTGCTCGTCGGCAATCCCAACGTCGGCAAGAGCGTTCTCTTCAAGAACCTCACCCGGCGATACGTGACGGTCTCCAACTATCCGGGCACGACGGTGGAGATCGTGCGCGCGCGCGCAGCCTTCAACGGCCGCAGTGTGGAAGTGATCGACACACCCGGCATCAACGACCTCGCGCCTCGCAGCGAGGATGCTCGCGTCACGCTCAGTCTTCTCGAGGAACACCACAGGGCGACGATCGTGCAGGTCGCCGACGCCAAGAACCTCCGTCGAGCTCTCATGCTCACGTTGCAGCTCGCCGAGCTCGAGCGCCCCATGGTGCTCGTCCTCAACATGATGGATGAGCTGGCGGAGCGCGGAGGAGAGGTCGACACCGGGCGGCTGAGTCAGCTGCTCGGAATCCCCGTCGTGCAGACCGTGGCCCCGCGAGACCGTGGGACCGCCGAGTTGATTGACGCGCTGCCCGCCGCCCGTGCCCCCCGCATCGACCCGACAGTCGTGGCGCGCGCGGGGGAGTCCCCCGAGCCGGATCGTACGCTGAGTCGGCCGCGTGCCAAGGAGACGGACGGTGCGGCAGCAGGTGCTGGCGATCGAGCCGTCGGCCGGTCCCTCCCCACGGTGGGCCCTTTCGAGGGCAGTCTGCAGC
>JBDHLB010000078.1:0-10725 GCA_039586095.1 Gemmatimonadota bacterium
CGGGCGGCTGACGGTACGCTGATTGATCCCGCGACCGCGAACGAGGACGGAGTGAACGAGGAGCTCGTCGTAGCAAACATCGAAGCATCGATCGAAGGGTTTGAAGACAACGATCGGGATGGCTTCGACGATGACGAAGATGAGGACGAAGACGAGGATGAGGACGACGATGACAACGGCGGCAGCAGCAGCAGCAGCTAACTGAGGGCCCGTCCCACGAGAACGAAAAAGGGGGCCCGCCTCCGGGCTCCCTTGTTCTATTCATGATCCACTGATCGCCGCCGAAGCTCTGGAATAGGCTGTCTCGGCGCCTGAGGAGTCTCGTCTGTTGATGGGCCCTTGAGGTCTGGCCGCTACTTCCTTTGCATGCGTCTTCTTGCTGTATTCTGTCTCTCGACTTCGGCTGCTCTGGGTTCCGCCGGGGCGGCTGGGCAGTCGGACGCCTGCGATGTTAGGGAGCTCTCGCGGGTGCCGCTCTTCCTGGACGGACGCCACGAAACGTACGTCGAGTCCGAAGCCCTCGTGCGTGCGGGAGACGCCTTCTTGTTGGCGGGAACCCCGTCCTATGTGCTCCGCAGAGGCCGGGATGGCGGAGCCGTCGCCTTGGTCCGAGACAGCGTAGTCGGCGTCATTCTCGGCCCCGATGACGAGGTCCGCGGAGTCTCCCGACCCCCGATCGATGGGTTGCTCATCGAGTGGCGGGCTGTCGAGCTCGGCGAGCGCGCCTGGGGTGTGACGTTCACGGAGCTTCTGCGGCCCGCCGGCCGCACAGCCGGCGCGTATGTCGACGGCCATTTGTGGACCGGTACGCTTCGCGCTGGACGCTGGGAGTCGATCGCCCGAGTCCCTCTGCCTGTTGGCTGGCGTCTGCTCCCGTCCTCGGCCTCGACACTGGTGCGGCGTGGAGACACCCTGGCCGTAGCCGTGAGCATGGATAGCGCAGCAATCGCACGGCGAACCGTCGTGTTCGAGCGCCGTCACGGCCGCTGGTCACATCGCATGCTTCCCTTCGCGGCCGTCTACGTCGACCTGGCCTACCAGGACGGACTCGGGTTTGCCGCGGCGATCGTCCGAGCCGACTCCTCGGTCACTCCAGGGCATAACAAGCTGTACCTGTACGTGCCGGATCCCCCCAACGCTGAGCTGCGAGCGGTGGACACCAGTGGCACGCATGCGGTCCATCAGCCGATCCTCGCGGGTGATTCCGGGGCGCTCGTACTGACCTGGTGGCACGTGAGCTACGGACCGCAGGGAGCCCGCTTTCCAGCATACGCTGTGATCGACCCGCTCACATCGCCACCTGGGCCGGCGCAGGTACTGGATCCAGACGTCGAATCGATCATCCACATGACGGCTCCCAACAAGGCGAACCTGTGGCTGGCCGATCACATCCTCGCTGACGCATCACGGGAGCTGCGCCTGCTCGCAACCTCAAACGGCAGCGTGCGCACCCTGTGGCGGGCCCCGGATCCGTTCGACGGTCTCTTCCGGGCCGCGCCGCTGACCGGCCGCCGCTTGCTTATCGTCGGACCGAGCTTCGATCGATCTCGCGGTGTTCTGACCAGCCTGATGCTGATGCTCGAGCTGGAGTGCGAACCACCGTCGTGGTAGTCGGCTGTCTCGTGTTCAGAGTGTGGGCATATGCCCACGATCCCCGTTCTTCAAGACGCAGGTAAGGTCCATGTTGAACCGTATCGCACCGCTGATTCTCACGATCCTAGTCATCGTCCCCAGCCCGGCGTGTCACGATGCACTGGCGCCCGAACGAGGTTCTCCGCTCTCCGCTCACCTGCCCCAGCCAGCCGAGCCATCCAACGGGCCGCCGGTCTCGGCGTCGAACACGGCCAGCGTCTCCGACGAGTTCGAGACCGCCGCTACCATCCTTCGTCACTGGACCGACACGGGCTTCGACTTCAGTTGGGCGTACGCCCAGGCTTTCATGCGATTCTTCGCGAACCGCGCGGAGACGCGCGTGGAAATGTCGTTGCGTAACGGCAACTCGATTGTCGCGACGCGCTCGGGAAGGACCAGCGACGGCTGGCTGCTCCCCGCATACCGAGAACAGTGGGCGCAGACCACGGCAGGGGTCGGTGCCTCGTGTGGTCATGTGGTGGACGCCACGTCGTTCTTTCGAGCCTGGCACGAGGCGCAGACCCCGTTCGGCAGAATCAAGTGGTCGGAAAAACAGAAGTCGTCATCCGACAGCGAGCTCCAGCCACCCTGTTCCTCTTCATGCGCCGATCAGCTGATCGTTACGTCCGATGACAATTGTGATGAAGCGAGTGGAGGCGGGGGCGGTGACGCCGGGGACGAGTCGTCCGAAGACGGCGGCCCGACAGGTGGTCTCGACTGCCACGACGAGTTCGTGGTCATCATGGTAGACGGCCAGGTGATCTACCGCGGTGTCGCCAGGGTCTGCGAGTAACGGATTTCGCCACGCACGCAAACTCGATTCTTGTGGAGGAGAAACGGACTATGCCCTCAAAACCGTCCCTGACGCGGCGTTTGAAGCGATCCGATCCACCAGTCCTGCGGTGTTCGATTCTGCTGACGCTGATGATCTCTCTGATGGATCCGAGTCTCTCGGCCGGCGGGCGGCTGCTCGCTCAGGACACGGACTCGCGGGTCACCGGTCGCGTCCCAGTGACCATCGCGCTGGTGGATGAGGTGGACGGATCACATGACGGAGCCGTCATACTGCGCAGAGCGGACAGGCACCCGAACGACGTCATCATGATTGCGAGACGCGAGGCGAACGCGGAGATCTTTTCCGCCGCCGTCTTCACCCTGCTGGTCACCCGACGTGTTCTCGGTGACGTTCCGGAGGCAGAAGCGAGGATCCCTGTGTTGCGTGAGCACGGGCCGCGGGCATGGAGAAGTCGGATCATGCCGCGGCTGGGTCGACTGCTCGGGGGACTGAGGTCGGCGGAGCCCGCTTGGGTCCACGGAGTGGGCCTGGTACGGAGCGTGACGGTATGGCTGCCCGCTGACTACGAGATGCGGTTGAGTCCCATGGGCGAGGCCGGCACCGCGCCCGGGGGAAGCTGACTCGGAGGATCTCCCGATATTAGCCCTGTCGTGATTCCACCAGGCACTCGCGTGCTTCTGCGATGCCTCCCGCGTCGCTCTTCACGCGTACGGAGCCCAGGCTGGAGTCCTCGAACGAAGAGAGCAGTGTGGCGACCCCCGGGACCGACTGAATGGTCTGCTCCCCGAGCACTACCAGTCCGGTCACGAGCCATACACCCACATCGCCATCACCATCCAGTTCGGGGCCATCGACCTCAGCGGCGACGAAGAAAGACCGCTCGAGATTGATGGCGACGTGGCCGGCCGCATCTCGGAGCGTAGCTCCCTCGACTGTGAGCCCTTCCTCGATTTCTCGAATCAGCACCCCGGGCACGGTGAGGCAGTTGAGCGACGGGGCGGGCTCAGGAGGGGGCGGCGGCGGAGCTTGCTCCGAACACGCCGCCAGTAGAACGACGATGACCGACAAAACCAGGGCGTAGGCACGTCCCACACCACTGGTGCGAAGATTACTCACGATACCGCTCCAGCATTTCGTACGTTTGGGGCGCTCCACACGCCGACTCGAGACGGCGGCTAGATGGAATCGGTGGCCGCGGGCTCACCCTCGCGGTACAGCCACGCGCCCGCCATGGTTCCGATCGGCACCTCGAAGAAACCCACCACTGTTGCCGTCATCATCAGACTGTGCGGAAAGATCGGCCACAAGCCGTTGTACATGGTTGGATAGACGTAGACCAGCACCCAGACGAGCAAACCCGCGAACACCGCCGTTCGAGGACCGGGCCCGAAGCGGGGCCGCATGGCGGCGTACAGCCAAACGGCGATGATGCCGAGCAAGAAGAAGAGGACTATGAACATCGCCATCGCCGAGCCGGATGTCGGAGCGAGACCGAGGTTGGCGATCGCTGTCTCCCACTCGTCCGAGAGGATGACCCCGTTTAGCACATACTCAAACACATTCAAGACCAGTCCGGCGAGCAGGCCGCCTGCCACCACGCGCCCGATGTTGATTCGGTCCATGGCGAACCCCCGTGGCAATGTGACTCGGTTGGATGGTGTGAAGAAAACTAGTCCGCTCGTCGGTGGGGACACCAGCGCCGCAGCCTTTTGCGCATTAGAATCGGCCGGCAGGCGACATACGTCGCCGTCACGACTCCCTTCGAAGGGTACGGCAGATTCGCGGCACTGCGAACCGTTACATCGGCCTTGGCGTACTTGAGCGGGACCCCATAGCGAAACGCACGAGGAAAAGGTGGATCCAGGCAGAAGAACGCTTACGTGGAAGCCCATGGGCGGAAGCGAGATCTTGACCGGAGCGGAGGCGTGACCGACGCGGCCAAGCCCGTCTTGACCGTCGTTATGGCATCCGAGGCCTTTGGCGATCTCTGGCCCCAGCTTGCGGAGCGGCTCGGTCTGGAGCTTCGTATCGAAGAGGAGCCACAACCTGCTCCTCGTTCCACGTCCGTCGGTGTGGTGCTCGCCTGCGGAGGGGAGGAAGGTGCGGCCGTAGAGCTTGTGCACGCCGCCCATCGCCTCGGTGTGGACGATCCCCTGATCGTGGGCGCATCGAAGGATCACCGCCTGGCGGTTGAAGTGATGCGGAGAGGAGCTGCGGCCTACTACGCTCTGCCGGACGATGTGGAGCGATTGGAGCGAGACCTCACCGATCGACTAGCCTCGCTCGACCTGCCGGGCGAGCGATCGGCGGCTGCCTCGAACGGGACGTACGATTTCAGCGCGATCGTCGGTGACGATCCGGCCCTGCTGGCGGCGCTCGAGCGCGTGGGTCGAGTGATTCCGGGCGGCCGGGCGACCGTGCTGATCATTGGCGAAACGGGCACCGGCAAGGAGCTTGTCGCGCAGGCCATCCACTCAAATGGGCCGCGGGCTGGGCAGCCATTCGTGGCCGTCAACTGTTCAGCGATTCCCGCCACGCTGCTGGAGTCGGAGCTCTTCGGCCACGAGCGAGGCGCGTTCACCGATGCCCGCTCCGCGAAGCCTGGCCTGCTGGAGGTCGCGGACGGGGGCACGGTATTCCTTGACGAAGTGCCCAGTCTTCCTCTCGAGATGCAGGCAAAGCTGTTGCGCTTTCTCGAGACGAGGGAGGTGCGGCGCGTCGGCGGTGTGAGGGACGCTGTGGTCGACGTGCGCATTCTGGCGGCCGCCAATGTTGACCTGCGAGCCCGGATCGAGGAAGGCGAGTTTCGCGAAGATCTCTACTTCCGCCTCGCGGTCATGCCTGTCGAGCTCCCGCCGCTTCGGGAACGCGGGCGCGACGTGTTGACGCTGGCCAGGGCGTTCTTGACGCGCCTGGCAGCCGAGTACGAGCTGGAGGTGCCGGGCCTGTCACGGGGCGCTGCCATGGCACTGGAACGTCATTCGTGGCCAGGCAACGTTCGAGAGCTCCGAAACGCGATCGAGCGAGCCCTGCTGCTTGCCGACACAGGTGTGATCGAGCCGGGTCATCTAGCGCTCGCAGAGACGTCGCTCGTGCCGGACACAGCGCGAGCTACCGAAGGGGGAGCAAGCAGCCTCTCGTTCCCCGCCACTCTGGACACGCTGGAGGTGGCTGCGGTCCAGATGATGCTTGAGCGTTGCGATGGCAACAAGAGCGAGGCTGCACGCCGGCTGGGAATCACGCGCACGCGGCTGTACCGGATCCTGCAACGACTGCCTTGATGACGGCTGCTCACTGTCGCGTTTTGATACAGGTGTGTCACGTGTGGACAGGTTCAGGACACATTAAGTGCTTGCAGATACATGACTTGAGTCTGGAACGATCGTTGCCACTGACTGGGTTCGGTACGCGGCGTTGCACGACTCGAGCGAGGAGCAAAAGGACATGCGAAGGTTGAGATGGTTTCAGGTCGGAGGCAGTCGGTCATGGCTGGGTCCGGTGGTCGAGGCTGTCGGGGCGGTCGGATTGCTGGTAGCGACAACCGCATGCAGCGACAGCAGTGTGAGCGTCGATCCACCCGATCCCGACAGCCGACTCGAGGGCGAGCTGACCTTCCTGCGCCGAGCCCCGAACGCTCCGCCGCTGCTCACGACCGACACGAGTTTCGTCGCCACGCGCGGCGAGGATGTCAGGGTGGAGCTGTTCTACGCCCCCGACCCTGGGAGCGGTGAATCTCGGGGCGAGCGATTTCTCCGTTTCGAGCTGGAAGAGACGTCACTGCTCCGGTATCCCGACAATCACCCGAGGGCGGGAACCCTGTTCGCCGATGGAGATACGGTCACGATCACTATCCGGTTGGAGGACGACCTCCTGCTGGGCTCGTTCGAGCCGAGCGGACTTCAGTTCGACCCGAACGATCCTGCGGAACTGGAGTTTCGTTACGCGGAGGCCGACGACGACTACGACGGCGACGGTGATTCCGACCCCGAGCTGGAAGACGACATCGACCTCTGGAGGCAGGAGCGTCCTGGGGATCCGTGGGTAAAGATCGGCGAGCTTCAGGACGTGGAGCTCGATGAGATCGAAGCCTTCCTGACGTCGTTTACGCGGTATGCCCTCGCCATCTGACCCTGGCGAGGTGTCCTCCGGTCACGGTCTTCGTCAGCGAGTCGAATCGCTGGTCGAGGAGGGAGATTGGGCCGGCGTGCACGAATCTCTGGTCGATTCCGATCGAGGTGTTTTGCTCGCGGATCCAGGACTGGCCTACCGCTTCGCCGAAGCTCTCTATTTCACCGGCCGAATAGACGAACTGGCGGATTTCGCCTCTGCCTTCGAGGCACACGCGCAGGGTACGGCCGACATCGAGTCGATGATGCGCGCTCTGAATCTGGCCGGAATCGCGGCGTTCGAGCTGGGTCGTGTTACCCTCGCCCGGGCCAAGTTCGACGCGCTGATGGGTCTGTCGGAAGCCGAGCTCAACGAGGAGATGGTGGCGCGCGCCGCCAACAATCTGGGCGCGATTGCCAATCTCAAGGGCCACCGGCACGAGGCGCTGGCCTATTATCAGCTGGCATCCACGATCTACCAGCGCCTTGACGTCCCCAGGGGCTTGGCGCAGACCCACCACAACATCGGCGTCACCTTCCGTGATCTTGGACAGTACGAAGAGGCCAGCGACGCGTACGCTCAAGCAATCCGGCTGTCCGAGGGCCTCTCCCACGAGCCACTCGCTGCAGTTGCCACCATCGGCCGAGCGGAAGCGAAGGTGCTGCAGGGAGATGCCGAACTTGGAACGAGGATGGCCGAGCGTGGTCTCGAGCTCGCGCGGCGGATCGGCGATCCGCTCGCCGAAGCCGAAGCGCTGAAAGTTCGCGCGCTCGCAGCGCTCGAGGCGAGTGGCCGCGAAACACCCGGCGTCCCGAGCGAGGCGTCGGCGCTCGCCGACCTGGAGACGGCTCGAGGCCTCGCACAGCGGAGCGGCAACAGGCTGCTCGAGGCCGAAGTGGAGCGCGATCTCGGTCGCCTGTTGATCCGGCTCGGTCGAGTGGCCGAGGGGCGTGCGCTGTTGGAGCGGGCGGCGTCCTGTCTCGAGGCGCTGGGCGCGACGGCTGAACTACGCGCCCTCCGCAAAGACCTCGAGCGCCTCCCGTAAGGCGTTGATCAGCCGACTTGGACGGGAAATAGACCGTCATGGACATTCGAGGATGGACTGTGGAACCAGAGAATGGCCAGAAGCGTTGCCTCTTCGAAGACGAAATCTGATCCGTCACTATAGCCCACGCGTAGGAGGTACACGATGAGACCCACTGTGTCCGCGCTTGTGTTGCTCGGAGTCATGACGGCCTGTGGCGGCAGTGATCCCGCGGGGAACAATCCGCCGCCTCCGCCGCCTCCACCGCCCGCTCCCCCGGGTGCCGTGATCATCACGCTGGGTGCCAACCTCCAGTTCTCGCCCGAGGAAGTGACGATCTCCGCGGGCACTCCCGTGCGCTGGGTGTACGAGAGCGGTCCCGCTCATACCGTCACGCCGCGGGACGACGGGCAGCCGGGCGTGTGGGCTCGCCAGGCCATGGGCACCGTAGGGCAGACCTTCGACCACACGTTCAACGTGGCGGGGCAGACGTACGACTACTTCTGCGAACCCCACGAGCTGCAGGGGATGACCGGACGCATCGTCGTCCAATGAGGGGAGCGATCCAGATAAGACGGCCTGCCTCGATGTCCTTCCCGGTCGTCGGTCGCTCCGGGTATGCGAGGATACTGACCGGTGCTTTCCTGCTCGGCCTTTCGCTGCCTCCCGCGGCCAACGCTCAGCCTCTGACCGAGCGGACGCCCAACCTGGCGGGCACGTGGATTTCCTCGCCGCGGGTGCTCCACTTTCAATTCGCACATCGGTTCCAGACGACCGGCGACGGCTCCGACATCTCGGACATCTTCGGCGATGCGAAGATCGTCAACTACCCGACGTTCGAGCTTTCCTACGGATTGTTCGCCGGGGCTCTCGCTTCCGTGCGATACAGCAGCAACTCGGTGATCGCTTCCGGCTTCAACGAGTGGCAGCTGGGACTCAAGTACGCTCCGGTTCGCAACGTGGCGGACGGCCGAATTTCACTGTCGGTGCTCGGAGCGTGGAACACCACGAACGAGAGTCTAGACGGTGAGCTGGCTGCCGAGACGCGGCTAGGACGGTTGTTCTTCAGCGGGGCGCTACGCGGTTTCACGAACATGCTCGATCTCGAGGCCGGGCGTGAAGAGGCGCTTGCGGCCGCCGGCGGGCTCGGGCTCAAGCTGAATCGCTACGTGACGCTGGCGGGCGACGTCGGTGGTGTCGTGGCGGGCGCCGAGGCGGTGCGCGATCGAACGGATGTAGCCTGGAGTGCCGGTCTGCACCTCGGCATCCCCTTCACCCCACATACGCTTTCGATCATGGCCACGAACGTGACCAGCGGCACGTTGCAGGGTGTGTCCACGGGGGTGGGCGGCGAGGTGTTCTGGGGCTTCGAGCTCACGGTTCCCTTCAGTGGCTTTGCCCGCTGGGGGAAGATCCTGAACCCCGATGAAATCCAGCCGCAAGCGGCTCAGGCGATGGAGGCCGGAGACACGCCGGTCGTCGAGGTGGGGATCCGGGAGTTCGCCTACCAGCGATCGAGACTCGAGATCCCGGCGGGTACGACGGTTCGCTGGATCAACCGCGACCCGGTGGGACACACGAGCACATCCGATGACGGTGTGTGGTCATCTCCGTTGATCGGTCCGGGCGAGACCTTCGAGTACAGGTTCGACGAAGCGGGTGAGTACGCCTACCATTGCGTCCCTCACCCGTTCATGAAGGCGACGATCGTGGTTCGGGACTGACGAGCACGTCCGCTCGCGACTGTTCGTCCTCGCGCCGCTACTCGGCCTCGCCCTCGCGCCGCCTGGCCTCCGCAGCCTGGGTCGATTTCACGGTGATCGTCTCCAGCCCGTGCGCGTCCGGGCCGGTCTCCTGCCGGCGGAGCAGCCAGGCGAAGAAGAAGCCGAGGAAGCCGAGTGTCGAGAAGATCCACATCCCGAGGGCATAACCGCCCGGGTTCTCGACGCTGGCACCCGAGGTATCGTTGGCCCACCCGATCATGAGGTTGAACCCGAAGAGCCCGATGTTCTGGATCATGGTCATGAAGCCGTAGGCGGTTCCCAGCCTGGCTTCGTCGACCAGATAGGCCACCGACGGCCACATCACGGCCGGCACGAGCGAGAACGCGATGCCCATCATCGCCATGGGGACGCGCAGATCGACGTCCGTGTACGCCATCATCAGATAGACGGGGACGAGCAGCAGCGACCCCCACATCATGAACAGGGCCCGTCTACCCACCCGATCAACGAGGTACCCGAACAGGGGCGTGAAGACCATCGCGAACAGGGTGATCATGCTCGACAGAAAGCCACCGAACTCGCGCGTCGTCCCGTGCGCTTCAATGAAGAACTTCACGGCGAAGGTCTGGAACGGGAAGATCGCGGAGTAGAAGGTCACGCACAGCAGGACGACGTAGAGATAGGCGCGCGGAAAGCGGAACAGATCCGCGAACACGACCTTCTCGGTCTCGCCAGCCTCTCCGAGGTCGTACGCCTTCGCCGCACGCTCCTCCATCACCCAGTAGATGATCGCGCCCACCACACAGAGCGTCCCGAAGCCCACGGCAATGAGGAGAGGCCACTGCCAGTCCACGAACGCCGGTCGTGCCCACGTCGGCGAGTTGAGGGCGAGAAACGAGCCCAGTCGTGCGATCGTCAGGTTGGCACCGAACGCGAACGAGAGCTCTTTTCCTCTGAACCACTTGGCGATCGCTGTCGTCACCGAGACGATGAGCGACTCGGCGCCCAGACCGAAGATCAGCCGCCCTGCGGCCATCACGGCCAGGTTGCCGGTGGCCGCCGTGACCACCGCCCCGAGGAAGCACAGCAACCCGAACAGC
Organism: Gemmatimonadota bacterium; assembly: GCA_039586095.1. Taxonomy (GTDB): domain Bacteria; phylum Gemmatimonadota; class Gemmatimonadetes; order Palauibacterales; family Palauibacteraceae; genus JBDHBD01. The sequence goes on from JBDHLB010000078.1 coordinate 10,384, forward strand.
AGCGTGGCCTTCTTGACGCCGATCCGGTCGATCAGGATACCGCCGATCAGCACCATCACGATGTTGGGGAAGCTGTAGATGGCGTTCAGGAGTCCGATGTTGCTGTCCGAGAATCCGAGCTGCTCCTTCAGCAGGTCAGCGATCGGGCTGACCGCGTCGTACACGTAGTAGTTGCCGAACATCGCCAGGCTGATCACCACCAGAACGACCCACCGGTACAGCGTGGGTGGGGGTGGTCGGAGCGGCGGGTCGGTGGCGGGGCCCTGGTTCATGACGGTTCCTCGGTCGTGATGTCGTGGTGACGCTTCGTGCCCTCGCATGGGCTTCGCCGTGCGCCGAGCG
>JBDHLB010000150.1:0-3301 GCA_039586095.1 Gemmatimonadota bacterium
AAGGAGACCGTGCTCGTCGGAACGAGCCTGGACGCGCTCGACGACGAGGAGCTCATCCTGCACATGAAACGGTCGCGGCCCTACAAGGAGCCCGAGATCAAGTCGCGGCCGAGCCGGCGAGACAGGGGCCGCGGCCAGCGAGGCTGACCCGCTGTCCACCCCGGTGACCGACCTGCGCTGCGTACGCCATTCCTGGAACAATTCCCTCCGAAGCCGGTATCCACGTAGGTCGCGCAACCCGCTGTCCCTCAATCTTTTGGCCGTATCTGGCTCCGAGGGCACGGGGCGAACCCCATCGATCCCGCCGACTGGCAGCGGGCAAGGCGGCTCGCTGCGCGCACCTACGAGTTTAGACGACAGAGAGGCATGGGTGAGAAGATGGGAGGTTCCCTGGGGAAGGGGGGCGCACGATCGCCGGCCAACGGGCAAGTGGTCACGCGTCGCCCGGAGGCGCGGGCGCTGCGGGGAATCGTGATCGCCAACGGGCGGTCACCGATGGGCGGTCAACCTCCACCGACCGTGGTCGCCTTCATCTGGGGAGGCAAGGTTCGACCGACGCCCAGCCTTCCCTACGGCAGGCTCCGCGGCGCCGCCTGACCCGAGCCGCACGCCGGCCTTCGGACCGGCGTGGATCCGCCTCGGCCGTCGACGAACCGGTGCCACAGGCGGAAGTCAGTGTCCAGCCGCCACAGGCCCGGTTACGTTTATTCCGTGCCGGTGTCAATATGGGTGACCGCGAACCGATCGAGGACGCCGAGCTCGTCCGCCGTTCCCGCGAAGGGGACTCGGCTGCGTTCGGACTCCTCGTGGATCGATATGCTCGGGCAGCCTACAGCGTTGCCTACTCGGTGACCGGTCGACACGAGGACGCGGAGGACGCGGCTCAGGAATCGTTCTTGGTGGCGCTCCAACGTATCGAAGAGTGTCGCAAGCCAGATCGATTCGGTGCGTGGCTGATGACCATCGTCCGGAATCGATCTCGAAATCTGGTCCGTCGGGAAGTCCTCCGGGACACCGACCCGATCCCCGCGACCGCCGGGTCCAAGGGGCCGTCACCAGACCGAGTCGCGGAACAGACGGAGTTGAGGCGGCAGCTGCAGGAGGCGTTGGCCGAGCTGCCGGAGGTGCAGCGCGAGATCGTGTTGCTGCACGACATGGAAGGATGGAAACATCGTGAGATCGCCGATCGTCTCGGCTTGCCCTCGGGCACGGTCAGATCTCATCTGCACTTCGCGAGGAAGGCGCTGAGAACGTCGTTAGGCACCGCCATGGAAACGGAGAACGAGGCATGAACACCCACGACCGTCCGGATCACGGTCTCCCGTTCGAGGTGCTGGATCCCGAGTCCCGAGATCCCGGGTACTGGGAGCGATTCCGTCACCGCGTCCTCGTGAACGTGGGTCCGGAGCTGGCTCGGCGCAGGGCCCGCAAGACGACGAGCGTGAGCGACATCGTATTCGGGTGGCGCAACGCCCTGGTGCCGACCGCTCTGCTCGCGGCCGCCGTTGCCGCGCTGCTGCTGATACGGGAGCCCGCATTTGTCGAGCCTGCTCCGCTGGCGCTGGAGGAGATCCTCGTTAGCGGCCTGGAGGGTGAGCCGATCCCGGCGGTGCTGGCCGTCGGCCAAACGGAATCGGATGCCGTGTTGTCTTTGGAGGAGAGCTTCTGATGTCCAACTCCGGCGCCCGCTTTGCCGCAGCGCTGATCCTGGTGCTGGTGTTCGGAAGCGGTTTCCTGGTGGGAATGGCGTGGGACACGGGAACGGAGGCGCCAGCCGCCGAGCCGTCGATCGCCCAGGACGCCGAGCAGGCGCCCGGCGGTGACGCGCGCGCGGGTGAGGCGGGGGAGGCCGAAGACGAACGGCCGCAGCGGCGACGTCGTGCATATGACCGTGTGGAGCCGACGGAAGAGCAGCGCACGGCGATGGACTCCATCGTCGACTATCACCGCGATCGCATGCGGACGCTCAACGACGAGTTCCGCGAAGCCTATTACCCACGGTACTACGGCATCATCGACGACACGCGGGAACTGATCAAGGCGGAAATGACGCCTGTTCAAGCGGCGAAGTACGACTCGATTCTCGCCGAGTGGGATCGCGAGAACCGGAACCAGGACGGGCGGCTGCCATTTCGAAGGGATTGAGGCGGGACGATGATCGCGAAGCGAGTGGGAGCGCTCTGCGGACTCACCGCGGGAGCGCTTCTTTTGTGGGCCCCGTCCCTGGAGGGCCAGGAGGGGCTGCCGGAGCGGGCGCCCGAAATCGAAACGGCCGTCGGCGAACGAATCACCCTGGATGACGCGATCGAGCGGGCGATCGAGCGAAGTCCCTCGTTCGCGCAGTCGCAGGCGTCCTTCGCCAATGCCCAACAGGACAACCGCGAGTCGTTCGGGTCCTTTCTCCCGTCGCTCAGTGCCAGCGCGGGCTCGTCGATCTCGAGCACGAGGCGGTTCGACCCCAACACCGACGTCATCGTGTCAGGGAGTGCGAACTCCTACAGCGCCGGACTGAATGCTTCGGTCGGGTTGTTCGAAGGCGGGCGGCGCTTCTCGGACCGCGCCCGCACCCAGGCGAGCCTCGAGTCGGCCATGGCCGGCCTCGAAGACCAGCGGTTCCAGGTGCGTCTCGAGACCAAACAGCTCTTTTTCGCGGCTTTGGAGCAGTCCGAGCTGGTGGACGTCGCGCGGTCGCGCGTCGAGCAGGCGCTCCAGAGCCTGGAGCTCGTTCGTCGCCGCGCCGAGCTCGGGGTCGCGACCACCTCGGACTCGCTGCGCGCCCGGCTGGAGTGGGTCAACGCCCAGCAGAACGTGCTCCAGGCCGAGACTACCGCCAAGGCGGCCCGGTTCGCGCTGGGTCGTCACGTAGGCGTGGCGGGGCCGGTAGTCCCCGTCCCGCCCGACGACCTGGATCCGTCGCCGCTGGGACTCACCCGGGACGACGCGATCGCCGTGGCCCAGGCCTCGTCTCCCTCGGTGCTGGCCTCGCGTGCTTCGGCGGCCGCGTCCAGCGCTTCGGTGGGCATGGCCAAGGCGGCCTGGCTGCCGAGCTTGAGGATGAGCGGCAACTATAGTTGGAACAACGGTGACTTCTCACTGGCCGACGGCCAGACCAGCTGGAGCGTCCGCCTGTCGGCGTCGTACCCGCTTTTCAACGGCTTCAGCCGGGAGTCGAGCATCGTACGGGCTCAGGAGAACGAGCGCGTCGCCCAAATGCAGGCCCAGGATCGCCAGCTGGCCGCCCGTCAGCAGACCGACGCGGCGCTGGACATCCTCAGGACGTCGGAGGAGGCCATCGTCATCG
>JBDHLB010000079.1:0-10551 GCA_039586095.1 Gemmatimonadota bacterium
CCGTCGGCGCACACGAGTTCATCGACGAATGGGTGAGCGCGCCCTACGAAAGGAATCAGAACGACAAGACCGTGATCCGGGGAGGGCTTGCCTGGCTGAACGTCGAATCGATGCGTCGGTTCGGAAGCGAGTTCGCTGCGCTGGATGAGAGGCAGCAGGATGCGATCTGCGCCGACATTCACTATGTGCCGGAAGCTGCCCCGGAGTATCGCTCGGCGGCTCGATTCTTCGACAAGATGAGAGACCTGACGGCGACGGCGTTCTACACGACGGAAGAGGGGATGGCCGATCTGCAGTACATCGGCAACACCGCGCTGGACCGTTTCGATGGGCCCCCACCCGAGGTCTTGGAGAAGCTGGGGCTGCCCTAGACCTCCACCGAGGAGCGCACGATGTCCCGTGGCAAGCACGACAAGAATCTGACGCGTCGAACGTTCGTAGGCAGCACGGCCACAGCCGGGATCGGCGCGATGATCGTGCCTCGCAATGTCCTGGGTGGGACGGGACAGCGGCCTCCGAGCGAGAAGCTGAACGTCGCCTGCATCGGGGTCGGCGGCATGGGCGCGAGGGACGTAGACGGGATGAGCAGCGAGAACATCTACGCGCTGTGCGATGTGGATTGGGATCGGGCTTCGGGCACCTTTCACCGATTTCCGAAGGCCAAGCGATACAAAGATTTCCGAGAGATGCTCGAGAAGGAGGCCGCGAACATCGACGCGGTCAGCGTCTCGACGCCGGACCACACCCACGCGGTCGCCGGTATGATGGCGCTGCGACTCGGCAAGCACTGCCGCATCCAGAAGCCTCTTGCCCGCACGCTTTGGGAGGTGCGGGAGCTCATGGCTGCGGCCTCGGAGGCCGGGGTGGCGACCCAGATGGGAAACCAGGGGCACGCGGGAGAGGGCACGCGACAGATCCGCGAGTGGGTGGAGGCGGGAGCGATCGGAACGGTCCGCGAGATCCAGTATTGGACGAACCGGCCCATCTGGGCCCAAGCGATGGACCGCCCGACAGAATCGCATCACGTCCCGGCGGAGCTGGACTGGGACCTGTGGCTGGGGCCGGTCGCCGAACGACCCTTCCATCCGACGTACGCACCGTTCAGCTGGCGCGGCTGGTGGGACTTCGGCACGGGAGCTTTGGGTGACATCGCCTGCCACGCCATGGACGCCGCCTTCTGGGCCCTGGACCTCGGATTCCCGTCGCGCATCGAGCCAGAATCGACCACGCTTTACCCGGAGTCGGCACCCGCCGCTTCCCGCATCGTGTATCACTTCGACGCGAAGGGCTCGCGTCCCGCCGTGAAGGTGGTGTGGCGAGACGGCAACCTCGCCCCGACGAAACCCGATTCGCTGGCGGATGGCATCCGATGGCCGCTCGACCACAGCGGCCAGCTCTGGATCGGCGATGACGGCGAGTTGTTTGCCGGCATTTACGGAGAGGAACCGCGTTTGCTGGATCCAGAACGCCACGCCGGCCTGCTCGCGGATCCACCTCCGGAGAAATACCCGCGAACCGAGGGCGCGTACGCCGAGTTCATCGAAGCGGCCAAGGGCGGCCCCCCTGCCGGCTCCGACTTCGCCGGACTCGCCGGGCCGCTCACCGAGATGGTGCTCCTGGGCAACCTGGCGTTACGCGCAGCGCGCGCGTTGGAGCTGAACCCGGCCACGGGGGAGATCCTCAGCCCCACGCTTCCCGAGGAGTACATCCGGCCGGTGTACCGGGAAGGCTGGGCCTGGTAGCCCGGGGCGCAAGCGTTCCATGCATCTGACGCTCGTCGTACTGGCGGCCGGGTTGTCGACTCGATACGGACAGCTCAAGCAGCTCGAGCCGGTCGGTCCGGCGGAAGAAGCGTTGCTCGACTACGCCGTCTTCGATGCGGCGAGGGCTGGCTTCACACGCGTCGTCCTGGTAATCCGAGGGGAGCACGAGCCGATCTTCCGCGACCACGTGCGGCGTGTGGTCGGCAGCGCGCTCGCATGGTCGTTCGTGGCCCAGGACCCGTGGGATCTGCCATCGGGGTACGTGCCACCCAGTGGGCGCCGCAAGCCGTGGGGCACCGGTCATGCCGTGCTCTCGGTGCGTGATGTGGTGGATGGGCCCTTCGCCGTATGCAACGCGGACGACTTCTACGGCGCCGACTCCTATTCCCTCCTGGCCGAGCACTTCCGGTACACGCAGTCTGTCGGTGATCCATCTTTCGCAATGATCGGCTTCCGCGTGCGCGACACGTTGTCCCTGTCGGGTGGCGTGTCCCGCGCGGTGTGCCGTCTCGATTCCGATGGGGACCTGGAAGAGATCGCGGAGGTCTGCGACATCCGGGCCGAGAATGACGGGATCGCCGGTGTCTCGATGGACGGGCATCCCCGGATGCTGGCCCCGGAGAAGCTCGTCTCCACGAATCTTTGGGGCTTTCGGCCTTCGCTGTTCGAGCTCCTGGAGCATCGGTTCGTCGACTTCCTCGAACGAACGGCCGGGCGAGACGAGGCCGAGTTTCTCCTGAGCGAGGCCATCGGGGAGTTGCTCACGTTCCGCGCGGTGCGGGTTCGGGTCTTCCCGACCCCCGGCCCGTTTTGCGGGCTCACGCACGCGGAGGATCTGGACGCGGTGCGGCACCACATCAACCTGCAGGTCGCAGAGGGACACTACCCGCTCGATCTGGCTGAAGCGTTCCGCAAGCGGTCGAAGAGACGAGGGGGAACGTAGTGCAGTTGAACGGCGTCGACTGGCTGGTGGTGGCTCTCTACGGTGTGGTGGCCCTCGGTGTGGGGCTCGCGTTCGCGCGGCGCGCCGGCAAGGGCACGAAGGAGTTCTTCCTCTCGGGCCGGAAGCTGCCGTGGTGGTTGCTCGGCACTTCGATGGTAGCGACGACTTTCTCCACGGACACACCCAACCTGGTCACGGACATGGTCCGAACCGGCGGAGTGAGCCAGAACTGGCTGTGGTGGGCCTTCTTGATCACCGGTATGTGCACGGTGTTCTTCTACGCCAAGTTGTGGCGCCGCTCGGGTGTCTTCACGGACATCGGGTTCTACGAGCTCCGATATTCGGGTCGACCAGCGGCCTTCCTGCGCGGCTTCCGGGCCCTGTACCTGGGCGTGTTCTTCAACGTGATGATCATGGCCACCGTGACGCTGGCCGCGATAAAGATCTCCGGGGTCCTGCTCGGCGTGGACAAATACACGACGGTCCTCGTCGCCGGAGCGATCACCGTGATCTACTCGGCCAGCTCCGGACTGTGGGGAGTCGTGGTCACGGACCTGCTCCTGTTCGTGATCGCCATGGTCGGGTCGATCGCCGCTGCCTACTTCGCGCTCCAGCAGCCCGAGGTGGGCGGGCTGGCGGGCCTGGTCGCCAGCCCGGAGCTCGCGGACAAGCTGTCGATGTTGCCCGACTTCTCGGACTGGCGAACCGCGGCAACGGTCTTTCTGATCCCGATCGCGGTCCAGTGGTGGGCTACCTGGTATCCCGGTGCGGAGCCGGGCGGCGGCGGGTACGTGGCGCAGCGGATGCTGGCTGCACGTAACGAGAAGGAGTCGATGGGGGCGACGCTATGGTTCAACATCGCCCACTACGCCCTGCGGCCCTGGCCATGGGTGATCGTGGCACTGTGCTCGGTGCTCGTCTATCCGAGCCTCGATTCGATTGTCGCTCGCTTTCCGGGGCTCGACCCGTCGATCGTGCGGCACGATCTGGCCTACCCGGCCATGCTTGTCTTCCTGCCGCACGGATTGCTGGGGCTCGTGGTGGCCTCGCTGGCCGCCGCGTATATGTCGACGATCAGCACGCACCTCAACTGGGGGGCATCTTACATCGTCGATGACTTCTACCGACGCTTCGTGTCCTCGGAGCGGGACGAGCACCATTACGTGACGGTAGGGCGTGTCTCGACCGTCGTCCTGATCGTGCTCGCGTCGGGTGTCGCGCTGTGGCTGGAGAATGCGCTGCAGGCGTTTCAGATCCTCCTGCAGATCGGAGCAGGCACAGGCTTGATCTTCCTGTTGCGCTGGTTCTGGTGGCGGGTCAACGCGTGGAGCGAGATCTCGGCCATGATCATCTCGTTCGTGGTTGCAATCTACTTCCAGTTCGCCCACGAAGCGCTCGGATTCGGATCGCTGCATCCTTCCGTGCGGCTCCTGGTCGGCGTCGTCGTGACGACCGTGATTTGGCTCCTGGTCACCTTCGTCACCCCGGCGACCGATAGGCCGACGCTTCAGGCGTTCTACGACCGGATCCGTCCTTTCCGGGGCGGATGGCGGGCTGCTGTCACCGTGGGTGACGAGGAGAGCGGCAGTCTGACCGCTGCCCTGCTCTGCTGGCTACTCGGGGTGACCGTGGTCTACGGGGCGCTGTTCGGGACGGGCTACTTCCTGTACGGGAACAGGGGCGCGGCACTCCTTTGCGCGCTCCTGGTCGGTGGGTCGGCGTGGTGGCTGTTTCGACTCCTGTCCCGGGTCGGCTTCGAGTGAGGCGGCTCGGCAGCGATTCGGGCACTCTTCACGCACATCGACAGAACGTGTGCCCGAGGGTGAGAACCATTAGAGGGCGGTGACGGATGCGCCCTCGGATGGCTGAGCGGTGAATAGCCGCTCTTCGAGGCCGCCGAGGTATCTTCTGCCCGCATAGAAACGTTCGGCGAGCGCCCTCTTCACACCTTCTTCCCATTCGGCGGGACAGAGCGTGATCATGCAGCCGCCCATGCCTGCACCCGTGAGCCGGGCTCCGGCCGCTCCGGCTTCTTCCGCGATCCTGACCAGATTGTCCAGCTCGAGCGTGCTCACTTCGTAGTCGTCCCGCAGGCTTCGGTGAGAGGCGTCCATGACCACGCCGAACACCGACAGGTCGGCGTGGGCCATAGCTTCGACTGCCAGTTCGACCCTTCTCGCCTCGCTCACCACGTGATGGAAACGGCGGCGGAGCACGGGATCGAGCACTTCTTCTGCGACGGCATACAGCGCATTCGGCTCATGTCGATCGAGGAGCGCTGGATAGGAGGCGCTCCTTCCGTCCTCGCCCAGGTGCGTGGCAACCGCGGCTAGCGCTTCCGCGCATTCGGAAGTTCTCCGGTTGTAGGTTTCCCGCGCGACCCCCGATTTCGGAGCCGTCGCGAGGCTGTGGGCGACGACAAAGCACCAGTCGGCCGGAACAGGATGAAGCTCGACCCGTAGAGGCTCGAAGTCGATTCGGCCGGCGTGGCCGGCCCTCGCGCTCAGACAGATCGCCTGATCCATGCCGCCACCCCGCGTTCCGACGTATCTCTCCCCGGCGGCGAGCCAGCCGGCAAGCTCGGTTCGCCCGAAAGCGAGATCGTTCGCCTCCAAAAGCGCGAGCGCAGACGCCACCACCAGCGCGGATGACGAGCTGAGCCCGGCCGCGACCGGGATATCGGACTCGAGCATCGCGTCGATGCCGCGGGACACTCCGGCCTGTCGCGCCAGCGTGAGCGCGGCGGCCTTGGCGTAGTTTCCCCAGTCGCCTGACGGATACGGCTCGATCTCCTCACTGATCTCGAAGCGCCGGGGCTCGAAGCCTGACTGGGAAGTCGCGATCCGTACGATCGGGTGTTCACGGGGCCGGAAGACGAGGGTCATCCGCCGCTGGATCGCCATGGGCAGCACGGGGAGGCCGTTGTAGTCGGTGTGCTCGCCGATGAGGTTCACGCGGCCCGGGGACTCGACGAGGTGTGTCGGATCGGCGCCCTCGTAGTGTTCCCGAAAGGCCGCGCGCAGTCTCGCGACAGGTTCGGACGCCGATCGAGCGACGGGATCAGACATGATCAGGCCCCGACAATCCCGAGTGGCGGATTTGTTCGCCAGCGACCCCGCGTGAAATCGGGGAACGCCTCGGGGCGGCTTCCGTTCGCTACCGATCGCTCCGACAGCTCGCACACGGCGCTCAGCGCGGCCGCGTCGTATACGTTCATGTCCGTCGGCAGCCCCTCGCGAAGGCACTTGATGAGCCGGTAATTCTCCAGATAGTCCATGTTGCCGTGGCCGACTCCTTCACCGCGGTACTCCCTGTCGTCTTTGGCCGTCTGCCTCCACAGGGGGTGGTCGAACTCCTCCAGGTAGGCCTCGGCATCCTCCCACCGGTGCTCCGGGCTGCGTCCCTCTACGTACACCCGGTTCGGATAGCCCTGAAACAGGCCACGGGTCCCCTGAACGAGATGAATGCGGCTGTAGGGCCTAGGGAGGTTCGTGTCGTGGCTTACGTAGATCGTCCGCCCGTTGGCCGTCTTGATGAGGCTCACGTTCACATCGCCCAGGGCAAAGGTCTCGCGGCGCTGGGGGGCATCGGACGGAAAATGCTCGCGCGCGAACTCCTGCAGACCACGTGAGGGGCCGCTCATCGAGACCAGATAGTCGAAGCGGTCACCCCGGTTGATATCCATGCAGTTCGCGATCGGGCCCAGTCCATGTGTGGGGTACAGATTGCCGTCGCGCACCTTCGAGTGCTCCCGTCGCCACAAGCCCTCACCCTCGGACGAGAACTTCACGCCCCGCAGATCGTGCAAGTAGCCGCCTTCGCCGTGAAGCACTTCGCCGAACACCCCCCGGCGGACCATGTGGAAGACCAGCATCTCCCAGCGTCCGTAGTTCACGTTCTCCATCATGACGCAGTGCTTCTGCTGCGACTCCGCCGTCTCGACGAGCTTCCAGCAATCGTCGAGCCGGGAGGCCGCCGGCACTTCGGTCGCCGCGTGTTTTTCGTTCTCCATCGCGGCAACGCATATGGGTACGTGCCACCGCCATGGCGTCGCGTTGAACACCAGATCCAGTTCCTCCTCTTCGCACATGCGCACGAAGTCCCATTCTCCGCGCGTGTACAGTCGGGGCTCGGGTCGACCGGCTTCGATCATCCAATCCCGAGCCCGCTCCGCGTGGGCCGGCCGAATGTCGCACAGCGCTTTGAGGCGAACACCGTCGATGTTCAGGAGATGGCGGACGTGGACCGACCCCATCCCGCCGATGCCCACGAAGCCGATCCGGACCTCATCCGTGGGAGGGGCAGCGAACGGCGGCGGTGCCGGATCTCGCCGCGACCCGGAGCGCGCCTGAATCGAACAGCCGGCGGCCGCACAACCGACCGCCGCCGCACCGACACCCAGGGCTCCCAGCTTGACGAGTTCCCGGCGGCTGACACCCGTCCGGCCGGCAACTCGAGACGCGCCCGACGGGGAGAGAGGGCTGTCGGAGGAGGATAAAGAACGCTCGTTCGCACACATGGTCGTCTCCAGGTATGGGGCCTGGTGGCAACCTGCGGTCTCGAGAAGGATGTTCAAAGCGACAGCCGCTACCATGGCCCCTCGCTGCTCGCTAACCTTCAGGGAAGCGAGGCCCTACAGCAGGTCTGTTGAAGGACACGCCGGACGTTGTGAGGAGGTTTGTCGTGAACGGAAACCGCACGGCGACAGACGCACTGCGCAAGGAGCATGTGCACATTCTGGAGGTGGCCGGCGTGCTGGAGCGGATTCTGGACGGCGTCGACCAGGGCACGGAGCCCGACTTTGGCAGCCTCGACGAGTGCGTCCAATTCTTCCGTCTCTTCGCTGACGCGTGTCATCACGGAAAGGAAGAGGACCTGCTCTTCCCCGAGCTGGAGGTACGTGGACTGCCGCGTCAGACCGGACCGATCGCGGTCATGTTGAACGAGCATCGACAGGGTCGCTCCTTCGTGGGACACATGGCCGACGCGCTCCCCAAGGCGAGAAGAGGCGATGAGCAGGCGTGGAGCATCCTCGCGAATGCCGGCCGCGGATACATCGAGCTGATTCGGGGGCACATCCTGAAGGAGGACAACGTCCTCTTCAACATGGCCGACACCATGGTCACCGGAGCCGCCTGTGCGACGTTGTGCGACGCTTACGACGTGGTCTGTACCCGCCGCTTCGAGGGCCGGACGAAGGAGGAACTGGAACGGCTGGCCGGCTCGTTGCTCGACAGGTACGCGGCCAGCTAGAGCTCGAGCCGCTCCTCTTCCTCCGCCACACGGAATCCGTTTCGCTCGATCTCCCGCCGCGCCTCGCTGTCTTCCTGCAGCGCCGGGTTCGTGTGGTTCAGGTGGATGAAGCGCACCTTTGCGCGTTCCGATGCAGGCAGGTCGGCCAAGCGTCGCATCGTGTGCGTGATGAACGGGTGCGGAAACCCTGTCATGTCGCGGCCGGGGATTTCGCCGTCCGCGTAGAAGGTGGCGTCCAGATAGGCCACATCTACTGCTGCGAGCACGTCTTCCAGCCTCACTCCCCACCGGTCCCATTCCTCCCAGCTGTCGATGTCGGGCAGGAAGAGCACGGCTCGGTCGGGTCCCTGGATGCGAAAACCGACGACCTCGGAATATTCCTGTCGGTGCGGCACTAGAAACGGGGTCGCGCGGAGACGGTCGTTCAGTGCCACACTGACTGCGTCGTCGAGGCCGCGTAGCTCGATGTTGCCGTAGCGGACGAGCTGGCTCCAGGGCGCGCCGTGTCGCAACACGGCTTGCATGCGCCGCATCGCGTACACCGGCACTCCCTTTGCTCCCATCGACTCGTGCCCGAGATGCATGAGGCCCGTGTAGTGGCCGATGTGGGCATGGGTGAGGAAGATCCCGGCCAGACCGGGGGCGCCTGTTGCCGCAACGGGCCGGGCGATCACATCCAGCCGATGGAGTTGTTCCCGGAGATCGGGGGTCGCCTCGAAGAGCCACCGTTCCCCCGTCGCGGGATCGACGACCGCCAGAGACGTGGCCAGGCGGCGGAGGGCCGGATCCTTCCAGGCCGGGTGATCCCGGGTGCCAGCCTGCGGCACGCCTCCGTCCTGCGCGATCCCCAGCACTACGAGGTATGGCTTATCCCCCGGCCCGGGGGGGTCCGTCTGCCGGTGCGCGCCGGGGACGTCCCGAGCGAGCAAAGCGAGCGCACCGGCCGCGATCAGCAGGAGGAGTGACCACGGCACACCACCGTCACGCCGAGCCCCGAATCGTTTCACGCGGAGCCGGCTGCCAGGTCGTCGAAACGCGCGCCGGTCAGCTCCTCGCTCACGGTCCACAAGCGCGCTGCATCTTCGAGGCTTTGGGCCGCATCGCTCGAACCCACGCGCTCTGGATACCCCCACATCTCGTAGAAGCCGCCCGGACCGTAGTAGTCGCCGCCGTTCGCATCCGGCGCCGTGGCAGCTCGCAGGGTCGGAAGCGCTCCCTTCTCCGTGGACATGGCGAACAACGGGTTCAGCCACCGCGCGTACCACGCATGCCGCTGGAGGTCTGTTGCCGTCCAGCCGGGGTGCGCGGCGACCGCGATGGTGTCGGCACCGGACGCTTCGAGCCGCCGCTGCAGCTCGAACGTGAACAGCAGGTTGGCGAGCTTGCTCTGCCCGTACGCGCCCATGGGGTTGTATCCGCGCCTCGAGAAATCCAGATCGTCGAACACGATAGAGCCCGCTCGGTGGGCCTGGCTGGACACGGTGACGACACGCGACTCAGGGGTCCGGCTCACAAGGGGCATGAGGAGCGCGGTTAGCGCGAAATGACCCAGGTGGTTCACACCGAACTGCCGCTCGAACCCCTGCGCTGTGCGGCTCTCGGGGCACGCCATGACACCGGCGTTGTTGATGAGCAGATCCAGCCTCTCGGAGCCGCCGAGCACCTCGTCTGCAAAGCGGTGAACCGACTTCAGGTCGGCCAGATCGAGCAGGGCGAGCTCGGGCTTCTCCTCAGGCTTTTCCGTCTCGATGCGCGCCACCGCTGCTTCGCCCTTCTCTCTGCTGCGGCAACCAAGGATCACGCGCGCTCCCTTCTTGGCCAGTGCCCGCGCCGCCTCGAAACCGATCCCCGTGTTGGCCCCGGTCACGATCGCGACCCTCCCGCCCTGCCTGGGCACGTCTTCGTAGGTCCACCTCTTCGTGCTCATTCGCTTCTTCTCTCACTCCTTCGCCGGTGTCTCCGGCGTCAGATGTGCCTCGATTCGTGGCCATTGCCACAACCAGACACCCAGCAGCGCCAGCGGGATCCAGAAGAACTCGTATTGCGCGACTTCATCTCGCAGGCCGATCAGAATCGCGACCAGCTGGATACCCAGCAGAAGAGCCAGGACTCCGAATCGCGAACCGCTGGGCCTATCCCTCTGGAAGGCCTGGCTCACGATCGCGACCTGCAGTGGCAGCAGGATCGCTTGGTCGAATACCCAGCCATACGGGGCGAACATGTACGAAAGGCAAAGGAGCACGGGCGATAGCGCTACGAGACTCAACGCAGCTCCATACCGCTCGACCCAAGACGCGGCCGCGAGCAGTCCGACGAGGGGTAGGATCCAAAGAGGCCACGTCGGCGCGTTTCCCCAGATGGAGAAGATCCACCCGCGCACCAGTCCTGCCAGCGTCGCCGTCTTCCAGGTTTCGACCGGAACCACGTCCAACGCCGTGCTGGCGTTTCCGAGGCTGTCGAGCCACTGACCGAAGGAGGCGGGAGCCAGAACGACTACGGGGAGCAGAAGCAACGCGACCCCGACGGCTGCCCCGGACGCCACACGGATTCTCCTCTCCTTGAGCACCCTCCACAGCAGAATCGCACCGAACA
>JBDHLB010000080.1:0-10524 GCA_039586095.1 Gemmatimonadota bacterium
GCTTGCCTCTTCCGCAGGCTCGCAGGACAGCACAGGAAGCGCGGCCGCCGCCCCGGTGCCCGCCGCCAGCACCTGGAGCGCCCGTCGCCGGCTGATGTCACGGCGGCGCTCATGTTCCGCCATCAGAAGCTCCCGTTCATCAGAGACTCCCGTTGCCCAGCTGTTGAATCAGGTAGTCGCTCGAGCGCCAGGCGAGCGCCATCAGCGTGTGTGTGCAGTTCTTGTCGGGGTTCGTCACGAACGGGCCGCCATCCATCACGAACAGGTTCGCGACCTCCCACGCCTGACACCACTCGTTCAGCACGGAGTCGTCGGGCCGGCTGCCCATGCGAACACCGCCGACCTCGTGGATGATCTGCCCCGGGGCGGCGATCGCCTTCGCCCCATCCTCCTGCACCGTGCTCAGGACCCGTCCGCCCATCTCCTCGACGATGGTGGCGAAGGTCCGCTGCATGTGGGCCGCCATGTTCAGCTCGTGCTCCGACCACTTCCAGTGGAAGCGCAGCACGGGGATTCCCCACTCGTCCACGACGTCCGGGTCGATCTCGCAGTAGCAGTCCTCGTTGGGGATCATCTCGCCCCGGCCGTCGAACCACATGAACGACCCGTAATAGCGACGGCAGTCCTCCTTGAACTGCCTGCCGTAGGAGCCCCCGGTGAGAGGCTCGAGACCGCCGAACGCGCCGAATCCAGGCATCATCCGGCCGCCGCCGAACTCGATGTGGTAGCCGCGGGGAAAGTCCATTCGTCCCCGCGCTTGCGCCCCGTACTGCCACCACGGGATGTACGCGTGAATCATCGTGGCCCCCTCCTCGTTGTGGGGAGGAAGGTTCTCGAGCGCGGGGATCTGGGCGGACAGGCCGGCGCCCACCGTGTCCATGATGTACTTGCCGACCAGACCACTTCCATTGGCCAGCCCATCGGGGAAGAGCGAGCTCTTCGAGTTGAGAAGGATGCGGGCCGACTCGCACGCGCTGGCCGCCAGTACGACGACCCGGGCGGCAGCATGGTGATCCGTGCGCGTCCTCTTGTCGACGTAATGGACCCCGGTCGCCCGTCCCGCTGCGTCGACCGTCACCTCCCGCACCATGGCGTCCGTGACGATGTCTAGGTTGCCCGTCGCGAGGGCGGGGGGAAGGTGGACCGTGGGTGACTGGTAGGCCGCCTTGATCGAGCAGCCCCGGCCACAGTGTGTGGCCCACAGGCACGGGGCCCTCGAGCGCATGGCCTCGGCGGTGACCCGCTGCGCGAGCTCGTTGCCGGGGAAAAGCACCGCTGGAACGCGCTCGTGGTCCAGCGGCTGCGAGAGCACCGCGACGTGCGCGGGGATCACCGGCATGCCGAGCAGTCGACATGTCTTTCGGGTGAGTTGCTCGTACGCCCGCATGGGGGGCGGTGGAAGCAGGACGCCGGGCGAGGAGTCGGGTGTGTTCTCCAGCCCTTCGTTCGTCCCGAACACGCCGATGAAGGCTTCCGTCTTGTCGTAGTACGGCGCCAGAACTTCGTAGTCGATCGGCCAGTCGGTGCCCAGGCCGTCACGGCTGTACGGCTTGAAGTCGTAGGGTCCCGCCCGGAGCGTGATGCGACCGTAATGGTTGGTGCGACCCCCCAGCATACGGGAGCGCCACCACAGGAAGTTCGTGCCCTCCGCGCTGGTATACGGCTCTCCTGGCACCTGCCAGCCGCCGTCCACCGTTGCATCGTAGAAGCCGAACGGCTTGTCGGGCGTGCCGGCCCCCCGCAGTGGTGCGTCCTTGGGCAGGTCGAACATGGGGGTCTCGGCGATCGGGTCGTACCAGCGCCCCGCCTCGAGCACCAGCACCTTCACGCCATGGACCGCGAGCACGAAGGCGGCGGTCCCGCCTCCGGCGCCGGAGCCGACCACGATGACGTCGTAGTGATCCCGAGAGTTGCGATCGCTGCCGTTGCGGATCGGAGACCTCCCTGGCCGGAGTGAGTTTCCCGCCGACTGCCCCCTCGACTGCAACTACACGACAAGCTACCCGTATGGTAGAAGAGCGACAGGAAACCCCGCAACGAAGAGACCGGAGGAACCCGTGATATCCGCAGCGAAGTCGTTTCGCTCGCTCATGCTTCCGCTGCTCCCCGTCGTCGTGCTCGTCGGCTGCCAGGCGGCCGATCGCGCAGGAGACGAGGGCGAGCCATCGGTGGCGTTCGAGCAGTACACGATCGATCAGTTCCTCGAGACGACCGCCGTGTTCGGCGGGTCGTTCTCGCCCGATGAGAGCAAGATCCTCGTGAGCTCCAACGAGACCGGGATCTTTAACGCTTACGCCATCCCCGTGGACGGGAGCGA
The DNA here is from genome assembly GCA_039586095.1 of Gemmatimonadota bacterium. GTDB lineage: Bacteria > Gemmatimonadota > Gemmatimonadetes > Palauibacterales > Palauibacteraceae > JBDHBD01. The sequence continues at coordinate 2,318 of JBDHLB010000080.1, forward strand.
CCCGACCCAGCTCACCAACTCCACGACGGAGTCGATCCGGGTGGCGGGCTATTTTCCCGACGACGAGCGCTTCGCGTACATGGCCGACGAGGGGGGCAACGAGCTGGACCACGTGTACGTGCACGAACTGGACGGCACGGTGACGGACATCACGCCCGGCGAGGGGCTCAAGGCGTGGTTTGCCGGCTGGGCTTACGATGACGAGAGCTTCCTCATCGCTTCCAACGAGCGCGACAACCGCTTCTTCGACATCTACGAGGTGTCCGTCGACGGCTACCAGCGGAGCCTCATCTACCAGGACGACACCGGCTACCAGTTCGGCGGCATGTCCCGCGACGAGCGCTACCTGGCTTTCACGAAGCCGCGCACGACCAGCGACAGCGATATCTATTTGTACGACCGCGAGACGGAAGAGATGCGGCACCTCACCCCCCACGAGGGCGACGTCTCCAACAGCCCGCAGGACTTCAGCCCTGCCGGCACCAGCCTCTACTACACGACGGACGAGGGCAGCGAGTTCTCGTATCTGGCGAAGATGGATCTGGCCACCGGCGAGTCCGAATCCGTCCTGCAGCCGGAATGGGACGTCTGGTTCGCCTACTTCTCCGACAGCGGCGATCACATGGTGGTCGGGATCAACGAGGACGCCCGAACGAACATCCGCATGTTCGCGATGCCCGGCATGGTGGAGATCGAACTCCCGGAGACGGCGCTCGACATCACGTCGGTGTCGATCGCGCCCAGTGATGCGCGGATGGCCTTCTATGCCAGCTCCGGTCGCTCCCCCAGTAATCTCTATGTCCGCGAGCTGCCGGGCGGCGAGCCGGCGCAGCTCACGAACACGCTCAGCCCCGAGATCGAACCGGCCAACCTGGTCGAGCCGGAGGTGGTCCGCTTCGCCTCGTATGACGGGGTGGAGATCCCCGGCTTGCTCTACAAGCCGATCCAGGCGAGGCCCGACAACCCGGTTCCGGCCGTCGTGATGGTGCACGGGGGGCCCGGTGGCCAGTCCCGCATCGGCTACTCGGGGCTGACCCAATACCTCGTGAACCATGGGTACGCGGTCTACGCGATCAACAACCGCGGAAGCACCGGCTACGGCAAGACGTTCTACAAGATGGACGATCGCAAGCACGGCGAGGCAGACCTGGACGACTGCGTGGCCAGCAAGCAAATGCTGATCGACACCGGCTGGATCGACCCCGAGCGGATCGGAATCATGGGTGGGAGCTACGGCGGCTACATGGTGCTGGCGGCCCTCACGTTCCGCCCCGAGGAGTTCTCGGCCGGCGTGGATATCTTCGGCATCTCCAACTGGCATCGAACGGTCACCAACATCCCGCCCTGGTGGGAATCGTTCCGAGACGCGCTCGAGCAGGAAATGGGCGACTTCGACGACGAGGAGTTCTTCAAGGCGAAGTCGCCTCTCTTCCACGCCGAGAACATCGTGCGGCCCCTCATGGTGCTCCAGGGAGCGAACGACCCGCGCGTCCTGAAGGTCGAGTCCGACGAGATCGTCGAGGCCGTGCGAGCCAACGGGGTTCCGGTCGAGTACGTCCTGTTCGAGGACGAGGGGCACGGCTTCCGCAAGAAGGAGAACCAGCTCGAGGCCTACCGGAAGATCCGCGAGTTCCTGGATCTCTATCTGCGCGAGGTCCCGGTTGCCGAGCCAGTGGAAGCCGGAACCGCGGAGAGCGAGTAGAACAGTCGGCCGGGGTCCTCTGCCCCGGCCGCAGCTTTTCTCCCGATGCCGAAGCAGAGCAGTGGACTGCTGATGTACCGCCGGGTGGACGGCGAGCTCCAGGTCCTACTGGCACACCCCGGCGGACCGTTCTGGGAATTCAAGGACGCCGGGGCGTGGACCGTCCCCAAGGGGCTCATCGAGCCAGGCGAGGATCCGCTCGACACGGCGTGTCGTGAGTTCGAGGAGGAGACCGGTTTCGAGCCACACGGGCCGTTTATCGAGCTCGCGCCCGTCCAGCAGCGAGGCGGCAAGGTCGTGCACGGCTGGGCGTTCGAGGGTGACTGCGACCCGGCGGCACTCCGCAGCAACACCTTCGAGATGGAGTGGCCTCGCGGCTCCGGTCGGATGCGGGCGTTTCCCGAGGTCGACCGCGTTCAGTGGTGCCGCGTGGCCGACGCGCGGCTCAAGATGAATCGGGCGCAGGTCGACTTCGTAAATCAGCTCGAACGGATGCTGGACCAGGGGCGCGATGAAGGCTGAGCCGGAGCCGGGAAGCTGGCGTACGCACCGCGCTCAGAGCCGAAACAGATAGCTCAATTTCGCGAAGAAGCCCTCGGTCATCGTCTCCATTCGGCCCAGGTCGAACGTCCGATCGCCCTCCATGGTTCGCGACCACCCGATAAAGAAGGTCGTCCTCGGCGACGGCTCGAACGCGATCAACAGCTGGCTGAGGAAATCACCTTCGGTCTCCGCGCCGGCGAGCTCGCCATCGATCCAGATCGGCTGCCCGGTGGTCGGGTCCCGCAGGGCTTCGCGCTTCTGGAGGTCGTATTGGAGAACGACGCGAGTGCGCAGCGCGCGGCTGAATTGGTACTGGAGACGCAACCGCGGGATGTCGGCCGCCGAGAAGAAGCTCCCGTCGGAGTCTCGCCAGATGCGGGAGAACGAATACGACAGATCGATCCCGAGTGAGGCCGTGGGCCGGATCTCGAAGCTCGGTCCCAAGCGGAGCTCGAGTCCGCGGGAGGCCTCGGAGAAGATCGGCGTCTCTCCGTACGACAGGCGACCACGGAACTGAAGAGCATTGGAGAAGCGCCAGCCGGCGGAAAGCCCGACGGCCAGCATGTGACTCAGCGGATCGGGGACCGAGAACGCGGCCAGTTCGCCGTCCTCTCCCTCTACCTGGTAGTCGTCGTACGCGTCCGGCGAGAAGCGGAAATAACCGTCGCGAAAGCTCGCTTCCAACCGACGGCTGCCACGGAAATTGACGTCGGCCTCGACCTGCGCGTCGAACTCGAACGGCCCGAGCTGCTCCCCGCCCCAGAACTCATCGTGGTCGAAGAACCCGTCCAGCCGCAACTGGAACCCGAAGCTCTCCACGGCCGAGCCCGCTTCGGGGAAGAACGAGCGATCCAGAGATCCCTCCGCCCGCAGATCGCCGACCCGCCGAATGAAACCCGTCTGGGTCTCGAAGTCCGGATGGACGTCCTCGAACTCCAGCGACCACGAGAATTCCCGGCCCGTGCGTCTCAGATCCGCCGAGAACAGCGGACCGAACCGGGATGCGGCGCTCTCCGGAACGCCGTCCTCCTCGTACTCGCGCGTCCAGGCGCCGGCCACCTGCGCCGTGAACGAGTAGCGCTGGCCGAACAGGAGCCGCGTGTCGACGGCCGCCACCCGGTTGTAGCCTTCACCCCCCAGAAGCGTCCGGTCGGTGTACAGCCCGCCGATGTTTGAACCCGCGCCGATGTCGAGCCTCGCCCGACCCATGTTGAACAGCGCTTCGCTCTCGAGGGAGTCGATGACGATCGGGCTGCGATCCAACGCCCCCAGGTATCCCACGTCGACCGATCCGACCTTGCCGGTCAGCTTGGCGCCGCCCGAGGGGTCGATGATTCGCCGGGTGTAGACGAGACGGTTCGGCGTGTTGAACACCTCCGTGCCGTCCAGGAAGAAGGGGCGCTTCTCGTCGAAGAAGATGGCGAAGCGTTCGTTGACGGTGATCTGATCCGCGTCGGCCTCGATCTGAGAGAAGTCCGGGTTCAGCGTGGCACCGAGCGTCAGATTCCGTGTCACGCCATACCGTGCATCGAGGCCCAGCTCCGGCTGCACGCTCTCGCGCACCAGCGTCTCGCCGTCGTGTATCGCGTCCAGCCGTCCGGTGGCCACGGGGTTGAGCTCGATCAGCTTGCGCGCGGCGAGATCGGTCAGGCCGCTAAGCTGGCCGCTCTGGGCGAGAGTGCTCGTCTGTTCGCGCGTCAAAGGGGACCAGGACTGCGAGAAACTCGTGCGCCTGACTTGCCGGACGGCGTTAAAACCCCACGTCTGCTCTCGCCGGGCGGGCAACTGGAGGCTGACGTACGGGATCCGGATCTCCGCCACCCAGCCGTCTTCCGTCACTCGGCCCGCCGAATCCCAAATGAAGTCGGGATCGAGGTCGATTGGATGACGACCGCCGCCGCCACCGCCACCGCCACCCCTCTCCAGCCCCTCGATCCACAATCCGTCCGCCTGCAACCCGCGGGGCGTCACGAAGAACAGGTACGCCTGCCGCGCGTCGTTGAACGTGTCGAGCATCAGACGCACATAGTCATCGTCGAAGATGCCGCGGTCCCGCTCGGTGAGGATGGCGGGGATCAGTTCGGGCTGAGAATCGAAGGCGAGGATCGCGATGTACAGTGCGTCCGGCGCGTAGATGACCAGCACTTCCGTCGGCTCCTGCGCCGGTATCCCCTCATTCGGGTCGAACTGTGTGAAGCCGGTGAGGACGGCGGCGCGGGCCCACGCAGGGTCGTCCAGCACGCCGTCGATGCGAATGGAAGGCTCGGAAAGACGGGGCAACGATACTCGCGTTGCCCGGCTGCTGCCGTCGTAGACTTGCATGCCCTCGACGGCGAAAGACGACATGCGGGTGCCTTCGGCCGCCTCGGTGCCGACCGCAGAGGTGTCGCCTATCTGCTCGGGTGCCGGTTCCTGAGCAAGCACGCTCTCCGTACAGGCCACGAGGAGCGTGAGTCCTGCCGCCGCGAAGAACCGGGGCCAAAGAACGGTGTAGTTGTGTATGCTCACAGGCGACCGCCTACCATTCGTATCCAGTTCACCATCAGAACAGTCGCCCAGCGCTCGGCGTTGTTCTGACGCGAGTATGCGTGATTGGCTCGGGGGCGTCGATAGCCGGGATACTCCATCGTCGCCTCGCACGACGCTCTCACCGCCGGTGACCTGGCCGTCGGCTGCGCTGTCTATCAGCGCGAGGGGCGACACGGTTCTGGCGCATCCGGGCCGTTCCTCTAACGTGTACGGTACGCACGCAAGCCGAATCACACAGGAGCAGATCATGAGACGTCGGGTGCGGTTCCTCAACATCCCGCTTGTCGCAGGGTGGCTCGCCGCTGGCGCGGCCGGATGCGCGACGAATCCGGCGACGGGCGGGTTGATGCTGTCGCTGATCGGAGAGGAGCAGGAGATCGCGATGGGCCGGGAGTACTCGGCCCAGGTGGACGCCACCATGGGTCTCTATGAAGACCCGCAGCTGGAGGCGTACGTCGACTCGATCGGCCAGGCGCTGGCCGCCGTTTCCGAGCGACCGCAGCTCCCGTGGAGCTTCAAGATCGTCGACGATCCGACAGTCAACGCGTTCGCGCTGCCAGGCGGCTACCTGTACGTGACGCGGGGAATTCTCACCCACTTCAATTCCGAGGCGGAGCTGGCGGCTGTCCTCGGCCACGAGATCGGGCACGTGACCGCGCGACATTCCGTCGAGCAGATCAGCCGGGCACAGCTCGCGGGTCTCGGACTCGGCGTCGCTTCCATCCTCAGCGACGAAGTCGCCTCGTTGCAGGGCGTGATCGGCACCGGTCTGGGGGTCCTGTTCCTGAGCTACAGTCGGGACGACGAACACCAGGCCGACCTTCTCGGCGTCCGCTACGGTCTCCGAAAGGCGTACGATCCCAGGGAAGCGGTAAAGGTTCACCGAATGCTGTCCCGTCAGACCGAGCTTCGAGGTGGCAGCGGGATACCGAACTGGTTGTCGACCCACCCGAGCTCGGAGGATCGCATCGACCGTATTCAGGCGCACGTCGATACGGTGCCGCCGCAACGGCTGGCCACGACGGTAGTCCATAGAAACGAGTTTCTGCGTCTCGTCGACGGGCTCGTGTACGGCGAGAACCCCCGGCATGGGTTCTTCCAGGAGGCGCTGTTTCTGCACCCGGATCTGGCCTTCCAGCTCCGCTTTCCGACCGATTGGCGGACCCAGAACCTGACCCAGGCCGTGCTCGCTCTGAGTCCGGAGGAAGACGCCCTGGTTCAGCTGACTCTGGCCGGGACGGGCGGTCACACGGCCGCCGCCCGAGAGTTCTTCACGCAGGAAGGGATGAGCGGAGCCGGCATCGACCGGGAGACGATCAACGGGCTCCCGGCCACGACCGGTCGCTTCCAGGCACGAACCGAGCAGGGTGTGCTCGAGGGTGTCGCCGCGTTCCTCGACTACAACGGGCGAACGTACCGAATTCTCGGCTATTCGCCGCAGGGCAAGCTGGGCCGCTACGAACAAGCGTTCCGGGCGACGGCGCGCTCGTTCGACCGTCTGACAGACCCCGCCGCGCTGGACGCCCAGCCCATGCGTATCGACCTTCTGACCCTCGATCGCGACGCGACGGTCGCGCAGCTTGCTGCGCGACGCGGGTCTCCCATCCCGGCCAGCGAGCTCTCGCTGCTCAACGGGGTGCGAGAGGATGATGTCCTGTCGGCCGGGCAGACCGTGAAATGGGTCGTGGGCGAGAGGCCGCCCGGGACCTGATCGACGCGGGGTCGCGGAACCCTCGCGCCATCCGACGGTTCTTACCGGCGGAGTTCGGATCAGAATGGCAGGCGACGGCGAGGGTTTCTCGACATGAAGCGATATGCGACAGCGAGGGCATCCGGAGTGATTGGAATGCTCTGTATGCTCTCTACGGCAGTGGCGACATGTGGCGCCCCCGCCAGCCGTCCGATCAGCGGCCCGCTCGCCGAGGCCGTCCAGTCATCGCTGGAATCCGGTCAGGCGACCTTCGACCACTCCGCGTGGAGTCGCCTGCTGGCAGAGGGCACGCACGAGGGGCTCGTCGACTACCGCTACTTCCAGGCGCGTCGCGCCGACCTTGACGACTACCTGGAGCGCATCGCCACCGCCGATCTGGGAGCACTGGCACCCGCAGAGCTGGAGGCGTTGCTGATCAACGCATACAACGCCCTCACCGTCCGAACGATTCTGGATCGGCCCGACGTGACGTCGATTCGGGACATCGATGGCGTGTGGACGCGAATCTCCCACCGCGTGGGAGGGCACGAGCTCACGCTGGACAATCTCGAGCACAACCTGTTGCGGCCCTTCTTCAAAGATCCACGGATTCATTTCGCCCTCAATTGCGCCTCGCAATCCTGCGCGCCCCTTCCTCCCTGGGCGTTCGATGGCCGGCAGCTCGACGCGCAGCTCGATGAGCGGACGCGCAGCTTTCTCGCCGATGAAGCCAACGTGCGCGTCGAGGGCGGAACACTGATGCTGTCACGATACTTCGACTGGTACGGCGATGACTTCGTCGCGGATGATTGGAGCCCTGTCGCCGCCACGATTCCCGAGTACGTCGCGCGTTATTCACGTTCCGAGATCGCTGAATTCGTGGAGCAGGGTGCCGGGCAGCCCCCCGTGCGATTCACGGACTACGATTGGTCCCTCAACGCACACCGGGCGCCGGCCCCGAAACAAGGCCTGGACGCGGCCACGCCTGTCGGTTCGGCCAACGGCTCGGGTGGCGACGCGAGCGGCGAGGCCGGTTTCGTCGACCGCCTGCGTCAGTGGGTGGGACGCTTCGGGCCGGCCGCTCCGCTGGTGTACGGTCTGGCCTACGTTCTGGCCGTGGTGCTGCTCGTGCCGGGTTCGCCACTCACGATCGGGGCGGGGGTAGCCTTCGGTCTGGGTCCGGGCACTCTCGTCGTGGCTCTGTCGGCGACAACCGGTGCCGCGCTCGCCTTCCTGATTGCACGTTATTTCGCCCGGAGTCGAGTCGAGCGTTGGCTCGAGGGTCGGCCGAAGCTGCACGCCGTGGACCGCGCGGTCGCGCAGCAGGGGTGGAAGGTCGTGGCTCTCACGCGGCTGTCGCCGGTCTTCCCGTTCAACGTCCAGAACTACTTCTACGGTCTGACGGCCGTGCGGTTCTGGCCCTACACGGTGACCTCGGCCTGCACGATGCTGCCGGGGACCCTGCTGTACGTGTACATCGGTGTGGCAGGGGCCGGCGTGGCCGCCGCGCTCACAGGTGCGGCCAGCTGGGGGCGCACGGCCCTTCAGATCGGGGGGTTGCTGGCGACGCTGCTGGTGGTGGTGTTGATTACGCGAATCGCGCGCAAGGAGCTGGAGCGGGCGACCCGGCGGGAAGACGACGTCTCGACCTACGCCACCTCGGCCCACTCCGCATCGAGTCGTTGAACGACATCTTCGCTGGTGTAGCGGTCCAGATCGAACGCCTGTCCCTCCGGTGAGCCC
>JBDHLB010000012.1:0-37169 GCA_039586095.1 Gemmatimonadota bacterium
CTTGTTGTACGATCCGCTGCGCGCGATGCCGGCCCGGAACAGGTCCGTGTGCGCCAGGAGGTTGGCCACCATGAGCCCGCCGTGGCTATGGCCGATGACGCCGATCCGCTCCGGGTCGGCCACCCCCATCTCTACCGCCTTCGCCACCGCCGCCTCCGCGTCGGCCACCAGTTGGGGCACGAAGGTGTCGTATGCGGTCTCGGGATCGCCGAGCATCGGCATGGCCGTCTGGTCGAGCACGGCGTACCCCCGGAGCAAGAAGTAGAGGTGGGAAGCGCCGTACAGGCGCATGAAGCGCCGGGCCGAGCCCCTCACCTGACCGCCGGTGGCGACGCCGGAATATTCGAGGGGATACGCGTAGAGCACCGTGGGCAACGGCGTGCCTTCCTCGTAGCCGGGGGGCAAGAGCAGCTGGAAGCTGAGCGGCAAGCCGTCCTCGCGCTCGTAGCGCACGAGGCGCTTCTCGATCTCTCGCAGCAGCGGCGCGGGATCCTCGAAGCGCGTGATCGGTTCCCGGGTCCACGTCCGGGTGGCTTCCCCCTCGGCCGCGGCGATCGTCTCCCCGAATGTGGCCAGGTAGTAGTTGGGCACGTCCACGGCGGATTCGGAGCTCATGACGAAGCGGTCCTCCTCGCCGGCGAACGCCACGAAATACTCGTATCGATCCGGATCGCTCCGGAACAGTCGCTCGGTCTCGCCCGTGGCCAGCTGGCGCAGGTCCAGGAAGGGCCGGTCGCCCTGATCGGTGGCGCCACTCCCTCGGAAGTAGACGCCGTCCCCCTTCTGGTGCAGCACCCACCGGCCGTTGGGCAGCGGTCGGAGGACGGGATTGCCCGGATCTCCGTAGCGGTCGTCCTCGTCGCGATCGAACCACGGGCGCGCCGTTCCCTCGTCCACGTCCAGGAGCCAGACGTAGAGCCAGCGGCGCATTCGCTCGCGCTCTGTGAGCATGAGGGTGCCTCCGTCGGCACCCCAGGCGTTCCGCCAGGGAAGCACGCGGTGCTCGGCGCGGAACACTTCCTCGGGCTCCGCCGTGAAGGGCGCGCCAAGACCCATCAGCCGGTCGCGGTGGGGCACCTCGGCCACGGGATTCCCGCCGTCGAGCGCTTCGACCCAGAAGAGCGTGTGGGGAGCTGTCGGACGCCAAGAGATCGAGCGCGGGCCCAGCGGCACTCCGTGGATCGGCACCTCGTCTGCCACGGGCAGGGACGCGATGCTGGCCACCATCTCTCCCTCATCGCTCCACACCTCGATCTCCCTGGCGAAGCGCCACCAGGCGACTTCGTGGGACCACGGACCGACCAGGCGTTCAATGAGCAGGTACTGGCCGTCCGGCGAGAACTCCGCCGTGGTGTAGGGGGCGGGCGGACCGACGACCTCGACCTCCCCTGTGGCCGGGTCGACGACCGCCAGCTCGGAGGGAACGTAATAGTCGAAGAGGGCGTCGTCGTACGCCGTCTCGAGCAGGTTGCGCGCCTCGTACGTGGAACGGGCAGAGGCGCCTTCCGCTTCGGCGATCTCCGGACCGGCCGGTATGGCCGGCGGCTCGGGAGGCGCTCCGCGCTCCGGGATGCGTCGGACCAGCAGTCGCTCCTGGTCAGGTAGCCAGCTCACGGCAGTGCCCAGCAGCGGATTGAGAGCCAGGTCCTCCATCTCGGTCACGTCGCCCCCCACCGAGCCGACCCACAGGCCGAAGCCATCGGCGCCCTCAACCGCGATCGCGAAGCGCTGGCCGTCCGCGGACCATGCTACATCGTGGATCTCGACATCCCCCGGCAGATCGAGGGTCGTCGTCTCTCCATCCTCCACCCGGGCCAGGCGGGGAGAGGTGCCTCCACGGCGCCCGTGCCAGCCGTTGGTGGCCGGATTGACGCGCATTCCGGCCAGCTTATGCATCGGCGCGGCCAGCTCGGCGAGGGTGGGATAGAGCACGGGATCGGCGAGAAACAGGTGCTCGCCGGACGGCGCCGTCCACGTCCAGGGGAGCTGCGGCGCGTGCATCACCTGCAGCAGATCCTCGGGTGGCGACTGCCACGCGTTGGGGGGCTGCAGGCTGTCGTCTTGTGTTCCCGTGGAGGTTGCCGCGTCCTCGGCCACCGGGACGACAGACTGCCGATCGCAACTCGTCAAGAGGAACGGGATCAGGATCACTAGGATGGCATGTCGCCGGCGCATGGTACTCCTCCCTGTTCAGCCTCCCCGCGGGGCGAGAGCGGCAGCTGTGCTGAGACGCGACCCGCAGGTGAGGCTTCGGAATCTGCACGCGGATGATGAGGCCGATCCGTACGGCAGGTTCGAACCTCAGACCTTCGGTCATCGGATGATGAGCGAGGCGATCCGGTGCTGCAACGGTCCCGCTCCCTGACGAGTCGGGCCACGGCCGGTATCGGGCGCCGGACCGGCCAGACTCGCCTCTTAGAGCTGCCGGTGGCCGTCCGACCACGGTTCGACGGCGTCAGGTTGATCGGCAGAGACCGGCTCGCCAGTTTTCGACGCCAGCCCGTAAAGTGACGCACTTCATTCAGTCGGTGCTGTCCTGACCAGAGGAGGATCCCTATGATGCGCGGTCGCGTCCTTGTCCCTGCCCTCTTCTTGCTGAATCTCCTGACCGTCGGCTGCTCGGGCTCGCCACGCGGTGCCTCGGTACTCACGAGCGACACGCCAATCCACCTCGAGGATCATCTCGACGTCGCCGCAATCGAGGGATCCGAGCCACCGGAGACACCTCCGGAGCCCCTGGAGTGGCGGTTCGAGGAGGGAGCTGGCGGCTGGCTGGCTGCGGACTTTCCGGACGGGAAGACTCGGCCTCTGAGCATCGAAAAGATCGAAGATGGGATCCGCCTCGACCTCACAGACGCGACCTCATTCGAGTTGCCGAATGGAAGGCGGCGCCACCGCGGCGCCGTGTACGTCGACCTGCCGGAGTTGAATCGGGAAGATTGGGCGTTCGTCGCCGTCCGGGCGCGCACGGCAGATTCGGTCGGTGCCATTGGGCTTCACTTCAATCTTCGTGAGCCGGACGTCACTCGAGGCCCGTTCGAGTACGCGGGCGAGTGGATCGACGTAATCAATGATGGGTCGATCCACACCTACATCATGCGGGCCGATTGGTCCTGGGATTACGAGGGGCCGTGGCGACAGCTCGGGATCACGTTCGGAAGCAGGACGCCATCGAGTCTCGATCTTCTGTCGGTGAGCGTGATCCCCAAGGCCGCGAAATACGCGGCCGAGCCCGTTGGCGTGGCCACCGAGGCGCGGGGCCAGGTCCACCGTCGGGTACTCTACACCCACGCTCCGGGACGGCTCGACTACCAGCTGAAGGTGCCCGAGGACGGACGGCTCGACGTAGGCCTTGGAGTACTCCGGGCGGATATTCCGGTCCGATTCTCCGTTCACGCGACCGTTGCCGGCGAGACCCAGGCGCTTCTCGACGAGGTGGTGTCGGACAAGGAGGCGTGGGCTCAACGCAGCGTCGACCTGTCGAACTGGGGCGGGCGCCAGATACTCCTCACGCTGGAGACGGAGTCGGAGAATCCGGGAACGGTGGCGTTGTGGGCCGCTCCCACGGTCAGCGGCACCCGAGCCACCGAGATGCCGAACGTGATTCTCTACGTGATCGACGCGGGTGGCGCGGAGTACATGAGCGTGTACGGGTACAATCGTCCCACCACGCCGAACCTCGACCGGCTGGCGCAGGAAGGGGTTGTCTTCGAGTACGCGTACAGCAACTCGAGCTGGTCGAAGACTTCGACTCCTTCCTTCGCGACTTCCCTTCATCACAGCGTGCTGGGGGGTTATAAGACCGACTCTGACCCGATCCCCGATCAGGCTCGAACGATGGCCGAGCATCTTCACGCCGCCGGCTACCAGACGGCCGTGATCGTGTCGAACGCATACGCCGGCACGATGAGCAGCCTCGATCGTGGGGCCGACTTCCTGCGTGACGAGGGAGCGGAACCGAACTCGACGTCGAGCGTGGAGCTGCACGACGATTTCTGGGGTTGGAGAGAAACCTCTCCAGGCGAACCGTACTTCGTCCATTTCCAGACGACGGACGTCCATTGGCCGTGGAAACCGGCCTCACCGTTCGCCGGGATGTATCTGGATTCCGAACGCCGTGAGCAGTTCTACGAGTGGGAGAGAGCCTTGGCAGACGCAGCGGGGAGAGCGCGGCCACGGTGGCTCTCGCACCGGGCATACCCCGAGGAAGCGTACGAGACGGCGGGGGTAGATCGGATCGCACTGTTCGACGCTGGTCGAGCGCTCTACGACGAGACGATGGCGCACCAGGACTGGCAGATCGGCCGGCTCGTCGAGCGCCTCAAGGCCGTGGGTGAGTGGGACAATACGCTGTTGATCGTGGCTGCCGACCACGGCAACACGCACGGACTGGGCGTCTTCGATCCTCTGCCGGGCCAGGTGCCGAACGTCGCGCCCCACGTGACACGGATTCCGCTCATTATCAGCTGGCCAGCTCGGATCGCCGGCGGGCAGCGGTTCCCGCAGCCCGTGTCGATGATCGATGTCCTCCCCACCGTACTCGACATTGCTGGGCTCCCGATGCCCGAGGTCCAGCAGGGACAATCCCTGGCCCCGCTACTACTCGGCAGGCCCGGGTGGGAGGAAAGACCGGTCTTGTTCGACGAATTCTACGTCGACTGGGACACGGGTGCGCTGGAAGGCGCGCTTGGCATGATCGATGGACGGTGGGGGGCAGTGCTGCGAATCGCGGCCGAGGAAGAGTCAGAGGAAGAGGCAACGGAGAGCAAGGGCGGAGAGGAAGAAGGCGCAGAGGAGCCGCCGGTGCGGCTCAAGCTCTACGACCGCTGGAACGATCCCTTCGCACTGAACAGCGTGCACGAAGAGTACCCGGACCTCGCAGAGGAGTACGAAACGCGGCTCGAGGAGCTGTGGGAGGCGCATCTGGCGCTCGCTCAGAGATTCAGCCGGACTGGCGAGGTTCCGCTTACTCCGGAGCAGCTTCAGACGCTTCGCTCCCTGGGCTACATCCAGTAGATGCTTCAACCGAGGAGGACTCAGGTGTCCGATCTGAACGATAGGGTCGCGCTGGTGACGGGGGCGAGCAGCGGAATCGGCAGGGCAACAGCCGAGGCCTTCGCAGCGAAGGGCGCAAGTGTAGTGCTCGCCGCGCGTCGGCAAGACAAGCTCGATTCGCTTGCGGACGAGATCAAAGCTCGGGGAGGGTCGGCGACTGCCGTCACGACGGATGTATCCGCGGCGAAGGACACGGCGGACTCACACTGACGATTTGAGGTCTCGCGATCACGTGCGCGAAGTCGGCCTCATCCCGCAGCGATGAGTGAAGTTCCGAGGTACTCTGAACGAATTGCCTGACGTCTGGAGGTCTGGTGGCAGAAACCGCGTAACTACATGCATCCCAGAACCTACACGGATTTCCTGCATCAGCTGCGCGAACGGAACACGCACCGCTGGGAACCCTCGGCTGGCCAACAGTGACGGCGGCGGGCCTCTCTTGTTACAGCTACCGTGACAGTTGGCGGCAACGGCACGACATCCGGCCCGGGTTCGCTCCCTTCCCCGCCTCGCCGGATAGATCGTGGACGATCTTCGCTTCGGCTTGACGAGAACTCCGACCGCCCTGACATTCGCCTCGCTTGTCTCTTGTTGCGCTGATGTGTGTGCTAGGTTCCGCATCTCTAGTAAGGCGGAGGGAATCGATGAAGACTTTCGAGACTACCAACGGCGTGGACGTTGGAAAACTAGTGGAAACGATCCGGGCAATCCGCGAACAGCCCGAGATTGCCAGCTTCAAGTTCCGGGTCTCCAACAGCTGGGTCGATGGAGGCTTGAACCAGACCAGGATCGACAGCTTCTACGGTGCGTGCGAAGAAGTGGAGCGTGAGCGGTCGTTCAACCTTGATGCGGACGAGCCACCTCTCTTGCTGGGGAATGACAACGGCCCAAACCCAGTCGAGTACGCGCTGACGGCTCTCGCTTCCTGTATGACTACGACGATGGTGTACCACGCGGCTGCCCAAGGCATTCGAGTCGAATCGGTCGAGTCTTGGTTGGAAGGAGACCTCGATCTGCACGGATTTCTGGGCCTGAAGGACGATGTACGGAAGGGTTACGAGAACGTGCGGGTATCCTTCAAGGTGAAGGCCGACGCTCCACCCGAACAGCTAGCGGATCTGGCGAGATCTTCGCCTGTCTACGACATCTTTTCGAATCCAGTGCCGATCTCGGTGGATGTCGAAATGTTATAGAGGAGACGATGCCAGATCTCCGGTGAGCTACCCGCACGAAAGCCCGCATGGTTGCGGGCTTTCGGTCAATCGGGGCGCCGGGATTTGGGCTCGAGCCCAGCGAGAGCCGGCGAGGCCGCCTGAGCGGCCGAAGCGCCCACCCGGACCTCTTGCCGTCGAGCCGCAGACGAAAAGTGGATCGAGTGGCTATCCGCGCTCGGTAACGATCTGCTCGAGTCGCGCCCGTGCCGCCTGAACGCGAGGCTGAAGGTCGGGATCCGCCTCTGACCACAGTTCGACGAACCGTGCGTAGTAGTTGGCAGCACTATCCGGGTCTCCCCGCTCATCGTGCAGCTGAGCCAGACGTTCGAGCGCAGGTCCAAGTGCGAACCGATCCAGATCGAAGAGTCGCCAGAACGATGGCGTCGTGACGTAGCGCTCGTAGACCGCGAGAGCCGAGTCGGTCCTTCCGGCCCGATCGTATGCGCGGGCCAGCCCCGGCAACGGACAAAGAAGGCAGCCGGTCTCAATCCGTCGAAACTCCGACACGGCTCCTTCGTAATCCGCCTCAGCCAGTGCGACGTGCCCGCGGGCCCAGCGATAACTCGCAGCCACTTGCCAGGGCAGATTCTCACCACCCGCCCTCGAATCGGCCTCGCCACCGAATTCGGCCGCGAACTCGGCAAGCAAGGCCCGAGCCTGGTCCGGCTTTCCCGCCATGGCGTACACAGCCGGCAGGAGGGGATAGCGTTCCAGGAATCCGTGCAGCTCCGCCGTGGAATAGTCGCCGAGTCGAGTCACCAGGATCTGCATCGCTTCGTCGGCGTCGCCTCGCACCAGCAGGTTCCACATGGCTAGATCAATTGCTCCGTCGAAGTATCTTGCCCGGAGATCGTGCTCGTTCTGCACCGCCATGGCTTCTTCCGCACGCTGCTCTGCTTCCTCGAGGCGACCCTGGACGGCAGCAAGCGCGGCGAGGCCGGCCGTAGCTTCGCTTCGCCAGTGAACGTCCTCCGTCCAATCGTCCTGCATCGTCCGCCAATAGGGTTCAGCGCTCTTGTAGTCATGCCGGGCGGCCGCCAGCGTCCCGAGGGCACCGAAGACGGGTGGCGGGATGGCCTGTCCCCGTGCAACGTATCGGGACATGGGTTCCCGGAGGGTCTCTTCGGCAGCGTCGTATCGACCCAGGTTGGCCTGAGCTGCCGCCAGGTTGAATCGTGCGTTGGCGTAATCCAGCGGTCTGCCGGAGCGTGTCAGGCGTTGCTCCAGTACACGTTCGAAGAACTCCTGGGCCCGGGCGTTCTGGAGAAGGTTCAGGTAGAGGACGCCAATGTTGTTGAGCGCTGAAGCCGTGAGTTCGTCGTCCTCCGTACCCGGATCCAGGGCGACGATGGTTTCGTAGGCCGAAATCGCCTCGCTCAGGTCACCTGTGACGCGACGGTGGTAGGCGGCCGCCACGAAGTAGCGTTCTCGCTCAGGCAACCGATCGCGTAGCTGGAACGCTCGGGAATAGGCCTCCATCATCCGCGCTGGGTCCTCGCCGCGGTTCTGCAACGCAACGGCAAGGGCGTTCCACGCCATGGCGAAGCTGCTGTCCAGCGCCAGTGCGCCCTCGATCGGCTCGATTCGCCGCTCCGTCGCCGATCCCGTCTGACTGTATCTCTTGAGCGCCCCAAGGTTGGACGTCGTAACCTGCTCGAGTGGCGGAGTCGAGCGAAGCGACCTCAGCGATTCGCCGACCCGCTCCCGCAGGCTCTTCGACACCCGGTCCAGTGCACCGATAATCCCGGTGGAGTCCGCGGCTGCTTCGCGCTCGGCGACCAGGAGCTCGCCTTGCGGCGACATGAGTTCAACCGAGACCACGTAGCCGCTGCCTACCTGGCCGATCGTGCCGGCGACGACCGCCCCCATCCCCTCCCTGAGAGCGACTTCTCGGGCGAGGGCGGGGTCCAGTCGCGCACCCGGAGCTTCCTCCATGCGCCGGAGGGCGGCGGCGATCCGCCGGGGTCGTGCGACCCTTATCGCTGGCGACTGAGCGAGGTCGATCGTGAGCGCTGTCTTGAGAGCCGGACCGAGCAGCGAGTCGCGGGTCTGATTCGCGAAGTCTGCTACCACCACTTCGCTTCGCGCGTCCAGGCGACCTTGGGCGATGAGCGTAGCGGGAGGTCCGACACCCCAGGTGCGCATGGCGGTGTATCCCGCCATCGCCGTAGCCAACAGCGCGAACGCACCCACTCCACCTGCCAGCCAGTTGCGCCAGGTAAGGAGCCACCCCAATCGGCGGCGGTCTTCGCCGGTAGACGGGCTCGACTTCCGAGCCGTCTGTGCCAGAGCGGTGACGATGAGCACCGGGAACCCGAGCGCGAGAGCGATAAGCACGGCTTGCTCGGACCAGAGCGGAAGTCCGAAGAGGGAGCCGAACGGTTCTGTGGCCAGAACCACGAGCCAGCTGAAGAGCGCGTAGCCACCCAGCACCAGCCACGGCGTGCCCGGGCCAAGCCGGTGGAGCCAGCTCTTTGCGCTACCGAGAACCCGGCTTGAGGCAGCCAGGTCCGCCGATAGCATCCCCATCCCTTTGTAGCGGCCCTCGGGGTCCTTGCTTAGAAGCCGGAGGACTAGTGCCTCTATCTCGGCCGGCACCTCCCCCTTGGCCTGTCGTGGCGGCACGGGTTCTTCCGACCGGATCGCCTGGATCACGGCCGTGAGGTTGCCTCCGCGGAACGGACGCTGGCCGGTCAACATCTCGTAGAGCACAACGCCCAGCGACCAGAGGTCGGTCCGGGCATCCACAGCCTCGCCCCGCGTTTGTTCCGGTGACATGTAGGCGGGTGTGCCCAGCGTCATCCCCGAGACGGTCAGTGCCGTCTCGTCCGTCTTTGCCAGCCCGAAGTCCAGGATCTTGAGGACACCCTCTTCCGTGACGATGAGGTTTGCCGGCTTGATGTCCCGGTGCACCAAGCCGGCTCGATGAGCCGCTGCCAGCCCGCTGGCCGCCTGGCTCGCCAGATCCAACGCCTCGGCCACTTCGAGCGGTCCGCGGGCGAGCCTCTCCCTGACCGTCTCCCCCTCGTAATAGGCCATGGCGATAAACAGCTGACCTTCCTTCGTCTCTCCGATTTCGTGGATGGCGCAGACGTTGGGATGATCGAGCGCGGCCGCCGCCCGCGCTTCCCTCAAGAAGCGCTCTTTGAGAGTGGCATCCGAACTCCACTGAGGTGGCAAGAACTTGAGCGCGACCGCCCGGCCAAGTTGCGTATCGAGCGCCTTGTAGAGCACACCCATGCCGCCTCCACCCAGCAACCCCGTGACCTCGTAGTGAGAAATTGTGCGACCGATCAACCCGTGCGGGTCTGACTGGGGCTGCTGAGTTTCGGGGGAGACTCGGAAGGGCTCAAACTCGGGTCGAGAGATCAAGTCCTCGAAGCTGCCGAGCAGCTCGTCGGCCCGCTCATGCGCGGTCAGGAGACGCTTGAGCCGCCTGCAGAGCTCCGGATCGCTCTCGGACAGCGCCTCGAGGCGGGCGGCTCGGTCCTCGGACTCCAGCTCGACGAGCTCGAAAAACAGCGGCCTTATCTCGTCCCAGCGCTCCTTCGACATTGCTACGCGACCAAGTCGGGGTTCAGCTCGCAGGCGAGCCACGCCCGGGCCAGCTTGAGCTCTCTGGCAACCGTGGAGCGAGACACCCCCAGAGCCTCGGCGCATTCCTCAAGCGTCAGACCTCCGAAGTAACACTGCTCGAGGAGGCGGCTCTGGGTCGGACTTATCGCTTCCAAACGGGTGAGTGCCTCGTGAAGGTCCTCGATCGCCTCGGCGTGCTCTCCTGACAGGTGCTGGATCCGGTCATCCAGATCCACGCGCACCCGTCCGCCACCACGCTTGTAGGCGTTCCGCCTGCGTGCGTAATCGACCAGAAGATGTCGCATGACCCGAGAGGCAGCTGCCAGAAAGTGTGCTTTGTCTTTCCAGTGAGCCCGGTCTGTATCGACCAGCTCCAGGTAGGCTTCGTGGATCAGCGCAGTCGTGTTCAGGGTGTGATCGGACCGCTCGCCGATGAGCCTGTGGTGCGCGATCCGGCGAAGGTGGTCGTACACCAATGGGACGAGCTCATCGAGGGCTGCGCGGTCACCGCCTTCGACCTTCCGCAGAAGCAGCGTGATGCCTGAGCTCGATTGCGGTTCCACTGTCACACCCGCCAGCTGGGGTGGGCAGGACGACGCTACACGAGTCCCGCCAGTCTAGTCTGAATCGACCCACTAAGTAAGCGACCACACTCCCCTCGTACAACTGCACGTACGTGGGTCGGCTGAAATGGGCGTGAGACGGTTCGACCTCTTTTTCCGCTTATCCGGGTGAAGGCAGACACGGCTCGCCTACCTGGAGCCAACGGACAACACTCGTAAGGGAGGCCATCATGACAAGGATCAGCGGCAATCTGTGGCTGGCGCTTACGCTCAGCATCCTCGGAGGAGGACCGCTTGCGGCGCAGTCGGCGAGCGAACAGCTGCGGGTCGCAGCCAATCTGACTGAAGTGTCCGCGCCCGGCATGGCGGACTTCTTGAGATCCGAGGCAGCCGAGCTGCACTGCTGTTCGACCCAGAAGTTTCTCGAAGCGGCAATACTTTACAAGCGGGCGGCCGAATACGGATTCACGGATGACCCCGGAAACCTGGAAAGTCCGGTCGAGGACCTCCGGTTGGCCGGCTACTTCTTCTACTACGCGGGTGAATTTGACCGAGCATTCAGCGCTCTGGCGAGAGTCGGCGTCATCCAACGGGACTCTGGCAACCGAGAGGCCGCTGCAGAAGCGTTCTTGGAGGCCGCTCACATCGCCAGGCAGAGCAACGACCTCCAGCGCGCCAGAGAACTCCTCATCGTATCCGAAACGGTTGCTCGACAGCCGTAGAGCTGGACGCCGATCGGGGTCTGAGGGCAGCCGTTCACACAGGGAGAATGGGATCCCTCCCGAACGGACTGCCCTTCCCCCGTCTGCGCGAGGGGGCTGCCCCTGTCGCTTCAGCTACCGTGACGCACGGCGTATGTTCACAATATGCATCGCGAAACCGGCGATCAGGTAGCCGTCAACCCTCTCAAGGGAACGGGATCGCGTCGAGAGAGTGAGAGGGAAGGTCCGAGGAGCATAGCACGATGCTGACCGCGCTGATTCTACTGGCTTGCCTGACACTTTCCATCCAAGGCGTTCCACTGCTCTCGGACACTCTCTCTACGGATGACAGGTTGGCCGCCTTCCGGGAGTACCTCGATTTCGGTTCATACCTGAGGGGAGGGGAGGTCACTCCACATTGGATGTCCGACGGAGATCGATTCTGGTATGCCGACGTGGAGGGCGACACGACGCTCTATCGCCTCGTCGATCCGCGAACGGCCACCGTCGGCGAACTGTTCGACCTGCCGCGACTTCGGGAGGCGATCGAGACCGCTACGGGCGCTCAGCCCGAGACTCCTGGGCTCCCCTTCGACGTTTTCGACTTCTCGACCACGTCCGGTGATCTGGTGACGTTCGAGCTGGACGGTCGGCATTGGGAGCTCGATCTGGCGACGTATGCCATTCGCGCTGCACCTGAGCCCGAGACCCCCCGAAGGCCGAGACGCGTTTCGCGAATGGCCGGTGTTCCATCACTCCACATGGAGGTGCCCTCTCCGGACGGCCGGTGGATGGCCACTCTGGTCGATGAGAACCTGGCCCTTCGCCACACCAACACGGACTCGCTCGTAGTGCTTACCAGTAATGGAACGGCCGACCAGCCATGGGCCTTCGGATACTTCGGGCTCACCACCTACTGGTCGCCCGATTCACGCTATTTGTTGGCTGGTCGAAGGGCGAACCCGATCACCGAAAGATGGCCGCTCGTGCGGTACCCCTCGTGGGAGGAAGTATCTGAAAACGGCTATGCTCCCGAAGTCGAGATGTGGCCGATCGCTTGGTCGTGGGCAAGGACCGGCGCGGCGATGGAGCTGCACGTGTTCGACCTGCAGACCGGGGAACGCACGCAGGTGGACATTGACCCGCTGCCGGGGCAGGGGTTGTGGCCGGTGGAGTGGATTCCCGACGGTTCGGGCGTGCTGGTCTTACGTCGAAGCCCGAGAGACGACACCGCCGATCTCCTGGTCGTGAATCCCAAAAACGGTAGTGTTCGTGTCCTCGACTCGATCTCCGGAGACGGGAGGCCGGCGCCCAATAACTCGTCCTGGAGCTTCCTCGAAGACGGTAGGCGATTCTTTGCCGTGTCGGACCGCAATGGATATCCGAACCTGTTTCTCTTCGACGTCCAGGAAGGGCTCATCCGAGCGGTCACCTCGGGTCAGCATCCGGTCCGCTGGTTCCAAGCACATGAAGGCACGGGATGGGTCTATCTCGTAGCACAGACAGACGAGAATCGACCGTATGATCGGCATCTGGCTCGCGTGCCGCTTCATAAAGGCTACATGGAAACCCTGTCGTCTGAACCGGGCCAACACGCCATGACTCTCTCACCGTCGGGGCGGTATCTCCTGGACCGCCATGTCGCGAACGATCGGCCGATGCGCACCGACCTGAAGGCGGCAGACGGGACTCTTATCATGACACTGGAGTCGGCGTCGGTCGATCAGATTCGAGAGGAGCTTGGCTGGTCGCCTCCTGAGGAGTTCAGCGTCCTCGCCACCGATGGAGTCACGAAGCTCTATGGTACGCTCTTCAAACCCTGGGACTTCGACCCGAATCGATCCTACCCGGTCGTGGATTACTTCTGGCAACTCCATGCCCTGGGCTCCGTTGTGCTCCGAGCAGACCAGATCGGCAGAGCCTTGCAGATCGGACAGGCGGTGGCACAACTCGGCTTCGTAGTGGTGACATTCGACACCCGAGGTTCGGGTGGGCGCGGAAGAGATTTCCGGCTGAGCATGTGGGGGCGGGACGATACGGAGATCATACCGGAGCACGTACATGTCCTACGTAGCCTTGCCGCCGAACGACCCTGGATGGACATCGACCGCGTCGGTGCGCTTGGACACTCCAACTATGGACGCCTATCGGCTCGGGCGATGCTGATGGCACCCGACTTCTACCGCGTCGGGGTGTCTTCGGCGGGTCCGGTTCGCGTGGCGTGCCAGCGCTGCGACCCGGGCAATCCCGCAGCTGAGGCACGCGATCACGAATTCCGGTCCAACTCGTCGATGGCGGCAAACCTGGAAGGACGGCTGCTCCTCATCGTCGGCACGGGTGACTTCCAGGCACCGCTCTACGTCATGATGCCCCTGCTGGATGCCTTGGTAGAGGCCGGCAAACAGTTCGACTTCAAACTGATCCCGGGCGCGACACACGCCATGTTCTTTCCCGGCCGTCCGTACAGCGACTACTTCTGGGAAGCCGTGGCCGAGCACTTCCTGAGGTATCTCAACAACTAGCGGGAAGTTTTCCAGGGTTTGGGCAAGCCACACCGACTGTCTTCCCCTGCCCTCGCGCGCGTGCGACCCGTTGCTCCTCTGCACGCTTTGTGGCCGCTGCCGCGACAGTTGGGGCACGGCCCCTCCTACTCTGCCGTGTGACAAGACACAAACCCATCCGATTTGCGACTGAGCGCCGAGTGGCCCAACTCCAGGCCCATCCTTTTCCCAACGAGAGGCGGGCGATTCTCGGCCGCTCGACCATAGAGCCAATTAGAGACACTCACAAAAGCCACGGAGTCGTGAACCGGGGTCGTTGCCGGTTTGCGCTTCACAGCAGATGGGCGGTCGAATTCGGTTGGGGCTGCCACCCGACGTCGGTTCTGACGCCCACAGGTGAGCAGCTGACCAAACTCAATCCCCTGATCGACTGGAGACAACGATGAAAGGCGCTCACTTGCTCCCCGTCCTCGCGTGCTCCGTGTTAGCCGCGGGTTGTGACGTACTTGGCGCAACCTCTTCGAGCCCAAGAACGATCACGTACTACGTGGCCGCCGAGGAGGTCGTGTGGGACTACGCGCCCGCGGGACGAAACCTCATGTTCGATTGGGAGCTCGGGGAGCATGAGGCAATCTGGACAGCGAGCGGACCGGATCGCATTGGCCGCGTCTACAAGAAGGCCCTCTACCGCGAGTACACGGACGAGACCTTCACCGAGTTGAAACCGCGGCCCCCGGAGTGGGAGCACCTCGGGTTTCTGGGGCCTCTCTTCCGTGCTGAGGTCGGCGACACGATCCGGGTCGTATTCAAAAACCGCGTGAGCTTCCCTTCGAGCGTGCATCCCCACGGAGTCTTCTACGACAAGAACTCCGAGGGTGCACTTTCCGCGGATGATTCCAGCGAGGGGGACCGTCTCGATGACGCGGTTCCGCCCGGTGGGACTCACACATACGTGTGGCCTGTGCCGGAGCGTGCGGGCCCGGCGGAAGGTGACGGCAGCTCGATCCTCTGGATGTATCACTCGCACACGAACGAGGAGAGAGATGTTGCCGCCGGCCTGATGGGACCCATGATCGTCTCGCGGCGGGGGGCCACGAAAGCAGATGGTACGCCGAAGGACGTGGATCGAGAGTACATCGTCTCCTTTCACGAAGTGGACGAGAATCTCAGTTGGTATCTAGAAGACAACATTCAAACGTACGCGGGCGATCCGGATAGCGTGAATCGCGAGGTTGAGCGTCGCCGAGCCGGAACAGGTGGACGGAGAGCGAGGTCTTCGCATCCACCCCCTGGTTGAGGAGGCCCGTCTTACCGACGAGTACGTGCTGCAGATGCTCGCTCGGTATCGGGACGACAACCTTTATCACGGCTACCTGTGGAACGCGGACCGTCCGCACACGACCCTCTTTGATGGCATAGTCGGCACGGATTTCGCTGGCTGAAAGCACTCCCACGAACCACGCAGAGGCGCACGAGAAAGGGTATGGAGGCAAGCGATGCGATTTCAACAGCTTATGAGTATAAGTGCTCTTGCCACCGCGATCGGTTGCGCCGCCGGGACACTTCCGGAGAGTGGTCCTTTGCCTGACAGGGGCCCAGGAGCACCGCAAGCCGGTGTGGTCACCGACGCAGGTGGCGTGGTGACAACAACCGGCGAGCGGAGTACCGCAGCGATTCTGAAGATTCCGCCGGGACACCTGCCGGCGCCTGGCCAGTGCCGGATCTGGGAACCCGGGCGCCCGCCGGGTCAGCAGAGTCACCTCCCTAAAGGCGCTTGCGATACGGTCGAGCAGTCGGTCAATCCCAGACAGTGGGTCGTCTATCGCCCGGGCGAGAACAAGAAGATCGTGCAAGTCCGGACCTATGAAGCAACAAGCCGTGGCGTTGTAGTCCTCAGGCTCATTCGAGTGTTCGACATCGACACACGGCAGCTGCTTGAGGAACTGATCCCGTAGCTCGGTTCGGCAGACTCGGACTCGCGGCAGCCCTTCCTGTCGCAGCAGGCGTGACACTAGCCGCGACGGCGGCGCATGCTCAACGCATTCGGCTCTGAGTCGGAAGTCGGTGCTTACTCCGCGTGAAACACCCAGGCCGGAGGTGGAGCGGCCACCTCGGGTGGCAGGTTGAGAGTGGCCGAGTCGACGAATCGCGGATCGTCACGAATCGGATCGTATTCCCCGAGAACGACTTAGACCAATGCAATGAAGCCGGCGGATACGTGCTCGGATTCTCGCCGTCGCTCGGAATCGGCCGCGATCGCCCGTGCTTCCGCATCCTGCCCGGCTAGCGCCTGGAAATATGCATGATAGAGCGCTTCGCTCAGGCTTGGCGGAATAGAAGTGGTCCAGGACAGCCAGAATGCCGAAGATCCCCCGCATCAACGCCATTCGCCTGGAGTACGCTGCCTGCGCATTCATCAGATCCTCCCCGTTCGAGCGTGCGTGGATTCCGTTGGACACCAGGGGAAGAGACATATTGCGGTCGCAGCTTCTACCAAGCCACGAAGCGAACGCCGGGTGAATACAGCGGTGCCGACAAGACGCCGGTCATAAACCGGCTTATGCGCAGCGCAGCACCCCGCATCGGCCGCAGGCATTCGAGCCGCAGGCGGGACACTGAGCCGGCGCCACCGTGATGGTTGGGCCTCCTCCACAGAAATCTGTTGCCGTCTTCCGTTCCTTCGACCAGCTTTCAACCATCAGAGACTGTGCGCCGACGCCCCTACGCAGGCAGCCGTGTCATGGCTCCTGAGTTTGATCGCCTCAAAGCAGCGCTGGCCGACCGATACCTGATAGAGCACGAACTCGGTCAGGGCGGGATGGCCACGGTGTACCTGGCGCGCGACCTGAAGCACGAGCGCCAGGTTGCCGTTAAGGTCCTGAAACCCGAGCTCTCTGCGGTCCTGGGTGCCGAGCGGTTCCTCGCTGAGATCAAGACGACGGCCAGCCTGCAGCACCCGCATATCTTGCCTCTGTTCGATTCCGGCGGGGCCGACGGGTTCCTCTTCTACGTTATGCCCTATGTCGAGGGCGAGACGCTGCGAAACCGGTTGGAGCGGGAAGGCCAGCTCTCGATCGATGAGGCTCTCGGGATCGCGAGAGAGGTCGCCGACGGTTTGAGCTGCGCCCACGCCGCCGGGATCATACACCGTGACATCAAACCTTCGAATATCCTGCTGTCCGGGGGACATGCAACGATCGCCGACTTCGGGATCGCCACCGCGCTCAGCGAGTCCGGTGCCGAGCGGCTGACACGGAGCGGCGTCAGCCTCGGCACGCCGATCTACATCAGCCCCGAGCAGGCCTCCGGAGAACGAGCGGACGTCCGCAGCGACATCTACGCCCTCGGGTGTGTCGTGTACGAGATGCTGGCCGGGGATCCTCCGTTCACCGGATCGAACCCGCAGGCGATCCTGGCGCGGAAAACCGTGCAAGAGCCGCCGGCGATCCGCACGGTGCGCGAGACCGTGCCTGGATACGTTGAACAGGCAATCCTGAGGGCGGTCGCCAGGGTGCCTGCCGACCGGTTCGCGAGCGCAGGGGAATTCGCCGAGGCCCTGACGGCGACCGACCGTGAGCGTCCGCCCGTGACGCGGACCCGGATCGGGCTTCGGGCACGGCGAATCCTCGCGTATTCCGTTCCGTCCATCGGCGCCATCCTCTTGCTCCTGTGGGTCGTTCGTTTGGCGAGCGTGCGTGGGGCGGGTATCGGTCCGTCCGACATGACGCTGCGGCCACTGACCAACTTCGTCGGGTGGGAGCATTCTCCTAGCTGGTCGCCCGATGGGAGCATGATCACGTACAGCCACATCGTCGGAGGAGATGCAGACATCGCCACGCTCTCCGTCGGCGGTGGGGAGCCTCACATCCTGACGGGTCATAGTCCGGCCGATGAGATCGGGGCGAGGTGGTCTCCGGACGGGTCACGGATCGCTTACGTCTCGGATCGGGGGACCGGTACCGACGTTTACCTGATCTCTCCGACCGGCGGGACGGAACAGAAGCTGGTGGAGACCTACATCCCCTTCTTCGAGCGACTCAGCGCGTGGGGGTCCGTGCTGGGCACCAACGCCTGGTCACCAGATGGAGAGGAACTGGCCTTCTCGAGGCTCCAAGAATCTGGAGAGGTTGCGCTCTGGAAGGTGAACCTCGCGACGCGCGAGGAGACGCGCCTCACGACCCCACCCCCGGCCGCGGAGGACGGGTGGGGGTCCTGGTCGCCGGACGGGCGCTCGATCGTATTCCGTCGAAACGACAAAGGATCGAGAATGCTCTGGCAGGTGCCGGCGGAGGGTGGCGAGGCCACCCTCCTGTTCGGCGAGCCCGCCGGACAGCCGGCCTGGTTTCCCGATGGGCGGCGGATCGCGTTCAGGTCTGCGCGGAGTGGTGCGTCCAACCTGTGGGAACTCGACGTCCGGACCGGCGCCCTGAGGCAGCTGACCCAGGGGGCCGGCGCCGACCGGACTCCGGCGATCGCGCCTAACGGCGCGATCGCGTACCAGCAGTTCGGTCACGAGATCGAGATCAGATGGGCCCGACTGGAAGCCCCCGAAGAGGAGCATGAGCGCCTGACATCATATACCGGCGACAATTTCGGGGCTCGAGTCTCACCCGACGGGTCCCGGGTCCTCTACTATTCCAGCCGGTCTGGCAACCACAACCTGTGGGTCCTGGAGCGCGCCACGGGCCAGCACCGCGAGATCACGAGCGATCCGGCGGCCGACCGGCTGGCGGATTGGTCGCCGGACGGCGACGAGATCGTGTTCATGTCGAACCGAGGTGGGGAGGTTCGGCTCTGGATAGCCGAGACTGAAACCGGTGCGACGCGCCTGCTGACGAACCACGTCCTCCCCTGGGAAAACCACACGGCGGAGGCGCAGGGGGGGCCCCGGTGGTCTCCGGACGGTCAGCTCGTCGGATACCTTGCGCCGGTGGACGGAGACGCCGCGATTTGGGTAGTCGCCCCGGACGGCGGAGCGCCTCGACCGACGGAGGTCCGAGGGGTGATCAGTTTCGGCTGGTATCTGGGCAGCGAGCGCGTCTTGTACACGAGGCGCGCTCTGGACGGCTCCGGGCTTGTGGAGCTGCGCGCGGCCCATCTCGGGACCGGCGAAGATGTACTGCTTCGGGCAGGGCCACTGGCCGAAATGGCGACCTCTCCGGATGGGAGTGCCGTCAGTTTCATCCAGTCGCCGAGCCACTTCACGATGGAACTCTTCGTTCTCCGGCTGACGCCGGCCCATTCTCGCGACGGACTTCCCCGGGCTGTGGGAGTCCCGAGGCAGATCACCTTCGGAGGGGGCGCATGGCACGTCCACAACGGAGGCTGGGCTCCGGATGGCAGCGCGGTCGTCTACTCGCGGGACCGGGATTTCGGGGACCTGTTCGTCATCGAGCCCACCGCCGGAGACGGCTGAGATCGGCTTCGGTGTCATTCCACCCCAGATGCACGAAAGCCCGGAGGCCTGTTCGAGTTCGCCAGCAGTGCGATCTGTAGGTGCGGCCCTGGAGTAGACGAAAGGCCTCGGCAGGAGAAGATCATGGCAACCATATCCGTAGCACTCGAGAGGCATCACCGGCTTTTCATCGGTGGACTGACGTGCATTATTCTCTTCTTCTTGTTCGCCTGCACTTTCCACGAAGTGATCCCGATCTGCCACTACCTGTTCGGGTGTGATCACGGTGTGCATTTGACCGCGTAAGGCGGCCCCAAGGGGGGCCTGACACCAAGGCGGACAACTGTACCCACCGCTGCAGGCGTTCGTCGCACTGGCCCACCCCGGTTGGAATGGCTAGTATTCGCAGCGGAAAATGGACGTTGTGTCCGTTTTCCGAGGCCGTGAGCAGTGAACGTTGTACCGCTCCAGCCGACTTTGGTCGGATGGATCAAGTCCTTCGACGCGGCAGTCGCCCGCGCGACCACTTCAGATCCGCGGGCATCTCACCGAAGCGTTCCGAAGCCAGTCCCTGGTCCCTCTTTAGACAATCCGCAGACTCTGGTGGGCCGCTGCATGGGTTGAGCTGACGGAACGGAGCGCGAGGACATCCGCCAAAGGGAGGCTCCCATGTTTGAGTCACTGCTCTCGCTCGTCGGAACGACGGTCGTGGTCGTGCTGTCGGGTGCGGTCGCACTCTTTCTGCTGTCGCTCGTGGTCGTGGTCGTCGGGTGTTTCCTCGGACTCGGGACGGAGTTGTGCCGGACCATGAGGGGCTGGCTGCAGCACAGTGACCACTAGCTATTAGAGATTTCGCAGCGTAGAAACCTTCTTTTTGGGCGCCCGGGGCTACCCCCTTCGCATCCGTGATGCGATTCTGTTACAGCAGCCGTGACAGTTGGCGTGACAGCGGGACAAACATGCCAAACCCCAGATGCACGAAAGCCCGCGTGGTTGCGGGCTTTCGGCCAATCGGGGCGCCGGCATTGGGGCTCGAGCACAGCGAGAGCCAGCGAGGCCGCTCAAGCGGCCGCAGCGCTCACCCGGGACCTCCTGCCGTCGAGCTGCAGGCGAGACACTGAGCCGGCAGAGCCGGCGAAGAACCCCATTCGCCTCGCTTAGCACCCGTGCACTTCAACACACTTCAATACAAACGAATCTCGGCGTTTTGACTTCAATACACTTCCATACACTCCCCCTGAGCTTGTTACAGCTACCGTGACAGTTGGGGCGACAGCGCCCTCACTCGGACCGGTCGTTCGCCAGGCGAACCGGATCGAAGACCCGACCTGCCTTGATCACGCGCCAGATTCCACGGGTATTGGCGATGTCATCTAAGGGGTTCTCATTCAGGATCACGAGGTCCGCCAGCTTCCCCGGCTCCAGCGTGCCCAGATTCCGGCCAAGCCCCAGCGCCGAGGCCGTGCGTCGCGTCGCGATATCCAGCACTTCCAGGGGACTGAAGCCCGCGAGTGCGAAGGCCTGCATTTCGCCATGGTAACTCTCACCGACGGCGTCAGGCAGCGGGTTGTCCGTCGCGATCAGGAGATCGACGGAACGCTCTCGCCCACCCGCCAGGTCACTCAGTTCGGTTTCATGAAGATGTTGAAAGAAGCGGCCCCGGTCTGTCTCCATGACTTCGGGCGGTAGGAACAGCGCCATCATGCCTCCCATGACGCTCACGGTCGGGGTCCAGTAGGTTCCCGCAGCGGCGAGAAGTTGATACACGTCATCGTAGAACCGGCTGGTACTGCCCAGGTGCTCCCCGAACCGGTAGCCCAGTCCGATCAGACGCACCATCTCCTTCACGTACGATCCGTGCGCAACGACGGGAAGCCCCTGCGCCCGGGCTTCGTCGGCGGCCACCCGATGGAGGTTCATCGGTAACGAGGCGTAAGCCTTGATCGCGTGCGCTCCGCGCGCTTTGAGCTCCCGAATCGACTTTCGCGTCGTTTCCTCGTCGTAGACGAGCATCACGCTGTGGGCGCCTCCCAGATTTCCGGGCTCGGCCTGGAACACCTCGGTATACAGGTAGTCGCCCGTGAACAGATAGCGGGGCATCGGGGCCCCCGTCAGGGCCGAGCGTTGGGCCAGGGGCTTGACCCAGTGGAGCGGCTCTCCGACATCCCGCACCGTGGTGATCCCATGGGCAAGGAAGGCACCCTGATCCACACTGAGGCCCCACCACGGCGCCTCGGAGTGCACGTGAGGTTCGATCAGCCCCGGGATGGCGAATCGTCCCCCTGCGTCCAGGCGCTCTATGCCCGGGGGCGGATCGACGGTCGCCTCGCTACCCGTTCGCTCGATCCGTCCATTTCGAATGAGGATCGAGGTCTCCCGCGTGAACCCGCCCGTCTCGAAGTCGAGCAACCTGATCCGATCGATCAGCACGGGAGGTGCCTCGGTCGACTCGAGGACCAGATTGACTGAGATCTGGCGGCGTGCTCCGGAGGAGAGGTCGTACTCCCAGACCTCTCCACCCTTCGCGTAGATTGCCGCACCCGCGCCGGAAAAGCGGAAGTCCCGGCCACCCACGTCGCTGATCTTGACCGCCGACTGTTCCGAGATCTCCGCGACGCCGGGTTCGAGCGGCGCAATCCAGAGCTCCGAATTCCGGCGGAATCCCAGCCAGTCCAGCCGCGATGAGGTCTGGACGTTGGATAGATAGAAGGGGAGTCTGGCGTGGAGCTTCCTGTCGGAACCCTCCGCCGACGTCATATCAAGCGAGTACACGCGCGCGGCGTCCTCTTCTTGGGCCGTGTAGAAGAGACGCTGTCCGTCTTCCGAATAATGCGCTCGTGGTGGCGCCACGTTACCGGTCCGTCTGACCAGCGTGTCGGTCTGGCCCGTCGCCGCATCCAGCGAGAGGACCCAAAACGTGGCCCCGGGTCCAGCGATCCCCTCGCTCACGGCGAGCGCCGTCCCGTCGGGCTCCCACGTCAGGTCCCAGAAATAGGCCCCCTCGAGCAGCGAGTTGCGCTGTCCGTCGGCGAGGCCGATCAGGACGACCTCGTGACGGGACCCGGTCGCATCGATTACGGCGATCCTCTCGCCATCGGGAGACAGCGCCGGGCTGCGGTCGATGCGGCCCGGCGGCGTAAGCGCCCTGGCCGGTGACTCACTATCGGCCTGCCACCACACCTTGCCCAGCGCACTGAACAGAAGCCCTTCATTGGCCGACGTGCGTTGGGGGTGGCTGATCTCGATCGCGGTGACCGGCGCCGCCGGGTCGATCTCCGGAATGTCGGATGCCGGAGGCAGCCTGAACTCCACTCGAGCGACGAACGGGATGGAGTCTCTGGCGCCGGTCTCGGCCTGGTAACGCCACAGCTTCCCCCCCTCGCCGAGATACACCGACTCACCTTGTGGACTCACGGCGAATCTGGGCTCGCGATTTCTGCATGAGTGGCGGGTGATGTCGGCTACAGCCGCTGGATCTTCTCCGTCCACCATTCGAAGGAGTTCGCTCCGCGCCCCCCACCGTCCGCTGCGCTGCACCCAGGTGGCACCGTCAGGACCGACCTCCAGTCGGTCCACCTCTCCGTCAACGACGGCGACGACACGTACGGCCCCGTCGCTGTGGAGCGCCTCTATGACCGATCGGGTCCCGCCCTCCACGGACTCCCGCCTCACCCACGTCGGCAGACCTTCGGGAGTGAAGCCCACCGAGCGTATGAAGCGCCCGGGATCGGCCAGTACCTGCGGCGGGCTCCCGTCGAAGTGTACTCGGCGCACACCTGCACGAGAGGCGCAATTGACGTTCCCCATCTCGTAGCTCAGGTACAGGAGCGATTCGGAATCGGGATCCCACACGGGCCTTGCCGCCCAGAATTCGTCCGTTACCTGCCGGAGCGCGCCGGTTTCCAGCGCCAGCACGAAAAGGTTCTCCTCTCCCCCACCCCTGTCCGACGCGAAGACAATCCTGGTTCCATCGGGAGAGAAGGCGGGGTCTCCGTCATAGAACGGCCCGAAGGTGAGCTGCTCTGCCGTTCCACCCTCTACCGGAAGTCGGAACAAGTGACCGAGCACCGAGAAGACGAGGGTCTGACCATCCGGCGAGACGGCCACGTCCGGCGACGTGACCTCGCTCGTCTCGATAGTGACCGTGCTGCCTTCGGGTGACGTCTCCGACTGGCAGGAGGCGAGGGAGAGGAGGACAGCGGCAGTCAATGAGAGGGCGGTGGCATATCGACAATCGGTCATCGCGTCAGCTCTCTGTCGGTCGTCCGATCCTGTCCGTGCCGGCGGGTGGTCGGCCAAACGAAGCTATTTCTCACGACTGCCGCCGGACAGGTCTACGGGCTCGAGCGCAGCGAGAGCGAGCGAGGCCGCTTAGGCGGCCGAAGCGCTCAACCGGGACCTCCTGAATGTTGCCGGGAATCATTGACATCGGAGGGTGAGGTTGGCGTTCTTGGACTCCTGTAGGACATTCTGAAACCACGAGGAGGAGAAGTTGGCCAACCTAGAGTTCGATGACGAAGCATCACGTCTAGTCGAAGAGTTCAATGCGTCGGCAGGTGCAAAGTTGCGGCGTGCCAAGATTTGCGAGGCGCTTGCCTTGAGACCAGGGGACCGTGTTCTCGACGTAGGATCCGGTCCCGGTCACCAGGCATTCGATTTGTCACCCATCGTCGGGACCACCGGTCGAGTTGACGGTATCGATCCCGCCGAGAGCGCGCTGCACATATCGCGGAAACGTTGTTCCGATTTGGCAAACGTCGGCTTCCAACACGGCGAGGCCTCAAATCTCCCCTTCGAGGATTCTAGATTCGATGCAGTGATGTCTAGCCAGGTGTTCGAGTATCTGCATGACGTTGCCGGTGGCTTGGCCGAGATGTTTCGGGTTCTCAGGTCAGGTGGCCGTGTGCTGATTCACGACACCGATTGGGGGGCAGCACTGTGGCATTCGAGCGACCCGGGGCGCATGGCCCGGATAATGGAGGCTTGGGACGGCCACCTAGCGGACCCACACCTGCCTCAGTCGCTGGGTCGGAAACTCGCCGATGCTGGATTTGACAACATTCGCGCGGATGCGATTGTGCATGCTGAAACAGAGTACGATCCGAGCAGCATGAGCGCCGTCCTCATGGAGTTTGTTGTCGGCTATGTCGTTTCCCAGGGAGTTCCTCAAAGCGAGGTCGATGCTTGGGCGGACGATCTCAGGGCGTTGGGTTCCAGCGGCGACTACTTCTACAGTTCGAACGAATACATCTTCACAGCTGACAAGCCATAGGCTTCAGCTAGGTGGGTGCACGGCTGAGACCGTTCTAGACACCGGAAGCGGCACCGACAGTGTCGGGCAGCCCTCCGGTCGATCAGACAGGCGGTCGCCAGGTACTGGCTCCTACTGAGCCACAGGTCCCAGCCCGGTGAGGGCCTCGCGTCCCTTCTCGACCCATGGCTGCAACTCGGAGTGCCTTGCTGCTGCTGCTGCTGCGGTGCGAGAGGGCTGACGGCGCCCTTTCTTGTTACAGTAACCGTGACAATGGGCGTGTAAGCGGCTCTATACGCCCAGCCTCCAGATGCACGAAAGCCCGCATGGTTGAGGGCTTTCGGCCAACCGGGGCGCCGGGATTTGAACCCGGGACCTCCTGCCGTCGAGCCGCAGGCGAGACACTGAGCCAGCAGAGCCGGCGAAGAACCCCATTCGCCCCGTTTAGCACCCATACACCTCAACACACTTCAATACAAACGAATTTCGGCGTTTTGACGTCCATACACTTCAATACACTCCCCCTCACTTTGTTACAGCTACGGTGACAGTTCTTAAAGGTTGCGCGCGTAGGGTGTCTTCGACTCAGGCGCGCGGCGGCGCGGGTTGATCGACAGAGTCAACCACACCACCTTCCCTGACGCGCAGATCGTCCGTTGAAGCCTCTGGTCCGGCGCAACGCAGAGATGTCTCCCCCGCCAGGGGTGCTGCGCAAGCACAGAGGAGGACTCTCATGAGCCTCGGTCGCGTCGTTAGCCGGACCCTTCCCGTCACCCTGCCTATCCTTCTTCTCATTAGCTGCTCAGGCTCGCCGTCCGGCTCTCCCGTCCTCAACGCCGAAGTGCCGCTCCATCTCGAGGAGCACCTGGACGCGGCGGTCATCGAGGGATCCGAGCTGCTCGCGGAAGGTCCGGAACCCGTCGGGTGGAGCTTCGACGAGCCTCAGCCCGACTGGAGAGCGTTTTCCGCGGCCGAGTCACGCAACCCGATGCAAGCAACGCGCACGGACGATGCGCTCCGGGTCATCCTGACCGACGCCGATCGCTCGGACGTCATAGAAGACGTTTTGGCGGCCGGCATGTACACCGATTTCCAGGGCCTGCTGCGGTTGGAACCGGCCCACCTGATGATTCGCGCCCGAACGGAGAGCGCCGGTCTGATGTCAGTCGTTTTCGACGAGCTCGGGGAAGCCAGCTCGCGCAGGCGCTACGCCGGGTTGTTTCAAGAGCTGAGCGAGCCGAGCCCGCTGATCGCGGATGGTTCGGTGCAAAGCTACCTGCTGCCCCTCGACCCGGAGGGGGCATCAGGGGATGCCTGTTGCCGATTCGGCATCGTGATCGGGACCTACGAGCCGGGCAGTGTCGACATCCTTTCGGTGAGAGTCGTTTCCAAAGCAGCGGCCTTCGCGGGTGATCCACTAGGTGTGATGACCGTTGCAGATGGAAGCGAGGAGCATCGGCGCACGCTGTTCACTCACACGCCTGGGCGGGTCGCCTTCGCCGTGCGGGTCCCCCCGGGTGGTCGCCTAGACGTGGGCCTCGGGGTGGTTCAGGACGACGCACCGGTCGACTTCAGGGTCACGGTAGCCTCGAAGGGTCAACAGGAAGAGGAGACCTTGCTCGAGGAGACCCTCGCCGACAAAACGGCCTGGGTTCAACGCTCCGTTGACCTTTCCGCGTTCGAGGGCCAGACGGTGACGCTCGCGCTCCAGGCGGACGCCGAGATGCCAGGCACCGTGGCGCTCTGGGCGACACCCATCGTGAGCGGCTCACGAGGCGCCGACCGACCAAACGTTGTGTTCTACATCATCGACGGGGGGTCGGCGGAGCTCATGAGCGTCTACGGATACAACCGTCGCACGACGCCCAATCTCGAGCGGCTGGCGGCCGAGGGGGCCGTGTTCGACCAGGCCTACAGCAACGCCACATGGACGAGGACTTCCACTCCTTCGTTCATAACCTCGCTCCAACACAGCGTGCTGGGTGGCCTCATCACCGATACTGATCCGCTGCCGGAGCAGGCCGTGACCATGGCGGAGCACATGCATCGTGGAGGCTACCAGACAGGACTCTTCACTGCGAATCCGTACGCAGGCAAGATGAGCAGCCTGGATCGAGGCGTCGACGTCCTGTGGGACACCTGGGACGAATCCATGAACCATAGCGCATCATCGGCGTGGCTCCACCAGGCTTTCTGGGAATGGCGGGAGGCGTACCCTGCGCAGCCCTATTGGGTGCATTTCCAGACGGTCGATCCGCACCGGCCGTGGACCCCGGTGACGCCGTTCACCGGCCTTTTCGGTAGCGTCGACGCGGCACAGCGCCTTGCTGACTGGGACTCCCTATTGGAGGAGGCAGGTTGGGTAGGTAGCGCGTCGGCCCGCACGGCCGTGCCGCTGGCCCGGGTTATGGAGTTCTTCGAAAGAGCGGGCATCAATCCCTTGGAGTACATCGGCGCGAAACAGGGCCTCTACGACGAGGGGATGGCCCACAACGATTACCAGATCGGACGGCTCGTTAACCGGATCAAGGCGGCCGGCGAGTGGGACAACACGATCTTCATCCTCGCCGCTGATCACAGCCATGACAACGCCGGGCTCAAAGACCTGGCCTCAATGGCAGCCCCCCGCTGGTACGAGCAGGCCATGTTCAGCCCTTGGGAATCCCACATCCCGATGATCGTGGTGTGGCCGGGACGTATCGCTGCCGGACAGCGCTTCAGCCAGCCGGTATCGATGATTGACATGCTCCCGACGATCGTCGACCTCGCCGGTTTGCCCATGCCCGAGATCACTCAAGGCCAGTCGCTGGCGCCGCTGCTCCTGGGGCAGGAAGGTTGGGAGCCGCGCCCGGTGATTTTCGACGAATTCTACGGTTCCTTTAACTCATACACGCTCCTCGGTCGCATCGATGTGGTCGACGGGCGCTGGGGCGCTTCACTCCTGGTCAACCGTGATCCCTCTCCACCGGAGAAGAACGGCCGAGCTGCTCCCTTGCTGCTTTTCGACCTCTGGATCGATCCATACCTGTCTCACAGTCTGCACGAGGAGCGGCCCGACCTAGTGGAGAAGTACAAGGCGTTCCTCAAGGCTCAATGGGCGGCGCACCGGGCACTGGCGCAGCGATTCACCCGCTCTGGAGACGGGCCGGCGTTGACGCCGGAGCAGCTGCGCACGCTACGGTCGTTGGGCTACATCCAGTAAGGGCCAGACATGTCTCCCCCGCCATCGGTGTTGTGCAAGCACAGAGGAGGACCCTCATGATGCTCGCTCGTCCCCTGTCGCGAGTCCTTCTCGGCGCCCTGCTGAGCCTCCCGGTCATTTGCTGCTCAGGCTCGGCATCGGACTCTCCGGTCCTGACGGCCGAGATGCCGCTCCACCTCGAGGACCATCTGGAATCGGCGGTGCTTGTGGGCTCTGAGGTAACGGATGCTCCGCAACCCGTCGTGTGGAGCTTTGATGAGCCCCAGCCGGACTGGCGCCCCGCCCGGTTTCCGGACCCGGTGGCCCCGGTGCAGCTGTCGGTTGCGGGCGATGCCCTGCGCATGAAGCTGGGGGACTACGACGTTACCGACGACGAGGAGAGTCGATCGATCGGTGGCATCTACGTCGACCTTCCAGACTGGCACCGCGACGACTGGGCCCACATCCAGGTGCGCGCACGAGCGACCGCCGGGATCGAGTCGATGGGCATGGGGGCCGGATTCAACCTGCGGGACGAATCGGAGATGGAGGGGGATGACCTCTACCCGGTCGAGTTTCTCGGCGATGGAGCCCCCATCATCCGCGACGGGTCCATCCAGACCTACCTGCTGCGGGCGGATTGGTCCGAGGGACAGTGGGAGGGGCCGTGGGAACAGCTCGTGATCGGGTTCTGGGCCAACGGGCCGGCCAGCATCGACGTTCTGTCGGTGACGGTGATCCCCAAGGAAGCCGACTACGCCGGCGACGCGGCGGGGGTGCGAGCGGAGGTCCGCGACCGCGTATACCGCCGAGCCCTGTTCACGCACGCGCCGGCACGACTGGAGTATCGGGTCCGCGTGCCCGAAGCTGCTCGCCTCGACCTCGCACTCGGGCTTCTTCGCGAAGACCAGCCGCTGACGTTCCGGGTGGAGGTGGCGCCGTCGGACGGTGCTGCAGAGACGCTGCTGGAGGAGGTTCTGATGGATCCGAGCTCCTGGGTCCAGCACAGTGTGGACCTCTCGCACCTTGGCGGGCAGACGGTGACGCTGGGGCTCGAGACCGCGTCCGAAAGGGCAGGCAAGGTCGCGCTGTGGGGCGCGCCGACCCTGACGGGCGGGGCGGGGGGCGAAAGACCCAACGTGATCTTCTATGTGATCGATGGCGCCGGTGCGGATTGGATGAGCCTATACGGCTACAATCGTCGGACCACGCCGTTTCTCGAGCGTCTCGCCGGGGAGGCCGTGGTGTTCGAGAGCGCTTACAGCAACGCCACCGCGACGCCGATGTCCACGCCCTCCTACATGACCTCTCTGCTGTACAGCGCGATCGACCGCTACCGCTCGTACTCCGACAAGATTCCGGCCGGCGTGACGACGATGGCCGAGCACTTCGGCAGAGTCGGCTACCAGACCGGCGTGTTCGTCTCGAACCCCTTCGCCGCGACCATGTCGGGCCTGGAGCGCGGAGTGGACCTAGTCCGAGTGCTCGATCCGCCCGTGCCCGCTGTTTCCTCCGAGCACCTCCACCGCGCCTTCTGGGATTGGCGGGAGGCGTATCCGGCTGCCCCCTACTGGGCGCATTTTCAGACGACGGATGTGCACGAGCCCTTCCGGCCGATGGCCCCGTTCTCGGGTCTCTTCATCACGCCGGAGCTGAGGGCCCGGTACATCGAGTGGGACAAGACCAGAGGGGAACACCTAGACGACACCGCGTGGGCGACGAAGCACGCCCTCGCGCAGCAGGCGCTCTACGATGAGGGAATGGCGCATCAGGACCACCACCTGGAGCGATTCGTGAAGCGGCTGAAGGCGGAGGGCCGGTGGGAGAACACGATCCTCGTGATCGCATCCGATCACGGATACCCAGCCGGCAGTCACCGGTACATGCCCGGTCATCCGAACGACGCGCCACACATCCACCCGTTCGCCACGCGCATCCCGCTCCTGTTCGTCTGGCCCGACCACATTGAGGGAGGTCGGAGGATCCCTACGCCCGTGTCGATGATCGACGTGCTCCCGACGCTGCTCGACCTAACCGGACTACCCCAGCCCGAAATGAAACAGGGCCAGTCGCTCGCGCCCCTGCTGCTCGGGCAGGTCAACGAGGAAGAGTGGGAGCACCATTCAGTGTTCGTGGACGTGCTCCTGATCGATGAGATCTCAGGGGAGCTGATAGGAAACATCGAGGTGATCGACGGGCGCTGGGGTGCCTCGCTGTGTGTACGGCCTGAAGATCCCGAGATCGAAGTCCGCACCGTGCGGATCGGCGACGCACTGACAAGATGCACGGAGACATTCCCCGGGTGGAGATGGCATAACCGGTCTCCGCCGCGCGAGCGTCTGCTGGTCTATGATCTCTGGGACGACCCACTGCTGGAGCGTCCGATCAACGAGCAGCGACCGGACCTGGTGGAGAAGTACACAAAGCTCCTCGAGGCACAGGTCGAGCTCAACGCAGCGCTGCGGGCGCTCATTTCGGGCGGCGGTCAGTCCGTAGAGCTCTCGGCCGAGGACCTCGAACAGCTGCGAACACTGGGCTACATCCAGTAAAGGCCGTCCTTGAGCTGGGCGGCTCTGCCGGGGCTGCCGCCTTGCATCTTTTGCCAGTCGCCGCGAAAGAGTTGGGCCATGCGAGGGGCTGGGCGCTGCCTGATTCTGTTACAGCAGCCGTGACAATAGGCGTGTAAGCGGCTCTAAATGCCCCACCCCAGATGCACGAAAGCCCGCGTGGTTGCGGGCTTTCGGCCAATCGGGGCGCCGGGATTTGAACCCGGGACCTCCTGAACCCCATTCAGGCGCGCTACCGGGCTGCGCCACGCCCCGATGTCTGGTGCGGCGGCTGGTCCATCAGGTTGCCACCGTCAGTTTATGTCACGGGCCGGAGGACGCGGCTTCATCACCGCACGACCATCGCGAAACGAGCGCGAGCCGATGGCCAGGCTCTCCAGCCCTGTTACCCTACGCGCTGCTCCCCGCGAACTTGTTGTACAACCACGCTACAATGATTCCCGCTATCGCACCGTCCACGAGCCCGTATAGCGTGCCCCAGATCACCGAACCGAACCCGCCTACCTCGTACCCGGGGTAGATGGACGCGACCATATCGAGGAACGCCAATCCGTAGCCGGGCCACGCGAGATTCGCCAGCCCGATCACCAGAACGCAGGCGCCCCATAACAACCCGGACGCGATTCCCAGACCCTTCACGTTCAGCATCATGACCACCTCCGCGCAGCGAGTCACACGCTCCCGTGTGCTTCGGGTGAAGCCGGGAAAATCGGGGCGCCCGGATTTGAACCGGGGACCTCTGCGTCCCGAACGCAGCGCTCTACCGGACTGAGCCACGCCCCGAGCTTGTGCCGCCCGCCGGCCGAAACGCTCGCAAGCCGGCGATCAAGCGGGAGACCGGGTTCGAACCGGCGACCTCAACCTTGGCAAGGTTGCGCTCTACCAGCTGAGCTACTCCCGCAGGATTTGTCAAAGAGCCACCGGTCGGATTTGAACCGACGACCGCTCGATTACGAATCGAGTGCTCTACCCCTGAGCTACGGTGGCGTCGGCGTCCCGCTACAGGGGAACGAAACGCCCGCGTCGAAACGCGGGCGAGCCGGGAGCATCCATGGAGCCGGCGGGACTCGAACCCGCGACCTCTTGAGTGCGATTCAAGCGCTCTCCCAGACTGAGCTACGGCCCCCAGTCCATACGGCGCCCAGCAGGGACGCGACCGAGCGGGGCTGACGGGATTCGAACCCGCGACCTCCGGTGTGACAGACCGGCACTCTAACCAGACTGAGCTACAGCCCCGTAGCAAACAGCGTGCGATGACCCACCGCCAGGAACCCGTCGAGCGGAACCGACGCTCGGAGAGGGCACGCCAACCTCTCCCAGTGGGGCCTACTGGACTCGAACCAGTGACCTCTACGATGTCAACGTAGCGCTCTAGCCAGCTGAGCTAAGGCCCCGCTAGAAACAGACGAGCGGGCGCCCGCAGGTACCCGCTCGCAGGCGATCCAAGCTAGTCCGCACCACACGGCACGGCAACCTTCTCACCCCTCCAACTTACCCTCGAGGGACGGCTTCGATCACCCCCGTCTGCTCCCGGCACCGCTCGGTATACGAATCCCGATCGCATCGGTTCCCCTCCCCGACCGCGAGGAGCCGTTTCGTCTCCCTCGTGGCGGGTACTTCAGCGCTTCGAGCTGGCCTTTTCCGGCTTGCGTCCCGACGGGGGCGCGATACCTTCAACGCCGTCCATCGTTGCCGGCAAACGACGCCTGCGCCGGCTTCCGAAATCAATGAGAGTTCCGATCACTGCAAGGGATCGGATGCGCATACTGGGCAGGTTCACAGCGTTGGCCGTCGTGCTGGTGATCGTCGGCCTCACGGCGGCCTTCGCCGGTCGAAGCTCGACCTCCGCGGCCACGGACGACAGGTCGGCTCGATCGGCCGTGCTCCTGGCGGCCGCCGAAGGCGCCGTCTCCGCGACGCCCCCCCCGGCGACCCAGGAGTCTGCCGGGCAGGAGGGCCAGGAACAGGAGGCCGCGGAGCCCGCCGAGCCGCAGAGTCCGGTCGCCGAGCAGGCCCAGCAGTATCAGGGCGAGGCCGAGGTCGCCGAGCAGCCGGAGCAGTGGCAGGCCATCGACGATCACAACAACGCGACACGCGGGCCGCGGCAGCCCATCCCCTTCAACCACCGCTTCCATTCGACCGACCTGCAGATCGACTGCATGTACTGCCACGTTGGGGTCGAGAAATCGCAGACGGGCGTGGTGCCGGCGCTCGAAGTGTGCATGGGATGCCACCGCATCGCGGGCACCGGGCTGCCCCCGATCGAAGAGCTGCGCGGATACTGGGAGCGTGGGGAGCCGGTCCCGTGGAAGTGGGTGAACAAGCTGCCGGATCACGTTCAGTTCATGCACCAGCCTCACGTGCGCGCTCAGATCGACTGCACGGAGTGTCACGGTCCGGTCGAGGAAATGGACCGTGTCTACCAGTGGGCGTCGTTCCGCATGGGTTGGTGTCTGGAGTGTCACCGGCAGGACCCGGCCGAGACGGACGTGGCGACCGACTACATGCTCCTGCAGGAGCAACCGCCCCCGACGCCGCCGGAGGGCAACCAGGAGCTCAGCTTCTATCCCATCTCGATCGACCAGAAGTACGGCTACTACCGGGGGCCGATCGACTGCGCTTCCTGTCACTACTAGCGCGCGAGAGCGAATGAGCCGAAGGCGACACGACGAAGAGGCGCGAAAGGCGCGCAGGCTTCCGATTCAGGGATCGGCGGGCGGCGCGTGCGCCAGCGGCAGCTGCGGGTGCGGCTCGGCGGCGGCCGGCTCGGCCAGCGGCGCCGCTGACACGCTCGGGTCCAACGGCAACGGGACCTCGCGACGCGACTTCCTGAAGGTGCTCGGAGTGGGCGGCGCGGGTGCCGCGGCGATCGGGTGCGGACCACCGGACTTCGCCGACACGCTCATCACACAGCTCGTGCAGCCCGAAGAGGTCATCCCCGGCCGCAACGACACGTACGCGACCGCGCTCGGCGAGGCGGGGCCGGAGCCCCTGGGAA
The DNA here is from genome assembly GCA_039586095.1 of Gemmatimonadota bacterium. Lineage (GTDB taxonomy): Bacteria > Gemmatimonadota > Gemmatimonadetes > Palauibacterales > Palauibacteraceae > JBDHBD01. The sequence continues at coordinate 33,003 of JBDHLB010000012.1, forward strand.
TTCACGCGACGGTGCGAGACGGTCGGGTGATCAAGCTGGAGGGCAATCCGAGCTTCCCGACCAACCGGGGTCGGCTTTCAGGTCTCGCCCAGTCCGTGCTCCAGGACCTGTACGATCCGGATCGGATCCCGAACCCGCGGCGTCGACGCGGCGATGCGCCTGCCGGCGAAGAGACGGCCGGCGAAGCGTACGAAGACGTCGATTGGGATGCGGCGCTCGCGGCGGCGGCCGCCGCCCTCGGACAGGGCAGCACCGTACTCCTCACGGGCGGGGTGACGGGCACGAGCGCCCGATTCTTCGCAGAGTGGGCCGAAGCGACGGGCGCCGAGCACGTGGCCTACGAGGCCTTCGAGTACGGCGCGCTGCGGGCTGCGCACGAGATCGCGTTCGGCACGGCGGCGATTCCGACGTACGCGATCGATCGGGCGGACCGGATCGTCTCCTTCGGTGCCGACTTCCTGGGCACGTGGCTCGCACCCGTGGAGCTTGCCGGGCGCTATGCGCAGGCCCGGGCCATCGACGAGGGACGACACGCCAAGTTCACCTTCGTCGGGCCCCGCCTCTCGGTGACAGGCTCCAATGCCGACGAATGGTTGTCGGTGCGCGCGGGCACGGAGGGACTGGTGGCGTTGGCCGTGGCGCACGACGTGGCCGGACGCCGGGGCGTGGTCGAGCTGGCTGCCGTGCTGGCGCCGTACTCGCCGGAGGCGGTCGCCGAGACGGCCGGCGTACCGGTCGAGCGCATCGAGCAGCTGGCCGAGGAGCTCGCAGCCGCCGAATCGCCCATCGCGTTGCCGCCGGGCATCGAGGGACAGGGCTCCCGTGCGACGGAGGCTCACCTGGCGGTCGCGCTGCTCAACCACGCGTGTGGCGCGATCGGGCGCACCGTCGAGCTGGACGACACGCCGGTTCGTCCGTCCACGGCGTCATTCGACGAGATGCGCGACCTGATCGATCGCATGAACCGCGGTCAGGTACGCACCCTGATCGTGTCGGGCGCGAACCCGGCGTTCACGCTCCCCCGCTCGGCCGCCTTCGCAGAGGCGCTGGCCAACGTCCCCAGCGTCATCGCGATCCACCCGCACCTGGACGAGACGGCGGCCGTCGCCGGATGGCTGCTGCCGTGCCACCACGCGCTGGAGTCCTGGGGGGATGTCGAGGCTCGTCCCGGCGTTCGCGCGCTCGCTCAGCCGGTCATGCGGCCGGTGTTCGACACGCGTCAACGCGAGGACATCCTGCTCCAGATCGCGACGATCGCGGGTCGCGCCGATGGGTTCGAGGCGGAGACCTTCGCCGACTACCTGAAGGAGACGTGGCGCGAGCTGCTCGGCACGGCGGCCGATTCGGAGGACGATTGGTGGCTCGGCGCGCTGCGCGGTGGTGGCACGCATGCCCTCGAGGTGGAAGCCTCGGAGGGAGTTCCTGCCGACGTGCCGCCTCCGGCGCAGGAGCCGGCCCGCGCCCCGGCGCTCACGACCGCCGCGCAGTCCTACATGTTCGGGGCGTTCGAGCCGCCGGCCGGTGACGCGCTCCTCGTGTACCCGAGCGTGCATTTCTACGACGGTCGCGGGGCAAATCGGGCGTGGATGCAGGAGGTGCCCGACCCCGTGACGCGCAACGTCTGGAATTCGTGGGTCGAGCTGCACCCCGACATGGCCGAGCGACTGGGTGTCGAGCACGGAGACGTCGTGGCCGTGCGCTCCGAGGCGGGCTCGGTCGAGGCGCCCGTGTCAGTGAACCGCGGAATTCGGTCGGACACGGTCGCGATCCCGATCGGCCAGGGACACACGCATTACGGTCGAAACGCCGCCGGTCGCGGTGTGAACCCGCTTGATCTGCTGCCGCCGGTGCGCGATCCGGGATCCGGTGCGCTGGCCTTCGCCGGCGTGTCCGTGTCCGTCGAGCCGGTCGGCCGCAGCGCGCTGCTCGTCTCCACCCAGGGAAGCGAATCGGATCTGGGACGCGAGATCGCCGAGCTCCTCAACGTGGATGAGGCCCGAGAGGCGATCGAAGCGCGCGCGGCCGAGGACGTCGACACGAGCGAGCCGCACGTCCTGGCCTGGGACACGGATCCGAAGAGCCCGTATCGCTGGGCCATGACGATCGACCTGAATAGCTGCACGGGTTGTGGAGCCTGCGTGACGGCCTGTTACGCGGAGAACAACATCCACACGGTGGGTGAGGACCAGGTCGCCGCGCGCCGCGAGATGTCGTGGCTCCGGGTCTACCGCTTCTACGAGGAGACGGAGGACGACGGCTTCCAGGTGGTGCACACCCCGATGCTGTGTCAGCACTGCGGCGACGCGCCGTGTGAGCCGGTCTGCCCCGTGTATGCCACCTACCACAACCCCGAGGGGCTCAACGTCCAGGTCTACAACCGGTGCGTCGGCACCCGGTACTGCGCGAACAACTGCCCGTACAAGGTGCGGCGCTTCAACTGGTTCGACTACGAGCACCCCTACCCGCTGAACCTGCAGCTGAACCCGGACGTGACGGTGCGGCAGAAGGGCGTCATGGAGAAGTGCACCTTCTGCGTGCACCGCATCAACCGGGCGAGGGTCGACGCCAAGGACGAGGGGCGGTTCGTCGAGGACGGCGAGGTGATGACCGCCTGTCAGCAGGGCTGCCCGACCCAGGCGATCGCCTTCGGCAACCTGAAGGATCCGAACAGTCGCGTGTCGCAGATCGCGCGCGGCGCGCGGGCGTATCAGGCGCTGAGCGAGCTGGGCGTGCGACCGGGAATCACGTACCTCAAGGGCGTCACACATGCCGAGCCCGTCCACGAGGAGCACGGGCACGGCGGTGAGTACGAGGGCGGCGAGGAGGCGGGTGCGGCGCAGGGCGCGGAGCACGGCGAGGAGGAGGGCCACTGATGGCGACGGCCGAACTGGACGCCCGCAAGAAGCTCACGTTGGCCGACGCCAACGAGGACATCCTGCGGCCGATCTCGAAGCCGGCGGGACGCTACTGGGCTCTCCTGCTCCTCACGATGGCCCTGATCGCGATGGGCGCCGCGGCCTGGTTCTACCAGATCGGGGTCGGCCTGGGGGTCGCCGGGATCACCCACCCCGTGATGTGGGGCGTGTACATCACGACTTTCGTATTCTGGGTGGGGATCGCACACAGCGGCACGCTCATCTCGGCTATCCTCTACCTCTTCCGCTCCGGCTGGCGCACCACGATCAACCGCGCCGCCGAGGCGATGACGATCTTCGCCGTGATGACCGCGGGGCTGTTCCCGCTCATCCACCTCGGCCGGGTGTGGTACTTTTACTGGCTGATGCCGTACCCGTCTCAGCGCCAGATCTGGCCGGACTTCCGCTCGCCGCTGGTGCTGGACGTGTTCGCGGTGGGCACCTACTTCACGATCAGCCTCATCTTCTGGTACACGGGGCTCATCCCGGACCTGGCGGCCCTGCGCGACAAGTTCACCGGTCTGCGGAGCAAGGTGTACGGCGTGCTGTCGCTCGGCTGGCAGGGGACGATCAACGAGTGGCGCCACTACCGGCGCGCGTACCTCTACATGGCAGGGATCGCGACGCCGCTGGTGCTCTCCGTGCACAGCGTGGTCTCGTGGGACTTCGCGCTCAGCATCGTGCCGGGGTGGCACTCGACGATCTTCGCTCCCTACTTCGTGGCGGGCGCGATCTTCTCGGGGATCGCGATGGTCATCACGCTGATGATCCCGATGCGGTGGGCGTTCGGCCTCGAAGAGTACGTGACGGAGTACCACTTCGAGAACATGGCGAAGCTGCTGCTGCTCACGTCCCTGATCGTGGGCTACGCCTACGCCGTCGAGTACTTCCTCGCCTGGTACTCCGCCGACCCGATCGAGCAGGAAAGCTTCTGGTGGCGGGCCCGGGGGCACTACGCCGGCCCGTTCTGGGTCATGGTGTTCTGCAACGTGGTCGCGCCGATGAGTCTGTGGTTCAAGCGGATCCGGCGCAGCCTGCCGGCGCTGTTCCTCATTTCGATCCTGGTCAACGTCGGCATGTGGTACGAGCGGTTCGTAATCATTGTCACGTCGCTCGCGCACGAGTACGACCCGGGCGGGTGGGGAATCTACACGCCGAGTTGGGTCGAGATCGCGATCATGGTCGGGAGCTTCGCCTGGTTCTTCTTCTGGTTCCTGCTCTTCTCTCGCACGCTTCCCACGATCAGCATCGC
>JBDHLB010000013.1:0-46803 GCA_039586095.1 Gemmatimonadota bacterium
GGTGCGACTCGTGATCCACGGGGTGCTGCACGTGCTGGGGTACGATCACTCCGAGGGGGAGGATCGGTTCGAATCCGACATGTTTCGCTTGCAGGAAGACGTGCTGCGCCGCCTCTCCGAGTAGTCGCCCGCCGTAGGGAATCCGGCCGGGTGAATAGACGCCGCCGGTCGGCCGCGATATCCTAAGACGCCCGGGGCACGGCCACACAGCGGCGGCCGGGCTCCGTACGCTCATCAAGCTCGACTTCCGGATCACGCATGACGGAACGGACCGAAATCCGCATCGGAGATACGACCCAGGACGTGCGCGAGGTCGTGAGCTCCATCCACGAGATGCTCGCAGACGGCGCCACCGCCGAGTTGCTCGAGTACGTGGCCGGGATCCATCCGAGCGACATGGCCGACATCGTCGAGCACCTCGATGAGGAGGAGCGTCTTCCCCTGCTCGAGCTACTCCCTGCCGAGATCGCGTCGGACACGCTCGTCGAGATGGAGGAGGATGAGCACCCGAGCGAGCTGCTCGCGCAGATGGAGCCGGAACGGATCGCCGAGCTATTCGAAGAGCTGGCGGACGACGACGCCGCGGACCTCGTCGGGGAGCTCGAACCCGAGGAGCGGGAACGCGTTCTCGAGTCGGTCGACGCAGAGGAGAAGGAGCTCGTACAGGAGCTTCTCCAGTACCCGGAGGACACGGCGGGCGGGATCATGACCCGCGAGGTGCTGGACGTTCCCTTCGGCGCGACCGCTGCTGAAGCCCTTCAGCACATTCGCGAGCGGGGTGCGGATCTGGAGGAATTCTACACGATCTTCGTCGTGGACCGGGATCGCCGTCTGCGAGGTCAGCTCACCCTCCAGCGCCTCGTTCTGGCCACGCCTTCGGACCCCGTGGCCGACCTGGTCGAAGACCCGATCGGCGTCGTTCCGGTGGACATGGATCAGGAGGAGGTCGGTCGCGTCATCGCCCGCTACAACGTCGCGGCCGTGGGCGTGGTCGATCCGCTGGGTCGTCTCGTGGGTCGGGTGACCTTCGACGACGTGATCGACGTGGTCGAAGCAGAGGCGACGGAAGACATCCTGCGCTTCGCGTCCGTGTCGGAGGAAGAACAGCTGCGGGGCAGCACGCTGGATGCGATCCGACGGCGCCTGCCGTGGCTTATCGTGAACCTGGTCACGCTGTCGTTGGCCGCCCTGGTCGTGTGGTTCTATCGGGCGACGATCGAACAGGCGGCGGTACTCGCGGCGGTGATGCCAGTGATCGCAGGCCTGGGAGGGAACGCCGGCACGCAGGCGCTGGCCGTCACGGTGCGGCGAATCGCCGTATCGGACGAGAGTCTGTCCGAGCGATGGTCTGTGGTGTGGAAGGAGCTGGCGGTCGGGATCGTGAACGGGCTCGCGATCGGGCTGCTCGTCGCGGTCGCCGGGCTGTTCGTACCCGGCACCGATCCACTGTTCGGGTTCGTGGTCATGCTGGCGATGTGGGGAAATCTGGTGATCGCGTCGACAGCGGGCGCGTTCTTCCCGATCCTGCTGGAGAGCCGGGGCATCGATCCTGCGATCGCCTCATCCATCTTCGTGACCACGTTCACGGACTTCTTCGGGTTCTTCCTCCTCCTGGCACTGGCCACGGCCATCCTCGTGTGAGCGGCGAGCGAATGCGTCCCGAGACCCTTGCAGACGACCTCCTGGACGGAGACAGCCGCGCGCTGGCGCGCGCGATCTCCGTGGTGGAAGACGAAGCGGACGGTTTCGAGGCGCTGCTGCACGCGGTGCACGAGCGCGTGGGCACGGCAAGGCGCATCGGGATCACCGGACCGCCCGGGGCGGGGAAGTCCACTCTCACCGCGGCGCTCGCTCGACGATATCTGGATCAGGACCTCACCGTCGGCGTGATCGCCGTCGATCCGACCAGCCCGTTCACCGGGGGGGCCCTGCTGGGAGACCGGGTCCGGATGATCGATCTGGCGGTGGAGCCCGGCGTGTTCATTCGCTCCATGGCCAGCCGCGGATCGGTCGGAGGGCTGGCGACATCGACGCGCGAGGTCGCCGACCTCATGGATGCCTTCGGTCACGACCGGATCATCCTGGAAACGGTTGGAGTCGGCCAATCCGAGCTGGAGATTGCCGGGTCCGCCGACACGACGGTGGTCGTACTGGTCCCCGAGTCGGGAGACGGGATCCAGGCGATGAAGGCGGGTCTCATGGAGGTCGCGGATCTCTTCGTGGTGAACAAGGCAGACCGGCCGGGGGCGGGCCGTCTGGCCAAGGAGATTCAGGTCATGATGGCCATCCGACGGGGCCACACCTTGCGCGGAGTCGCGAGCCGGCATCACGGCGTCGAGATGGAACTGCCCGAGGAGCCGGAACGGACGACGGAAGGCTGGGAGCCGTCGGTCCTGCAGGCCACGGCGTCGACAGGCGAGGGGGTCGACGAACTGGCGGAGCATCTGGATGGGCACTTCTCACACCTCGAGACATCCGGGGAGCTCTGGAGCCGTCGTCGGGCGAACTTGCTCGCCCGTGCGCTCGCCGTCCTGGCTCGCAGAGCCCAGCGCGACGCGTACAGGGTGTGGGAAGCCGATCTCGATGAAGTGCGCGAAGCGCTGGTGGAAGGAGCTTCATCGCCATACGAGGTTGCAGCCCGACTGTATGACCGGCTGGTACAGCAGCGGCAGGAACGGCCCTCGAGCGCTCAGGTATGAACGGAGGGTCGGGAGCCTCGGGTCGACAGAGCGCCGCTGACGGGGGACGTTTCCTGATGCGAGCGATGCACAGGTGGAGCTGACGCGATGAGCACAGTGCTGAACAGCGAGCAGGCGAAGGCGGAACTCCAGGCGGAGATCGAGCGCCGGCGAGCCGAATTGGCTGCGCTGGAGGCCGACTTCGCGGCCTGGAAGGCGAGATACGATTCGAGCCCGGATCGTGAGGGGGCGAACTTCACGACGATCTCGGGTGACCCGGTCGAGCCGCTCTACACGCCGCTCGACACCCGGGGGCACGACTACGCGACCGACGTGGGATTGCCGGGCGAGTTTCCGTACACACGCGGACCGTACCACAGCATGTATCGCACGAGACTCTGGACGATGCGTCTCTTCTCCGGGTTCGCCACCTCGGAGGAGACCAACGAGCGGTACAAGTATCTCCTCGAGCACGGTCAGACGGGTCTCTCGGTGGCGTTCGATTTCCCGACGCTCATGGGATACGACTCCGATGAGCCGTGGGCCGAAGGCGAGGTGGGCAAGTGCGGCGTCGCGATCTCCAGTCTCGCCGACATGGAGACTCTGTTCGACGGGATTCCGCTGGATCAGGTGTCCGTTTCGATGACGATCAACGGCCCCGCAATCATGCTGTACTGTTTCCTGCTCGCCACGGCCGAGAAGCAGGGAGTTCCCTTCGAGAAGGTTCGCGGGACGATCCAGAACGACATCCTGAAGGAGTACCAGGCGCAACACGCCTGGATCTTTCCGCCCGAGCCGGCCCTCAAGGTGATCACAGACATCTTCGAATGGTCGTCCGAGCACGCGCCTCTGTTTCATACCGTCTCGATCTCCGGCTATCACATCCGCGAGGCGGGCGCGACGGCGGTGCAGGAGCTGGCATATACGCTCAAGAACGGCATGACGTACGTGGAGAAGGGGATCGAGCGGGGCCTGGACGTCGACGAGTTTGCCCCGAGACTCTCGTTCTTCTGGGATGTGCACAACGATTTCTTCGAGGAGATCGCGAAGTTCCGGGCCGGACGCCGGATCTGGGCGCGTCACATGAGAGACGTGTACGGAGCGACGAGCCCGAAGAGCCTTCAGCTCCGAACGCACGCGCAAACCGCCGGTGTCTCCCTCACGGCCCAGCAGCCCCACAACAACATCGTGCGCGTCGCTTATCAGGCGCTTGCAGCGGTTCTGGGCGGCACGCAGTCCCTTCATACGAACTCGATGGACGAGACGCTGGCCCTGCCGACGGAGCATGCCGCCCGCATCGCCTTGCGCACGCAGCAGATCCTCGCGTACGAGACCGGTGTGCCGAACACGATCGATCCGCTGGCCGGCTCGTACTATGTCGAGTCGCTGACGAACCAGATGGAAGAGGAAGCGGAGTCGATTTTCCGGGAGATCGATGCGATCGGCGGCGTGGTGGCCGGGATCGAATCGGGCTACTTCCAGGCACAGATCGCGGCGTCCTCGAAGCGCTTCCAGGATGAGGTGGAGCGCGGAGAGCGAACCATCGTCGGCGTGAACCGCTTCGCGCAGTCGGACGAGCCGCCGATCGAGATCCTGAGAATCGGCGAGGAAGCGGCGGACAAGCAGGAGCGCCGCCTCGAGGGGCTGCGGGCACGGCGCGATGAGGCCGCCGTGGAGGTGACGCTGGAGCGGCTCGCCGCTGCGGCACGCGACGACGAGAACCTCATGCCTCCGATGCTGGACGCCGTGCGAGCGTACGCGACGCTGGGCGAGATTCGAGGAGCCCTGGAAAAGATCTACGGGCGATTCAAAGAGCCCGTGGCCTTCTAGCACGTGTCAGAGCGACTCTCACGAGCACCCCGGACGCCGGCCAGCCGCACACCCCGCGCTCATGCGGATTACTCGCGTGCGGTGCTGGATGAGCTCTACCGCTACCGCCGAAAGCGTCTTCTGTTGGCATGGCCGCTGTGGCTGATCACGGGCGTGCTCGGCGGCCATCGCTTCTACCTGAACCGCACCGGCACCGGCGTGCTGATGCTGTTCACCGGGGGAGGCGCATTGATCTGGTGGCTGACCGACGCTTTCCTGCTCGCTGGAATGGTGCGCCACTTCAATCAGGACCAGGTATACCGCGAGCGGGCCGGTCTTCCCCCGTCGGCGCTCGACTTCATGCCCCCCCTGGAGGAGGCGCAAATCGAGGGGCGCCCCGAGTGGGCTTCGAAGCGTGCGGGCCGGGCGCGCCTCGCCGGCGATACGCTGGTTCTACTGGTGGCCGGCACGGCGCTGGGTGCCGTCACCGCCGGCAGCGGCAACCCCGAGGGGATACTGGCCGTCCTCGCCTTGATCGCGATTACGATCCTCGGCGCGCGCTGGGACGGCCTGGCGCACCTCCCTCTGCTGAGCACGCTGGACCGCTGGAGCCACCGCCTGCGGTTGTTCTACTACTTCAACGACCCTGGAGGACCGCTCTCGCTGCTGGTTCGGCCGGTGGTCGGTCTGGTCACGGCCGCCTTCCGCAAGAAAGCGCGCGCCGAGGCGCGTCTGTACCTGCAGCTGGGTGGCGTGTTCGCGGTCGTCTTCGTCCTCCTCGATATGACCTCCGCGGTGGCGTTCTCCGGTGGGGGAATCAGCCTGTCGATCGGCGGTTACGTGCAGGACGTCATCAACACCTTCCTGTTCGTGTATGCGTTCGCCACGCCGATCGGCGCCACACTGACCACCCATCTGCTCCTCGAGCGGACGGACTACGTGCTGTGGGCCCTGAGCGGCCTCACCATCTTCGCGCTGGGGCTGGGTCTTTTCGGCGCCTGAACACCTACATCTGAAAGGTCTTCCGATGCACGATGCGAGCGCGGAGCTGGATCGCCGGTCGTTCATGGCCGCCATGTCGGCAGTCGGGTTGGGAGCCACGGCGCTGCCGGCGGCGCTGTGGGCCCGCCTGCAGGAAGCCGAGGAGTCGCGGGTCACGGCGCAGATGATCTCCGCCTGCGAGGGAATCGTCGGGCTCGAGTTCACCGATGCCGAGCGCGAGCTGATGCTCGAGGGAGTGAACGACGCTCTAAAGGATTTCGAGCGCCTCAGGGAGGTCGAGATCCCGAACAGCGTCTCTCCCGCCATCCATTTCGAGCCGGTGCTGGCCGGCCGGCACTTCCCGACGGAGTCGCAGCGGTTTCGCTACTCGCGGCCGCGCGGTCTGCAGCGACCCGCGAATCTGGAAGAGGTCGCCTTCTGGCCGGTTACGATGCTCGCCGAGCTCGTGCGGACACGGCAGGTCACCTCGCGCGAGCTCACAGACATGTATCTGGACCGGTTGCGACGGCACGGGCCCACGCTCGAGTGCGTCGTGACGCTCACCGAGGACCTCGCCCTGCGGCAGGCCGCACGCGCCGATGCAGAGCTGGCCCGCGGACACTATCGGGGCCCGTTGCACGGTATCCCCTGGGGCGCGAAGGATCTGCTGGCCGAAGATTCCTATCAGACGACCTGGGGGGCCAAGCCGTTCGAATCGCAGCGCATTCCCGATGATGCCACCGTCGTCCGACGTCTCGAGGAGGCGGGAGCCGTGCTCGTGGCAAAGCTGACCCTCGGAGCGCTGGCCTGGGGCGACGTGTGGTTCGGTGGCACGACGAAGAATCCGTGGAATCTGGAGCAGGGCTCCAGCGGCTCCTCGGCGGGTTCGGCTGCCGCCACGGTGGCGGGCCTGGTCGGGTTCAGCATCGGGAGCGAGACGCTGGGCTCCATCGTGTCGCCCTCCACGCGCTGTGGCGCCACAGGGCTGCGACCCACCTTCGGTCGGGTGAGCCGCGCAGGTGCCATGGCTCTCTCCTGGACGATGGACAAGCTGGGCCCGATCTGCCGTGAGGTGGAGGACTGCGCCCTGGTGCTGCATGCCATCCACGGAGCCGACGGCCACGACCCGACCGCCCGTGATGTCGCGTTCGACTGGGACGCCGGGCAGCCCCTGTCGGAGCTGCGCGTGGGGTACCTGCGATCGGCGTTCGTTTCGGAGCGTGAAGACGAGGAGTGGAAGGCGTTCGACGAGCGATCACTGGAGGCCGTGCGAGAGTTGGGGATCGAGCCTGTTCCGATCGAGATTCCCGACGACCTGCCGATCGGCGCGATGCGTCTGATCCTGAGCGCCGAGGCGGCCGCGGCGTTCGACGATCTGACACGCAGCGGTCGTGACGACGAGCTGGTGCGCCAGATCCGTAATGCGTGGCCCAACGTGTTCCGACAGGCCCGTCTCATTCCAGCCGTCGAGTACATCCAGGCAAACCGTCTCCGCACCATGGCGATGGAGCGCTTCGAGACCGCGATGGAGGGCATCGACGTCCTCGTGACGCCCAGCTTCGGTGGTTCCATCCTGCTCTACACGAACCTCACCGGGCACCCGACGGTGGTGATCCCCAACGGCTTCCGCGAGGAGGACGGCACGCCCACCTCGATTTGTTTCGTCGGGAAGCTGTTCGGGGATGCCGAGGCGCTGCGTCTCGCCAAGGCCGTGCAGAACGCGGGGAATTTGCACAAGCAGAGGCCGCCCCTGTTCGCCGTGTGAGCGAGGCGAAGCGCGGAACCGGCTCCTGCCTCTCCAGTCAGGAAGAGGTGCCGGCTTCGCTCAGGAGCGCCGCGATGACCTCCTCCCGCTCTCCGGCCGACAGACTCGGGTAGACGGGGAGGCTCAGCACCTCGCTCGCCGCGCGCTCGGCGACGGGGAAGTCACCCGGCTTGTAGCCCAGATCCTCGAAAGCGCCCACGAGGTGCAGGGGAACCGGATAGTAGACGCGGTGCCCGATCCCGGCGTCGTCGAGTCGGGAAGCGATGTCCTGCCGGTCGGAGCAGCGCAGCGTGTACTGATGGTACGTATGACGGTTCCCCGGTCGCACCGGAGGCGTCACGACTCCGTCGACGCCTGCGAGATCTCGATCGTAGACGGCGGCGTGCGCGCGCCTCTGCCGAATCCACTCTTCCAGTCGCGAGAGCTTCACACGGAGAACAGCCGCCTGGATGGCATCGAGCCGGCTGTTGTATCCGAGCTCGCCTGGGGCGCTCTGCGCACGATCCGCTGGCGACAGACCGTGGTCCCGCAGGATTCTGACACGCTCTGCGGTTCGCGCGTCGTGGGTCGTGACGAGTCCACCATCGCCCCAACCACCCAGATTCTTCGTCGGATAGAAGGAGAAACAGCCGGCATCCCCGGTGGCGCCGGCGCGCCACACATCCGCCGGGTCCCCACCTTCACCGTCCGCCTGGCTCTTCGTCTGTGTCGCCCCGATCGCCTGAGCGGCGTCCTCGATGACGGCGACCCCGTGTCGCTCGGCCAGACCGCGAAGCGGTTCCATGTCAGCCATCTGACCGTACAGGTGCACGGGGAGGATCGCTGCGGTGCGCTCGCTGATGGCGGCGGAGACCGCGGCCGGATCGATGTTCAGCGTATCCGCCTCAACGTCGGCGAAGACGGGAGTGGCTCCCGCGTGGACAATGCTGCTGGCGGTGGCCACGTACGAAGACGGCGTCGTAATGACCTCGTCGCCCGGTCCGATCCCGAGAGCCTTGATCGCGAGGATCAGGGCATCGGTGCCGCTCGCCACGCCGATCGCGTGATCGACCCCGATGTAGTCGGCGATGTCGTCCTCGAAGCGACGGAGGAAACGACCGAGAATGAACTCGCCGGACTCGAACACCTCTCGGATCGCGGCCCGGAGCTCCGTAGAGAGCGACGCTTGATCACGGTTCAGATCCTGCAGTGGCACGGGCATGTAATCAGCGGCTGTCCGAGATCGTGTCGAGCGCCCTCATCACGCTGAGAATCGAGCTCGGCCCGGTGAGAGGCTCCCGGCCATCGAGCACCGACTCGGCGAAGTGCTGCAGAGCCGCGGTCAGCGGCAAGGTGCCGTCGAGCGGCACAGTTGAGACCGCACCGTATTTCGGGTCGGACAACAGCCCGTGCACTCCGCTCGTATCCAGGTTTTCGCCAAACACGACCCCTTTGTCGAACACGAGCAGCTTGTCCTTCTTCGTATCGTCGAACACCGCCATCCTCTCGGTGCCCCCCACGACGATCTCCCGGACCTTGAAGGGACTGAGACACGATACGGCGATGTTCGCATGTATCCCGCTGTGCAGATCCAGGGTGATGTTCGCCATCGTATCGTGCGAGAAGGGAGCGTACTGCATGCGGGAGACAGCGACGTTCCGGAGGTCGAGACCGAACAAATAATCGATGATCGACAGGTCGTGAACCGCAAGATCCCAGATCACGTCCCTGAAGCACCGCGGCAACCCGAGGTTGATCCGTCGGCAGGTGACATAGACGATCTGTCCGAGCTCCCCGCCGTCGACCATGTGTTTGAGCCTTCTGACCGCCGGCGAATACAGGTAGACGTGATCCACCATGCATGTCACGTCGCGCCCCTCGGCGATGCGCAGAAGGTCGCGCGCCTGAGAGAGGTCTGTCGTGAAGGGCTTCTCCACAAAGGCGTGCTTCCCGGCCACGAGGCATCGCTTCGTCACCTCGTAGTGGGATTCCGCCGAGGTAGCGACCAGGACCGCCGAGACATCGTGGTCCAAAGCATCTTCGAGATCTTCGGCCTGCGTGACTCCGTAGAGCCGCGCGATCGACTCGCCGGCCGAGGGGTCTGTGTCGTACACGGTCACGAGCTCCAGCGCGTCCATGTCCGCGATGGTTCGAGCGATCGCGGTGCCCCAGTACCCGCATCCGATCAGGGCCGTTCTCAACTCGGTCTCCTCCGCCTTCGAGCTTTGTCTCCGTACCACACCTCATGATCGCCCACACTGTCGACGACCACGCTGCCCGCCCCCACTACGGCATGACGGCCAATGGTGACCCCGGCGAGGATGACGCTTCCTCCGCCGATGCTGGCGTGGTCCCGAACGACCGTCTCGACGAGGTCGAAGTCGTCCTCCCGCACCCCGTCCTCTCCGCACGCCGACGGACTCAGGTCGTTCGTGAAGACGACCTGAGGTCCGACGAACACGCAGTTCCCGAGCTCCACGCCGGTCGGGATCATCACGAGCGGCAAGATCGTACCGTAGATGTTGAGATTCGACCAGATCTCAACGCCCTCCCCCAGCGTCGTGCCGAGAATCGTAATGTTCCACTCCGGCATGACCAGGTCCACCGGACGCGTGTTGTCGATCTCTCGCCTCTCGCCGCGCACGTACACGAACCCCATAGGTCAAATCCCCACGCTTTCAAGAAGCGAGTCGACATCGGCCGAGCGCTCCTGCTCACGAAGCTTCGAGCTGTCCATCCGTCTGCCCACCATTGTCTCGTAGAGCTCCCCGAACTCCTCGGCGGAACGCGCGTGATGCATCAGCCCATGCTCGAGAAGGTACCGGTCGTAGTGGCTGAGGAACGACCGGGTCGAAATGACGGGTGTCCCCCAGTAGGCGGCTTCGATGTTGATCGTCCCTCCACCCCCGACCATCAGATCGACGAAAGGAAGTACAGCGGACAACTCCGCTCCGCTGTCGACCACGACGGCCTCCGGCAACAGCCGTCGGATTCCCTCGCCTCCATAGCGTGGAATGACCATGAGGTTGGCGTCGAGTCCGCGCAGTGCCCGGACGACCCAGGCCCGCGTCTCGCGCACGTAAGAGGCCATGTGCTCTTCCTCTCTAAAGCAGACCGTGTCCCTGTCGGGGTCGAGAGGGAGATGCTGTATGAGCGAGCGATCCGGTGTCTGATCTTTAAGGTAGAGAATCGGATCGAGGAAGTCGTAACGGATCACGGCCTCCGGGCCGAGGAAGCGAGTGAAGATCGACCCGGGGACGACGAACGGATGGAGAACCCTCGTGGAGAGGGGGAGGGTCAATCGCGCCACCGGGGTGAGCGTTTCGCGGTCCGCGGCCGTCGGCAGATCACAAAAGTTGATGACCGGTAGGCCGAGGCCGAACGCGACCCGACAGCTGTCGACGTTGCACAGGGAGATGAGGCCTGATATCGGTTCGCCTGTCACGAGATCCAAAAGGCGCGCCTGACGGGCCAGCGAGGCATCCAGCTTCCCGGCGAGGGTGTCTCCACCGTATTCACCGACGGATACGGCATCCAACGCGTGGAGGCGAACCAGCTTCGACAGCTCTTCGTACAGGCGTCCGCCCCGTGAGGTCACGAGTGGCGCCTCGCCTTTGGCCTTCAGGCGATCGATCAGCGGCTTGAAGAACAGGACGCTCTTCGGCGTCCCGAGATCAAACCACAGCATGCAATGTTCGCTTGTACGCGCCCCTGCGATGCCCGGTCATGCCTCTCCTGCCCGATACGACCTAGATTCCGACCTCAGAGCCCCTCTCGGATCCGAGCAGCACGGCCACCCAACGCGTGCCCGGATCCGTGGCGAGGGCGATCCGGAACATCACGGTGAGTGGAACCGAGAGCAGCATTCCGATCGGCCCGAGTACCCACCCCCAGAAGACCAGGGAGACGAAGACGACCAGGGTCGACAATCCGACCCCTCGTCCCATCACGCGGGGCTCGACCAGGTTCGCCATCACGATATTCACGACCAGGTAGCCGAGAGCCACGAGCAGCATCCGCCCCGGTCCGAACTGGATCAGGGCGAGGAGCACCGCCGGGATCGCCGCAATGAAGGAGCCGATGTTGGGTACGAAGTTCAATACGAAGGCGAGCAGCCCCCAGAGCACGGGGAAGTCGACACCGAGGATCGTCAGCCACACCGTGACGCCGACGCCGGTCGCCAGGCTGATCAGCGTCTTCAGTCCCAGATAGCTGCGGATGCTATTCGCCATCTCGGCGAAATTGCTGCGGGCGAAGCCTGCCTCGGTCTCGCCGAACGCCGCCAGAATCTTGGCCGGGAAGCCCGACATCTCGAGCAGGATGAACACCATCGTGATGAGGATGAGCGCCCCGTTCGTCAGCACCTGTCCGAGACTAGTGATCAGCGTGCCGAACAGCCCGAACAGCTGGCTGGCGTCCAGATACTGGAGCAGAAGCTCGTTCGACACCTCCACGTTCAGGCTCTGCAGCCAGGTCAGGCTCTGCAGCCAGGCCACGAGCGCACCCTGCTGCGCGCGCAGACGAGCCTCGTAGCGGGGGATGGCGCGCGTGAAATCCACCAGGGACGTACCGACCAGCGTCCCGATGATGGACCCGACCGCCAGGATGATCAGCACCACCAAAACGACGGCGAGCGGCTTCGGGACACGTTTTCGCTGGAGCCAACCCATCGGTGTCGCGAACAGGATCGCCAGAAACGCCGAGAAGAGAAACGGTACGAGCAGGCCGGATGCCGCACGAATGCCCGCCACGATGATGACGAAAGCGGCCAGGTTCAACAGGATTCGCGATGCGCGCTGCGGTTCGTCGGCCATGGCCATACGGTGCAGCCCGTCCACAGCCGCGGCAAGTACCGGGGCGTTGCGGGCCGCTCGTTGCAAGCGCGGCTCCGGGGCGGATAACTTCCTCCCGCGAGCCCCGAACCCCGAGGAGCCGTAATGCCCGAGAGAAAGATCCGTGTGCTGGTCGCGAAACCGGGCCTGGATGGTCACGACCGCGGTGCGAAGGTGATCGCCGCCTCCCTTCAGGATGCCGGCATGGAGGTGATCTACACGGGCCTCCACCAGACACCCGAGATGATCGCGACCACAGCGCTGCAGGAAGATGTGGATGTCGTCGCGCTGTCCATCCTGTCCGGTGCCCACATGACGTTGCTGCCGCGGGTGAAGGCGCTGCTCGATGAGAAAGGGATGACCGATGTCCTCGTCACGGGCGGCGGCATCATTCCGGAGGAGGACATGGAGGAGCTCCAGCGGCTGGGTATCGGGCGTCTCTTCGGTCCGGGCACGGCGACCACAGACGCCGTCGATTACATCCGGACTTGGTTCGAGGAGAGGATCGAGCAGCCCGAATGAAGCCTTCCCGAGCCCGATGCCGATGACAACCGACACCCGGATGGGTCGTCGGGTTGCCGAGCTTCGCGATCTCGAAATGCGCCTGCGTCAGGGCGGCGGAGAGAAGCGAATCGCGCGAGAGCACTCGCGGGGCAAGCTGACCGCTCGCGAGAGGATCGACCACATGTTGGATCCAGGCGGCGGCTTCCTCGAGGTCGGACTCCTGATGGCCTGCGATCAGTACGACGGCCAGGCACCGTCGGCCGGGGTCGTGACCGGGGTCGGCGAGGTCAGCGGTCGCGAGGTGGTGATCGTGGCCAACGACGCCACGGTGAAGGCCGGCAGCTGGTGGCCGGAGACGATTACCAAGATGCTGCGAGCGCAGGAGATCGCCATGCGCTGCCGCATCCCCATCATCTATCTGGTCGATTCCGCGGGCGTGAACCTGCCGTATCAGGGCGGCGTCTTCCCCGGCAAGTACGGCGCGAGCCGCATCTTCTACTACAACTCGATCATGCGGCACTACCTCGACGTGCCCCAGCTCTCGGCCGTCATGGGGCAGTGCATCGCGGGTGGCGCTTACCTGCCGGCCCTGTCCGACGTGATCGTCATGGTCGAGGGCTCGAGCTTCATGGGGCTGGGGGGGCCGAACCTCGTGAAGGGTGCCACAGGTCAGGAGGTCGAGTCCGAGGAGCTGGGTGGCGCGCTCATGCATAACCGGATCAGCGGCGTCGCGCACTTCATGGCCAAGAACGATGAGGATTGTATCGAGCAGCTGCGCAACCTGGTGGCCGAACTGCCCGTTCCCGCCGGCGCCGTGCTACCCGACGAGCCGAGGCCTCCGAAACGACCGCCCGAGGACGCGTACGAGCTGATGCCGCCGGACCACCGTCAGCACTACGAGATGGAGGCTGTGCTCGAGACCATCCTCGACGAGGGCGAGCTGGACGAGTTCCAGGCGGAATACGCCCCCGAGATGCTGACGGGCTTCGGAAAGCTGAAAGGCTGGAAGGTGGGGGTGATCGCCAACCGGCGGGGGATGTTCCAGGATCCGAAGGGCCGGACCCCCCGCTTCGGAGGCATCGTTTACGCCGACAGCGCCGAGAAGGTTGCCTACTTCATGGACGTGTGCAATCGCCATCACACGCCGCTGCTGTTCGTGCAGGACGTGAGCGGGTTCATGGTAGGGCCCGAGGCGGAGCACTCGGGGATCATCCGGGCCGGAGCCAGAATGGTGGAGTCGATGGCCACCGCGCGCGTCCCGAAGATCGTGCTGACGCTGAACCACGCGAGTGGGGCGGGCTACTACGCTATGGCCGGCCAGGGCTTCGACCCCGATTTCATCTTCTCGTGGCCGACCGGACGCATGGGCGTGATGGAGGGTGAGTCGGCGGTACGGGCGATCCATGGTCCGAAGATCGATCGCGCGGAGGCGACCGGCGAGCCGCTGGACGACGAGACGATCGCCGCGATCGAGCACACACGGGGCGAGTACGAGAAACAGCTGGACGCCACGTACGCCGCGGCCAGAGGATTCGTGGACGCGATTCTGGCACCGGAGGACACGCGCGACGTTCTGGAGCTCGCGCTCCGCAGCGCGCTCCGGAACCCGGCGCCGCACATCGGTCCTTTCACCTTGCCCGACCACGTCTGACCCGGACCATGGAAGAGAGCCCGAGCGAAAAAGGCAGATCCCTGTTCGAAGAGTCGCAGCGCACCGTGCGGGTGGCCTCGGGACAGGGCTTCTGGGGCGATTGGCAGGAGGCGCCGAAGCTCCAGGTGGAACGCGGGCCGATCGACTACCTGATGCTCGACTATCTGGCCGAGATCACGATGTCGATCATGCAGAAGCAGCGCCTCCGGGACCCCGACGCCGGCTACGCACGCGACTTCGTTCCTCTCATCACGGAACTGGCGGGCGACCTCGTGGAGCGTGGGGTACGCGTCGTGACGAACGCCGGCGGGGTGAATCCCGAGGCGTGCCGCAGGGCGCTCGCCGAAGCCCTGGTCGACGTTCGCCTTCCACGCCGGCTGCGCGTCGGCACGGTGCACGGCGACGACCTGATGGAGCGTCTCGACGATCTGATCGCCTCCGGGCATCCGCTGCAGCACATGGAAACCGGCGAGCCGCTGGCGGCCGTGCGCGACCGCGTGCAGAGCGCCAACGCCTATCTCGGCGCCCGTCCGATCGTGGAGACGCTGCGCCGCGGGGCCGACGTGGTCGTAACGGGTCGATCCACGGACACCGCGCTCACGTACGCGCCACTGATCCACGAATTCGGTTGGGGCGAGGAAGACTGGGACCTGCTCGCGGCCGGTGTCGTGGCCGGTCACATCAACGAGTGCGGATGCCAGGCGGCTGGCGGAAACACGCTCGTCGACTGGCGCAACGTCGACCTCGTGACGCCCGGCTACCCGATCATCGAGGCGAGCGCCGACGGGAGCTTCCTCGTGACGAAACACCCCGAGCTGGGTGGTCGGGTGACCTGGGCGACGGTCACCGAGCAGCTCGTGTACGAGATGGGCGATCCGACGGAATACATCACTCCCGATGTCACCGCCGACTTCTCGACGATCAAGCTGAACGACCTCGGGGAGGATCGTGTGCGGATATCGGGCGTCAAGGGCCGACCGCGCACCGAGAAGCTCAAGGTCTCGATCGCGTACCACGACGGGTACAAGGCCGTCGGAGAGCTGACGTACGCGTGGCCCGACGCGTTCGACAAAGCGAAGCTGGCAGACGAGGTCCTGCGCGGCCGGCTCACCTACCTCGGTCTCGCGTTCGACGAGATCCGCACGGAGTTTGTCGGGGCGGGTGCCTGTCACGGTCCGATGGCCGGAACGCCCTCGCCCGACCTGGCCGAGGTCACGTTGCGGGTCGGTGTGCGTGCGGGGGAACGCGCCGTGGTGGACCGCTTCACGCGCGAGCTGGCCCCGCTGATACTGGCCGGGCCGCCCTCGGTCACCGGCTTTGCAGGCGGCCGCCCGAGAGTCCAGGAGGTCATGGCCTACTGGCCCGCGTTGATCGACCGCCGTCTGGTCGAAGAGGGGCTCCGGATCGAGCTCTCGGAGGTGGGAGCGTGAAGGTTCGACTGGGACAGATCGCGTTCGCCCGATCCGGGGACAAAGGCGACACCGCCAACATCGGACTGATCGCTTTCCGGCCGTCCCTGTATCCGATCCTCGTGCAGGAGGTGACGGCAGAGCGGGTCAAAAAGTTGTTCGAGGGCATCTGCCATGGGCAGGTGGAGCGCTTCGAGCTGCCGAACCTGAACGCGCTGAACTTCCTGCTTCATGAGTCGCTGGACGGCGGTGGCACGGTTTCCCTGATGCTGGACGCCCAGGGAAAGACCTTCTCGACTGCGCTCCTTCGCATGGAGATCGAAGTCCCCGAGGAAGTTCTGGAGACGATCCCGGACGAGGGCCCGACCGGCTAGGCTCGCGCGAGTTCTGGCCGCGCGGTCGCAGCTCGGGCGGCGAGCGGTCGCGCGCCCGGACGGGACAAGGCGACGGGACAAAGGATGGAGCTCGTGTACGAACAGCTGCTCACGGAGGTCGATGAGCGCTCCGGCGTCAACCGGATCGTCCTGAACCGTCCCGATCGTCGTAACGCGCTCAACGCGACGCTCGTGGCGGAGCTCAAGGACGCGCTCGCTCTGGCCGAGGCAGACGACCGGGTGCGCGTGGTGGGTATCTCCGGCGCCGGGCCGGACTTCTGTGCGGGTGCGGACCTGCGCGAGGTCCAGGCCGCGATCGAAGAGGGCGCTCTCGCCAGTCTGGCCGACGCCGAGTCGCTGGGGGAGCTCCTGCTCCTGCTGCGCCGGATCGAGAAGCCTGTCGTCGCGCTGGTGCACGGCCGGGCGCTCGCCGGCGGGTGCGGCCTGGCCACCGCCTGCGACCTGATCCTCGCGTCCGAGGATGCCCGGTTCGGCTATCCCGAGGTGAAGCTGGGATTCGTGCCGGCCATGGTCATGGCGATTCTCAGGCGGTTGGTGGGGGAGAAAATCGCGTTCGAGCTCGTCGCGCTCGGCGACGTCATCGATGCTGCCGAAGCGCGGCGTTTGGGTCTGGTGAACCGGGTGTTCGCCACGAACGAGTTCGAGGAACTCGGGGACGAATTTCTTTTGGGTCTGGCGAGCCGCAGTGCAAGCGCGCTGGCGCTTTCCAAGCGACTCCTGTACCAGATCGATGGGGCGAGCTTCGAGTCGGCCATTCGTGCCGGTGCCGAGATCAACGCTCTCGCGCGACTGACCGACGATTGCCAGAACGGGATCCGGCGGTTTCTCGAATCGGATTGAACGACCAGCCGCAACACACCGTACGGGGCGCTCCGGCCCTCCTGCTGCTGAGCGCGGGGCTGGTGGCGATCGCGTTCTGGAGCGGTCGTTTGGGCTCGCGTCAGTGGTCGGTGGCACTCCTGGTGTTCGTGGCGCTGGCGACCGGCGTGGCAGGCGGGATTCTGTTCGCGAAGCTGTGGAGGGCCGGGGGACGGGTCGATGACGCATCCGACCTGGCGCTGCTCCGTCGTTTGACCGGGGCGGCCGGTGCACTGCTGGTGTTCCTCGGCTGTGCCGGGTTCGCGGCCGTGGAGGCGCACGCGATCGGGTCCGGGCTTGGTGCGGGCGCACCGGCCGCGACGGTGGCGCTCCTCGGCCCGCCCCTCGTGGTCGGGGCCGTGGCTCTGCGCCGCGCGCTTCGCGGGGCCGGATCGGTCGGGCACGACGAGTCGGCGGACGAGGACAGCGTCAAGTCCGGAGCGTCAGACGACGCGAAAGACGACCAGAACAGGGAAGCGTGACGACCCATGACTAACGAGCTCGCGAAGCGGACGCCGATCGGCCACCCGGGATCGCCTCTCATCTTCAGTCTTCTGGCTGCTGCTGCGGCCGTCGGAGGCGTGTATCTGGTCGGTCTCGGGAGCCCCAGCGGCATCTCCGGCGGCGTTCTCGTGCTGATCGTCTCCCTCGCCAGCATGGCCGTTCTGTTGGGCGGCACCACGTACGGGCCCGACGTCGAGGGTCGGCTTGACATGAGCTCCCGCATCGGCCTCGGCCTGCTGGGCGGCACCCTGGGAGCCGTTCTCAGCGCCGTGGTGCAATGGGGGTTCGAGCTGCTCCGGATTCCCCTGCTGTTCGGTGTGGCTCTGAGTGGCGCGTTCACGGCCGGCGAAAGCGCCCTCCACCTCGTCAGCGGTGCAGTGTGGGGTGCGCTGTTCGGGATTCTACTGCCGCTCGTACCGGGACGGACGGTCCCGTCGCGTGGCGTCCTGTTCAGCCTGGTCCCGACGCTCTACGTGCTGCTCAAGGTGCTGCCGATCGATCGAGATGTCGGGTGGTTCGGCGTCGACCTGGGCTCGCTCACGTTTCTGTTCGTCGCGCTGTTCAATCTGATCTGGGGATTGGTGGCCGCCACGACGCTCGCGTGGGGTGAGCGTACCGAGCTCGGGCCGGTCTCGCGCTATCTGGGTGAACCGCCCGTGGCGTCGGGGGAAGAGGAATGAACGAGCCGACCTCGTCCTGGCGGTGGTGGTTGAACCTGCAGGTGGGTCTCGGCCTCGTGGGTGCCGGTGTATGGCTTTCGGGTGCGGTGCTCGAGCGGGATTTCGTGGCGGGCATCGGTTGTGGTCTGCTTATCGGTGCGGTGGCCCTCAGGGTCGGCCGGAACGCGGCGCGCGACACAGACTGAGAGGGACGGAGCGAGGTTCAGCGACCGATCTCACCGGGGACGTGTCCACACCAGCAGGACCCCGCAGGCGTCGTCCAGCGACCGGAAGCGCCCCGGGATCCCCGCCACGTTCTGGTAGACCTCGATCCCCTCGATCCGGTGGCGCAGCGAATTGAGACGACGCAATACGTCGGCACCGCCCTCGAACAGCCGAAAACCGTCCAGATACACCCTCGGGCCACGGCACCCTCTACCGAGAGCACTCGCGCCGCGACGCACACGCAAACAGTACCCTCCCGCCGAGCGTCCGCACGGATAGACTCGCACGCCTGGAATGCGCCGGAGGGCAAATTCGATGCTCCCCGTGCCAATGTCCTCTCGCGTGACGAAGCGACCGATTCCGCGCTTCTTTCGATCGTAAAACTCCTGGATCCTCGGGTGCGCGTACCTGCGCTCCACCTCCACGCGCAGCTCGGGCACGGCGACCGGCGATGTTTCGAGCGCGAGCAACACCAGGTTCGCCACGTCACCGAGCAAGGCGACCGTTACCGTGTCAGACGCCATCCCCACGTATTCGGTCACCACTCGGTGCCGACCCACCGGGACTTCCGGGATCGCGAAACTTCCATCCGTGCCAGTAATCCGTTCCACGCCCAACTCCGGCAGCGCGACCCGTGCACCGATCAGGGGATCGCCGGTCTCGGCTGATCGCACCACGCCTTGCAGCCGCGCCATGGTCCTCGCCGTCTCCATCGCCGCGGCGAGCACGTCTTCCGACACCGCGAGATCGACCAGCGTGAGCTCCCCTTCCCATGCTTCGACCGTCACGATCGGACTCACCTTGTCTGGCGCCGAGGCCTGCAACTCGATGGCCATACCCGACGGGAGTCCGCAGAGCAGAAAGATGCCGTCCGGACCGACCGAACTGGCCTCGAACGCGCCCTCCGGGGGGCGAAGCCACACGATCGCATCCGTGGCCGGGGCCCCGTTCGTCGCATCAATGACCCGGCCCACGAGTGCCGTGTTCCCCAGCGGATTGTGGCCCTTTGCCGCCTCCGATCTGCAGCGTTCCGCGACGGCGGTTTCGAGCTCCTGAGGCGTCGAGGGCTCGTGATGCGGTTCCTGCGAACGAAGGGGAGGCGCGAACAGCAGAAGCGCACCGATGCAGGCAGCCTGTCCAGCGGGGTGACAATGAAAGCGCATGCGGTCGGCCTCAACGTTGTGGGACAGCTTCCGGCGGGCGCCATGCTACGACGGCGCCCGGACCGACCGCAAGGCAGCTGTCACGCGGCCGTGCCGCCGCCGCCGGCTGCGCCGAGACAGGGACCGAGGGTTGATCCCCGCTTGATCCGTCTCCTCCAACCTTGGGCGTGCACGACCGCCCGCTCACCGAGGCTCGACGCGTTCTGCGTGAGGGCTTCGGGTTTTCCGATTTTCGCCCGCTTCAGCGATCGATCGTCCACGCCGCCCTTCAGGGTCGTGATGTGCTCGGCGTGCTTCCGACCGGGGCGGGGAAGTCGGTCTGTTTCCAGATTCCTGCCAAGTTGGATGAGGGACTGACGATCGTCGTGTCCCCCCTCATCTCTCTCATGGACGATCAGGTCGAGCGCGCAGGGCGCTGCGGACTGGCGGCCGCGTGCCTGACCTCTGCTCAAAGCCGCGAGGCACGCCGGCGGATCGAAACCCGGATCGGGGCAGGTGCCGTCAAACTTCTCTACGTGTCACCCGAGCGACTGGGGTCCCGCCGGTTCGCGGAGCTGATTCGAGGTGTTCAGGTGAGCCGGTTGGCGGTCGATGAGGCCCACTGCATCAGCGAATGGGGACACGACTTCCGACCTGCTTATCGACGCATCGCGGGGTTCCGGTGGGTCGTGGATCGGCCGCCTCTGATCGCGCTGACCGCTACGGCGACGCCGGCCACCCGAGCCGACATCTCCAGCAACCTCGAGCTGGCCGATCCGGTACATGTGGTCGCCACCGTCGATCGTCCGAACCTGCGCTGGGCCGCCCTCCGGGTCCGCTCGCTCGCAGACGGCGTCTCGGAGGTCGCATCCCGAATCGCGAACGGGCGAGGGCAGGCACTCGTGTACCTGCAGACCCGGCGAAATGCCGAGCATCTGGCGGAAGCCCTGCGGGGGCGGGGATGGGGGGCAGCTGCGTACCATGCGGGCATGCCGGCAGAGGTCAGACAACGCACGCAGCGCGCGTTCCTGTTTGGGGAGGCGCAAGTCGTGTGTGCGACAAACGCCTTCGGGATGGGGATCGACCACGCCCACGTGCGGACCGTCAGCCACCTCGGCGTTCCCGGCTCGCTGGAGGCGCTCGTACAGGAATCGGGACGCGCCGGACGCGACGGCGAGCCGGCGAACGTCACGCTCATCAGCTATCCCGGCGACTTCGCGCTGCAGAGGGGACTCGTGCGCTGTGTCGGGCCGATCTCGATCCACCGGGGCAGGCAGAAGAAAGCCCTGGCGCGACTGAACGGAGTCAAGCGCTACCTGGCGTCACGCCGTTGTCGACGCGCCGTGATCGCCTCTTACTTCGGCGAGCCAGCGCCCGCCTGCGGCGGCTGCGACCGCTGTGAGGACTGACGCCGTCGTCTCGGCTCAGCCGCCCTCGATCGGCACGAGACCCGACGCGGCGAAGCCGTACTCCTCATCCACGGCGAACTCGATGTAGTCGATCTGCACCGACGTCGGGTACCCGAGGACCCGGTCGTATGCCGCCTCGAGGGAATAGGCCTCGCGGTCGATCGCGTCCTGAATCACGTTGAACCACCCATCGATCGTGCGCAACTGACTGAGCCGGGGCTCAACGACCGTGGTTCCGTCGTCCTCGTAGGTCGCCGACGAGATTTGACCTCCCCGCACTTCGATCGACACGGGGCGGAGCGTCTCTGGCCCGCAAAAGCAGAACTCGCGCGACGTGTAGCGGTAGTCCGCGATGGCCGCGGTGGCCCAGGCCGCGCGGTTTGTATTCAGCGTCTCCTGCTCCGGCCCGAGCGGGTCTGAGCAGGCGGCGCTCGGCAGCGCCGCGACCCAGAGAAGCACCAGTCCCTTCGCCGCACCAGTCGTGTTCCTCCCAAGGTTCCACAGCGCGTTTGGAACCCCACACGTCGCAGTCATCGCGTTACCCCCCAGTGCTCCGGTGCTGCGCCACGAACTGCATGACCGCGTCCACGAGCTCGGAAGCGGCTCGCGGCAGGCGCTCACTGCTTCCGGCCACCGTGTGCTGTCGCTCTTGGTCAGAGTAGCCGAGGGCGAAGTAGAACTGGTCGCAGCACTCCACTCCGTAGTCCTCTTCGAGCTGCAGGAAGCGGCGCGCGGCGAACTGACCGGTCAGCTCCCGGAACGCGGTGCCATCGAACGAGCCCAGCGTCTCGCCCGGCTCCCAATCGCAGTCCAGCCGTCGATCGCAGCGGCCGCCGACGATCGTGCCGGTGCCGCCGTCGATCGTGACCCCCCAGTCGACCCCGGCGAGCCCGCCGCTCACTCCAAGCGAGATGACCGCCTGCGGGGCGGGCACCCAGAGTTCTTCGGAACAGCCGAGAGGCGCGATGAGAAGCATTGCTATCAGTGAAGACAGTCGCATGCCAGCTATTACCCTCGTCGACCGGTCAGGCTCCGCCCGCCCGTTTCTGCGACACACGGGTACACGTAAATTTCGACGCTCTGGAGCCATGAAAGTCCGAGCCGCGGAAGAACGGCTGACAAGATACCGACGGGAAACGACATGCACGACCTCGATCTATATCTGGAAGACCATCACAGGCTGATGCGCGATACGGTGCGGGAGTTCGCAGAAGCCGAAATTGCGCCGATCGCGGCTCAGTTCGACGAGAGTGAAGAGTTCCCCTGGGAGAGCGGGGCCAAGATGGCCGAGCTCGGCCTGTTCGGAATCGCGATCGAAGAGGAATACGGCGGGGCCGGGATGGACCTGCTGGCCAACACGATCGCCGGCGAGGAGCTGGCGCGCGTGGATGCGAGCCACTCCATCATGGTAGGCGCGAACTCCTCTCTGGCCTGCACGCCCATCCAGCGCTGGGGGACGGAGGAACAGAAGCACAAGTACCTGCAGCCGCTCGCCAGCGGACAGGTCCTCGGCGCGTTCGGGCTCACGGAGCCAGGCTCGGGCTCCGATGCCAGCGGACTGCTCACCGTGGCCGAGAAGAAGGGAGACCACTACGTCCTGAACGGCCAGAAGACGTGGATCACACATGCCGGAGTCGGCGAGGTTTTCGTCGTGGCGGCCCTGACTTCACCGGACAAAGGAGCCCGCGGCATCACGGCGTTCATCATGACGAAGGAGACCTGCGATCTCGAGGCGGCGCGGGCGGTCGGTTTCGGCCACTGCGATGATCTCGAGCCGATGCCGGGATTCACGTCCGGCCAGAAGCTGCACAAGCTCGGCTGGAACGCGTCCGACACCCGTGAGCTCATCATGCAGGACGTGGAAGTGCCCGAAGAGAACGTACTCGGCGAGGTGGACAAGGGGTTCCCCGTATTTCTGGACACCCTGGACGGCGGCCGTGTCGGGATCGCGGGGCACGCCGTAGGAATTGCCCAGGGCGCGCTGGAGCTGGCGGCCCGCTATACGGGCGAGCGGGTGCAGTTTGGTCAGCCGGTGCGTGATTTTCAGGGTGTACGCTTCATGCTGGCCGAGATGGCCACGAAGGTCCACGCGGCTCGCCTGATGACCTATCACGCGGCCCACCTGCGCATGAACGGCAAGCCGCACAAGGCGGAAGCCTCGATGGCAAAGCTGTATTCGTCGGAGGCGGCGATGGACGTGACGACGAAGGCCGTTCAGCTGCATGGAGGCTACGGTTACTCCCGCGAGTACGCGGTCGAGCGGATGATGCGGGATGCGAAGATCACGGAGATCGGCGAGGGCACGAGCGAGATCCAGAAGATCGTGATCGCCAGGGAGCTCATCCAGGCTCTCGGCGACGAATGACCTGACAGCACGAAGCTCGCAGTGGCGGGGCGCCGGGCGTAGATTGGGCCCAGGCGAGGCTCCACGGTTGCGTGCAGCCTGTGCCACGGTTCATAAGTGCCAACGCCGTTCACGCTGCATGGCGTACACGGATAGATGGATCGAATGGGTATCGGGAGATGCCTGCTGCGATCCGCGAACAATCGTCAAGCTGGACACCTGAAACATGCGAGGCTCCCATACGGTCGCACCGGCCGTGCTGACGTCCGGTGCGGACGGCGGCGCATAACGTGCGCCGCGAAATCGTCGTCAACGACGCGGGATACGATACACGAGTCGCCCTGCTGGAGGATGGCACGCTCGTCGAGCTGATGCACGAGCGGCCGGACCAGCGGGGGGGGGTGGGTGATATCGTCCTCGGGAAGGTCGAGGCGGTCGTCCCCGGCCTGCAGGCTGCCTTCGTCGATATCGCATCCGAGAAGGCGGCCTTTTTGCACGCCTCCGACCTCGCCGAAGCCGAGATCGAAGACGATGGCAACGGCGACCGGCGGTCCCGCCGCTATCAGCCCATCCAGGATGTCGTCAACCAGGGCCAGGATCTTCTTGTCCAGGTGACGAAGGAGCCAATCGGGACGAAGGGAGCTCGGGTTACGACCCAGGTGTCCCTGCCGGGACGGTTCCTCGTGTTCATGCCATTCAGCTCCAACGTCGGCATCAGTCGAAAGATCGAGGATCGCGCCGAGCGAGCCCGACTGCGTGCCATGGTGCGGGAGCTGCTGAACGGCAGCGAGGGCGGTGTGATCGTCCGCACGGTGGGCGCCGAGCTCGACCGCGACATGTTCGAGCGTGAGCTCCGGTCGCTCCAGAAGACGTGGAAGAAGGTGGAGCGTCGAGCCCGTAGCGCCAAAGCGCCAACCTGTGTGCACGAAGAGGCGCAGCTCACCTCCGGGATCATCCGGGATCTGTTCAGCCAGAAGGTCGACAGCCTCACCGTCGATTCGTCGAAGCTCGCTCAGCAGATCCGCTCATACCTCGGTCAGGTGAACCCCGAGCTGGTGGATCGAGTGAAGCACTACCGCGGAAAGACCCCGATCTTCGACGAGTTCGGCATAGAGGAGGAGATCCGGCGGGCCTTCCGGCGCAAGGTCGAACTTCCCTCCGGCGGCCACATCGTGATCGAGCAAACCGAGGCGATGGTCTCGATCGACGTGAATACGGGCAAGTATACCGGCAGGAAGGACCCCGCGAAGACGATTCTCCGGACGAACATGGATGCGGCGGTCGAAATCTGCCGACAGCTGAGGCTGCGTGACGTGGGCGGCCTGATCGTGGCCGATTTCATCGACATGGACGACACGGCGGACCGCGACAGGGTCCTGCAGCAGATGCGGACCCATATCGGTCGCGACCGCGCTCGGACGAAAGTCTTCCCGATTTCGGATCTCGGCCTCATGGAACTGAGCCGACAGCGGGTCCGACCCAGCCTCCATCAGACGCTGATGAACGAGTGCCCGTTCTGTCGCGGCAGCGGGCTGATTCTCGCGCCCGAGACGGTCGTGCGGATGATCGAGCGTTCGCTTCGCCGGGCGGCGTCCGGGGAACAGCACAAGATGCTCACGATCGTCGTGCACCCGTCGGTTGCGCTCTATCTGCTCGAGAATGAGCGAGGGTTCCTGCGTGAGCAACAGAGCGGCAGCCGGCTGGAGCTGGATGTGCGCGACGACCCCCTGCTGGGCCTCGACGAATTCCGGCTTCTCGCCGGGCGGGCGGACACTGACGTGACGTCCAAATACGGGGTGCGATAGAACCGCCCCGAATTTGACGAGCGCAGGGACGGCGGGTACCTTTCTAGGCTTTCGTAACCACGCATTTAACCCGACGGATCGAGTTTATGTACGCGATCTTTCGCGCCAAAGGCATGCAGTTTCGGGCCGAACCGGATGAGACACTCCGCATCCCGAGCCTCGAGGCAGCGCCAGGTGACGATGTCACGTTCGACGAGGTCTTGCTCGCCGAACGAGAAGGCAAGCTCCAGGTAGGAACGCCGGCGCTGAAGGGCGCGAGCGTATCCGCCACCGTCGTGCGTCACGGCCGCGGCGAGAAAATCGTCGTGTTCAAGCGCAAACGACGGAAGGGATATCGCCGAAAGCAGGGGCATCGGCAGGACTTCACGGAGGTGAAGATCCTCGGCATCGACGTGCCGGCCGGGGCCGCCAAGGCAGCCAAGAAGAAGGCAGCTGCCAAGCCGGCCCCGAAGGCGGAGAAGCCCGCCCCGAAAGACGAGAAGCCGGCGCCGGAGGCCAAGAGGCCGGCGCCGAAGGCCGAGAAGCCGGAACCCGCCCCCGCGGCCGATGTACTGATCACCGATGCCGCGCGGGAGCTCGCCGAGGCGCACGGCCTCGACCCTGGCTCGATCGAGGGCACCGGGAAAGACGGTCGCATCCTGAAAGGCGACGTCGATAAAGCGATCAAGGCCAGCCAGGCTGGCGAGGACGAGTCGTAATCATGGCACACAAGAAGGGAGTCGGATCCAGTCGAAACGGTCGCCGCAGTAACCCGAACTACCTCGGGGTCAAGAAGTACGGTGGCCAACGCGTGCTGGCCGGCAACATCCTGGTCAGGCAACGGGGAACGCGCATTCACCCGGGCCGCAACGTCGGTCGCGGGGGTGACGACACGCTCTTCGCTCTGGCCGATGGTGTCGTGGAGTTTTCGACGGGGCGCGCCGATCGCAAGTTCGTGAGCGTACAGGCCGAGTAGCGGCGCGCCTCACGCATACGAACCGAAATGCAGAAAGGCCTCGGTCGCGTGACCGGGGCCTTCTTACATCCGCTGTCGATCGCTGTGGCCCGGCGATCGGACCGCGGCTTGCCGAGCGATCCTTGAAAGCGGTGTCGCGGGGCCGGCTTAGCGGCCCTTGAACTCCGCCTTTCGCTTCTCGAGAAAAGCGCTCACGCCCTCGTCCATGTCCTCCGTGGAGAACAGGAGCGAGAACCAGCCACGCTCGAACTTGAGTCCTTCGTCGAGAGGTGTCCGACGGGCCGCCAGAATGCACTCTTTGGCGGCCTGCAGGGCGATGGGGCTGCGCGACCCGATGTTCGAGGCCATCTCCAGGGTCCGATCGAGGAGCTCCTCCTGTGGAACTGCTTCCTCCACCAGACCGATCTCGGCCGCCTTCGCTCCGCTGATCATCTCACCGGTCGTGATCAGCCGCATGGCCCAGCCTTCGCCCACGAGCCGGGGCAGGCGCTGCGTGCCTCCCCCGCCGGGGATCAGACCCAGGTTGATCTCTGGCTGACCGATACGGGCGTCCTCGGCCGCGATGCGCATGTCGCATCCCATGGCGAGCTCGCACCCGCCGCCGAGACAGAAACCGCTGATCATGGCGATAATGGGCTTGGGAAAACTCTCCACGGCCGCATAGATGTTCCCCGCCTGCATGCTGCGGTACTGTTCGACCGGAGCCGCGTCCTTGAACTCCCCGATGTCGGCGCCGGCGATGAACGCCTTGTCGCCCGCTCCGGTGAGCACCACCACACGCACATCGTCGTCACCCGCCAATTCATCCAGCGTCTCCAATAGGGCACGCCGCACCTCCTGGTTCAGCGCATTCATCTTGTCGGGCCGGTTGATGGTGAGCAGCGTGACATGGTGATCCAGTTTTTCCATCAAGAGCACATTGCTCATCGTGGTTCTCACTCCTCCCAGCGATAAAAGCCTTCGCCTGACTTCTTCCCGAGCTTACCTTCCTCGACCATGCGCTCCAGGAGAGCGGGTGGCCGAAACCGGTCCGAGCCGAGCGCGCGCTCAAGGTACCGGGCGATGTCCAGCCGCACGTCCAGGCCGACCAGGTCCGTGAGCCGCAACGGGCCCATCGGGTGTCGGTAGCCGAGTGTCATGGCCGTGTCGATGTCCTCGGGCGACGCCACGCTCTCTTCGACCATGCGGATCGCCTCGAGGCCGAGTGCGATCCCGAGCCGGGAGGAAGCGAAACCGGGCGAGTCCATCACCACTATGGGCGTCTTACCTAATGCTTCGGCCAACGCTGTGGCGCTCTGCACCGTCTCGTCGGACGTGACCTTGCCGCGCACGATCTCGATCAACGCCATGATGTGCACTGGATTGAAGAAATGCATGCCCACCAGCCGTTCCGGCGCCGGGACCGCCTCGGCGATCGCCGTCACGGACAGGGACGACGTGTTGGTGGCGAGCAGGGCGTCCGCCGCGACGTGCTTCGCCACTTCGGCGAGCAGCTCACGCTTCAGGTCGAGGGCTTCCGGCACGGCCTCGATCACCGTGTCGGCTCCGGCCGTCGCCTCGGCCAGATCGGACGAAGACTGCAAGCGGGCCAGCGCCGCGGTACGCTCCTCCGCCGTCACTTTGCCCAGCTCGACGCCCTTGTCGAGGTTGGCTTCGATTCGGCGCGTACCGACGGCGAGCGCCTCCTCGCTCACGTCGAACAGGCGGGTTTCATAGCCCGCGAGCGCCGCCACCTGCGCGATGCCGTGTCCCATCGTGCCGGCGCCCAGCACCGCCAGGGCGGAGCCGCCTTTCGACCCCGTCACCATTCACCCTCCGCGGACCACGGGGCCCGGCGTCTGCCGACCGGTCTCCGACGTATGACCTGGACCG
This sequence comes from Gemmatimonadota bacterium, assembly GCA_039586095.1. Taxonomy (GTDB): domain Bacteria; phylum Gemmatimonadota; class Gemmatimonadetes; order Palauibacterales; family Palauibacteraceae; genus JBDHBD01. The sequence continues at coordinate 27,777 of JBDHLB010000013.1, forward strand.
CGTCGAACCCCAGCTCCTCCGCCAGCGCGTTCGCCACGACGTTTTCGGAGGCGAGGAACAACCTCATTTCGGTCATCCCCTTCTCTCGCGCCCAGCGCGTAGCGGCTCGCAGCAGCCGCTTGAGGTTGCCGCGTCGCCTCGCGTCGGGGCGGATGAACGGCGTCTGAATTCTCGCGTAGCGGGACGGTAGGAAGTACGGAGCATTGTGTTCCAGCATGCAGACGATCAAGCCGTCCAATCCCCCATCTGCCCGGGCCAGCACGAAGATCGCGGCGTCCGGGCTCTCGATCAGTCCCGCGAACGTCTCGCGTCTTCGCGCGAGACCGTCGGGGGAAAGCTGACGGAAGGGTGAGTTTCGATGGTGCGCCCTCAGGTAGTGTGCCCAAAGCGCGACCAGCTCGTTCAGGTCCTCCGCGGTCGCGAGTCGAATCATCGGTTCTCGGGTCATGGCTCTACTCCGCGCGCTCGACGCGGTGGAAATCGGGGGCCCGCTTCTCCACGAACGCGCGGACGCCCTCGCGGGCCTCGGCCGACTCGAAGCATGCGCGCTGCGCGGCGACTTCGTAGTCGAGCATCTCTTCCAGCGTGGCGCCCAGGCTACGGTGTACGGCCGCCTTGGCCAGTCGAACGGCCATCCGGGGCTTGGCCGCGAGGCGATCCGCGAGCTCGCGTGCCTCTGGCATCAGCCGCTCGGGGGGTACCAGGCGATTGAACAGGCCGATTCGCTCGGCCTCCTCGGCCTCGACCATGTCCGCGAGCAGGAAGAGCTCCGCGGCTCGTCCGGGGCCCACGAGTCGCGGCACGATGAACGTGCCACCCCAGTCCGGGTGCAGCCCGATCCGGTTGAACGTCTGTCCGATGGATGCCGTTGCGGCCGCGATGCGCAGGTCGCAAGCGAGCGCGAGGTTGGCTCCACCGCCGGCCGCCGGACCGTTGAGCGCCGCGATGACCGGCTTGGGCATGGACACGATGTGGCGCACGACGCGTCGGCCCGCCTCGACGAGCGCCGTGGCCTCGTCGATGTCGCCGGACTCCAACAGCCGATCCAGGTAGGTGACGTCGGCGCCGGCGCAGAACGCTCTCCCGGCTCCGGTCACGATCACGGCGCGCACGTTCTCATCGTCGCCCAGCCGGCCGAGACCATCCGCGATCTCATCGCGCATCGTGCCGATGAACGCGTTCAGCTTCTGCGGCCGGTTCAGGGTGAGGGTCCCGACCGGTCCGTCTATCTCGACGAGCACGTGCGGTTCGCTCAGCCTTCCGCTCCGTCTTCCGAATGAACGATCGTCGCGATCCCCTGTCCGACACCAATGCACATCGTGACCAGGCCGGTACGGACATCACGGCGCCGCATCTCGTGGACAAGCGAGGTGAAGAGCTTGGCGCCCGTGCAGCCCAACGGATGCCCCAGAGCGATCGCACCGCCGTTCACGTTCACTCGCTCCGGATCGAGCCCCAGTTCGCGTACACAGGGAAGCGCCTGCGCGGCGAACGCCTCGTTCAGCTCCACCAGGTCGACATCCTCGACCGTCAGCCCCTCGCGCTCCAGCGCCTTTCGCGTCGCCGGGATCGGTCCGAGGCCCATCCGCGCGGGGTCCACGCCGGCTACCGCCGAGGCTCCAATGCGGGCGAGCGGGTGGATCCCCAGCTCGCGAGCCGCGGACCGGCTGGCCACGAGCACGGCCGCCGCCCCATCGTTGATCCCCGACGCGCTTCCGGCGGTGACGGTCCCTCCCTCGCGGAATACGGGCTTCAGCGACGCGAGCTTTTCGGCACTGGTGTCCGGCCGCGGGTGCTCGTCCGTATCCACGGCGAGGGTCTTGCCCCGACCCGCCGGCGCCTTGATGGGGACGATCTCGTCCTCGAAGCGGCCCTCCTCGATCGCGCGGGCCGCCCGGCGCTGGCTCTCGAGAGCGAAAGCGTCCTGATCCTCTCGCGACACCCCATGCTCTTCGGCCACGACCTCGGCCGTCTCGCCGAGAGAGATCGTCCACTCGGCCGGCATGCTCCGATTCACGAACCGCCAGCCCAGCACGGTATCCGCCGCTTCCGGGACCCCGCGCGAGAAGCCCCGGGCGGGCTTCATGAGCACCCACGGTGCTCGGGACATGCTCTCGACGCCGCCCGCGATGAACAGGTCGCCCTCGCCGGCACGGATCGCATGGGCTGCGGACACGATGGCCTGGAGACCCGAGCCGCAGAGTCGATTCACGGTTTGCCCCGCGACCTCGATCGGAAGCCCGGCCAGGAGCGCGGACATCCGAGCCACGTTTCGGTTGTCCTCGCCCGCCTGGTTGGCGCAGCCCAGGATCACGTCTTCGACGCGGTCGGCCGGGACGCCGGTCCGCTCCACCAGCGCCTCGATCACGCGCGCCGCCAGATCATCGGGACGCATGCCCGCCAGCGCGCCGCCGTGACGACCGACGGGACTGCGAAGCGCGCCCAGAACGACGGGATCCCGGTCGGTCACCGTATCCATCAGTCCAGTGCGACCCACACGCTCTTCGTCTGAGTGTACTCGTGCAGCGCGTGCTCACCGAGGTCGCGACCGAAGCCCGACTGCTTGTAGCCGCCGAACGGCGACGCGCTGTCGAAGCGATTGTACGTATTGATCCACACGGTGCCCGCGTGTACCTGACGTGCGAACCGGTGCGCCTTGCCAATGTCCCGCGTCCACACACCGGACGCGAGGCCGAACAGCGTGCGATTCGCCTTCGCGATCGCCTCGTCCACATTTTCGAAAGGCTGTACCGCGAGCACGGGACCGAAGATCTCTTCCCGCGCGATCGTCATCTCCTCGGTAACCTCGTCAAAGATGGTCGCCTCGACGAAGAAGCCCTTGCCCTCGACCTTCGCCGCCTTGCCCCCCGTCCGCAGACGGGCGCCTTCCGACTCCCCGGCCTCGATGTAACCGAGCACGCGCTCCTGTTGCTCTCGTGACACCAGCGGTCCCAGCCGGGTCCTGGGCTCCGTCGGGTCGCCGGGGATCATCTTCGCCGATCCGGCCAGCAGCCGTTCCATCAGTTCGTCCTGTACGCCCTCCTCGACGAAGAGTCGGGAGCCCGCTGCGCACACCTCGCCCTTGCCGTAGAAAATGCCCGTGAGGGCGCCTCGAGCTGCGGCATCCAGATCGGCATCGGCGAACACCACATTGGGTGACTTGCCGCCCAGCTCCAGGGAGACCTTCTTCAGACTTCCGGCGGCGGACCGCATGATCTCGCGTCCGGTCTCGGTAGAGCCGGTGAAGGCGATCTTGTCCACGCCGGGGTGCTCGACGAGGGCCTTGCCGGTCACCGGGCCCCGGCCCGGCAGGACGTTGAGGATGCCGGGCGGGAACCCGGCTTCCAGCGCGAGCTCGCCCAGGAGCAGCGCCGTGAGCGGCGTCTCTTCCGCCGGCTTGAGGATCACCGCATTCCCGCTCGCCAGAGCCGGTGCCACCTTCCACGACGCGATCGACAGGGGAAAGTTCCATGGGACGACCGCGCCCACGACCCCGACGGGCTCGCGCAACGTGTAGTTGAAGAACGGACCCGAGACAGGGATCGTGTCACCCGTCAGCTTGTCGGCCCAACCGGCGTAATAGCGGTAGTTCTGCACGACAAAGGGCAAATCGACCTTCGCCGATTCGAAGCTGGGCTTCCCGTTGTCGAGCGTTTCGACCTCCGCCAGATAGGCCGAGTGCTGCTCTATGAGGTCAGCCAGCTTCCACAGGAGCGACGCGCGTGCGTGTGGATCCATGTTTCGCCACTCGGAAGCCTCGAACGCATCGCGCGCGACGCCTACAGCCTCATCCACCTGATCCGGACCGGCCTCCTCGACCTCCGCGATCACCTGTTCCGTCGCCGGGTTGATCGTCTCGAACCGATCCGCACCGGCCATCCATTCACCGCCGACAAGCAGCGAGGTACGAAGACTCATTGCACACTCACTTTCCGGCGAACTCAGGCGCGCGCTTCTCGATGTAGGCCGTGAGTCCTTCCTTCGCGTCCTCCGATTGGAAGAGCAGCTGCTGCAGCTCGCGCTCGATCGCCAGTCCCTCGGAGAAGGGAACCTCGACTCCGCTGCACACGGCGCGCTTGATCCGGCCCACCGCCCGGGAGGCCTTGTTCGGCGGCGTGAACTGCCGCGCGTACTCCATGACCTGGTCGAAGAACGCCTCCGGCTCGGCGTCGATGACCTGGTTCACGAGCCCGAGCGTTTGTGCCTCCTCGAAGTCGAACGTGCGGCCTTCCGCCATGAGCTCGATCGCCTTTGATTTGCCGAGCAGCCGCCCGAGTCGCTGCGTGCCGCCCGTCCCCGGGAGCACGCCCAGGTTCACTTCAGGGAGTCCAATCTTGCCGCCGCCCTTGCGGGCAAGCCGCAGATCGCAGGCGAGCGCGATCTCCAGGCCACCGCCTACCGTGTGGCCGCCCAACGCACCGATCACGAGCTTCGGAGTCTGCTCCAGCCGGTTCAGCGTTTCGTTCGCGTGCAAGCAGAAGAAGTACTTGAAGTACGGGTCCGAAGTCTGGAGCATGTTGATGTTGGCGCCTGCCGAGAAGAACTTGTTGCCCGCACCGCGCAGGACGATCACGTGAACGCTCTCGTCGAAACGCGCGTCCAGAATCGCTGCGTCCATTTCGCGCATCATCTCGTGCGTATACGTATTCGCAGGCGGATCGTCCATCGTGATGGTGGCGACGCCGTCCGTAACGTCATACTGGATCAACGTGTCAGACATTTCGTACCTCTTCTGTTCAGGTTGTGGCGGAAGTCGCGTAAGGCGCGTCCTTCCCGACGGTTCGTCGGTGGGGCTACCCGCGAGACCGCCAAACTATCTCGGCGCCGCGCCGCCCGACAAGCGAGGGGACCCGGTCCGCGCATGGCCAGGCCACCGCGCGCAGCGAGCCGACAGGTGAGACGCCCGTGGTCCTGAGAAAAGCCGGGCTCACGATCCTGACCGCCACCGTGCTGGTGGACATGATCGGTTTCGGGATCGTCTTGCCGCTGCTTCCGTTCTACGCGGAGTCGATGGGGGCCACGCCGTTCGCCGTAACCCTGATCATCGCCACGTTTTCGGCCACACAGCTGCTCGCTGCTCCAATCTGGGGCCGCGTCTCCGACACGCGGGGGCGTCGTCCCCTGCTGATCGCCGGTCTGTTCGCTTCCGCCGTGTCCTACCTGATCTTCGCGCTCGCCGGCTCGCTGGCCGTGCTGCTTCTCTCTCGTGTCGCCGCCGGAGCTGCCGGTGGTACGATCTCCGTGGCTCAAGCCTACGTCGCAGACTCGACGGAGGGATCGAAGCGGGCGCAGGGTCTCGGGCTGATCGGTGCCGCAGCCGGGCTCGGCGTGATGCTCGGTCCGGCGATCGGGGGGTTCTTCAGCCAGTGGGGACTCGGAGTCCCGGGGTTGGTGGCGGCGCTCCTGTGCGCGACCAATGGTCTCGCCGCAGTGATCTTTCTCCCGGAGTCGCGGCACTTCGAGGGGCCAGCTCGCGGCGCGTACGACGGTCGGACCCGGCCGGGTCTAATCGAGGGCTTCCGCGTTCTCGTGGGATCCATGACGCGCTACCCGATGTCCCTCCTTCTGGCCGTCTACTATCTGGCCATCTCCTCCTTTGGAGCGATGACGTCTGTCCTGGCCCTTTACCTGGAGCGCGCCTTCGGCATGAACGCGACCGATATGGGCGTCGTGTTCACCATGGCTGGTGCGGTCACCGTCGTCGTGCGGGGGGCGGCGATCGGGAGGATCGTGCGCCGGCTCGGCGAGCCGATGACCGTTCGCATCGGTTGCGTATTCTTGACGCTGAGCCTGCTGGGCATCCCGCTCATGCCCTCCCGCTGGTGGCTGGGCCTGTTCGTGCCGCTGTTCGCGCTGTCGACCGGCATTACGTTCCCGTCGCTGGCCAGCCTCGTTTCGCGCGCCACGGACGCACGGTCGCAGGGCTCGATCCTCGGCGGCAGCCAGCTCGTGGGCGGTCTGGGCCGCGTCGTCGGACCCATCTGGGCGGGCCTGCTCTTCCAGCACCTGAGCATCACCAGCCCGTTCTTCGTGGCGGCGGTATTCGTGGTGCTCGGCTTCCTGCTGTCCTTTCGCATTCCCTCGGTCGAGCGAATCGAACAGGCCGCGGCCGCCTCCGCAGGAGGCGTCGCGTGAGTCGGCCCGAGCGCGCACGGCTGTTGCAGTTCGTCGCCACCGACCGGGGGGACGAGGTGTCGGCTCTCCTGGTGCGTCCTTCCGATGCCCGGTGGCTGCTCGTTCTCGGTCACGGCGCCGGAGCCGGAATGCGGCACGAGTTCATGGAGGAGATGGCCCGGCTGCTGGGTGCGCACAGCGTGGCGACCCTCCGCTATCAGTTCCCCTATATGGAGGCGGGACGCCGCGCCCCCGACACGGCGAAGCGCCTGGTCGAGACGGTAAGAGCCGCTGTGGACTGCGCGAACCGTGTCGCCGAGGGCCTTCCCGTTCTCGTCGGTGGCAAGTCGATGGGAGGTCGTATGGCCTCGACGGCCGCGTCGCAGGGGGAGCTTTCCGACGCCCGCGGTCTGGTCTTCTTCGGATTTCCGCTGCACCCGGCCGGCCGCCCGTCGCTGGATCGAGCCACGCACCTGCAGGATGTGCGACGGCCGATGCTCTTTGTGCAGGGAACACGCGATCGTCTGGCCGAGCTCGAGCTGATCCGCGCCGTGTGTGAGGGTCTCGGGAGGCGTGCGACCCTGCACGTCGTGCAAGACGGCGATCACTCCTTCAAGGTGCTCAAGCGGACGGGCCGTACCGTCCAGGAAGTCCGTGAGGAGCTGGCCGCCACCGTCGCTCGCTGGGTCGAGCGCACCGTCCAGGACAACGCGGGGAAGGACGCTGACACGTAGCGACCAGTGCCGCGGCCGGTTTACCTTTAAACCATGACTAACTACCGCGCTTCGGGTCTGAGTGCCGCCGGCGTGCTGCTGCTGGGTACAGCGCTCATGTTGGCGTCCCCGTCCGTACTGGAGACCGCCCCCTCGTCCGCTGGAAGAGCGCTCCTCGACCAGGAGCGGGACGCCACGCTCGTCTACCTCGTGCCGGTCACGGGGACGATCGAGTTGGGCCTTTCGCCGTTCATCGAACGATCGCTGCAAGAGGCGTCCGATGCCGGAGCTGTCGCGGCGGTCCTCGACCTCGACACACCGGGCGGCCGGATCGACGCCGCGTGGGAGATCATCGACGCCGTGCGCGACGCGACCGTCCCGGTCTACGCCTACGTGAACCGCCGGGCGCTCTCCGCCGGGGCGATGATCGCGCTGGCCGCCGATGGACTGTACATGCGGCCGGGCTCGACGATCGGCGCCGCCACGCCGGTTACCGGCGAGGGTGAGAAAGCGTCCGAGAAGATGGTGAGCGCGTTGCGGTCCGAATTCCGTGCCCTCGCCGAGGAACGCGGCTTCGACCCGCGGATCGCCGAGGCGATGGTGGACGAGACCGTCGAGGTGCCGGGCGTGGTGGAGGCAGGTCGGCTCCTCACGCTGACGACGGATGAGGCGGTCGAGCTGGGAGTCGCCACCGGAGAGGTGGAAGACTATCCGGCGCTGCTCGAAGCCGTCGGTGTGAGCACGGGCGCGGTCACCCGCGAGATGGAATCGAACTGGGCGGAGAGCCTGGTCCGGTTCCTCACCAATCCCGCCGTTGCCCCGCTGTTGCTGAGCCTCGGGTTTCTCGGGCTGCTGATCGAGCTCAGGACTCCCACGTTCGGGCTTGCGGGCGGCGTAGGGCTCGTCTGTCTGGCCGCCTTCTTCGGTGCGCGGCTGATCGTCAACCTCGCTGGCATTGAGGAGATCCTGCTCCTCGGGGCCGGCGCGCTCTTGATACTTCTCGAAGTGCTGGTAATCCCGGGCACCGGACTGGCCGGGGCGCTCGGCGGGGCGGCCATCATCGGGAGCGTCGTGATGAGCATGGTGGGCAGTTTTCCGACCTGGGGAGCGGTCCTGGAGGCCAGCGCCTGGGTGATGCTGTCTCTGATCATCGTCGCGCTGGCCGCGTTCGGGATCTTCCGCTATCTGCCGTACAGCCGGGCCCTGTCGGGCATCTTCCTCAAGAGCGCGACGACCAAGGAGACCGGCTATCTGTCGGCACCGGAGCGCGAGGACCTGGTCGGTCAGGTCGGGCGTGCACTCACCGATCTTCGCCCTGCGGGCACCGCACTGTTCGGCGACGAGCGGGTAGATGTCGTGACCGAAGGGCCGTGGATCGAGGCCGACTCGCCCGTGAAGATTCTCCGAGCGGAAGGGTACCGGCAGGTTGTGCGAGAAATCGCAGCGGAGGAGCCCCCCGAAGCCGAATCGGTCGAATGACAGTCGAGAGAACAAGACCTCACAACGAAAGAAGGTTCAAGCCATGGAAGGGCTGGCTGCTGGAACGATCGTCGTCGCGTTCGTCGCTTTGTTCGCGCTCCTCTTCATCCTGTGGGCCGTTCCTGTGGGGCTGTGGATCACGGCCTGGGCATCCGGAGTGCGGGTCAAGCTGGGCAACCTGGTCGGGATGCGATTCCGCAAGGTCCACCCCCCGAGCATCATCCTTCCTCTGATCAGCGCCACGAAGGCAGGGCTTCAGCGGCTCGACACCGATGGCCTGGAGGCGCACTACCTGGCGGGTGGAGACGTGCAGCGGGTGGTCAACGCGCTCATCTCGGCCGACAAGGCGAGCATCGATCTTCCGTTCCAGCAAGCCGCGGCGATCGATCTGGCTGGCCGGGACGTCTTGGACGCCGTGCAGGTGTCGGTCAACCCTCGAGTGATTCAAACGCCGAAGGTCGCCGCCATGGCGAAGGATGGGATTCAGCTGATCGCCACGGCACGTGTAACGGTGCGTGCGAACATCAATCGTCTGGTCGGGGGCGCAGGCGAAGAGACGATCCTGGCCCGGGTCGGCGAGGGCATCGTGAGCACGATCGGCTCGGCGGAGTCCCACAAGGCCGTGCTCGAGAACCCGGACAAGATCTCCAAGACCGTGCTGGCCAAGGGGCTCGACAGCGGGACGGCCTTCGAGATCCTCTCGATCGACATCGCCGATGTCGATGTCGGGAAGAACATCGGCGCCGAGCTGCAGACGGATCAGGCGGAAGCGGACAAACGGATCGCGCAGGCCAAGGCCGAGGAGCGTCGCGCGATGGCTGTGGCGACGGAGCAGGAGAACAAGGCCAGCGTGGAGGAGATGCGAGCCGCGCTGGTCAAAGCCGAGGCCGAGGTGCCGCTGGCGATTGCCGGGGCCTTTGAAAAGGGCAATCTTGGTATAATGGATTACATGAAGTACCGTAACATTCAGAGTGATACAGAGATGCGGAAGGCGATCGCCAGACCCGAGGAGGAGCGTTAGTCCGGTGATCGCGTCCGACGAGCGACCGCGATCGGTGCCTCGCGACCCGCAGGAGCCGACCCCATGACCGTGTTCGACATCATCTGGATCGCGGTGATTGTCCTGTGGATCCTGCGCTCGGTTTCGCGGGCGAGCGGAGGCAAGGCGGGGGACGCCGGAGGCACTGAGGAGCTGCCCTCCGAAGCGGGGGGGGAGCGAGTGTCGCAGGCGTCGCAGGCATCGCGGGCGGACTGGCGCGAGCGCCTTCTGGAAGCCGCTCGCGAGTGGGAGCTGGAGCAGCGACGCCGGGCCGGCGAGCCAGTCGAAGTGCCGTCCGGGGAGACGCGACCGTCGCCGGCCGCTCAGGCCGAACTCCCGCGAGCGCCCGTGCCTACGCCTCGTCAGGCCGCGCCGCCCGAGAAGAGACGGCGTTCCTCTGTGCTCGTCCGTGACATGACGCCTGACCGCGTCGAGGCCGGCCTGGCCGAGACGGAGCGTGTTCCCGCGACGGAGAGAACCACGTCCCGGCGGCTTCGAGAAGAGCCCGTGCCGGAGATCGTCGGCACGCAGATCGAGGGCCGACCCCGCCGGCCGACCGGAACCCCGGCCGCCCTGGCCCGGCTGGAGCGCTACTCGCCCCTGCGACGCGCCATCCTGTACCGTGAGATCTTCGGGCCGCCGAAGGCGCTCGCCGAGATCGACGAGCCGCGAGGGAGCTGACGCGCGGCTCTCCAGCGACCGAGGGTCGCTCGGTCTCTAGAAGCCGCTCAGTCCTTGAAGGGCCAGTTGGGAGGTCTCTTCGACGTCGAGGGGCGGGCCGGCTTGTCTTGGATGTCCCTCGTGTCGTCCCGGAACGGGGAGGTCCGGCCCGGGCCGGCGCTCGCCGCGCGAGCCGAATCGAGGACGCGCTGGATCTCCTGATCGCTCAACTCGAACGGGTCCTCCTCGTAGCCAGGGGGAACGGCCACTTGGCGTGCCTCGGGATTTCCAGGCAACGGCTCGAACAGCCACTCGCGCTTCGCCAGCGGTCGAACCTGCCAGCGATTTCCTTGCCGGTCCGTGAACGCACGGTAGCTCATGCCTCTCCCTCGTTCCTCTAGGCTCTCTGCGCCTGCCCCCAGGCCGCGGATCGGCCGCCTCGCAGAATCAGGACAGCAGCTCCCCCTATCGCGATAAACGCAAATGCGAACCACTGTATGGCGTACCCCAGGTGTGGCCCATCGCTCAAGTCCAGGTCTGCCAGAGGCTGGAGAGAGGCTCCCGTGACTCCGGGCCGCGTCGCCCGCACGTAGAAGGGTGCAAGCGCGTACGGAAGAGCCTCCTGGGCGACTCCGAGGTCGATGCGAGAGACGACCACGTGCTCTTTTCCTGCGACGACATAAGTGGTTGGGACGCCGGCGCCACCGGATCCCGGATCCGGCAGGGCGATGCCCTCCACGCGTACCGGGTCCGGGTCCCCAGACGCCGCCGGTCTGCCCAGCGTGAGATCCGGCCGATACCCGTCCGGTGCGGGAAGCCAGCCCCGATGGACCAGTACGCCGGCATCGCCGAGTCGAACCGGTGTGAGCAGCTCAGCGCCCGGCGTGCCCCGGTAGGCGCGGCCGCGCACGACGAGCTCACGCTCGAAGTCGTAACGCCCGGTCAGGATCACACGTCGCCAGGCGACGCTGTCGGCCGCCGGGAGCAGCGCCCCCGGCTCCAGCTCGAGCGGTGCCAGGGCGAGACGAGCCCTTCGTGCCTCGTTTCGGGTCTGCCGATGATCGAGGCGATCGAGCTGCCACAACCCGAGGCGGACGAACAGGGCCGCGGCGAGAATCGCCAGCACGCCGAGGAGCAGGTGGCTTTTGCGGGGTCTCATGCGATGCAACCTCGAGGAGGTGACTCGACCCGGCAAGATGAACCTTTCCGGCACCGTCTTCGTACGAAACAGTGTGACGCGACCCTGTCCCGGCCACGACCGGCTCGGTAGAGCCGAGCTGAGACCGGTATGGAGTGTCCCAGCCCCGAAAGGGGGGCCCGTGAAGAAGAAACCGCGTCTGACATCGCCGCACCTCGGTCGCAGGAAGCGGCCGAGCGTCGACCTGCCCGAGCCGCCATGCGGGCCCGCACCGCCGGGGTCACCACCGCCGGTCAGACCCCCCGAACCTGGCTGTGATACGGGCCCGGACCCGTTCCGGCTGCTCGGGCGACTCCGCAAGAAGCGTGGGCGTCGGTAAGACACGCTACGCGCTGGTCGCCCGCTGGTCGGCACGCCTCGCCAGCCTCGGTGTTCTCGCTCTGGCCGTCTCCGTCTTCCTTCTGCAGAGGACAGTCGGCGCTTCGGCTGACAGCACTGCGGATATCTTGAGCGCTTTCTTCTTCCTGATCGCCTGCGTCGGTCTCGTGGTCGGCTGGCGCTGGGAGGGCGCCGGGGGGATGCTGGCGGTCGGCGGGATTCTCCTGCTCGACGCGGTTCAATTCTTCGCGACCGGCGGCCTGCCACAGAGTTGGACAGTGTCGCTCGTCGCGCTGTGTGGGTTCTTGTTCATCCTGTCGCGGGCGCTCCACGTCGCGGCCCGCCACGAGTCGAGTACGGTGCTCGGGATGGGCCCGCCCTGACTCCAGGATGAAGAAAGCCCGGGACGGCTGAATACCGCCCCGGGCTTCGTTGCCGCCGGCCGCTTCCGCTAGCCAGCGATCTTCGACTGAGCCTCGGCACGCACGAGCAGCGCGTTTGGATCGGCGAAGTTCCAATTCGCGATCTTCTCGTACCGCATCATCGCCTCGTCGGTGTTGCCCGCACCTTCGTGGGCACGCGCGAGTTGGTAGATGACGTAGATCGCGTCCTGGCTCGCCTGTTCGAGGTGCGTGATCGCATCCGCGAAGTTCCCCTGCGCCAGATGCGTCATGCCGAAGAGCATATGTGCACCTTCGTTCTTGCGCGGGTTCGGGAACGGCTCGACGATCGTCATTAACTCTTCGGCCTTGCTCATCGCAGTCTCGTAGTCACCCTTGGCGATAGCCAGCCTGCCGTCGAAGAACGCGATGCTCGCCTCCCACCCCCGGCTGGACTCATCCGTGCCGACCTTGGCGGCCTGCATGCGGGCCAGCTCCGTACGCTGAGCAAGCGCCTCCTCGGCCTCGGGGATCATGCCGGTGTGCAGCGCGACGAGCGCCTGGTTCGTGAGGGCGTTTATCTTGAGTCCCGTGCGCTCCGGAATGTCCATCCCGTCGATCGCCTCGACGAGCTCGCTCAACTCGGCGATCGCGGCCGCCGGGTCGCCCTCGACCACGTTCACCATGGTGCGATACACGGTGTACGCGGGCTTCTCGTTGGCTCGGCCGAGCTCGATTCCCGCATCGTAGTCGGCGCGTGCCGCTTCGTAGTCACCGAGGAACAGGTTGACGTGGCCCCTTTGCTGCAGCGGTGAGCCGTTGGTCGGGTCCAGCTCGGCCGCTCGCGTGTATGCGTCTCGGGCCTGCTCAAACTCACCCTGCGCCCGGTATGCGTCCCCGAGGAGATCGTACGGGAACGACTCACCGGGCTCCAAATCGACGGCCTTCTGGATGTACTCCGCCGCTTTGGTGAGATCGATCGGCTCAGCGAACAGGTAGGAGTTGCCGAGTGCCATATAGGCCGGCACGAAGTTCGGCGAGACCTCGATGGCCTTCATCGCCGTCGCACGCGCCATCTCGGTTTCCGCCATGTTGGCCTGGACGGTGGCGAGCGCCAGCAGGGCACGCGGACTCGTCGGCTCGGCCGCCGCGAGCTGGGTCACGAGCGCGAGCTGGCCTTCCATGTCGCCGTCGGAACCCTTGCGGGCGATCTCGATCAGCATGCGCTCGGTCTCGGTCGCTCCGCCCGCGGTCTCTTCAGCTTTCATGAGATTCGTGCGGAACTCGTCCAAGGACGTCGCGCTGGACGCAAGGTTCAGATAGGCGTGCGCGAAGTTGGGATCAGCCTCCACGGCCTGAGCGAACAGATCCCTCGCGTCCAGCGCCCGACCCATGTCCAGAGCCCGCTGCCCTTGCATGAAGTAGGACATGGCCTCCTCGGACGCCGTGGTGACGGGCAGCTCCATGACGACTTCCGGCATGCCCTCTGGACGCTCGAACTCGAGCTCGCTGGCCACCTCGCCGGTCTGCTCACCGGCGCAAGCGGCCAGGGTCATGACCAGCGCTCCCGCGAGAAACGGGGTCGTGGTTCTGCGTTTCATCATTCTTCCTCCTAAATCGTTTGGGTACTTTGCGTACTCCGCTGTGAGTGCTCTCTGTAGTCGGTGAGGGCTCTCTGGTAGAGTGGGCTGAACGCGAGGTCCGACCGAGCGCGAGCCTGCGGCCGACCCGGTTCTTACGGCTACACGTACCCCGACTCCGTGAAGGTCGGGAGATGAACAGCACGCGCTCACGCCATGACGGCGCGGTCGCGAAGATACTTCAGACGCCAGCGCGGTACGACTCCTGGTTCGGGTAACGTCCCCAGTCCCAGCCCCGCATTACAAGTCAAAATGCCTCGGCGCGGGCACCGGACGCAAGTTTTCGCGTTCGTTCCCCGCTTGCCACTTCACCCCGGTCGACGGAATCTTCTCGTCGTTTCCCACGTGTTACTGGTGGGCCCGTACGGGTATGTGACCTGGCAACAGATCTGCACCAGGCTCGCTCGCGAGAAGAGAGGAAGGTCCGGTCATGGCAGAGCCGGCCGTCACACTGACCGACTACGGAATTGCCGCCCTGTGCGCGGTCCTGGCGCATCTGCTGTATCACCGGGGTGCCCGGGGCAGTGGGTTCAGAGGCTGGTTCACCACGTTCTTCGTCGCCACGGGTGTGGCCGCGCTGTTGGGTGGCACGGTCCACGGTTTCTTCCCCGACGAGTCGAGCCGCGCGCACTCGATGCTGTGGTCCGCGACGCTGCTTGCCATCGGCCTGGCGACGCTGACAGCCTGGTCGGTGGGCGCGAAGCTGTTGTTCGTGCCCCGAATGGCCCGCTGGATCCAGGGACTGGCCGTCGCCGAGCTCGTTGTGTACGCGTTTCTCGTCGTATTCGCGACAAGAGACTTTCGGCTGGCGATTGCCATGTACCTCCCGGCGTCCCTCTTCCTTCTCGTCGCGCTGTGGCTCGGCTGGCGTCGCCAGCGCGTGCCGGCTCTGAGGACGGCCGCCTTCGGCCTCGTGCTGACGCTCGTGGCGGCGGCCGTTCAGCAGCTCCGCGTCGCTGTGCACCCCGTGTACTTCGACCACAACGCCCTGTACCACGTGATTCAGGCGGTCGCCCTCGTCCTCGTCTTCGTGGGAGCGCGCTACCTGGCAGGAGGGGAAGGGCGAGGGTGGAGCCCGGAGGAAGCATGATCACCCGGGTGTGGCTTTCGAGAATGACCTTCCTCGGGACAGCGAGCGTGCGGAAGGCGAAATGAGCTCGAAAGGGATAGTGACGGAGGAGTCACTAGCGCTCCAGGATCGCTATGCGCCGGACAGCATCTGCTTCGGCTGCGGCCCGGCGAACGATGAGGGACTGCGGATCAAGAGCTTCGCGGAAGGAGATGAGGTCGAGGCGCAGTGGATGGCCGCCCCGAATCATCAGGCCTTCCCGGGCGTGCTGAACGGCGGAATCATCGGCACACTGCTCGACTGCCACTGCAACTGGACCGCCGCCTACCATCTGATGCGACGGCGTCGTGCCGAGCGGCCGCCCGTGACCGTGACCGCCGAGTATACGATACGCTTGACGCGTCCCACTCCGTCGGATCGTCCCGTGCGACTATCAGCCCGTGTCGTGGAGTCGACCGACGACCGGGCGACCGTCGAGGCGATGATGACGAGCGATGGCGAGACGACGGCGACGTGTCGTGGCGTGTTCATCGCCGTGCGAGAAGGGCATCCGGCGTACGAGAGCTGGTAGCGGACCGGTTCCCACTACCGGATGGCGGTCACCCTACCACACCGCCTCGTAGCCGTCCGGCACGAGATTCCAGCGGCGTCCGTATACGTGAACTCGGCGGGTCGTCCCCTCCGGCCCCTGCAGCGTCCCGCCCTCGTGCACCCAGGCCAGAATGCTGCCTTCGAGGTTAAAGGCTCGTGTTCCATCCCTGAGCAGTCGCTGTGCGTACAACCCACTTCGCAAACCGATGGTGCAGTAGGTGACGACGGCGGCATCCCGGTAGCGATCGAGATCTGCTTCGAAGTCTTCCACGGCAACGGCCCCGGGGATCACCGAGATTGCCCGCTCTTCGGCCGACCGAACGTCCACCAGCACGACATTTACGCGCTCGCGCAGCAGACGCAGTCCGGCAGGCGAGACGCCCGCCACCTCCGGAAACGACTTGCGGTATTCCTTGTACAGGCGAGTGATGCGCTCGCGCCGGGCCTCGTCCGAGGCCGGGGGCCGCAGCCACAGGAAGACCGCGACACTGATGGCCGTGAGCCCGAGAACGAGCAACAGGGTGATTCGCCGCATGCGCAAAGCCATTTATTAGACAATTTCTTGACACTACGCGTGCCGAAGGATACCCTGCGCGTCCGTTCGGGTGCCAGTCCGGGCAGCCGTACCCGCGAAGGCGGGCCGGAAGGTGCGGTCGGCACGAATCAGCGAAGCGAGCAAACCAGGTGAAAGCGCTCGTCTCTTATCGGGGCCTCCAGTTCCTGCTCTTCCAGGCGTTCTGGCCGATCGCGATCGGTGGGGCGGCGGCAGGTCGTCCGTGGTTGGGTCCGACCGTCCTGCCGATCCTCGTGCTCCTTCACCTGCGCGTGGTGGATCGCGCGCTGCCGGAGGTGTGGCTGCTGGCCGCCGTGGGCCTCATCGGGTACGCGGCGGATTCGGTTCTGGTGCTGTCTGGCCTACTGTCGTTCCCCGAGTCGGCTCGACTTGGAGCGCCGAGCACTCTGTGGATGGTATCCTTGTGGATCAACTTCGGCATCGCCCTGCACGGATCGCTGAGCTGGCTCACGCGACGGTACGTTCTCGGTTCTCTGCTGGGTGCGATCGGGGGCCCGCTCGCCTACTTCAGCGGCGCCAAAGTGGGGGCGGCGGTGCTCGCCGAGCCGCTGTGGCTGAGTTTGGGTGCGGTGGCGCTGGAGTACATTCTCGTGGTTCCGCTTCTCTTCTGGCTTGCCAACGTGACACCGAGTCAACCGCGATCTCCTTAGCGACCACGTAAGCTCGCGGTCGCGGCTCTCCTCGTTGCTGTGCCCTGCGTGGCGGGGCAGATTCGCTCCGTGGGCGTGACGTCCTGTTCCGAGCCATCGCCACCGTCGCCGGCCTCCGGAGGTGCGCAATGATCACACTGCGAACGCTTGTGCCCGCAGACTGGGATCGGGTCAGGGAGATCTTCGAGCGGGGGATCGGATCGGGAAACGCGACCTTCGAGACCACGGTGCCCGAGTGGGAGGAATGGGATGCGGCCCACCTCGCCGAATGCCGCTTCGTGGCCGAGCTCGACGGGAAGATCGCCGGCTGGGTGGCCCTCAGTCCCGTATCCGATCGGTGCGTGTACGGTGGCGTGGCCGAGGGCAGCCTCTACGTCGATCCCCGGTATCAGCGGCGAGGGGTCGGTTCGGCGCTCCTGCGCCACCTGATCGGTCAGTCCGAGAAGGCTGGCTACTGGACCCTGCAGGCCGGTCTGTTCGCCGAGAACGAAGCGAGTCTGAGGCTTCTTCAGAAGCACGGCTTCCGCCGGGTCGGCGTGCGACAGCGCCTCGGCAAACTCCACGGCACCTGGCGCGACGTGCTCCTGTTGGAGCGGCGCAGCGAAGTGGTGGGGAGGGACTAGCGCGATCCAACTTTCATGGCCTGGCTTGGGCGAACGAGGGTGCCCCTCGGCAACGCAGCGTCGATCGGGGACGACGGCGCGATCGTCGATTCGTTAGCTTCCAGAGCAGCCGGGGTGGCGGAACGGCAGACGCATCGGACTTAAAATCCGAAGGGACGAAGGTCCCGTGTGGGTTCGAATCCCACCCCCGGCATCTCGATACCGTCCGGCCCGGCATCTCGATCTGTCCGGCGCTTGCGACCAAGCATCGCGAAGTGCTTCTGCTGTGCGCAGGTTGATTGTCTCTCGCCGATGTGGTCCCTCCGCCCTCCGTGGCCTGTTGGACAGCGTCCGTTTTCCGCGCACGGTTATGTATTAAAGGTTAATGGAATTAGAGAAGTCCAGCTCGCGATTGGATCAAAAAATCGACCCGGCGTTCAATACGTTACCGCTGGCGGCCATGCAGCCGCGCAACACTTGTTGTCTTACTACGACTCTTGCACTGGCTCCGTTTTGGGACTAACGGGAGATGTTTGCTGCCTCAAAGTGACGCGCAGCGGGCCAGAAGTGCCCGAGCCCATACATCCGTCGAACTCTTCGGACCAGTGCGCAAGGGGGTAGCCGTATGTCCCGCCCAACCACCCGTCTCACCCTCCCGTTGGTTCTCCTGGTAGCGATTGCCGTGACCCACTGCGCCGACGGTACGCCGACCGAGCCTGAATTCGGCCCGGAACTGGATGCACCGAAGGCACCGGCCCCCTCCGCTGCGATCAGCGACGCGGCGAACGGCGGTGCGAACGAGAGCTTCTTCTTTCTGCCGCCACTCGTGCCCGAGCCGACCTACACGGGGCTGTTCGACGATACCCAGGCGCCCGAGTTGGAGATCTGCGAGTTAGTCGCAGAGGCGTGTGGTCTGATCTTGGCCAAGTACACGATGACGAGCGGGCAGGGCTCGGAGACGATCCGGGTGAACGCGGAAAAACAGAACTATATCGTCAATTGGCATACGGACGAGTTCGATCTCGATGATGCGAAGACCTACCGGATCCGCGTGCTGGTTGGCGAAGAGGAGCTGGGCTTCGCCGACGTAGACGTGATCGTGTCGGGGGGTCAGCTGTCCAGCGCTGGTACGAACGACTTCATCGCCCTGAAGGACGGTAAGACACTGCCGGTGAAGTTTCGGATCGAGCAGGAGACGGAGGTGACGGTCGATGCCTCAGGGGCAGAAATCTCCACCCCCGATGGTGGCGTGACTCTCGACATCCCTCCGGGAGCGTTGACAGGAGAAGTCGAGATCAGCGTGAAGCCGCAGGAGCCGGTGGACGACCAGCTGGTGGTCGTCGAGTTCGGACCCGACGGACTGGTGTTCGATGAGCCTGTGCCCGTGACGCTGGGATACGACCCAGCCACGCTTCCGCCGGGTGTGGCGGAAGAGGATCTGGCGCTCAACCTGCTGGTTGACGGTCGCTGGCGCGTATTGCCGGACGGCTCACGCGACGACGTGGCCAAGTCGGTGACGGCTCTCTTCTTCCACTTCAGCACGGGGGGAGCGGGTCCGGCCGAGCTGGCCATCTTCTGCCCCGGAGATAGCGACCCCACGACGTTCGAGACGCTGCCTGAGGCCCTCGACGCGGTGATCGAGGGCGGCACGGTCGAGGTGTGCGACGGCATCCACACGGTGGAGGACGTGGCCGTGTCACGTCCGGTCACGATCCGGCCAGAACCGGGGGCCACTCCGACGCTGACGACCTCGGTGGCCGCGAGAACGCTCGTGATCGGCGGGTACGCCACGGGGACCGTACTAATCGAGGGACTGACAATCGCGATGACAACGCCACAGGTGCCGAGCTTCTTCCCTTACGCGATCCGTGCTCAGGACCCATATGACCAGCTGGTCATACAGAACGTGACGTTCAACACCGATGCCGCGAGCTGGGGAGCGCTTCGGGCCCTGGCGACCTCGGTGCCCGGCGGGGGTGTGACCCTGGATGGCGTGACCG
>JBDHLB010000014.1:0-36438 GCA_039586095.1 Gemmatimonadota bacterium
TACATGAGCTGGGTTTAGAACGTCGTGAGACAGTTCGGTCTGTATCCGCCGTGGGCGTTGGAGATTTGAGGGGAGCCGCTCCTAGTACGAGAGGACCGGAGTGGAGTGACCGCTAGTGTACCTGTTGTCCCGCCAGGGGCATCGCAGGGTAGCTACGTCGCGAAGGGATAACCGCTGAAAGCATCTAAGTGGGAAGCCCACCCCAAGATGAGATCTCCCGCACCGTAAGGTGCCTGAAGGTCCGCAGGAGACGACTGCGTGGATAGGCGGCAGGTGTAAGGCGTGCGAACGTCTCAGCCGAGCCGTACTAATCGACCGTGCGGCTGGATCCCTCTTTACGAACGCGAGTGCCTCAGCACCCCGCGACGCACTCTCACCGCTCCGCTACCTGTTGATCGATGCACTGCCCGTGTCCGGAGCAGGCGGCGAATGCCGCGGCTCACGGGTACGGAGGCGGTGCGATGATCTTGGCCGGTGGTTATGGCGAGGGAGAAACACCTGGTCCCATCCCGAACCCAGCAGTTAAGCCCCTCAGCGCCGATGGTACTCGGGCGGAGACGCCCCGGGAGAGTAGGTCGCTGCCGGCCTTGAATAGATGGCCCGCTCGGTAAACCGAGCGGGCCTTTTGCTTTTCCACCGGTCCACGATCGGCGTTGCAGCCCCCTGCCGATCTTGCGATTCGCGGGGCGGCAGCCCCTCCGGCCGGGCCTGGCTGCTCTCCACCAGGGGCTGCCGGCTGAACGAGCGGGCTACCAGCCGGTCGCCCGCAACAGTTCGCGCACCGCGTCGGCGGGCCGCGGCGCGTCCATGACCGCACGCAAAACGGCGATTCCGGCTCCTGTTCGTACCACGTCTTGCGCGTTTTTGCTCGTAATGCCGCCGATTCCGACACCAGGCAGGCCTGCTGCGGCGAGCACTTCGGCGACCCGCGCCGGCCCGATCGCCTCATTGGCCAGGCCCTCCTTGCTCCGCGTGCCGTATACGGCGCCCACGCCCAGATAGTCAGCACTGTCCTCGGCTGCGGTTGCCGCCTCCACAGGGTCATCCGTCGAGTAGCCGATCAGGAACCCGGGCGGAACGACCTCGCGCGCCGCCGCGACGGGGATGTCCTCCGGGCCCAAGTGCACGCCATCGGCGCCGCACGCCAGCGCCACGTCCAGCCGGTCGTTCACGACAAACAGGGCGCCGGCCGCCCGAACGACCTCTGTGAGCGGGTCCGCCTGCTCGAGCAGCTCACGGGCAGTAGCCGACTTGTCCCGCAGCTCGATCGCAGTCGCGCCCGCCTCCACGCACTCCGCGACGACTTGGGGCAGGCTTCGGCCGCAGGCAGGCTCGGGTTTCGTCACGACCATCAATCGCAGGCGTTCCTGCAGCGTCGTCATCTCCCGCCGTCGCCGTCGCTCTGGGCCTGCGAAGCGGCGCGGGCCGCTTCGCGGCGGATCCGGTTCTTGGCGTTGACGTGCTCGCGCTGCGTCCGGGTGAACACGTGCGAGCCGTCGGCCTGCGCGACGAAGAACAGGTACGGCACGTCTTCCGGCTCGAGCACGGCGCGCAGCGATGCTTCTCCGGGAGAAGCGATGGGTCCGGGGGGGAGACCGGGGTGTGTGTACGTGTTGTACGGGTCTTCGGCGACCGCATCGATGTCTCGATAGAGAAGCCGTTCCCTCGGCTCGCCGAGCGCATACTGCACGGTCGGGTCGGCCTGGAGCAGCATGCCGATGTCCAGACGGTTCAGGTACACGCCCGCGATCACCGCGCGCTCCTCGGGACGTCTCGCTTCCTCCTCGACGATGCTCGCGAGCGTGACGATCTCCCGTTCGCTCATGCCCAGCGAATCGGCGAGGCGACGCTCCGCTGGCCCCCAGAAATCATGGTATTTCTGGACCATCGTCTCGATGAGAACGCGAGGCTCCAGACCCTCGGAGAACCGGTAGGTCTCGGGGAACAGGTATCCCTCGAGCGTGGGTCCCGGCACGCCCAGCGCCCGGGCCAGCGTCGTGTCCTGAAGCATCCCGAGCACCGAGTCCGTCGGTGCTCCCACGAAGTCGCCGATGCGGGGCGCCACCTCGCGAAGCGTGAAGCCCTCGGGGATTGTGAGCGGGTGGGTCACGACATCGCCGCGGCGAATCGCGTCGAGCAGCTCTCCCCAGCTCGAGCCCGCGGTCAGGCTGTAGTGGCCCGCCTTCAGATCGCGCTGAGCGCCTTTCATTCGCACGTAGAGCGAGAACAGGCGCGGGTGGTCGATGAGTCCCGCCTCTTCCAGGCGCTCGCCCACCGTCCGGGCGGTGGCTCCCGACGGCACACGAAGCTCGACGGCCGTACCGGCGGCCAGATCGGGACTACCTGCGCAGCCAGTGGTCCCTGTCAGTGCGATCGCCAGCAGGGCGAGTCGCCAGGGGTTCGGCCGCCGCGGCGGCGGCCTCCAGAAGGGCCCGTCAGGCAGGTTCATCTGTTTTCTGGCCGGCGCTCCCTTCGTCTCTCTCCTGCCCGGGATGCCGCTCGAGATATCCACGCAGCAGCAGCGCCGCGGCGATGCGGTCCGACAGCCCCTTCTCCCTTCTCCTCGATGCGGGCAGGTCGAAGGAGCGGATCTCACGCTCGGCGTGGCTCGTCGTGAGTCGCTCGTCCCACTCCGTCACCGGCCGGCCGCTCTCCCGCGCCACGGCTCGAGCGAATTGTCGCGCTTCCCGGGCCATCTCTCCCTCCGCGCCATCCATCTGGAGCGGAATACCCACCACGATGAGTGCCGGGTCCAGCTCATCCAGCAGTGTGAGAAGGGCAGGAGGGGGACGGTCGGGACGGTTCGACGCTCCGACGGTTCCATGTGGCGAGGCGATGGTTCGCGTCGGATCCGAGACCGCGACGCCGATCCGCCGCCGCCCGTAGTCGAGCGCGACGACGCGGCCGAGCTGCTGGCTCAGCGTTCCAGCGCCTCGGCCAGTGCCGTCCCCATCGTGAGTCTCCGATGGACGGTCGTCAGCCGCGCCTCCGAGCTGACGAGAAAGAGGCATGGCTCTCCAGCGTGCGCGCCGCAGTGCACTTCGAGTACCGCGATGGGCCGGCCTGCCGCGCGACTGAACACACCTCCGAGCAGTCCGGTGGCGAAGTGACATCCACCTCGCCGCCGCCGTCCGTCCGGTTTCGCGTGCTCGGCCGCCGTGTACGTCGACGCGACACCGTGCGCCGATACATCGTCGTGCGTAGCGGAGCGTCCGCCATCGTCGGAGGCCCCGTCGTCACCCGGGGTCCGCTCCATCGACTTCCCCTCATCGTTGTAACCGGGTCTCGGAGCCTCCGGGGCGTGGCTCTCGGGCGTCTGCCAGCGCACGGCGAGTAGACCGTCGTCCGCGCGATCCACCTCCACCGACCCGAGCTGCAGCTCCACGAGCTTGCGATCCAGCACACGCCAGAACTCTTCGACCGGAAGTCCCTCGGGTCGACTGGCGAGCGTGGCATACAAATGAGCCCCGGCCACCCGTCCGGCCTCGCGAACGGCCGAGATGCCGGGCTCGCCCAGACTGCCGCACCGCTCCACGAGCTGGGAGAGCGCGGCGGCCGGTAGCCGCACGAAACGCGACGATGTCTGCTCAGTCATGGTATCAGGCATACCCCGGTGTACCCGCAAAGTGGACAACCGGCCCGAAAACGCGCAACCTGAATAGGTGCCGGAACGGGGTTCGAGGACTGCCACCAGCCGCGACCGGGTAGCCCGACGCGGAAGAACACATACACGGAGGTGACCATGTACTACGACGATGAGCGCGGAACCATAGGCTTCCTCGCAGGATTGGCGGTCGGAGTGGTACTGGGCGCTGGCGTGGCGCTGCTCACGGCGCCTCAATCGGGGCGGCGCACGCGCGAGCAGATCGCCAAGCGGGCCGAAGAGTGGGGCGAGCTCGCGGGCGATCAAGTCGAGACGGCGGGAGAGCGCCTGGCCGAGGCCGCGGATGATGTCAAGAAGGCCGCGGATGACACCAGGCGGGCGGCCGAGCGGGCCGGCAAAAAGGTCCGCGGGCAGGTGAAGCGGGCGCGCAAGCGGCTGAGCCACTGAGTCGAGCTCGCGGCAGCTCGCGCTCGTTCGATCCGACCACGACCTGACGGCCGTCGCTTGCTAGCCGCCCAGCTGATCGCAGCGAAGCGGGACGGCACCGAGCTCCCCCCGGACGAGCTGCGGGCGTTTCTGGACGCCTATCTCGCTGGCGACGTGGCGGACTATCAGATGTCCGCCTTCCTGATGGCGGTCGTGTTTCAGGGACTCGGAGCCGACGAACTCTCCAGCCTCACCGAGGCGATCATCGATTCGGGCGAACGCCTCGACTTCAACGACGGCGGCCCCCCGGCGGTAGACAAGCACTCCACGGGCGGAGTCGGCGACAAGGTGTCGCTGATCCTGGCCCCGCTCCTGGCCGAGGCTGGTCTCCGGGTGCCCATGATGTCGGGCCGCGGTCTCAGCCATACCGGCGGCACGCTCGACAAGCTCGAGTCGATTCCCGGCTTCCGCACGACGCTCGACCTGGATGAGTTTCGGCAGGTGGTCGGGGACGTCGGTTGCGCCATGATCGGCCAGACCCCCGAGATCACGCCCCTCGACGGACGTCTCTACGCGCTGCGCGATGTGACCGGCACGGTAGAGTCCGTTCCGCTCATCGCGTCCAGTATTGTGTCGAAGAAGGTCGCCGAAGGGATCGAGGCGCTGGTCCTCGACGTGAAATGCGGGGGCGGTGCGTTCATGAAGGACGAGCAGAGCGCGCTCCAGCTGGCGGCCGCGCTGGTCGCACTGGCCCAGACCAAGGGCGTGCGGACGACGGCACTCGTGACCGGAATGGATGCGCCTCTGGGCAGCGCCGTCGGGAACGCGCCCGAAGTCCGGGAGGCGATCGACTGCCTGCACGGGGAGGGCCCGCCGGATCTGCGCGAGGTAACCCTCGCGCTCGGGGCGGAGCTCCTGAATCGGGTGGCGGACGAGCCGCTTCATGACGCCACCCGGCGTCTGGCCGAGCTGCTGGACGACGGGCGAGCCGCGACGCGATTCGAAAGGCTGATCGAGCGGCAGGAGGGAGATCCAAGGGTCGTCTCCGACCCGGGCCGGCTGCCGACCGCGCCCTGGATCGGCCGACACGAATCGAGCGTCGCCGGATGGGTGACCGCCATCGAAGCCCGCGAGGTGGGGCTCGTCGCCGTGCAGCTCGGCGCCGGGCGGGCCCGCATAGAGCAGGACGTGGATCCCGCGGTCGGGCTGGAGCTGCACGTGCGGCCCGGTGAGAAAGTGGACGCGGGCCAGCTGCTGGTCACGGTCCACGCTCGAGACGAGACCGAGGCGGGCCGGGCGATCGAGCGACTGGTCCGGGCGATCCACCTCGGACCTGAACCGTCCGAAGAGCCGGTGCCTGCCTCGCGCCTCCTCTATCGCGTCACCCCGCAGGGGGCGGAACGACTGTAGGAGAGCCTCGGGTTGTGCGCCAGTTTCCGGAGTCGAACCCCGGGACCCCTGATCGTTGGAGCTTCTTCTGCAAGCCTACCAGTCGACGTCGAGGCTGTCCGGTCGCTCGCGGATCCCCCACGGACCGTGCAGATCGCACGTCTGGCCGGGCTCGGTGCCCGGGATGTAGATCTCCGAATACACCAGGTCGCTAGGGCACCAGGCCGTGGCGAGCAGACCGGTCGTTCGGTCGACGCTACGGCGCGTGAGACCGGACGGTTCTGGCCACGGAGCCGGCGGCACACGGTCCCGATAGTACCAGGCGAGCACCGCCCCGCCGACGGGCGCTGCGTCCGTGCCCCCGTACGCGTCGATATGCAGACGGGCGGGCCGATCGAATCCGATCCACGTCGCCGTCACGATCTCGGGCGTGAAGCCCATGAACCACGTGTCCGTCGCATCGTTTGTCGTGCCGGTCTTCCCCGCGACGGGAACTTCGAGCGGTACGCCGTGCTGGACGCGCACCCCCGGGTACCCCGTCCCGCGGTCCACCACGTCACGCAGCATCGAGAGCATGATCCAGGCGGTGCGCTCATCGAGCACGCGCTCGGGCGTTACACGGCTTTCCCAGAGCAACCGACCTTCGGAGTCCTCGATCCGACGGATGAACCGCGGTTCGACCCGGACGCCCATGTTCGCGAAGGTGGTGAACGCCGTGACCATCTCCAACGGTGTGACGGACGCCGCTCCGATCGGGGCCGACATCACGCGGGGAATCTCGGACTTCACGCCCATACGATTCGCCACCTGGGCCATCGACTCCACGCCCACGCGCTGCCCGAGCTTCACCGTGACCACGTTGATCGAGCGGAACAGTCCCTCTCGCAGAGTCATGGGACCGTGGAACTGGTCGTCGAAGTTCTTCGGCGAGTAGATCGGTCCTCCCGTGAACGTCTCGAGCTCGACCGGTGTGTCGTAGATGACGTCCGAGGCCGGAATGCCGGCTGCGATCGCCGCCGTGTAGGTGAACGGCTTGAAGACCGAGCCCGGCTGTCTGAGCGCTTGCGTCGCTCGATTGAACTCCGAGTCTTCGAAGTCCCGGCCGCCGACAAGAGCGCGCACCTCTCCCGTGCTTGGCTCGACGGCCACGAACATCCCCTGAACATAGGGCATCTCGGGCCCGGCCAGGCTGTCCTCGGGCCACTCGCGCGTCTCGGCGTATGTCGGCGCCTGAAAGCCCGGCTGCTGTTCGACCCACTTCAGCTGCGCCTGGAGCGCGGAATCCGCGACCGCCTGCAGGGCCGGGTCGAGGGTCGTGTAGACACGCAGCCCCTTTTCGTACACATCTTCGCCGTATCGTCGATAGAGGTCCTGACGGACCCACTCTACGAAGTACGGAGCGCTGCGCCCCTCACCCGCGCCCTCGCTGAGCTCCAGGGGATACGCCTTCGCCGCCTCGGCCACCGACCGGGACACCATGTGCTGATCCGCCATGAGCTCAAGGATGAGGTTCCGCCGCTGCATCGCGCGCTCGGGATGCCGGACCGGGGAATAGGTGGCGGGCGCCTTGGGGAGGGCCGCGAGAAGGGCGGCCTCGGGGAGGTTCAGATTGCTGGCGGGCTTGCCGAAGTAGCGGAGTGCCGCTGCCTGGATCCCGTAGACGCCGTCGAAATTGATCTGGTTCAGGTACGCCTCGAGAATCTCGGACTTCGTGTACGCCCGCTCGAGCGCGAACGCCACCTGCATCTCGCGCAGCTTGCGCCGTACCGAGATCTCCCGCCGATCCACCGAGGAGGTGAACATGTTGCCGGCGAGCTGCTGCGTGATCGAGCTGCCGCCGGGGGCCCCGTATCCACCGATGAGGAAGTCGAGGAACGCTCTGACCGTGCGCCGGAGATCGATGCCGTTATGCCCCCAGAAGCGGCGATCCTCAACCGCGATGAACGGCTCGAACACGTGCTCGGGCAGCACGTCGAGAGAGATCGGCGTGCGGCGTTCGATGGCCAGCTCTCCCAGCACGCTGCCGTCTGCCGCGTAGAGACGCGTCGCCTCCTTGGGCTCGAACGCGTAGATCTGCGCGATCGACGGGCAGGTGTCGCACAGGTGTGTCCAGGAGCCCCACGCCAGCCCCGCCCCCAGACCGAATACGCCGATCCCGATAGTCGCGGCGAGCCACCGCACCTCAGGCGAGAGTCTTCCGATCGTTTTCTGCCCCAGACTTCGAATGAACCGTCCCACCTCGTCTCCGCTCTCTCCCGACCGGCAGACCCCTCGGCGTCCCGTCCTTGATAAAGCGGGGGATGGGGGCCTATCCTTGCGCCGCCGGCAAGACCGCCGGCACTGGCCCTATACCACTGGCGAAATACGAATGTTTCTCCCCGTAAGAGAGCAGCTCGCCCGGATTCGCGAGGGCGCGACGGAGATCATCCCCGAGGACGAGCTGATCGAGAAGCTTCGGCGGTCGCGACACGAGGAGCGGCCGCTCGTCGTCAAGCAGGGCTTCGATCCCACTCGGCCCGACCTTCACATCGGACACGCGGTGTCCCTTCGCAAGCTGCGCACGTTCCAGGAACTGGGCCACCAGGTCGTCTTCGTAATGGGTGACTTCACGGCGCGCGTGGGAGATCCGTCGGGTCGTGACCAGACGCGTCCCATGCTCTCCGAACAGGAGATCGAAGCGAATCTGGCCACCTACCTCGAACAGCTCTCCCTTGTCCTCGATCCTGCGGCGACGGTCGTCCGGCACAACAGCGAGTGGCTGGCCGGTCTTCGTCTGGACGACATTCTGCGCCTCACGTCGCAATACACGGTGGCGAGGATGCTGGAGCGTGACGATTTCGCCGCCCGATACACCGAGGGATCGCCGATCTCGTTGGTCGAGTTTCTCTATCCCATGATGCAGGCGTACGACTCGGTGGCTCTTCAGGCCGACGTGGAACTCGGGGGAACCGACCAGCGGTTCAACCTCCTGCTCGGACGGACCCTCCAGGAGCGGGCCGGTCAGGAGCCCCAGATCTGTCTGATCATGCCGCTGCTGCGCGGCACGGATGGTGTGCGGAAGATGTCCAAGTCGCTCGACAACTACGTCGGTCTCGCGGACGGACCGGGCGACATGTTCGGCCGCACGATGTCGATTCCCGACGACCTTCTGCCCGAGTGGATCCAGCTCGCCTCGAGCGCCCCTGAGGGCGATGAGCTGGAACGGCGACTCGCCCAGGCCGAGTCCGATCCCCTGGCGGCCAAACGGTGGTTGGCCCACGACATCGTGCGTGAGTATCACGGGGCAACCGTCGCCGACGAGGCACAACGCGAGTTCGATCGAGTACACCGCGAGAGGCGTGCTCCGGACGAAGTCCCTGCGCACAGTCTCGCGAGTGAGCCTGCGACCGGAACGTTGTGGCTCGGGTATGCCCTGAAGGAGACGGGTCTCGCCGTCTCGACATCGGAGGCCGTCCGGCTGATCGAGCAGGGGGCGGTGCGCGTGGATGGCGAAGTGATGTCGAGCAAGGACCATCAGCTGGCGCCCGGCGAGTACCTCGTGCAGAAGGGCAAACGCGGCTTCGTGCGGCTCAGGGTGGAAGAGGCAACCGGCGCATAACCGACCTTCGCTGGACCGAACCTTGCAAGCAGATTCGCCTCTGGTGCGCGTGGCTATCGGTCTCGGATCCAACCTCGGCGACCGGGCAGCGCACCTGGCGTTCGCCCGACGTCACCTCGGGCAATGGATCACGGGGCTCACGTGCTCACGGGTGTACGAGACTCGAGCACGCTACCTGGAAGACCAGCCGCCCTTCCTGAACGCGTGTTGTGTCGGTGGGACGCGGCTGTCGCCCGATGAACTGCTCGGGCGCTTGAAGGAGTTGGAGGCACGAAGCGGACGACGGGAGGAAGGCCCGCGTTACGGGCCCCGCACACTGGACCTGGATCTTCTGCTCTATGGCGAGAAAGCGATTCACCGACCCGGACTGTCGGTCCCGCATCCGAGTCTGCCGGAACGAAGCTTCGTGTTGATTCCGCTTGCCGAGATCGCCGCCGATTGGCGGCACCCGGGACTGGATCGCACGATCGTCGATCTGGCGAGGGAGGCCTCGCGGGAAGGCGTGAGACTCTACGAAGACGATGAGGGGGAGGGGAATGAGAACGCGACACAGGCCACGGATGAGTGACGGCGGCCCGGCAGCGACGCGCTGGGGATGGAGCGGAAGGGAGACCTGCACGGTCTGGCTGCTGGGCAGCGCACTGCTGCTCGGTCCGGCCGCCGGCTGCGCCGAGCGACCCGAGCACGGATCGGTGGCCCGTCCGGACACGACGCTCAGCCAACTGATCGCCGAGCTTCAGCCGCAGGTCGAGCGCAGCAGTGGTCTCGTCGCTCGAACGCCACCGAAGGTGGCCGTGAGCAGCCGGGATCAGCTCGAGGTCTACCTGCTCGGTCAGCTGGAGGAGCAGCTGCCCGAGGAGAAAGCCGCCGCGGTGACCGCGGCCTACGCACGCCTTGGCCTCGTTCCTGACACACTGGATTTGCACGCTGTCCTGGTCGAGCTGTACAAGGAGCAGGTCGTCGGCTACTACGATCCTCGGGCGGACACGCTGTTCGTGCTCGACCACGTGGATCCGGATCAGCTCGAGCTCGTGTTGGCCCACGAGCTCGTCCATGCCCTTCAGGATCAGTATGTGGACTTGGACTCTCTCACCCGGTCCCTGGAGGACAGCAGCGACCGCGGCAAGGCCGCGCAAGCGGCGATCGAGGGGCACGCGACGCTCGCCATGCTCGAGTGGCAGATGGGCACGATGATGGGTCAGGAGACGGACGTGACGCAGCTGCCCGATTTTGGGGCGCAGTTCGCGGGACTCGATCTGGCCGAGCTGGGCGAGGCGGCGGGGCTTCCCGTGTTGAGCGATGTGCCGCGCGTGCTGCGTGAGGCGCTCGTCTTCCCCTACATCGGAGGACTCGTGTTCGTCCAGCGCCTGTGGAAGCAGGACCCGTCCAGGCCGCTTCCCTTCGGAGAGAACCTCCCGAATTCCACGGAGCAACTGCTCCATAGGGACCGCTTCGAGGGTCCCGAGCGGGATCAGCCGCTGGATGTCTCGTTCACGGACGAACCGCCGCCGGGGTGGGAGGAGGTGCTGACGGACGGATTGGGCGAGCTGGAAACGCGGATTTTTTTCGAGGAGCATCTGGGCGATGAGGAACGGGCTTTTGCCGCCGCGGAAGGCTGGGACGGGGACCGCTTCCGCCTCTTACGGGGCGAAGGCGGCGAGGTGATGATCTGGGTGACCGCGCTGGATGGAGCCGCCGATGCCCGGCAGTTTGCCGCGGCCGCACAGGAGGCGTACGACCGACGGTACGGGGCGCCCTCCGCATCGAACCGGGATCGGCGAGTCGACATCTCGGTCCGGACGAACGACGTGCTCCAACCCACCGTCCTCGTGGTGGATGCGCCCGCGGCCCTCGACATCGACACGGATTGGGAGCCGGCTCGCTTCGAGCTCAGGAGCCGCTGAGCCGCTCCCGCGGATTACGAAGAAGATCCAGGAGGGGATGAGCCAGCCGACGACAAGGGTTGACGTACCGGGTACGGCCGACCGAGCGTACGACGTGCACGTCGAAGCCGGGGCGCTGGCGCGCCTGGGCGAGCTCTGTCGATCGGTTGCCCCTGCCTTCCGGTACGCCGTCATCGCGGACAGCCGCGTGGGCGAGCTGTACGGTACACGTGCCGTCGAGTCGCTCGCGGACGCCGGAGCTCGAGCCGAGCTCCTCACGTTTCCCGCGGGAGAATGGAACAAGAGTCGGGACGAATGGGCCGGCCTCACCGACCGCCTTCTGCACCGGGGCTACGGCAGAGACATGGCCGTCGTGGCCTTGGGTGGCGGAGTGACCGGGGATCTCGCCGGCTTCGTTGCGGCCACCTACATGCGGGGCGTTCCCGTCGTGCAGGTTCCAACCACGCTCCTTGCCATGTTCGACAGCGCGATCGGCGGAAAGACCGGCGTCGATACCGATTCCGGCAAAAACCTGGTGGGTGCGTTCCATCAACCGGCGCTCGTCGTGATCGACCCGGACCTGCTCACGTCGCTTCCACGCATGCAGAGGATGGCGGGTCTGGCCGAAGCGGTGAAGACGGCCGCGGTCGCGGACGCCGACCTGTTCGCCTGGCTGGAGAAAGCGGCGGAACGTCTGGTGGACGGAGAGGCGGATGCCACGCAAGAGGCCATCGGTCGCGTTGTGGCCCACAAGGCGGACGTGGTCGGTGCGGACCCCAGGGAGAGTTCCCGCCGAGCGATACTCAACTTCGGACACACGGTCGGACACGCGCTCGAGCTGCTCGGAGGTTACGGGATACTCCACGGCGAGGCAGTCGCAGCCGGGATGCGGGCCGAGGCCAGTCTCGGCGAACACCTCGAGGTGACGGAGCCGGGAACGGCCGACCGTCTTGCGGCGCTTCTCGGCGCGTGCGGTCTGGACCGGGAGCTCGAGACCGAACATCCGCCTCGCACCCTGTGGGAAGCCATGGCGCGTGACAAGAAGGCACGCGGCGGCGAGATCCGCTGTGTGCTGGTGAACGCCGTGGGTCGGGTCGCGCGCGACCCCGGCGGCGCCTGGACCCACGCGATTCCCGACACCTCGGGCGAAGCGTGGCTGACGGCCGCTTTACGACCGGGCCGAAACGCGTAAGTTCAAGGCCTGAAAGGGAGGGGACGTAGCCTGCATGCCGATGGCGACAGAGGGCGAAGCGGGTGTCACGGTGGCTGTGACACTGAAAGAAGTGGCCGAGGCACGTCCGAACGAGCCGTTTCTGACCTTTGCCGACCGCACCATGACCTACGGACAGGTCGCGGCCGAATCGCGCGCTCTGGCAGTCGGTCTCCGCAACCTCGGGATCGAGCCGGGCGACCGCATCGCGATCAATCTGCCCAACTGGCCCGAGTTCGTGATCACGTGCTTCGCCGCTGCTGAACTGGGCGCGACGATCGTCCCCTTGAATCCCGGCTTTGCCCCGCGCGAGCTCCAATTCCTGTTGCGTACGAGCGAGGCCACGGTCGCCGTCACCGCCGAGACGTATCGAGACACGGATTACCTGCAGCTGTTTGAATCTCTGCTCACCGAGCTGCCCGACCTTCAGTACCTGGTGACCGTGGGCGAGGAAGACCTGTGGTACGACGATCGCATCTTCCAGTTCGAGGACATGATCGCCAGCGGCAGGGGCCGTGAATCGACGCCCGTTGCCGTCGATCCGCAGGAGAGCGCATTCGCGATCATCTTCACGCCTGGGACCGCGGGCACCTCCAAGGGCGTGATGCTGTCCCACGAGAATCTGCTCGCCACTGCCGCTGCGACGGCCCGCGCCCTCGCGCTCCAACCGACTGACGTCACCCTGTGCTCCGTTCCGCTGTTCCACATCTTCGGTCTCGGAGCGGCCCTTTTACCGGCGCTCGCCGTGGGCTCGCACGTCGTGCTGCAGGAGCGTTTCGAGCCCGACGAGGCATTCGCGCTTATCGAACGGCACGGCGTGACCGTGCTGCACGGGGTCCCGACGATGTTCGTCATGCTGTTGCGCGAGCCCGGGCGGGACCGATACGACGTGTCCAGCCTGCGCACCGGGATTGTGGCCGGAGCACCGGTCCGCGAGGAGGTCGCTGTCAGTGCTCGCGATGAGCTCGTTCCCGGTCTGGAGATCGCCTACGGGCTGACGGAGACTTCGCCCACGGTCTCCATCACCAGCCCCGCCGACGAGGGGGCGAAACGCAGCCAGACCGTGGGACGCCCGCTCGCGGGCGTGGAGCTTCGCGTGCTCCGTGAAGAGGGAGAGAGCCTCCCGTCCGAAACGATCGGCGAGCTGGCCGTGCGCGGTTTCAACGTGATGAAGGGCTATTTTCGACAGCCGTCCCAGACCGCTGCCGCGTTCACGGCCGACGGTTTTCTGAAGACCGGTGACCTGGCGATGATCGACGAGGACGGCTATCTGCACATCGTCGGGCGCCAGAGCGAAGTCATTATTCGGGGCGGGTACAACGTGCACCCGCGCGAGATCGAGAACCACCTGCGCTCCCACCCGGGCGTGGAGGACGCGGTCGTGCTGGGCATTCCGCACGACGTGCTCGGTGAGCTCGTGTGCGCGTGTGTCGTGGCCGTCGAGGGTGCGCTCCTCACCGAGGACGAGCTTCTCGATTACTGTGATGAGGCAGTCGCGGACTACAAGGTGCCGGACCTAATCCGCTTCTTTGAGGTATTCCCGGACGAGAGTGCGGAGGCGCGCCGCGTCGCATTGGCCCGTCTGGTCCGCTCGGAAGTGAAAGAGACAGAAGAAGAAAACGTGTAGGGCGGCTCCTCGAATCATCCCCTCCGGAACAGCCGGAGGCGAGATTGAGGGGCCTCTCGCCCGCCGCGGCGGGTTTGCCACAAAGGACGAGAGGAAATGAATCAGGAGTACACCCACGCCCCGCATCGCCGGGGCACGCCTGCCGAAGAACATTCGCCCCATGCGGCGCTGCTCATCGACTTTGACAACGTCACCATGGGGATCCGCTCCAACCTGGGCGCGGAACTCCGCAAGCTGCTGGACTCGGACATCATCAGAGGCAAGGTGTCGGTGCAGCGGGCCTACGCAGACTGGCGTCGGTATCCCCAGTACATCGTCCCGTTGTCGGAAGCATCGATCGATTTGATCTTTGCGCCGGCCTACGGCTCGTCAAAGAAGAACGCGACAGACATCCGGCTGGCGATCGACGCCCTGGAGATCGTCTTCACCCGACCCGAGATCGGGACGTTCATTCTGCTTTCGGGGGACTCCGACTTCTCGAGCCTGGTCTTGAAGCTTAAGGAATACGGGAAGTACGTCATCGGCGTAGGCCTGCAGGAATCGTCCTCGGATATCCTCGTGCAGAATTGCGACGAGTACTACAGCTACAACACGCTTTCCGGCCTCACATCAGCCGCAGACATGGAGCACGTGCGGCTTGATCCGTGGGAGCTGGCCGAGCGAGCGGTGGCGCGGATGGCCGAGCGCGGCGACGTGATGCGATCGGACCGGCTGAAGCAGGTCATGCTCGAGCTGGATCCCACGTTCGATGAGAAGAGCGCGGGCTTCAGCAAGTTCAACCGATTCCTGGCCGAGGCCGCCCACCGGGAGATCCTCTTGATGCGCAAGGCGCCCAACGGCCAGTACGAAGTGTCCCCGGGACGGTCGTCCGCGGGGGAGGCGACGGAGCCGGAAACGGCACCGCCCTCGCGCCGCAGGCCGAGCCCGAAGGCCAAGAAGGCAGCGCCGAAGACATCGTCACGCGCCGCGTCCAAGTCCCACAAGGCCACGAAGTCGGAGAAGCCGGCCGAGACGGCCCCGACCTCCGGACCGGAAGCCGAAGCCGCGTCGACGGGAACAGCGCCCGAGCCGTCACAAGCTGCGGAGCATGCCGCTGAAGTACACCGCATTCACACGGCAGATCTCCGGGAGGCGTACGACATGCTCCGCGCGGCGGTCGCCGCGCTGGCCACGGACCGGGAAGCCGTTCGTGACTCGGAAGTCAAACGCAAGCTTCTTTCGACGGATCAGGGCTTCGACGAAGGGGCGCTTGGCTTCCGCAAGTTCAGCCGCTTCCTCGTGCAGGCCCGGGACGAGGGGGTCATCGACCTGTCGCAGGGCGAAGACGGCAACTTCTTCCTCTCTCTGCCGGCGTCCGCGGCAGGTCCACCGGTTCAGCCCGAGTCGGATACCCCGTCGGATTCCCGCACGGCCGAGCGTTCTCGCGCCGGGCGGGGCCGGCGCGGCGAACGTCGGGGAAGGGGTCGCGGTCGGGCGCGGGCCGAGCGGCGACCGGAGTCCGAACCCGAGGCAGCGCCAGAACCGCAGCGGGAACCGCAGCGGGAACCCGAGCCAGCGGTCGAGTCGGCGCCCCAGACGGGAACCGATGATGCGGAGATCGCGGCCGAGAGTGCCCCCCGAAATCGCGGAATGGGTCGCTTCCGGCGCGGGTCGCGCGGCCGGCCTTCCGCCGAGGCATCCGGCCCCCGGCTGGGGCCCGTACCGGACTCGGTGGAGCCGTCCCAAGAGCCGCCGGCGCAGCCGTCACCCGAAGTGTCCGACGCGGAGGTGTCGCAGCCGGAGGGAGCGCCACCTGCTCCACAAGCGGGGAGTGCGCCCAGCCGGGGCATGGGACGTTTTCGCGGCGGATCGCGCGGTCCGGCAACGCCGAAAACCGCCAAGAGCCGACCGGCTGCCGAATCCCCTTACGAGACGGACGGGGTCGAGGACGTGACCCTCGATGGGCCGACCGCTCAGGCGGTCGAGCACATGGTGCGCTCCTACCCGGGCGTCGGGCGTCGGACGGCGGAGCGGCTGGCGGAAGAATTCGGCAGTCGTGTGTTCGAGGTCATCGACCGCGAGCCGGACCGGGTGTTTTCCGTGCTGACGAAGAGTCGGGCCAACGCGGTGATCAACGGCCGACAGGCCGAGAAGTCGGCGTCCGAGGGGAACTGAACCGCCGATGCCGAGGCGCGGAGCGGATCCCGAGGCTCACCTCGCCGCTTCGCGCCATCCGGCGTCAATCCACACGCCCGGCGCGTCCCTTTCCGGCCTTCGCTCCCCCGATCCCCCGCCGCTTCCAGCCCGGTTCTTTGCCCGTCCGGCCGAGGAAATCGCCTACAATTTGCTGGGTTGCCTCCTGACGTCCGAGTGCGCGGGCGATCGCGTCTCGGGTCGCGTCGTCGAGACAGAGGCTTACGTAGGCCCGGACGACCCTGCCAGCCATGCGGCTGAGCGCATCGGTCGCACCGCGCGTAACGACCCGATGTTCGGACCGGCGGGGACGGCGTACATCCACATGAATTACGGAATCCACTGGTTGCTCAACGTGGTGACTGGCAAGACGGGCCACCCGGCCGCGGTCTTGATCCGAGCCCTGGAGCCGCAGCACGGCCAGGCGACGATGCGCGCACGCCGTGGTCGTCCCGAGCTCACGAACGGTCCGGCCCGGCTCGCGCAGGCACTCGCCATTGGCCCCGAGGTGCAGCGGCATCCTCTTGATCGGCCGCCGCTATGGTTGAGCCCGGGCGACCCCGTCCCGCCCGAGGCGGTGTGGGTCGGGCCGCGCGTCGGGATCTCGCGAGGCGCGGATCGGGAACTGCGCTTCTACGACCGTCGCAGCCGCTGGGTCTCGCGCCGATGATCGCCCCGTCCGGGCCGGGTTGATGGACACCATCGCGACCTTCGGTGTGCTGTCGCTGCTCCCGCCCCTGCTGGCCATCGGGCTCGCGATCTACACCCGCCAGGTCTACCTGTCGCTGGCAGCCGGCATCTGGCTGGGCTGGACGATCGCCGCAGGCGGCAGCCCGATCGCCGGGGCCGGCCTGGCGATCGATCGCACCGTGGGTGTTCTGGCCGACGCCGGCAATGCCAGGGTGATTGTGTTCACGTTCCTCATCGGCTCGCTCATCGCCGTGATCGAGGCGAACGGTGGCGTGCGAGGCTTCGTCACGTGGGTAGAGACGCGGCACTGGGTCACGAACGGCAGACGGGCCCAGCTTCTGGCCTGGTTGATCGGAATCGTGATCTTCATCGAGTCCAACATCACGATCCTCGTGGCCGGATCCGTGTGTCGACCCCTGTTCGATCGCTTCCGTGTCTCGCGGGAGAAACTGGCCTACATCGTCGACTCGACCTCCGCTCCAGTGTGCATTCTGATTCCGTTCAACGCATGGGGAGCGTACGTGTTGGGCCTGCTCGCCGGTCTCGGCGTGGCGGAGCCACTGACGACGTTTCTGGTGGCGATCCCGCTCAACCTGTATGCCATCGCCGCGCTCGTCCTCGCCGGCACGGTTGCCGTCGCAGGCCTCGACTGGGGTCCGATGCGGAAAGCCGAGCAGCGGACCGCTGAGGGCAAGCTCCAATGGGAGCATGCCGTCGCCCTGGCGGACCCAGGCGACATCGCCCCCAAGCCGTCCGAAGGCATTCCGTTGCGGCCGGTGAACATGATCCTTCCGATCGCCGTGATGGTGGGCTTCATGCCGTTGGCGATGTTCGTGACGGGAGCTGGCGAGTTCTCGCAGGGCTCCGGATCGACCAGCGTGCTCTGGTCGGTGATGGCCGGGATCGCGACGGCCTGGGTGCTGTCTCTCGGCCAGCGGCTGTTGAATCTGGAGCGCCTGAGCGAAGCCAGCATCAAGGGGGCGGGAGCGCTGACAGGTATGGCCGTCGTGCTTCTGCTCGCGATCGCGCTAGGCAACGTGACGGATGAGCTGGGCACGGGCGAGTTCGTGGCGAGCGCTGTCGGCGGCCGGTTGCCGCTGCCCCTGCTGCTGCCACTCGTATTCCTTGTGGCGGCAGGCATCGCGTTCGCTACGGGAAGCAGCTGGGGAACGTTCGCGATCACGCTGGCCGTTGCCGTGCCGCTGGCGGGCGCGCTCGGGCTGCCCGCCGCGCCCTTCGTGGCTGCGGTGCTGTCGGGTGGGATCTTCGGCGATCACTGCAGCCCGATCAGCGACACGACGATCATCTCCTCGCTGGCGTCCGCCACGGACCACATCGAGCACGTGCGCACGCAGCTACCCTATGCCTTGATCGCGGCAGGTGTCGCCGGCCTGGGCTTCGCGGTAGTGGGAGCGACGCTGTAACGCCTACGGCTCGTCCGGCGGGCCGTCGAGCTCCTCGATCGTCGCCACGGACGGCGCACGCTCCCGCTGGAGCCTTTGCGCCACTCTACCGGCCTCCTCCCAGGCGCGGAGCACGTTCTCGCTCGCCAGCTTGCGCAGCTCTTCTTCCGTCCAGCCCCGCCGGGCCAGCTCGGCGAACAGGGCCGGATACGTCGAGACGTCGTCGAGACCGACAGGACCGGGACCCATGCCGTCGAAGTCGCTTCCGATGCCCACGTGGTCGACGCCCGCCACCTGGCGGATGTGGTCGATGTGGTCCGCGACGTCGGACAGCGTCGCCCGAGGTCGCTGGGGCGGGCGCTCGACCTGCGGCATGCTTCGGTACTCGTTGACGGCGGAGTTCACGAACGACTGGACGAACGTCACCATGACCACGCCGCCGTTGTCTGGAAGTCGGCGCAGCACGTCGTCAGGGACGTTGCGCGGGTGATCGGTGACCGCGCGGGCCGAAGAATGGGAGTAGATGACCGGAGCCTCCGTCACGTCCAGAACATCGTACATCGTCTCCACCGATGTGTGTGACAGGTCGACCAGCATGCCGAGCCGGTTCATCTCACGCACGACCTCCTCGCCGAAACGGGTCAGCCCCCCGTGCACGGGCTCGTCCGTACCGGAGTCGGCCCAGTCCACGTTGGCGCCGTGCGTCAGGGTCATGTAGCGCACGCCCATGCGGTGGAAGGACCGGAGCGCGCCGAGCGAGTTCTCGATCGCGTGGCCACCCTCCATGCCCATCACCGAGGCGATCTTCCCGGCTGCCATGATGCGACGGACGTCCTCGGCGGTCCCCGCCTCCTCGAACGCCTCGGGGTAGGCGTCGAAGATCTGCTTCGCGATATCGATCTGCTCCAGCTGCACGCGCGCCGCTCCGTTCTCGGCGCTCCACGCCGGCACGTACACGGACCAGAATTGGGCGCCGACCATACCGGCTCTCAGACGCGCGATGTCGGTTTGTCCGCTGGTCTCCTCACGCAGGTCGTACGCCGGCACGACACGCGGCGCGTCCTCGTTCTCACGGATGGCCCAGGGAAGGTCATTGTGCCCGTCGAACACCGGGCTGGCCGTCAGAGCACGCCGGGCCGTCTCGCGATCGGCTTCGCTCGGCTCCTGTGCCGCGGCAGGGCTCGTCAGCGCAAAAGCAGTTGTCAGGACGAAGACAGTCGTCAGGACGAAGGCAGGAAGGCGGGCTGTTCGCTTCATGAGCGTGACTGTTCTCCAGGTCGCGAGTCCGTGCCGCAGTGAAAACGATCGACGCAATGTAGCGGTCACACGGCCCGCAGCGAGTGCACGTGATCGGTTGCCGGTCCACGAGCGGCTGCCGAGATTCCGGCTCACGTTACCGCCTGACGCCAGCCACGAGATCGAGGAGCGCAGAATGATCCGGTTCGACCGTCACGTACACTTCCCTGGGCTGTTCGCCTTCCTGTTGTCGGTTTCGCTGCTCGGAGTTG
Organism: Gemmatimonadota bacterium; assembly: GCA_039586095.1. Taxonomy (GTDB): domain Bacteria; phylum Gemmatimonadota; class Gemmatimonadetes; order Palauibacterales; family Palauibacteraceae; genus JBDHBD01. The sequence continues at coordinate 19,511 of JBDHLB010000014.1, forward strand.
CCGATTTAGATGCTCAGCAGACGGCCAAGCCCGTGCTGCACGGACGCCACTGGATGGCGATCACCGGCAAGCCGCTGGGTGCCACGGCCGGTGCCATGATGTTTCAACGAGGCGGCAACGCGGTCGACGCGGCGTGTGCGATGCTGGCGGCGACGTCGACCATGTGGGATGTGCTGAGCTGGGGCGGCGAGACACAGGCGCTGATCTATCACCCGGTCGAGAAGCGGGTGATCGGAATCAACGCCCTCGGCGTGGCCCCCACCGGCGCCACCGTCGAGTTCTACAAGAAGCAGGGCCACGAGAAATATCCGCCCGACCTCGGACCCCTGTCCGCCGTCACGCCGGGGACACCCGGCGGTCTCTTCGTGATGCTGGCGGAGTACGGCCGACTGAGTCTGGCCGAGGTGCTGGAGCCCTCGATTCAGATGGCCGATGGATATCCCATCGAGGCGCAAACGGCGAACCGGATCGAGCGTGACAAGGAACGGATCAAGGAGTGGAAGTACTCGCGCGAGGTCTACCTGCCCCACCTCGGTGAGGAGCGCGAGGCTGCCGACGCGGGCGAGATCTTCCGCCAACCCGACCTCGCCGCCACGCTGCGCAAGCTGGTGGAGACCGAAGCCGACGCCCTGGCTGCCGGCAGGACCCGGGAGGAAGCGATCTACGCCGCATACGACCGTTTCTATCGCGGGGACATCGCGGAGGAGCTCGTGCGGGGCGCCGCCGAGGAGGGCGCTCTCATCACGATGGAAGACCTCGACAACTGGCAGGTCTTCATCGAGGAACCGGTCAGCACCGACTATAAGGGGATTCGAGTCTACAAGCTCACGCACTGGGTGCAGGGCCCCGTCATGCTGCAGGCGCTCAACATCCTGGAGGAGTTCGATCTCCAGAGCCTCGGCTACAACAGCGCTCGCTACATCCACCTGCTGTACCAGGCGATGAACCTGGCATACGCCGACCGCGACTTCTACTACGGCGATCCGTATTTTCCGCCCACGGAGCCGATCGAGGGCCTGCTCTCGAAGGCGTACGCCCGCGAGCGGGCGACGCTGATCGACTGGGAGAAGAACGATCCTGACGTCGGACCGGGCGATCCATATCCCTTCCAGGGCGAAGAGAATCCCTTCGTGCACTATCTGGAGCGTGGAGAGCAGCCGGAGGGAGAGGAAGCGCGAGCGTCCGCTGACGGCGGAAACGACCCCGCGCCCCCGTCTGCCGGCGAGACCACGACCGAGCCGAACGGCATCTCGTGGGATATCGACGAGACGTTCGGTCTCGGAACCACCTCGATTCAGGCGGCGGACGCCGAGGGCTGGATCGTTTCCGTCACTCCCAGCGGCGGCTGGGTGCCAGCCGTGATCGCGGGCCGTACGGGTATCGGCCTGAGTCAGCGGGCGCAGAGCTTCGTGCTCGACCCTGCCGAGAACCCGTACAATGTGATCGAGCCGGGCAAGCGACCACGGGCGACGCTTACCCCCGGCATGGCGCTGAAGGATGGGGTGCCGTTCCTGTCCTTCGCCGTGCAGGGCGGCGATGCACAGGACCAGAACCTGCTGCAGTTCTTTCTGAACGTCGTCGAGTGGAAGATGAACGTTCAGCAGGCGGCGGAGGCACCCAACATCAACAGTTATCAGATGAAGGGCTCGTTCCGTGATCATCCCTCGGAGCCCGGCCGGTTGCTGATCCAGGAATCCGTCCCGCCGTGGGTCCGTGCCGAGCTGCGTCGCATGGGTTACGACCTGACGACGCGGGAGCGCACCTCGGGGCCGATCAACGCGATCTGGTTCGACCGCGAGCACGGGACGATGTGGGGTGGCTCGAGCCACCACGGCGAGGACCATGGAATCGCCTGGTAGCCCGTGTGCTCCCGCCTCGGCGGACTCGCGCGGTCAGGGTCGGCCGCCGGGATGACGGGGCGGGCACGAACAAGCTGCTCGACTGTGGTCACATGAATACTCAAGTGAACAAGCAGTGGCAGGAGATTGTGGGAGTCGTGTGGCTCGCTGCCTTGTTCGTCCTGGCAATCGGGGTCACGAGTGGCCTGAGCGACCATCAGGTCTATCTGCTGGAGGGTTTCGCCGCCGCCGATCCACAGTTTCTGCCCGATGACTGGTACATCTGGGGGACCGAAGAACGCCACGCACTCTTTGCCAGCTTACTGGGGCTGTTGGCGAGTTCAGGGTTTCTTGAGCTTGGTCTGGGAATCGGAACGATATTTCATAACGCACTGCTGGCCGTCGCGATCTACCTGATCCTCCGTGCTGCGTACAAGCGACCCCTCCTCCTAACGGCAGCGACCCTCCTGGCGTTCGCCGCAGTCGACACTGCGGGGGTGGGTTGGTCCAACCTCACGAAAGGGATCTTCACAGCAGCCAATCTGGCGAGCGGTCTTACCGTAGTGGCCATTGCATTGTTGGCCAAGGGCCGTGTGTGGCCGGCAGGCCTTTGCTTCGGCGCGGCCGGGCTCATTCACGCTCACTACGCCTTGCTGCTTGTCCCCCTGTTGGTCGTCCTCGCCTTGGCGGAGCCGCGAAGGACGCGCCTCCGATTCAGTCTCGGGCTCTGGATCCCCTTCCTGCTCATAAGTCTGCCCACGCTGACGCAGGTCCTGCGATTCGGCGCTGATCCCCATCTCGCGGCCACCCTCGCCATTACCGAGTACAGGCTCGATCAGGGATTGACGCGGGAGTCGATCGAACCCCTGTTCGCCGCCGCCCTCGCCGGCGTGGGCGGGGTCATTCTACGCTTTCCGACTTGCGGCCGCCGGTTGGCCGTCACAGTGGGAACGATCTCGCTCCTGGTCTTCGGCTCGCTCCTGCTTGTCTTCACGATCAGACCGCCACTGCTCACGCAGACTTGGCCGTGGCGGCTGTCACCCATAGTGATCGTGGCCGGTCTCGCCGCCGCCGTCGCGATCTTGACCGAGCCCGACGGCCCCTCTCGGCGAGGCATGACTCTACAGAGGCTGGGACTGGCTGCCGCGTTAGTTGGTGGCATGGTATGGGTTCGTACGACCGTCGTCGCGGGAGCGATTGCTGCGATCTTTGTGGTCGCGATCCCGGCGGCGCTCGCGGGAGCTGGGTGGCTTTCCGAACGGTTTCCAGACAGGCGCAGGCTGTTCCCGTTGCTCCCCTACGTGTGGGTCACGCTCGGCTTTCTTCCTCTGATCGCCGCGAGCCTCGGCAGCTGGAGGTGGGAAATCCGACCGGTGTACGAGGAGCAGGCGTCGCTCTATACATGGGCCCGCCAGGAGACACCTGCCAACAGCATGTTCGTCGTACCATTGGATTGGGCTGACTTTCGACTTCATGCCCGCAGACCGCTTGTCGTTGACTGGCGGGGATTCCCACGGCAGTCGGCAGAGGTCTTGGAATGGTTCCGACGGTTGCAGGCCGTCACGGGGGTTCAGGAAGCCGGCCCCCACGAGAGCTTCGTCGCTGGCTATCTGGAGATGGACTGTGTCAGGGCGGAGACTTTGCGAAGTGTGTTTGGGGTCCGCTACATCGTCCTTCCCGTAGATCGGAAGCTCGAGTGTGCACGGGCGTCATACGACGATGGCAGCTTCGTGGCTTGGGACTTGGAGGCAGATCCGAACAGGTAAACGGCCCGCGCTGCTGCCGGGTGAGCTCTGTGGGGGAGGATCATCTTTACGATCTGACTGGTCCGCTTCGTCGACTGGCTCTATTGGAGGATCCGGTTTGGCTCAATCTCTCGATGATCTCCTCCAACCGATCGAACTGAGCGGCCGGAATCTTCCGCGTGCGTGACGGTTTCAGCGGTGCGAGCGAATCCAGATCCACTGGATCCGTTCCTTCCTCCAGAATATCCGCACCCACCCATCGAACGATCTCGGCGGGGTCCGCACAGACGTCGTCGTAGGAGAGAATGTGAAAACGACCGGGACCGACGCGACTCCTCTGGAGCTCGGCAAGCTGCTGGTGATACAACGCCTGGCGCGCGACTTCCTCCAGCGGGTCGAGCGACTCATCTGCGACGGGCGGCCGCACGCCGTAGGATTCGTCTTCGCTTCCGTGTATGTCGAATCTGGCTTGGTAGAGTGACTGGGCCAGAAACAACGGCTCTCGGACAACGCACAGGAAATGGGCCGTCTCCAGCGCCTCTGCCACGAGGTGGGCCGAGTGGTCCAGACTGTTGTTCTTGTTGAGAACAGGCCGTCCGGCCGCGGTCTCCACCGTCGCGAAGAACCGTCGCATGCGATCTCGGGCCTCCGCCGAGAGTGATTCCGGAGCACGGGTTCTATCCTTCCCGAGCCAACGGTCCCACAGGTAGAGGGCGTCGTTCGGACCCCACCAGTGTCTCGTCTTCCCGTAGAAGCTTCGAGGCGTGACCGCCTCGTTGCGCAGGTCCAGTCTGAAAAGCCGCTGAGCCATTATGGGCGACCGTGGGAACACCGCAGTCAGATTCGTCAGGTATGCGACCGGGAGATGGTGGATGAGAATCTGCGAGCATACAGTGGTGCCGCTTCGCGGCGCTCCGCAGACGAGGAGCACCGGTCGCTGCGGTGCGGTGGCCGAGTCGTAGAGCTTCTGCTCGCGCCGACGGAGCAACATGTCCAGGGGCGCGGCTGCCACGCCCAGCGCGGCCGTGAAGGCCGCGAACCGCGCCTCCCGACTGCCCGATCGAAAAATCCGCACGGCCAGGCCGAACGGGTCGCGAAAGTGCCCCGGAATATACCGCTTAAGCATGTGCCGCTTCCTCCACGTCCGCGGCTTCGGATTTGCCAGAGCACTCGGCTCGGCCCGCCGCTTCGGCGCTACCAGACTGGTCGTACCGCGCAGGTGCCCGCGCCCGCCTCAAGCCTGCCAGGCTGAGATCGGTCCTGGCGAGCGACCACAGGCCGAGGATCACGACGGGCATGAAGTACACGCCCAGGTGAAACGGGAGAGCGAACGCGACAGCCCGGCTCGCCCCCACGCCGAACAGCGCCAGAGACACGCGACTGGCTGCCTCGAACGGTCCGAAGAAGCCGGGAGAGGAAGGTAGCGCGATACCCAGCGAGATGACCGTCTGCACGATCAAGGCAGCGGCCCACGGTACGGAGATCGAGAACGCCACGAGTCCAAGCCACACGGCCAGGGCGTTTACGGCCCATATCACGAGAGACCAGGCGAAGATCGCGACCGCGCGAGCAGGGCTGCCCACGGCTTCGAGCCCTTCGAGGAGTCGCTGAAGCGCCCCCTGTACGCGCCGGCTCATCCCTTCGGGAAGCCTGCGAAACAACATGACGTCCGCGATCGACACCAGGCGCCTTCGCAGGAGGAGGACGCCGAGAAGACCTGCCAGCACGGCTACGAAAACCACGGCGGCGGTCCCCGTCAGAGCATTGAGGGACACGCCGGCGACGGTGGCGTCCTGGCTCACCTCGACCGCGAACAGCGCTACTCCGCATAGCGTGACAAGGGCGAGGCCATCCATGACCCGTTCCACCGCCAGCGAAGCGAGGCCGGTGAAGAACGGTGCATCCGTAAGCGAGCGGGCCGCGTAGGCGCGTACGAACTCGCCGGCTCTGGCCGGCAGCACGTTGTTGGCGAGCGTTCCGATCGAGGTTGCATAGAAGAGTGGCAGAAAGCCCAACCGTCGCCCTTCCGGACGCAGGTTGACCTGCCATCGGACGACCCGGAGCACCTGAGCGAACACCGCCAGCACTACTGCGCAGAGGAACGGCAGGGCCCTTGTCTCGCGCAGGTGTTCGACGACCGCGTTCACGGACACGTCGTGCAGTGTCCACCACAACAGCCCGAGGGACACGATCAGTCCTGGCCACACGTGCTTACCGTGACCAGGGGCTCTGCGCCGGGCGGTTTCCGTCACTTCCCGGTCTCGTCGTTCGGTTTGCGATGCACGTCTGAACCTCATAGCGCCTGCCCTGATCGTGGCGCAAACGAGTCGGGAACACCACGTTGTCCGAATTCGATTCTCGAACGCAGGAGAGACCGTTCATGTACCGTGCCAACCGAGGCCTGTTTCTCTTCGTCATCGTTATCGGCGTCATCGTCGGTACAGCCGGGGTCCCCATGTCCATGGTCGCGCAGGATGCTGCGCCGGGCTCGCTGTCCACGTCGGCGGTCGGTCGGTCAGCGACGCGACCCGCGAGCGGTACCGTCGCGTACGATCCGTCCCTCTACGCGGGGCTCCGATACCGGTTGGTGGGCCCGTTCCGCGGCGGACGCTCGACGACGGTCACCGGTGTGCCGGGCGAGTCTCATACGTTCTACATGGGCACGACCGGGGGCGGCGTGTGGCGAACCGACGACGCCGGGACGACGTGGAGAAACGTGAGCGACGGCTTCTTCGGCGGGTCGATCGGTGCCGTGGCCGTCGCGGAGTCCGATCCGAACGTCCTCTATGTGGGGCAGGGCAGCGTGGATATCCGGGGCAACACATCGACCGGCCGAGGCGTGTGGAAGTCCACCGATGGCGGCAAGACGTGGAGTTTCGCCGGGCTGCCGGAAGCGGGCCAGATCGGTCGCATTCGAATCCACCCGCGTGATCCCGATCTCGTGTATGTCGCAGCGCTCGGTCACCCATTCGGAAAGAACCCCGAGCGTGGGATCTTCCGCTCGCGTGATGGCGGAGACACCTGGGAACACGTCCTGGCGGTCAACGACAGCACCGGAACCTCCGACCTGGCCATGAATCCCGCCAACCCGCGCGTGCTGTACGCCGGAATGTGGCGCGGGGAACGGAAACCGTGGGCGATGATCAGCGGCGGGCTGGAGGGAGGCGTCTACCGGAGCACCGACGGCGGTGACACGTGGCAGAAGTTGGTGGGCGATCTGCCCCAGGGGTTGGTCGGCAAGGTCGGGGTCACCGTCTCGCCCGCCAATCCCGACCGCGTGTGGGTCATCATTCAGCACGAGCCGGAAGGCGGTGTGTGGCGATCGGACGACGGAGGCGACAGCTGGAAGCGCGTGAACGGCGAGAACAAGCTACGCCAACGCGCCTTCTATTACACGCACATCGTCGCCGACACGCGGGACGAGAACACCGTGTGGGGCCTGAACGTGCAGCTTCACAAATCGGTGGATGGCGGCCAGAGCTTCGAGACGGTGTCGGTGCCGCACGGCGACATCCACGATCTGTGGATCCACCCTGACGACAACCGCATCATGATCGTGGCCGACGACGGGGGCGCGCAGGTGACCCTGAATGGCGGAGCGAGCTGGTCCACCTATCTCAACCAGCCCACGGCCGAGTTCTATGACGTGTTCGTCGATCACGAGTTTCCGTACCGTCTGTACGCCGGACAGCAGGACAACACGACAATCAGCGTGCCGGTCTGGCACGAGTCGAACACGCTCGACGCCCGGCGGGGCTGGGAGCATATCGGGGGTTGCGAGACGGGGCCCGTCGGCCTGCACCCCGACCGACCCGACGTGGTGTACGCGGGCTGCTACGGGGGGATCATCGACCGCTGGAACCGCGCGACACGCCAGCGCCGCTGGATCACTCTCTATCCGCAGGAGCAGTCGGGCGAGGCCGCATACAACCTGAGGTACAGGTTCCAGTGGGTCGCCCCGATCATCGTGGATCCGCACGATCCCGATGTGGTCTACCACGCGTCGCAGTTCGTCCACCGTTCAACAGATGAGGGCATGACCTGGGAGACCATCAGCCCGGATCTCACCACGAACGACCGGTCCACCCAGGACTATGCGGGAGGTCCGATCGATCACGACATCACCGGCGTGGAGATCTTCAACACGATCTTCTCACTTGCCGTCTCGCCCCACACGCAGGGTGAGATCTGGGCGGGCAGCGACGACGGCCGGGTGCACGTGACCCGCGACGGCGGGGAAACCTGGGACGACGTGACTCCGCCCGGTATGCCGCAGTTCGGTACGCTGGACGAGATCGAACTGTCCGCACACCGGTCCGGCAGCGCGCTGGTGGCGGTGCACCGCTACCGAATGGACGATTACGCGCCCTACGTCTTCCGGACGGACGACCACGGTCGCAGCTGGACGCGCCTTGCCGATGGCGCGAACGGGATCCCCGCGAACACGCCCGTCCGCACCGTGCGCGAAGACCCGATTCGTGAGGGTCTGTTCTATGCCGGCACGGAGTTCGGCGTGTACGTCTCTTTCGACGGGGGGGCACGTTGGCAGCCGCTGCAGCTCAACCTTCCCGTCACCCCGGTCACCGGCATGCGGGTCGCCCACGACGACCTCATCGTGGCTACACAGGGCCGCTCTTTCTGGGTGCTCGAAGATGTGACACCGCTTCGCGAGCTCGGACCGGATGTCTCCACGGACCGTCTCCACCTGTTCGAGCCGCGACCCGCGGTTCGGGCCAGCGCCCTCGAACGGGAGGACTGGGAGCCCGTCGTCGCGGAGCCGGCCTCGCGACCGGGCCCGGGGCTCATTCACTACATCGTGCCCGGGCGGCCGACACCGACGGAGGTGCGTATCGCGATCCTCGACGAATCGGGCGCGGTCCTGCGCGAGGCCACGACCGATTCCGTCGCGGCGGAGCACGGGCGGATCGACTGGCTGGGCGGTGAGCAGGCCGAAGCCGGAATGCACAGGGTGGAGTGGGATCTCCTGACGGCCGGGCCGCGAACCCTCGAGGACGCCGTCATCTCGGGCTACCACGATGGCGTGAAGGTGCCGCCGGGCCGCTACACCGTGCAGCTCACATCAGGAGGAGAAACGCGTACGGCGTCCCTGGACGTGATCGCCGATCCGCGGCTGCCCGACGTGAGCCCGGCCGACTACGAGGAGCAGTTTCGGCTTGGGATGGCCATCCGCGACAGTCTCACGCGCATGTACGACGGGCTGAGAATCGTCGGGGACGTGAAAGAGCAGCTCGAAGAGATCGGCGAGCGTGTCGTCGAGGCGGATTACCCGTCGGATGTCGGCGCGCTGGCGGACACGGTGACGGCCAGACTGACGCGGGTCGAAGAGGCCCTGCGACAGACACGGAACAGGAGCAATCAGGACAACCTTCGCTACCCGCCGAAGCTCGACACGCAGTTTCTCACGCTCTATGCCTACGTCACCGGAAAGGACAACTACAGCTTCGGTGGCCCCGAGGGCCGGCCGACCCGGGGCGCGTACGAGCGCTTAGAAGACCTGAACGCGGAATGGGCGGTCCTCCGGACAGAGCTTCAGAGGATACTGGCCGAGGATGTGCCCGCGTTCAACGCGGTCCTGCGGGAGCAAGGTGTCCCGGGGGTGATCGTCCCGGGTCGGCCGACGGAGCTGGTGCCGTGACCGCCGCCTCGGAGATGCGTGGTCGCGTGAGCATGGCGAGTGCGTAGAGCCCGGCCACGAGCAGAAGGAGCAGCCGCACTCCGCCGATGAAACTCACGGACTGCAGCACGGCACCGACCATCGCGCCGATCAGGTTGGCACCCAGCGCGTGGTCCTTTCGAGCGGCCAGCGTGAAAGAGCGGGCGAACACCATCCCCGAGAACAGCATCGGGAGCGTCGTCAGCCCGCCCACGAGAAGTGCCTTGATCGCGTACGGCAGGTGGGCAAAGCGCGCGAGGTCGACGAAGTACAGGCCCAGAGCGGTCAGCAACAGGACCCCATAAATCGGTTTCACCGGTAGTCTGCGACTGGCCGCCACGATGCCGTTGGCGCACAAGACCATGATCAGCACGCCCGAAATGATGACGGCATTCACCTCCCAGGTACTGCCCAAAACCACGGCCGCTTTGCTGATGTTCTGGACTTCCAGGAGCAGGAACGCCGCCCCGAGAAAGAAGAAATGCCACCCGTTAGAACTCCAGCTTCGCGGGTCCAGTGCGGCGGTCTCGCCGAGCCGGCCGCGGAGGCGCACCACCAATACCGCGAGAAGCCCGGCCAGGAGCACGTATAGGATCGGGATCTGACGACTGGGGAGATACAGATAGGGCCAGTCGTCTGTAATCGCCGGTGTGGCGTACGTGATCCCGTACGGGAGCCGCCCCTGCCAGCGATCGACCAGCTGCAGAAGCTGCGGATTTGCGGCAAGCTGTTCACGCACGGTCTCCCCGTCTCCGACCACGAATGCGTCACCCCCCCAGGCGAGCGGGTGGGTCGGCACCGGAAACACCACGGGCTCTTCTCCGAAGACGTCTTTCAACATGCCCGCCATGCGATCGGCAATGAACGGTTTCTGTATCGCAAAGCTGAGAAAGAGGATGCCTCCCTCGTTCAGGAGGGCTCGCGCTCGCTCGAGCGCCTCTCGCGTGTAGACGTAATGATCCAGGCGCGTGTTCGTCATCGACGTGGTGGTATGCGAGTCCAGCAGACCGAACACGATCACGTCGTACCGTTCGTCGGTCGTGGCGAAGAAGGAACGGGCGTCGTCGTTGACCACACGCACGCGAGGCGAGTTGTACGGACGCTCGGGATGGAGACGTCGACCGAGCCGTATGATGGCCGGGTCGATCTCCACGGCCGTCACGTTCTCGACCCCAGCACGCAACGCCCCGGCCGCATCGTTCCCTGTCCCGGCCCCCACCAGCAGCACGGAGCTCGGTGACGGGTGAAAGTGGAACGGCAGGTCATACTGCGTGAATCCGACTCGCGAGGGAGGAAAAGAGGGGGTCCGCTCCAGCACTTCCGGGCGCAGATCGGACATCTGCTGATAGCCGACGTTGTTGACGTCGAGCAGGTAGCGTTCGCTCGGGTAATCGGCAACCTCCGCCTGTCCGTCGCGAAGCACGAGCTTCTGGTACGGCGACCACAGCACCTCGTCGCCCTGTCCTCGGCCTCCGAGCCAGCTCAGTGCGATCACCGTGGCAAGGAGCGCCATCTCTCCTCGCGGGGCCGGCTTGCGGGCATAGAAGATCGGGAGAAAGAGCGCGCCCAGGGCCACGAACCACACGGCGGGAGGCTGCTCGAGCGTGCTGAGTCCCACAAACAGCCAGGTCCCGAGCAAGCTTCCTGCGACGTTCACGGAGTATGCCAGGATGGGTCGCGAGTGGCGGTCGAGCAGGCGACCCAGCAGACGGCCCAGTGGCATGAACGCTTCGGCCAGCAACCACATCACGAGCAACGTCAGGATTAAGCCTGCCACTGTTCGGCCGATCACGTCGACGGGGCCGCGGGCCACGGCCGCGTACCAGAGTGTCGCTTCGCCCAGCACACCGAGCAGTTCGCTGATCGACGTCAGTGCCTCGCGGGTAACGGGCAGCGTGAGGAGCAGCACCAGCGCGGCCACGCTCCCGATCGAGTGCAGGGGCAAGACGGGTCGGCGTGCCGTGAACAGCCCGGCCCCAAGACCCAGAAAACAGACCACCAGAATGGTGTTCTGCAGGTATGCGAAGATCCGGATCTCCGTGCTGATCCAGCGGATAAGCAGGAGTTCCAGGAAGAGCCCCAGAACACTCACCCAGAAGATGGTGCTCAGGGGTCGGTGGTATCCCCAGTTTTCCGGCAGTGCGTAGATCGCCACGTCAGCGCTCCCATTCATGACGGAAACGCCTGCGGCCGCAAATATCGATCCGTCGCGTCGCCCGTGGCTAGAGCGCCTCTCGTCGGTTCCCCAGCAGGCCCCTGACCAGGAAAGCGATGAGCAGTGCCGCCGCGAAGGCGCAGACCACCAGCGGGCCGGTGGGCTGATCGAACACGTACGATAGGTAGAGGCCCGCGAGCGTGGCCAACGTACCGGACGTCCATGCCAGGCCGAGGAGGCGACCGGGCTCACTCGCGAACATGAAGGCGATCAGGGCGGGAATCACCAGGAAAGAAAAGACGACGAGAACCCCTGCCACCGCGACGGAGGAAGTGACGACCACACCGAACAGCCCGTAGAAGAGGAAGTCCCACCACGGCACGCTCCAACCCTGCGCCTCGGCTTCACGCGGTCGAAGCGAGATCGTCATGAACCGATGGCGGAGCATCCAGTGAACCACGCCGATCGCCACGTATACGACGCCGATCTTCAGGATCTCGGGCCACGTGACCCACAGAAGCGTCCCCGTGAGCAGATGCTCCACGTGCTCCGATCCGCGCGGCGCCTGAGCGGCAAACAGGATCGTCGCCGCCGATGCGGTTACATACACGACGCCGATTAGAGCCTCCTGCGTGATGAACTCGTGCTCGATTCGCGTGAAGCTCAAGACGAGGGCGCCTACGAGCGTGGCGGCGACGCCGACGAAATATGCGAGCAGAGACTCCGGCGACAGGCCGATCAACACGGCGACCGTGTAGCCCAGGGCCGCCACCTGAGCCAGCGCGAGGTCCACAAAGATGACGCCACGCGCGATGATGTGGACACCCAGGTAGCCGTGAATGCCCACCAGTACGAGGGCCGCCACCAGGGGAGGCAGCATCAGAGCCAGCATCTCACTCACGGATCAGCCGCCGTCCGCTCAATGGTCCTCGTGGTCGTCCGGGTGGTGCGCCGGACAGTGACCCTCTCCCTGATCGGTCCCCAGGAAGGCGTCCGAGAGACAGGGGATCCACGTGTCAAAGAGATCAGAGTAACGGGTTACGCCGGCCGCACCCTCCACGTGCTCCGGAACGAGAAGGGGTACAGCGAATCCGCGGTGAGCGACCGTTTCCACCTGTCGTCTGCTGAAGTAATTGGCCGCCAGCAGGACGGGAACTCCGCTCTCCTGGAGAAAGGAGACGACCTTGCGGACCTGTCCGGGCGAGGGGGGAATGCCCGGACGAGGCTCGACGTAGATGGCACAGTCGACTTCGAAACGGCGGCTGAAGTAGGCCCAGTTCTTATGGTAACAAGCCATCTGCCGACCCCTGAACGCTGCCGCCTCGGCGAGCCAGCCGCCCACGTGCTCCGTCAGAGGACGGCCCTGATAGCTCTGAGTCTCCGCGAACTCCCAGAACGAGCCCGTGCGCGCCAACTCGAACAACACCTCGCCGCCGAGCATCTCGTACACGCGGTCACCGAACAGCTGGCGCAGCGTCCGGTTCTCGAATTCGGCCGCGTTGGCCTCATAGGCAGCGGCGTTTCCAGGGTCCACGCGGCGCAGACCCGCCAGGATGTTGCGTCCGATGATGATGCCGTTGATCGGGTCCGTGTGGATGTGAGGGTTCCCGAAGATGTGGACATCCCCTCCCGCTCGCGACACGGAGGCGGGAACGTCGAGCAACTCTATCCCTGCATACGCGACCACATGTCCGGGAGCGCCCTCTCGCACCTCAGGGTTGTTGGCGCGATCCAGAAGGCCCGGAACCCACAGCTCGAGATCGAGGCCTGTCGAGATGAACAGGTCGGCCGCCTGGATCCGGCGGGCGAAACTGGGCCGCGGATCAACAAAATGCGGGTCCTCGTCCCCACGGGCGATCGCGGACACATCGGCCAGCGGGCCCGTGATCTCGCGGGCGATCGCCGCGTACGTCGGAAGGGTGGCCACGACCTGGAGTCGATCTTGCGCACTCAGCGAATCCACCGCCGGCGAGCAGGGCGCCAGCAGGAGCGAAGCGAGCCCGAGGGCGACCACGGCGCTCCGACTCAGTCTGTATTCAACTTCGAGCAGTACACGCATGGTCGCCTCCTAGTAAGTCTCGTGCCTGTGCGGTCCGATGGACCAGACCGTCTGCAGGAGCAGCGAGTGGTTGCCACCGGCCCATTCAGGCTTGAGAAAGTTGTACTGGAGTCGAAGCCTCAACCATTCACTCTGCCACCACGTCAGAGAAGGTACGAGCTGGAACGCGCTTCGTTCCTCGCCGAAGTTGTTCAGGTAGTCGGCCCGAAGGCCGGCGATCCAGCGACGGTCCAGCCGGAGATTCGCCTGAGCGTACCCGCCGTTGCCCGTTCGTTGAATGTCGCCGAAGTCCTTTTCCGCCCAATACCACTCCCCTTTGAGCGTGAGTTCACGGTACAGGCTCCGTCCCGGAGGTGCCCAGCGAAATGCCACATCCACGCTGAAGAGTCTCGAGTCCAGTGACACGTCGTCGTTGCGACCGAACAGACCGTTGGCGCCGAACTGCAGATAGGTGCTCGGGCTCAGGTCGAGGAAGCTCTGCACCCGGCCCAGATACGAGAAGTCCGTGCCACCATCGAACAGGGCGTTGTCCGCCACAGCCACTTCGAACCAGGCCGTCTGCGTCGCCGGGCCCACGCCGAAGCTGGGGAGCGCGAGCGAAGCGCCGGTTTGGATCAACCCGTCTTCACCCAGGAAGGCAACGGTGGCCAGCGGGCGCTCCACCTCGAACAATGCATGGGTATGCCAGCGGTTGAACAACCCGATCTCGTGCCGGAACTTGCCCGCCTTGAGCCCGACGGGGAGGCCCACCCAATAGACGTAAGCTTCCTCGAGCTCGAACCCTCCGTGCTCCTCGTCGGATTCATCGCTCTCCGACTCCTCCGCTCCCGCAGGGGCGAGCACATCCTCGAGCCCCGCGATCTCGATCTCCTCCTCACGCGTTACGAAGATCTTGGTCCCGGAGAACGGATCGAGCGCCGACTGGAACGAAAATTCGAATTCTCGCGGCACCGCGGTGACCTGAGAGTCTCCTTCCTCGGGTGACGAGAAACTCCCGACCAGGTCGCCGGTCACGCTGATCTCCGGGTTCAGCACGCTCAGGTTGCGGGTGCGACTTTCCTGTGCACCGACCGTGTCGGTCGTGGTCGGCCGGGCCGCCTCCGCGGCCGCCTCCGCGGCCGCTCGCAGCGCCGCGAGCTCCGCCGCCTCGTCGACCCTCTCAGCCGGTAGATCTGCGACCGCCTCGGCTCGCTCCGCCGAGAGGCGCCTGAGCTCGATCAAAAGGCTGTCGACCAGCGTTTCCAGCCGGACCACACGAGCCTCGAGCGAGTCCGATCGCGTCTCCTGCGCATGGACGGCGGTCGGGCCCAGAGCCCACGCCAGAACCAGCCCGACGGCTGCGGACCACGGCACATGTCTGTGTCTCGATGTCATGAACTTCCGTCTCCTACCCTGCAGAACCGCGTCAACTTCGAGCTTCTGTGAAGCGCGAACCGACTCAGATCTCCGCGCAGCCACGAGACACGAGGTGCCCGAGTCGTTGAAGGACCCGGAGGGCACCGAACGTGCGCGCGGCGTGCGTCGTCAGGCGAGTGAAAGCGGAGGGGCGCGGGACCCGTCCCGGTAGACGTCCGGGCGAGAAACAGGCCTCGTGCGGGAAGGGAAAGCCGTCACGTGCTCGACGGCCGGTCTCTCGAACGGCTGCCACACGGGCACGGGGCCGAACAGTGAGCGCGACCACTGCGCGCACGCCGCATGATCGTGATGGCCCACACAGCTCGCGGGATCGTGGCTAGACTCGACGTGAGCGCCCGAACACGCCTGCTCGGCGTCGAGGATCGGTCCGGTCGCCGGCACTCCGAACGAGGCGAGACCCAGTCCGATGGCCAAAGCTCTTGACCACAGCCGTTGCCGGAACATGCGACACAAGGTAGCCTTCCGGCGTTGTGCGGCAACTCGCTTCAGAACCGGCTCTGTCCTCTGGACGAAGGAACTGCGTGTATGCTCGGGTGGCCCGCCGTCCTCGCCTTCGCCGCCCTATCGGGTGGAGCCGGCCTCGTGGGTGTGTGGCTCATGTGGCGGCACGAAGCGTGGGCACGTCGCCACACCGGCGAGCTCATCACGTTCGCGAGCGGATTGCTGGTCTCCGGGTCCCTGCTTCACCTGCTGAATCGGGCACGGGACATGACCGGCCCCGTGTCCGCGGCCGGCTGGGCTCTGGCGGCGTTCGTGCTGCTGTACATTGCGGAAAGCCACCTGTTTCCCCATCCACATGGCCGTCACGAGGACGAGCTGGACGAGCAGGCGCACCCCGTCGCCCACGGGCACGGCGCGGTGACAATGCGCCCGTTCGGGGCGGCTGCCGTGTTCGGTCTCGGCCTGCACGCGCTTCTGGATGGTGTCGCGGTGGGCGCGGGTTTCTCGACCAGCTTTCTCACTGGCAGCGTGATCGTTTCGCTGGTCGTAGCCCACAAGCTTCCGGTGGGGATTGCGAGCATGGGCGTGCTGTATCACGGAGGTCTGGAGCGGGCGCTCGCCGTCCGCTACAGCGCCGTCGTCGCGCTGCTGACTCCGGTGGCTGTCGTGGTCAGCTTCGCCGTGCTGCGTGATTCTTCGGCCTCGCTGCTCGGCGCGGTCGTGGCGGCCGCCGGCGGGACCTTTCTATACGTGGGAGCCGCCGATCTGTTGCCGGAAGGTCAGGCCTCAGGGAGGAAACGGAACACCGTTGCCTTCATCCTGGGCGTCATCGTGATGGTGGCCGCGCTCGCCCTGGCGCCTCACGACGGCGCCTTCTGAGCGACGAGCCGCGCGGAGCCCCCGCTCCTCCCCGGCGCATTGACGCTGGCACCCACCTTGCTTTAAGCTGGGGGTGGCGGTGGTGAGGCAAACATTTTGAACCAACAGTTACTCAAAATGTCCCCGATGTTTCGGCGGAAGTCAGGCCCGATCTGGGAAGACGGAGCACCGAGATGACGGGCAAAGCCTGGGAATAGGGCTTCAAAAGACCCCTCTCATCGCAGAAAGGGCGACCGAACAGGTCGCCCTTTCTTCTTGCCAGAGTTTTTCGCACTCTTCCGTTCCCCGGTGCAACTTTGAGCGCTCCGCCGGGTCTCTATCGTCCCGACCCGAACAAAGGCGAAGCGGTCGGATTGAAAGCGGCCCAAGACAACGAGGCGATGCCCAGCGTCCAGGTAACCAGGCACGTGCATTTCTCCGCCGGACACCGGCTCTCCAATCCCGAGTTCACCGAGGAGGAGAACCGCGAGGTGTTCGGTGCGTGCTACGGCCCCCATGGTCACAACTACGATCTGGAGGTGACGGTCGAGGGAGCGGTCGACCCTGCCACCGGGTATGTGATCGACCTTGGTCGTCTCAAGGACCTGCTCCACGAGCTGGTGGTCGATGAGTTGGACCACACCTTCTTGAACAGTGATGTGGAGTGGCTCGATGGAGTGAACCCGACCGCCGAGAATCTGGCCGTTGCCATCTGGAACCGACTGGAAGGGCGGCTCGACGG
>JBDHLB010000081.1:0-10030 GCA_039586095.1 Gemmatimonadota bacterium
TCCGCCTTACACGGTCGGCTGAACGTGCAGATGCGATTGGTGGACATGTGCTACTTCCAGGCCGAGCACGATGACCACCACATAGCAAAGATCGAGCGTCTCTGTAGGTTGCAAGGCTAACGGTGGGTGAAGCTCTGCGAGCCTCTACTTCAGTAACTCCAAAGGAGCAGTGACGGTGGCAACGTTTCGTTTCTTCAGGAAGCGTCTTCTAAACTCCGGCGCCGTATTCGCAACCTGTGACCTTGTCGCCGCCTGTGTCTCGGCACCGAAACAGACCTCGTTGATGGAGGAGCAGGGGGTCGTCGGGATGACGGCGACCGAGTTGCAGATCTGGATGTCCGATTTCGCGATCTGGTACGGCGGCTATATGGCAGAACAAGCCCACGCGACAAGGGAACAGACGGATGACCCCATCATCGCTCTCAACACAGCCAGGTGGTTACTCTACGGGGTGCCGACCATTCACAAGACGCTGTTTCACACGGATCCCTACCTGTCGCCTGATCGACACTTGGGTGGGCGGTACAGTACTACCGTGACGGCCCTGGAGCCGGGGACTTCGGTGATCAACAGGAGATCGTTCTGGGCACGTACCGGTACTTCCAATCGCTGTTGCAGGATATCGCACGCACGGCCTGGGCAGACGACGATATCTCCGTCGAACAGGATTCCGTCGAGGTGGCTAGGGAGTACCCGATCGAGACATTCTACTTCGTGCGCTACTCGGCGGCGCCGCTCTTCGCTGACCGAATCGGGCTCGAGGGCGGTGTGGGCGCGAGTCTTGCCGGTGTCGAGCAGAGCGTGGCCGCGCTCAACACTCGCATGACGGTGTACGCCGAGTTCATCCCGAAGCTGATGACGTGGCAGTTGGATCTGGTCGGCGCCGAGATCGCCGCCGACTCGGTGCCGTTCGATGTCGAAAGCATGATCCCCATCACGACCTACATCGCCGGAGTCGATACTCTCGTAGACGAAGCCTTGATGAACTCCATGGGAGACGTCGAGCGAATGCGTCTGGCGACGCTCGCGCAGATCAGTCAAGAAAGAGCCACCGTGCTGGCGGCGATCGCGGAAGAGCGTCGCGCCGTGCTGGAAACGCTGTCTAGCGAGCGGGCTGCGGCACTGGACAAGGTGGAGCAGCTGGTCAACACAGGGACCGATCGCGTCGACGCGACCGCCAACAATCTCGTGTCGGACATCTTCGTGAGGCTGCTGCAGTTAACCGCTGTCCGGTTCGTCGCGTTGCTGATCTACCGCTTCCTGAGCGCGCGTGTAATCGCCCGGCGGACCGCTTGAAATGGCCACTTGCATACTCGCCCCGCCGACAGCCTGGTGCCGGAGCATGTAGTGCGCTTGCCTACGTGTCACAGTGCCAGATTCTCGAAGAGCTACTGAAGGGCATCGCTATAAGGAGGCGAGTGGGGGCCACGAGCGGATATTTGGAGCGCGGTGGCTTGTCCGAGATCTTGGCCCTTTTTGCGCGACATGAAGCGAGGGCCTCTACTCGCCTCCGACACCCTCGCTACTCGATTGCCTGACCGCCACCGTCGACGTTCTCTTGCGTGAAGAGACGCGTCCCCAGCACGACGTGCTTGGGGACCGCTTCGCCGCCTAGAATCGCTAAAGCCATTTCGATCGCTTCCGCGCCTCCCGTGGGGTAGAGGAACGTCGCGTCGAGGATTCCCTGCCGGACGTATTGCTGCCCTTCGTGGGGCAGAGCATCGATGCCCACGAAGACGATGTCCTCTTCGCGGCCGGCGGCTCGCGCTGCCAGCCAGGCCCCGTGGGCGCCGGGATCGTTGTGAGCGTAGACGACGTCGATTTCCGCGTTGGTGGCCAGCGCCGATTCCATCTCTCGGCGCGCGTTGGGCTCGAGCCACTGCATTTCACCGGTGAAGACGATCTCGAGCCCCGGGTTCTGGTCTAGTTGTAGCCCCTCGAGGAATCCCTGGTTACGGTCCTGCCCCGGGGTCGACGTCATCAGCCCCTTGAGCTCGACTATCCTTCCTCGCCCGCCCAGCGTCTCCTGAATCCACTTCCCGGCTTCGCGGCCGATTCGCACGTTGTCGGCCCCGATGAAGCTGGTGTACTGGTCGCCCTGGACCTCGCGGTCGAGCACGATTACCGGCACGCCCTGCTGGTAGGCCTCGGCCACCGGCCGCGTCAGCGGCGCGGCCTCCTTCGGGCTGATGATGATCAGGTCAACGCCCTGCTCGACAAATTCCTCGACCTGCGCGCGCTGCACCAGCGAGCTGTTCTGGGCGTCCTTGAAGATCACCCTCAGGTTGTCGTGCTGGGCGGCGGTGGCCCTGACGTCGGCGTCCATCTGGACGCGCCAGGGCTCGCCCAGATTGCACTGGCTCATGCCAATGACCCAGGGATCCTCGGGCGTACCGGTGTGCCGTTCTCCCGATTCCGAGCCACAGCCGCTAACGGCGAGAACACAGAGGAAGAGGAACGCGAACGTGCGGTGCGACATGTCTTGAGTCCTTTGCGATTCGATCGGTCTCGGCTCTGCTTCAGGAAGGCTGACCTTAAAAGATAGCCATCGACCGGGATCCCGACACGGGCGTAGCCGGTCGCTGCAACCATTTCCCGCCTCGACGTATCTGACTCTGTAGACACCTCTTGATTACCGAGAGAAAGGCTCATGGGCAAGAAGAAGCCGGACATGATCAAGGGCACCCTGGACATGCTCATCCTGAAGGTCCTCTCGCTGGAGCCCATGCACGGATGGGGGATCAGCGAGCGCATTCAGCAGATCTCCGAGGACGAGCTTCAGGTGAACCAGGGCTCGCTGTACGCCTCGCTGCACAAGCTGACCCGGGAGGGCTGGATCCGGTCCTCGTGGCGGGCGACCGAGAACAACCGGCGAGCCCGCTACTACGGGCTCACTCGGGCCGGTGAGAAACAGTTGGGAATCGAGGCCGAACACTGGACACGGTTGACGGTGGCCGTGGAACGGATCATGGCAACGACCTGACGACATGGCCGATGAGCGCCATGGCGAGATTAGGAGCCGTACCATGCGTTGGATAGCGAATCTGGCTTTCCGCCTCCGGGCCACCTTGGCCCCGGGGAGGATGGAGCGGGAGCTGGACGACGAGGTGGCGTTTCACATGGAGATGGAGGCGCGGAGGCTCGCACAGCGTGGGATGACGGAAGAGGAAGCCAGGCGGCAAGCGCGGCGTAACTTCGGCCCCGCGCTCCGCAACAAGGAGCGAGCACGCGAGGCGTGGGGAATCGGCTTGATCCAGGACCTGAAAGCGGACGCGCGCTACGCCGTCCGTGGGCTCCGGCGGAATCCGGCCTTCGCCGCCGTGGCGATTCTCACGCTCGCCTTGGGGATTGGCGGCACCACCGCCATCTTCGGCGTGCTGAACGGCGTGGTGCTCAAGCCGCTCCCTTTTCACGAGCCTGAGCGCCTGGTGGCCGTGCACCACACCATGCCGGCTATCGGAGTCGACGAGACCCCGCTCTCGCCCGCTCTGTATCTCACGTTCCGCGAGCACTCCCGCACACTCGAGGACATCGGCGTGTGGAAGCGGCGTCCCGTGACCATCACCGGCCTCGCCCAGCCGGAGCAGGTCGAGGCCGCACTCGTCACCGAGGGTCTCTTCCCCGTCCTCGGCGTGAGCCCGGTCCTGGGCCGAAGCTTCGACGAAACGGACGGCGCTCCGGGTAGCGACGCCACGGTCATCCTGTCTCACGGCTACTGGATTCGCAGGTTCGGGGGCGATCCCGCCATCTTGGGTAGGACCATTCGCATCGACGGTAACGAGGTCACGATCGTCGGCGTCACGCCTGCGGGTCTACGTCTCGGCAGGCTTGCCCCGGATCTGTATATCCCGCTCGCATTCAACTGGGTCGGCGTTGGCAATTGGAGCTTCCCGGGAATCGCCCGACTGCGGCCAGGGGTCGAACTGGAACAAGCCAACCAGGACCTGGACCTGATGACGGTTCTCGCTACGGAGCAATACGGTGGGATGCCCTTGAGTACTTTGCGGGAACGGGAGTTCAGTAGCTTCGTCCGACCTTTGAAGGATGACGTAGTCGGAAGAGCGAGCACGGCGCTCTGGATCGTGTTTGGGACGGTGGGACTGGTCCTCCTGGTCGCCTGCACCAACGTGGCCAACCTGTTTCTCGTTCGTGCCGAGACCCGCCAGCGTGACGCGGCCCTGCGGTCGGCCGTCGGTGCTTCGAGGGGGCGTCTGGCCCGGCAGTTCGTCACGGAGAGCACGGTGATCGGAATGCTCGGAGGCGCCGCAGGTCTCCTGCTGGCCTACGGTGGACATCGAGTGCTCTTGCGGATGGCTCCGCCCAACCTGCCACGCTTGGAAGAGGTCGGCTTGAATCCCGTTGTTTTGCTGTTCGCGCTCGGCGTGTCGCTCCTCGCCGGGCTCATCTTCGGAACGATACCGGTGCTCCGCTACGGGAGGGGCGAACTGGCGGAGTCGCTCAAGGAAGGGGGACGAGGAGCGGGTGCCGGACGGCGTTGGGTTCGATTGCGATCGCTGTTTGCCATCACGCAGGTGGCGATGGTCGTCGTTCTGCTCGTTGGCTCGGGGCTCATGATCCGGACCTTCCAGGCGCTGAAGAACGTGGCCCCCGGCTTCCAACGGCCTGGCGAAGTCCTCACCCTTCGCATCTCGGTGCCATCGACCGACGCACCGACGGCCGATGACGCGGCGCGTACCCATCAGCAGATCCTGGAGGGGATCGCTCAGATCCCGGGAGTCACGTCGGTCGCGGCCGCGGGCTCGGTGGCCATGGACGGGTGGGAAGCTTGGGACGATGTGGAAGTCGAGGGGTTCCCTCAGTCCTTGGGGGAAGTCCCGGTCTTGCGGCGTTTCAATTGGATAACGCCGGGTTACTTCGCCACGCTGGAGAATCCGATCCTCGCCGGCCGCTCTATCGAGTGGGTGGACGTGTACGAGCACCGACCCGTCGCCGTGGTCACCGAGAACTTCGCGCGAGAGTTCTGGGACCATCCTGCGGATGCTATTGGGAAGAGATTCCGCACGGCCCCCGACACTCATTGTTGCGAGATCGTGGGAGTCGTGCAGAACGTCCACACGACAGGCGTGGGCGAGGCGGCACCAGCCGTGATCTACTGGCCGCTGGTCGTGGAGGAATTGTGGGGGACCGGCGTCCTCACGATGCGGGACCTTCGCCATGCCATTCGCACGTCCCGGCCCGACCCCGCGAGCATCTTGCCCGAGGTGAGGGAGACCGTGTGGAGGGTTAACCCCAACCTGCCGCTGGCCGAGATCCTGACCCTGGAAGACATCCTTGCCGACTCTATGGCCCGGACCTCCTTCACGTTGGTCATGCTCGGAATCGCGGCCGCCGTCTCGCTCCTGCTCGGGATCGTGGGGGTGTACGGAGTGCTCTCTTATCTAGTGGCCCAGCGGACGCGAGAGATGGGGGTGCGTCTGGCGCTGGGGGCCCGTCCGGTTGATGTGCGCCGCATGATCGTCCGCCAGGGAGGCACACTGGGCGCGGCAGGGGTCGCCATCGGGCTAGGGGTGGCCGTCGGGCTCACTCGCCTCATGTCGACGCTGCTGTTCGGCGTGAGCCCGGTAGACCTACCGACATACGGCGGCGTTGCCGGGGCTCTGCTGGGAGTCTTGCTGTTGGCCAGCTACCTGCCGGCTCGGCGCGCCGCGGCGGTGGACGCTACGGAAGCGCTGAGGTGGGAATAAGGGGGTGCGCGCACCCCCGCCACCTACTTGATCTCCTGCACCCAGACGAAGTCGATGCCGAACTCCGGGCGCTCGACCCTGCTCGGGCGCGCCGTCGAAAACGAACTCGAGAGTGTAGGTGCCGGCGGCTAGCTGCCGCCGCGTCAGTGTGTAGTTGCGCAGCAAGGTGCGATGGGGCCGATAGAGATCGACGCTCGTGGTCTCGGTACGCAACTCTGCCGGCTCGCCGTTCCAGTTCACGTGCAACGTACCCGCGTTTCGGTCCAGGCGGGCGACGAAGTGGATGCGGTATTCCCCATCGGCGCCCACCGGCACGCTCAACCTCATGGCATCCCCGGGCCTCGCGGGCCGCCAGACCGGCACGTATCCCCCGGCATAGAGCCGTCCCGACTGAAGGGGTAGTCGCTGACTCGTCAACTCTTCGGTCGGGTATATGACCGAGTTGCGTGCGCCCATGCGCGCCGGCGGTAGCCATGGCGCCGGAAGGTGCAACTCACGCAGATCGTCGGGCATGATTGCGACGTGGTCGTCGGTCATACCGGGGCGGCCGTAATGGTATCCGACTCGCGCGTAGGAAAGCCCGGGAGTGCGCTCGTGGCTGTATAGCTCCATGTAGAAGCCGATGCGCTGCATGAAGGGCAGCGGATCGAGCACGTGCCAGCGGTAGTTGGTCACGAACCCGCGGTTTCCGGGGCCGTCGTTGCGGGGTTGGCCGCAGTACGGGAAGGCGAAGATATCGGGCGACGACCAGGAGTAGTTGTAGTAGTCCTCCGAGCCCGTCCCGAACAGAGACGGCCGCGGCTCGTCGTCCACGAAGACCTTCTCGTCTCCTTCACCCCACCAACTGCCGTACGGGGTCGGAACGGGATTCGGATTCAGCAGGATCGATGTGGTCCCCACGTACACGCCCTGCCCGTTGGCCACCAGGAACGGAAGGTCCTGGACCGCCGCCGGATCCGCGATCAGGTCGTGATCGACCCGCCAGCGGGCACGGAATTGCATCGAGCGCTCTTCGTCCCAGTCGTAGGCCATCGGATGAGCCGATCCGCTGATCGCGACGGGCTGGTCGCCCAGATTCTCCAGCCGGATACGCATTGACCGCTCGAACGGCATCACGAAGCGGCAGATCATCGTCCCGTCGGGCAGTACGGTAAAGGGGAGCGACTTATAGGGGTTGATCCCGGGAGCGGCCCCGAAGAAGTCGCCCAGCGGTGACTGGACCTGCCCCCACGGATACTCGTCGCTGTAGATGTGCAGCACGGTCTGCCGCAGCGCTCGATCGATTTCCGGCGCGTCCAACTTAAGCTCCAGCCGCTCCAGCGCCGCCGGACCCTCGAGCGTCAGGACATCTTCCGACTCTCCAGGCTGCAACTGGACGCCGATGGCCGTTGCATTGCCCTGAGAAGTGAGAGGCAGATTGGCGTCCGGATCGGCCAGAGCGGCGGTGACCCGGTCAATGGTCTCCCGGTAGGTCGCAAGATCCTCCGGGCTGAACGTCGTCACGCGCGTGCCGGGCTCGTACTCGCGGACCTCGATTTGGTAGAAATGGATGTGCTCCAGGTTCCCTGTCCAAACCAGCCGCAGGTGCCGCGCGAACGGGATCGGCGCGTAGACCGCGTCTCGCTGATGGAGGGTCCGCTCCAGATTGGCGCGATCGAGATCCGCGGCCTGCGGGAAGGCATCGAGTGGTTTCTGGAAGAAGTCGTTGGCCGGTCCGTCGTAGACGGGTTCGCTCGCTCCGTCGAGCCAGAGTCGCACGGTCCCATCGATCGCGGCGGTCCACAGCCGGACCAGTGCGCCTGGCCCTTCGACGTCTGCCATCAGGTACTCGCCTATACCTTCCTCGTCTGGCTCGCGTAGCACGGCCTCGAACCCGGGGATCGGTTCGTTGCCGAATCCATCCGAGTTGGCGAACCAACCGGGCCCACCGGGCAGGGTGCTGCGGCGGTCGTACGAGGAAAACTGGATCGTGCGGTAGGCGGGCTCGGGGAACTTCGTCAGCCCTGCAAGATCGATCATCTCCTCGTACAGGGTGCCCGTGGTTACTGCCTCTCCCGGCCCCTCCGCCGGGCCGCAGCCGGCAGCCAGAATCAACAGCGACGTCACGGCGAAAGTCGAAACCGTCCGCGCCGTTCTCACCTTCTACCTCCTGTAGTAGCCGCCGGTTGCCCGGCTCCAGGTTCACGTCCCCGGAGGCGCGGCCCCCGGACTTACCTCTTCCCGCGCTGGAACAGCACGGCGCAGATGATGATCGCCCCCGTCAGCATCAGGCGAGTCGCCTCGGGCGCGGCGTTGAGCGAGAGGATCTTCTGTAAGTACCCAATCGTCAGCACGCCGATCAGTGTCAGCACGACGCTGCCTTTGCCGCCGGCCAACGTGGTGCCGCCGATGACCACCATGGCGATGGCGTCGAGCTCGTAGGCCATCCCGGTCTCGGGGTCACCGTGGGTCTCCTGGGCGGCCTGGCAGATCCCCGCGACCGCCGCGAACAGTCCCGAGAGGGCATAGGCCGTGATCAGCGTGCGGCGCACCGGTACACCTGACAGGCGGGCCGCCTCTTCGTTTCCACCTACAGCGTAGATGTAGCGGCCAAGCCGCAGCCGTGACAGGACGATCCACGTCACCAGGACGCAGAGCAAGAAGATGATCGTGACGATCGACAGGTTGCCGCCCAGCACCTTGCTGTCGATGACCCCGAAGATGCGAGGAAGGTCGACCAGGTGCGTGCTGCCGTCAGGCTCCGTCACGTAGTTCGTGATCTTCCTGCCTCCGGAGACCACCTTCGCCAATCCCCGCGCGAAGACCATCATCGCCAGCGTGACGATGAACGGCTGGATTCGCATTCGGGCGACCAGCGCGCCGGAGATCGAGCCGAGCGCAGTACCGAACGCCAACACGAGCGGGATGGCTAAGACGGCCGGCCAACCCTGAGGCAGTGTGAGCCAGGCGAACGACACCGCCGCCAGCGCCAGCAGGCTGCTGACCGAAAGGTCGATGCCGGCGGTGATGATCACCACCGTCATCCCACAGGCCAGCATGCCGTGGACCGACACCTGCCGCAGCATGTCGCGGTGGACGCTCCAGCGGAAGAAGGCTCCGTCGGCGCTGAAGATGCTGCCGATGACGATCATCAGCAGCAGGGCCAGAAGCGCCCGCGCGACCGGCGTGGTCCACCAGCCCAGCAACTTCTCGCGCCATGTCGTGCTCAGTTGGCACCTCCGGGTTCGGGACTTCCCGTCAACCCCATGGCCGCGGCTAGAACGGCATCCTTCGAGGCCGTCTCACGCGAATACTCGGCGGCGACGCGCCCCCGGTGCATGACCAGTATGCGGTCGCTCAGCGCCAGCAACTCGTCCATCTCCGAGGTGATCAGCAGGATCGCGATGCCCTGCTCGACCCACCCTCGCGTCAGATCGTAGATGTCGGCCTTGGCCCCGACGTCGATGCCGCGCGTCGGCTCGTCGAGCAGCAGGACACGCGGTTGTGGCAACAGACAGCGCGCCAGGTACACCTTCTGCTGATTGCCACCGGACAGCGTCCGCACCGGAGCATCGAAGGAGGGCGCGCTCAGCCTGAATCCGTCGGTCACGTCTTGAACCGTCTCGCGTTCTTGTTCTCTGCGAACCCATCCGGCGCGATTGCAGAACCGCGAGAGGCCGGCCAGGCTGACGCTGTGAATCACGTTCAGCTCCGGCGCGAGACCGAGCGACTTGCGATCGTTGGTCAGCAGCACGACGCCCCGCTCGACCGACACGCGGGGGCCGCGCATCGGGAGCGGCTCTCCGCACAGCTGAGCCCGACCGTCTACGCGGCGCCCCAGCGCGCCGAACAGCGCGTGCAACAACTCGCTCGTCCCCGACCCTCGGAGTCCAGCGAGCCCGAGGATCTCGCCCTGCCGAAGTGTGAACGAGACGCCCGCGACCACGGAGCGCCCCTTGATGGTCGGGTGCGCAACTCGAAGGTCCTGGACTTCCAACGCGGGCTCGGCGGCGAGACCCGCTCGCGCTTCGCTACGTACGCCGAGATCTCGACCCACCATCCATTTCACCAGTTCTTTGGGTGGGAGCTCGCTCGCTGCGGCCGTACCCACGCGTGCGCCGTCGCGTAACACCGTGATCCGGTCGGCCAAGCGATAGATTTCCTCGATCTTGTGGGTGATGTAGACGATGCCGCGGCCGCGGCGGCGCAACTCGACGATCCGCTCGAACAGCGAGTCGACCTCGTGCTCGCTCAGGGCGCTGGTGGGCTCGTCGAAGATGATGACGCTAGCGTCGCGGGCCAGCGCTCGGGCGATCTCTAAGCTCTGTTGGCTGGAGATGGGCAGG
>JBDHLB010000081.1:10046-10379 GCA_039586095.1 Gemmatimonadota bacterium
GGTCGCCCACCAGCTGACGAGGCGAGAAGTCGAGCTCCGTTTCCGACAGAATCCGGGCGGCTTCCGAGTCGTGGAAGGCGAAATCGACGCCGCCGAAGCGTCGCGTCGCCTCCCGCCCTAGGAACAGGTTGTCGGCGACGCTCATCGAGGCCACCAGCGAGAGTTCCTGGTGGATCGTCGCGATGCCGGCCCGTACGGCCTCGTTTGGGTGAGCGAAGCGCTGCCGTTGGCCTCCTACATGCAGCTCGCCGGAGAAGTCGTCGTAGGCGCCCGAGAGGATCTTGATCAGCGTGCTCTTGCCGGCCCCGTTCTCGCCGGCGAGCACGTGGACTT
>JBDHLB010000082.1:0-9904 GCA_039586095.1 Gemmatimonadota bacterium
GAAGCGTCGCTTCCGAGCCTACTGGCGCTCGATCTCGACGCCCGACCCCGGAAGGCCCCCGATCTCGAAGGAGATTCAGGCTCTCATCATCCGAATGGCCACCGAGAACCGCTGGCGCGCCTGGAGGATCCGCGCAGAGCTGGGAAAGATCGGACTCTGGGTGGGTCTCTCCACGATCTCCCGATACCTGCCCAAGGCCACTCCAGATCCGGACAACCAACAGCGCTGGACCACTTTCCTCCGAAATCACCGCGACCTGATCACCGGGATGGACTTCTTCGTCGTGCCCACGGTCCGCTTCCAGCTCCTCGATGTGTGCTTCGTGATCGACCAAGGCAGGAGACGAATCCTCCATTTCAACGTGACGGAGAGCCCCACCGCCCGCTGGGTGATTCAGCAGCTCCGGGACGCCTTTCCCAACGAACCAGCGCATCGGTTCCTGATTCTCGA
Organism: Gemmatimonadota bacterium; assembly: GCA_039586095.1. Classification (GTDB taxonomy): domain Bacteria; phylum Gemmatimonadota; class Gemmatimonadetes; order Palauibacterales; family Palauibacteraceae; genus JBDHBD01. The sequence goes on from JBDHLB010000082.1 coordinate 451, forward strand.
CACCGACGCGATCTTCTCCGCGCAGGTCGCAGGCTCGATCCAGGGTCTCGGCCTGACTCCGAAGCGGACAGCTCTCCAAAGCCCATGGCAGAACGGGACCGCGGAGCGCTTCGTGGGCAGCGTACGTCGTGAGCTTCTGGATCACGTTGTCGTGTTTGGCGAAGACCACTTGAGACGGCTCCTGCGCGAATACGTCAACTATTACAACGACGAGCGTGTCCACACCGCTATCGGCGACGCGCCAGAAGGCCGGGAGTCCGAGACTCGGCCCTCATCCGACGCGAAGGTCATCTCGCTACCGCGCGTCGGTGGACTGCACCATCGATACACCTGGCGCGAGGCTGCCTGATGAGCGTCAACCAAAGCCGAGGTCGACTGGCCCGAGCGTCTGGATGAACAATGAGAAGGCACAACCGCGCCCGCCGACCTCGAGGCCCTGCTGCCGCATCGCATCGACCGGGACGCCTTGATCCGCCGCTGAGCGGGGATGGGGTCTACGCGTCGCTTACGCTCCCGCGGCTTCCGCGCCTGGCCGATCGGCTCGGCTCGGGTCGCGGTCACGGACTGGCTCGCCGCGGCTCCGGCACGCCCGCGGGCGCACGCCAATCGCCGGCGGCCCGCCCGCGCCGCAAGCTTGAAATCGTCCCAGGAAGGGCCAGTTTCTCCCCGGCGGGGGCTTAGTTGTCAGAAGTGCACATATCGGTGGTGCCGAAAACGCAGCCTATCTCGCCTATCCGCTCCGGCTACCTCCGTGATTTGTATCAGGTACCCGGGATCGCGGAGACGGTGAACCTTTTCCATATCAAGCATCACTACTACGGGAGCCATTCATCGATCAATCCGACGGGTGTCGTGTTCATCGGGCCCGAGCTGGATCTGACTCGCGCGCACGATCGGGGAAGGCTGTAGCCGATATTGCGGTTCAACGAACCAGTCCTTTCCACAACCCCACAGATCGAATCGAGGAGATGCTCCATTGGCCGCACCGACAATCGCCGCTCGCAAGCCCATCGAACTCGAAGCCGGAAGGACCTATGGCTGGTGCGCTTGCGGCCCTTCGCAGACGCAACCCTTTTGCGATGGCTCTCACGCCGCTACCGCGGGGTCTTCTCCCATTCAGCCGACGCTCGGTCGAATCCAAGATCTGGCGAAAGAAGGACTCAACGCCCAGGGACATCACGGCGAGATGGATGCGATGGGCGTACCTCGCGCGCATCGTGCACAGTGGTCCGACATTCAGTTCCTCGCGGCGTTCGGTACGCGGGGGTGGGGCTCGGACCTTTCGAGTCGAGCTGAGCTCGACCGCAGTGTTCGTAGCAGGGGCCGCAGGGGACGACGCCGTATCGAAGGCAATGCTTTCGATGAATCCGAAGCTGCTTCCGTGCTCCAGGTCGACACCTTCCCCTCACAGGTATGCTGATGGGGCGCCTCCAGTTTTCGGGAAAGCCGAGTGGGTTACGTGCCATTGGCCATCTGAAGGATTCGTGCCTTGCACGGCGCAACGCCCACCGTTGGGGAGGGAGCGGATCGTCCACTCCCTCTCCTGGATCATCGATGGCCGCTGGTCAGATCGGCTGACACACCCCCTTCCTCCAACGGCAAGCCGGGTCGCTTCTGCACGACGTGCGGTCGCCGTACTGGGAGCAGTTCACCGCCGCCTGACAATCCGGGTCACCGACGTCGGTGAGACCGTCGCAGTCGTTGTCGAGGCCATCGCTGCATGTCGGATCGCCGTTCGGACCTTCCGTTCCCGGCGTGCCCGGAGTGCAACTGTCCACCTGACTTCCGCCGGAGCAGCCAAGGCTGCCCGACGCGGCGCACTCTCCGATGCCGCAGGCGGTCGGGGCACCGATGGCCCCTTCGCAATCGGCTATGTCGGCACAGTCGGTGAAACCGTCGCAGTCATTGTCGTTGAAGTCGAAACACGATTGCTCTGGGGTTTCGTCGGGCACGCAGATCTGGCAATCCGGATCGTTCGTATCCGTGAGCCCATCGCAGTCGTTGTCCAAGCCGTCATCGCAGGTGAGTTCCGACCCCGGCTCGGTCGGCGAGCACGCATTGGGGTCGCAGTCCACGGTGCAGCTCGCGACCGTCTCCGCACCTTCACATAGTGCGTCGCCGCAACAGGCCCGGACTCGAGGTGCCTCACGACAGAAGAGGTTGGACCTGGGGTCGATACAGCGATCGTCACCCGCATCGACACCACAACCGATCGTGTCGCTACCCGCACCACAGCAGAATGCGTTCTTACCCTTGGCCTTCCCTCCACAGTCGGCAGGGCAGTTGAGGCAATTCTCGCCGTCGCCCGCCTCGCACAGACCGTTGCCGCAGGCCGCGCCGCTGACTTCTGCGCAATCGGCCGCGCAGGAGATGCAGTCCTCGCCGGCGTCGCACACCCCGTTGATCACGCAGTTTGCGGGGTCTCGGCTGGCCTGAAACTGTCGCATCATCTCGTGATCCTCGTGATCGAGGATGTGGCAGTGCTGAGGGAATCGCCCCGGATAGTCCTCGAAATCCATGATGATCCGGGTCCGCGATTGCGCCGGTACCCTCACGGTGTCCTTCCAGGTATCGACCTCCCACGGCTTGAGCGACATCGGCGTGCCGTCCAGCCGCTCCTTGCTGAGGATCTGGAAGCGCACCAGGTGCACGTGCATCGGGTGCATGACGTTGGTCGGGTTCTCGAACTCCCAGACCTCCCGGTCGCCGAGGATCGGAAAATCGGAGAGGTCATCCCAGTGTTCGCCGATCACGTTGCCGTTCGGACCATCGAGGGACTGAATCAGCCACTCGTTGACGGTTCGGCTCGGATCGGTGGAGCACGGCGCGGGTACTCTGTCCAGCCGGAAGTAGCGCGTGACGACTGCTGAGGACTCGGGCATCGGGGTCACGTGTCGCAGGGTCGAGGAGATCGTTCCGGTGTAGCCGGGCTGATCGGTCACGATGAACTTCATGACGTTGGGCAGCAGCGGCGGTGTCGACTCGTCATTGCGCATGACGATCTCGGTTCCCGCCGGGTACCCCGAAAAATCGATCACCACGTCGAAGCGCTCGGCCGGCGAAACGCGCCCGAACTTGTTGGTGAGGTCGATCGGCGCGCTGACCAGTCCGAGATCGGTCCCCACCAGCGTGAAGGTCGGGTCGTTGCCGGGGTCGGTGAGGTTCTCCAGCCGCAGGATGTACTCCCGGGACTGGGAGCCGTTGAGGATCCGGAAGCGGTACTTGCCCTGATCCACGTTCAAATAGGGCCATACCTTGCCGTTGACTACGATCTTGTCGCCCTTGAACGCGTCTTCGAGCTGGGCGTTGTAGAACAGCGACCCGTCCGAATTGAACTGCCGGTCCTGGATCGCCATCCCGATCTCATACTGACCACTGGGCAAGCCAAAGGCGTTGCTTGCATCCAACGTGTCTTCGGTGTCGGCGATCAGGTAGAAGCCCGCCATACCGCCGTAGACGTTGAGGCGAGTGATGCCCAGGGCGTGGTCGTGGTACCAGAGGGTCGCCGCCTCCTGGTTGTTCGGGTACGCGTACATGTCGGTTTCGCCCGGCAGCAGTGTGTATTCCGGTTGGCCGTCCACGCGTGCCGGTACGTGACCGCCGTGAAGGTGGGTGACGATGCGCTTGCTGTCGCCGTAGTAGTTGGGACCGTGGGCGCAGGTGTCCACCTCCAGCAGGTTGCTGCCGCGGCCGCCGCCTCCGGTCGGCAGGTTGTTGATGTACGTCACCTCGATGGGCTGGCCCTGTACCGCCACGATCGTGGACGCCGGCCAGACGCCGTTGTAGGTCCACAGATCGGTGTCGGGAAGCTCGGGATGCACGTTCTGGGTCGCCGTCTCGACGGACACCGTGTAACGCGGCGGAGATTCGCCGGGATTGTCGGGCTGCAGAATCGGGGGAATCGGCAGCGCCTCGACAAAGGGTGTCAGACCGCAGTCGATGTTGCCGTTGTTGCAGCTGTTGTTCTCGCCCCGGAAGATTCCGCCGCCGCTCTCGCAGGCGAGTCGATCCAGATCGTCCGAACAGGTCTCATCCGCGTTGCAGCAGGCACCGCTGGGCTGCGGGCAGAGATTGGGCTCACAGGTGTCGACGCCGGGCAGTGGCGTGGCGTTGCACTGGCCCTGGACCGTCAGCGAGCATTCGCCGCTGGGTTCGCAACACGCCTCGACCGGACCGACCGGGGTGAAGTCCACGACCAGGGTTGGTCCACTGGTGCCTTCGCGGCTGCCGAAGCGCCGGCTCGTCGTCGGGTTGGTCTCGTCACCGATCAGGATCCAACCGTAGTTGCTCGGTGAATCATCGAGCCAGTTCTGAACGTCGCTGACCATCGCCGGCGTACTCGACCACACCGGGGTCGTGTTGTTGACCAGGGAACTCCCGCTCGCGCTGGGGTCGTAGTCACCGCCGACGGAACTCCACGACGTGACGCCGGTTTCCGCGCTGTTCCAGGTTGCGGATCCGGCGTTTGCCGGCTCTCCCTGGCCACCTCCGCGTACGCCACAGCCGTTGGTGCCCTCGCCCCAGGGCCGGGTCACCCGGTGCAGCGAGAAGATCGAATCGACGTGATTGCCACCGCGGGTGACCGTCATGCTCAGCGTGACGCTGTTGATCGTCGATCCAGCCGGGAGCTGGTTGCCTACGTCGAACCACAACAATGCCCGTCGGGCGAAGTTGTTGTCCGTCGTGCCGGCGAAGATCGAGTCGCATGCCCCAGAGCTGTTGTCCGGGAAATCCTCTGCCAGCGTGTTGTCCTGGATGTTGAGCGGACTGATCGTGGCCGTCGCCGCGTTCGCTTCGGGCGCCCATGGCGCCAGAAAGACCACAAGGCTCCACCCAAGATACGATCGCCACTGACTGCCTCGTGTTATCGCTCTCATCACACTCTCCTTCGAATCGGTACCTAGGAAGGGCCGGTTTCTCCGCGGCGGGAGCTTAGTTGTCAGAAGTGAACATATCGGTGGTGCCGAAAACGCAGCCTATCTCGGCTACCACCAGTATCGCACGCGACGCCCGCCTTCATCTCCCGGTCTCGATCCGCTCGCATCGCTGCGAAGTCGCCGCCGCGTGAATCAACGCAGTCCTCGATGGGGAGCTGGATTCCGCAGCCGAGCTCGCGTCATCGATCGAAGACTTCCCAATCTATCACACGCGGTCTCTGGAGGAGGTGAGGTCTTGGCTTCGACGGACGACTCGCGGGAATCGGCGGTGCGGCCTCGTGGCGAGCTCCGGTGACGTGCCCCCGGTTGTCGTACCGCTCCCTATGTTAGAGCGAAGGCTGCCGCCGGCCGGAGCGTAGCGGAGGTGGGCGGCAGCCAGGCGACCGCCTCGGGAACCGGAGGTCGGTAGCCCAGAGCACTGTGGGGTCGGATCGCGTTGTACTCCTGCCTCCAGCGTTCGCTCAAGACCTTCGCCTCGTGGAGCGTGAAGAAGATCTCTCGATTCAGGAGCTCGTCTCGGAGCTTCCCGTTGAAGGACTCGACGTAGCCGTTCTCCCAGGGGCTCCCGGGCTCGATGAACAGGGTCTGCACGCCGAGACGGCCGAGCCAATCGCGAACGGCCTTCGCCACGAACTCGCCGCCGGTGTCGGATCGAATGAACTCCGGAGTCCCTCGCTCCACGAAGAGCCGCTCGAGGCGATCGAGAACATCCTCCGAGTCGAGTCGTCGCTCGACGTCGATGGCCAGGCACTCCCACGTGTACTCGTCTACGATCGTCAGCATCCGTAGCGGGCGATCGTCGTGGGTGCGGTCGAACACGAAGTCGTAGGACCAGACGTGGTTCCGATGCTCGGCCCTCCGCCGGATGCAGGAGCCATCCGACAGCCACAGCCTTCCTCGCTTCGGCTGCCTCTTCGGCACCTTCAGGCCCTCCTGCCGCCAGATTCGCTCCACCCGCTTCGCATTCACCCGCCACCCCTCCCGACGCCGCAGCGCCGTGATTGGGCGGTATCCGTACCGCCCGTACTGTCTCGCCAGCTCGAGGATCCGGTCCACCAACCGCGGCTCGTCCTCGGCGATCCGGGGTTGGTGACGCTGCGTCGAGCGGGCCTGTCCTACCACACGGCAGGCCCGACGCTCGGACACGCCGAGCCGGGTGCGTACGTGCTCCACGGCTCGGCGCCTCCGCGCCGGGCTCAGAAGTTTCCCGAGCTGATCTCCTTCAGGATCGCCTTGTCGAGGGCCTGGTCCGCCACGAGCTTCTTCAGCCGGGCGTTCTCCTTCTCGAGCTCCTTCAGGCGCTTGGCCTGATCGAGCCGCAAGCCCCCGTACTCCTTGCGCCATCTGTAGTAGGTCTGCTCGGTGATGCCGAGCTTGCGGACCACGTCGACGGTCGTCTGGCCCTTGGCCAGCTCGACCTCGGCTTCCCTGAGCTTCCGAATGATCTGCTCCGCCGTGTGGCGCTTTCGGCCCATCTCTCTCCCTCCTGGCTCGATCCTCGCAATCTTGCTGGATCGATCTGAGGGAGGCACGTCAGAAGCAGGTCGGATTGGGCGAGCATCGACGACCTCCATCCTCTCGGCTCAGCGGCTTCCGGTGTGGGCCGATGCGCCCCTATGGTGCCAGAGACCCCGGCTGCCCTCCTATCGCGAAGATGACGACGAGTGGGGCGAATGCCATGATGGACAGCGCGATGCCGGCGTGCACGCGTACGCTCGAAAATCTCGCGCCCACGACACCGGCAACGAACCAGGCCGCTTGCAAGAGTCTCCCGGGATGGGTCCACGGCATCTCGAGAACGACGGTGGCGGACGTGGTGACGAACACGGCCCAGCAGAGAACACCGAGGAAGTAGCGCCGACGAACGGCGTAGTAGTAGGCGTGCCAGGATTCGATGGCGGAAGGATTGTCGGGAACCAACGTGCAGACGTTGAAGTAGATGAGGCCGGGGCTCCCGAGGACCAGCAGGAAGCGCGGGAGGGTGCGGATAAGCATCATAGGGGGGTGGCGTCTGCTAGCCGGCACGTGAGGGCCTGGGGAGGCGGAAGATGGTGCCTCCCGAGCCCGTCGGGGACCCTCGAGTTGGAGATTCAACGATCCCCAACGAGAGGAGACACCGATGGAACGGTACATCGGGCTGGATGCCCACGCCGCGAGCTGCACGCTGGCGGTGATCTCGCATACGGGCCGGAGGCTGAAGGACTTCCCGGTCGAGACGAACGGCGAGGCGCTCGTCGAGGCGATCCGGAGGATCCCGGGTCACAAGCACCTGGTCTTCGAGGAAGGGCTCCAGAGTGCGTGGCTCTACGAGACGCTGCGACCTCATGTCGACGAGGTGATCGTGGCGGGAGTCACGGAGAGCCGTGGGCAGAAGAGCGACAAGCGGGATGCCTACGGCCTGGCCGAGAGGCTCCGCACGGGTTCCCTCGACAAGCAGATCTTCAAGGCACCTCGAGAGTTCACGCTGCTTCGGGAGCCCTCGCGGGCGCACATCACGGCGACGCGCGACCTGGTGCGCGTCCAGTCGCGCCTGAAGAGCCTGTACCGCTCGCGCGGGGTGCAGACGCTTGGTGCATCGGTCTACAGCCCGGCGCAGCGGGACGCGTGGGAGAAGCGGCTTCCGACGAGCGCCCGAAGGCGAGCGATGCAGCTCAACGAACAGCTCGACTTCTTCCGCGAGCAGAAGAAACGGATCGAGGCCGATCTCCTGCGGGAGTCGCGGAAACACAAGATCGTGCGGATCCTGGAGACGGCTCCCGGGATCGGACCGATTCGAGCCGCCCGGCTCGTGCCGATCGTGGTCACGCCGCATCGCTTTCGGACCAAGCGGCAGTTCTGGAGCTACTGCGGGCTCGGGATCGTGACGAGGTCGAGCTCCGACTGGGTCCAGACGGCCGACGGGGGCTGGATCCGGGCTCGGGTCCCACAGACGCGGGGATTGTCTCGACAGTACAACCGCGTGCTAAAGGACATCTTCAAGGGCGCAGCGACCCTGGTCATCACGCAGCGGAACAAGAGTCCGCTCTACCCTCGCTACGAACGGATGCTTGCCGGCGGGACGAAGCCGAGTCTCGCCAAGCTCACGCTTGCGCGCATCATCGCAGCGACCGTATTGCGGATGTGGAAGGACGAGGAGGAATACCGGCCGGAGCGGAGCCGGCACGTCATGGAGTCAGACCGCAGCGCAGAGGCAACCGCTCGGTGAGAACGCCGCATGAAGAGCGAGTCGCCGTGAGGTGCGGGCACGCATTGGGTTCGGAGGTGAGCATCCATGCTATTCCTGGTCCAGGGACCTCGTCCCGGAGGCCCTACGGATAAGCTATGCCCCTCCGCAGAACCGAAAGAAGCGATGGCCAGAAGAGGCCCCGATGGAAGGATGGTTCTCACGTTCGCGTGAAGAACAGCGCCGCTGCGAGAACGCCCAGCACCGGGCCTGACTCGATTCTGAACGTTCCCATCGAATCTCCCATCGCGTGCGCACCGTCGCCCCGGTCCGCACAAGGGAGAACGAGCTCGACTCGAGGCTGCCGAGCCCACGCGGGGGCAGACGCCCGGATCGAAGACGCCGAGGCCAACGGAGAAGTGCGTCTTGCGTTCCTCCCCTATGGAAGGAAGAACAAGCTGCGTTCTCGGTACCACCGATATCTACGTTTCTGACAACTAGCGCCCCGCCGGGGAGAAAACGGCCCTGACTGGGACCGCGGCAACACCGTGGTCGTGATCGAGCACCACCCGGATGTCGTCAAGCAGGCGGACCACGTCGTCGACCTGGGCCCCGAGGGCGGCGAGATCGTCGTTGCGGGCACTCCCGAGGAGGTCGCGCAGCATCCGATGAGCCACACGGGGCGCGCCCTCGCGCCGCTGCTCTTCGGCGAGCCCTGATCCGGGGCGGGAAGGCTTCGCTCCGGAGCGCGTGATAGGTTCTCGAACCGTGGAGGAAGCGCTTCGGATCGAGCTCTACCCGAAGGTGCCGTGGGCCCTGCGGCTCTTCGACCGGATCCGGCTCTCGCCGTTCTGGGTAGGCATCGCCATCGGTCTCGCGATCTTCGCGCTCTACCTGGCCTACACCGCGGCCTTCGGCGCAGGTCCAGGCAGGCTGAGTGGGACCCGGATCGACCCGCGCGGCTGGTTCTGGGGCGCGGAGCTGATCCAGGACCTCTTCCTGGGCTTCGCCCTCGCGGTGAGCGCGGCCTCCGTCCGCGGTGCGCGCTGCGACCTGCGCGAGCTCCTCCCCTTCATCCGCCCGTCCGAGCGCGATCTCGACGGGCTGGAGCGAGAGGTCTTCGGCTATCGCCGCCTGCCGCTGCTGCTGGTGGGGTGGATCACCGCCGTGGGCTCGAGCCTGCTGACCGTGCTGGACCCGAGCATCTGGGCGTCGGGGCAGATGCCGGGCTGGACCGATCCGACGGCGATCTGGCTACTGCTCCGGAACTTCGCCAACTGGTGGTTCGTGTCCCGGGCCATGCTCCTCGAGCTGATGCTCGGCCGGAACTTCTCCCGGCTGGGCGATCGCCTCG
>JBDHLB010000015.1:0-82620 GCA_039586095.1 Gemmatimonadota bacterium
CATGACGGTTCCTCGGTCGTGATGTCGTGGTGACGCTTCGTGCCCTCGCATGGGCTTCGCCGTGCGCCGAGCGGCTCGGTGCCGCTCCTCCGGGCCGGCGTGGGAAGATCTACCGAGACCGCCCGGAGATCAATCGCGGCAGAAACCGACTCCGGGTGGAAGGGCCTCTTCCGACCGCGGGACCACGCGCTCCTCTGCTAGTCAGGCTTGCCCACCTGCCACGACCGGACAGGGCGACCCGCTCAGTCCGTCAGCCGCAGCTTCACCCGCACGATGCTCGGCTCGTCCTCCACGCTGGAGGTCGTGAAGCCGAGCACCCGGCACAGCTTGAGCATCGTGTGATTGTCGTGCAGGACATCTCCGTAGATCTCGCCGATTCCACGGCTGCGTGAGTAGTCGATGATGCGGCGCATGAGAAAGACACCCAGCCCCATACCCGTCACGTCGCCGCGCACAAGCACGGCGCCAGGTACACCGTGGCCATTCCGCCGCGGCCGATCTCTTCCTCGATCGCGTAGCGCTCGCCGAGCGCGACAGTCAGCTCATCCGGGAGCTCGGGCATGCCCCGAAACTATCATGAAACCGCGGGACTGGGAGAGGCGAGTCGTGTCGGCTGGCTGGCGATCTGATGAACCTGTGGGCCGCGATCCAGACGTGGTCGTCCACCGTCGCGCACCATAGCTTACAAAGAGAGACCACACGGCCATCGCGCGTGGTGAGGAGGCAATCATGCCGATCAAGAAGCTGAGGGAGTTTCTGGAGGCCGAAGGGGTGAAGCACGTGACCATCACCCATTCACAGGCGTTCACGGCTCAGGAGATCGCCGCCTCGGCGCATATTCCGGGCAAGGAGCTGGCCAAGACCGTAATGGTGAAGATCGACGGCAACATGGCCATGGTCGTGTTGCCGGCCACCGAAATGGTCAGCCTCGGTCGATTGAAGGAGATGACGGGCGCAAACGATGTTCAGCTGGCCAGCGAGCCCGAGTTCAAGGACCTGTTTCCGAACTGCGCGCTGGGGGCGATGCCGCCCTTCGGCAACCTGTGGGGCATGGACGTTTACGCGGACGATCGCCTCAGCGAGGACAAGGAGATCGCCTTCAACGCCGGGTCCCACACCGAGCTCGTTCGCCTGGCCTACGCGGATTTCGAACGTCTGGTCAAGCCGCGCGTCCTGAGCGTCGCCCGCTAGTCGCCCGCGAACGTTCCAACGGAGGAGCCAGAAGAAGCAGGGAGAGCAGCGCGGCGCGGTCGATCAAACTCGCGAGCTCTACGAACTCGTGCGCCGCGTGCGCCCCTCCTCCGACGGGTCCGAGCCCGTCCAGGGTCGGCGCGTAGAGGCTTGCCACGTTGCCATCCGAGGCTCCGCCCGCGAGTCCCTCGGCCAACCCCAGCTCCAGTTCCGCCGCCGCCCCCTGCGCCAGCTGCCAAAGCTCTCGTGGCGTGCGCTCCATGGGCGGTTTCTCGAGGCCTCCGATGACTTCGATTGTCGTGTTCGGCGTCACGGGCTCCAGCGATCGCACGCGTTGCTCGAGCTCGGCCGCCTGGTCCAGCGTGAGCACCCGAAAGTCCACAGTGATCTTGCCTTCCGGTGCGACGACGTTGGCGCTCAGGCCTCCGTCGATCGTCCCGACATTCACGCTGATTCCCTGCTTCGGGTCATTGAGCGCGAAGAGGTGCTGAACGAGGTGAGAAAGCTCGAGAATGGCGCTCGCGCCGTGCGCGGGCTCGAGCCCGGCGTGGGCAGCCCTTCCCGTGACCCGGATCGTGAAGTGGCCTACGCCTTTGCGGGCTGTCTTCAGTCGGCCCCGCCGACCGAGTGATGGTTCCAGCACATATACCCGGTCTGCGATTCTGGCCAGACGTCGCACAATGTGCGCCGAGCCCAGGCTTCCCGATTCCTCGTCGGAGTTCAGGAACACCACCGGCACGACTTCCGGCTCCGCGCCGACAACTCGCAAAGCGCCGAGAGCGAAAACGAGCAGCGCGAGGCCGGACTTCATGTCGTACACGCCCGGGCCCACGATGCGGCCCCGGAAGCGTTGGAAGGGACGGCTCTCCAGCGTTCCGGTCGGCCACACGGTGTCGGTGTGCCCGAGCACGATCTGCACCGGTGCGCCTGGCGGTCTGTCGCTGGGAACCGCGAGCATATGCCGGCTGCCTGCATCTCGCGAAGCCCACCGGATGCGATACCCGAGCTCCCGCAGCTCGTCGCACAGAATCGTCTGGACGGCTCTCTGGCTGTTCGGATCGTGTGTAGGAGACTCGGCGGCGACCAGCCGCTCGAGCAGCCCGACGAGACCCTCCTCCTCCGCCTGCAGGAACTCGCGGATGCGGAGCGCCCGTTCCGAGGCCATGAGTCGCCTAGCGCCTCAGCTCTGCCGGGAAGGGCAGGGCATGCGTGTGGCGGATTTTGGTGACACGCCCGGGATGTACGTACGCGAGCAGCTGATTGTTTAGGATCACGTCCTGCGTATCGCGGTCGACGCGCAGCCGCACATCCTGATGCACGCGCGCGGTGATGACCTCTCCAGTGACCAATCGAGTTCTGCCGAAGCCGTCAACGATCTTCAGCAGCTCGCACTCCAGGTGTAGGTACGCGTCCCTGAGCAGCACGGCGTCCCCCCTGGTGGCCGGGACGGTCGGCAACGATTCGAGCACCTCACTGTCGTGCTCGTCGCAGCGGAACGAGGATGCAACGGCCACCTGCACGACCTGCTCGGGCCGAGGATAGCTGACCGTGAAGAAACCCTCGCGCTCGGCGTTCCGGTACGTCGGATGAGTCGGTGTGCACACGAAGCCGAAGTAGTTCTCCCATCCCAGCGGGGTAACGAGGTTGTTGGGCGCCAGATTGGGCCGTCCGTCCTCGTCGCGCGTGCCGATCAGAACGAAGGGGAGAACGAGGGGAAAGCGGTCCCAGATCGAGTACTCGACCTCGAGTTCGACATAATCGGCCAGAGGATCAGGCATTGGATAACCCGCGGTCGCGTTCGGGTCGACAGAGCCGGGGGCGTCGGGCCACGTTCGAATCTACGCCGGCTCGACGGACGCAGCGATACCGCATTCGCTCGGCACGGCGCGACGCGATTCAGGCGGCTCTTGCTCCCCTGAGCCGCTGGACGGCTCCGACGCCCGCACGAGCCGAAAGCAGCATGAGTGCGGTGATCAGCACGGCCGACGAGAGGCACCACACGCAGACCGCGCCGATGACGAACGGCTCCAGGAACGTCAGGTAGGCGGAAAAGGCGGTGCCCGCGAGGGCGAACAGGAAGAACCCTGCGGTCCCGATGTCGGAAGCGGGTCTCTCGCCCACTCTCGCAACCACCCAGGCCCCCAGCAGGAGCAAGTAGCCGATCACACCCACGATTCCTACCGGGATCAACCCGAACACTCTCGCGTACGGGCTATGCTGCACGGCGTTGCAGTCGCCTACCGGCCCGCAGACCGCGCTTGCGCCCTGCGTCTCGACGTAGGCCATGTAAGCCGCGATTCCGATGCCCACGAACAGGAGAATGGGAATCACCAGCCCGGGCATCCCAGCGTCCTGCCGCCGCCGCGCCACGGTCGCAACACCGGCAAGGCCTGCGAGCATGCCGAGCAGGATGACGATCGCGAGGCCGTTGCCCACCGGATCTCTACCGAGCCGCTCAGCGAGCCCTAGAGGATGTACAGCGAGCGAGTTGAGATATTGCTCCGCCGCCCCCACCTGGTCGTATGACGGCTTCGACCTGTACACCGCTGGTTCGGGCTCGGTCTCGGCCGCGGACTCCTGGACTGTCGGCGGTGCGGCGGGACGCTCTTCGGCTCCCGGCTGATCGCCGCCCGGCGGCTCGACGGTCGCCAGGTCAGGCTCGACTTCCCTCTCGCTCTCTGCTTCCACCACACCCGCCGCATCCCGCGCTGGCGCGAGTGCAACAACGTCGGTCAGCCCGGGGATCGACGGCCAATCCGCACCGCCCTCAACCAGCCCCTGCGCAATCAGGCCGGGCAGGTCACGCGGGATCTCTACCGACCCCACGAGCACGTGCTCTGCAAACACGAGCTGGGGGACTCCCCTCCGGTTTTCGGGGATGGCGAATCGTGCAATCGAGCTCTCGTAGAGCTCACCACCCAGACCGCGGGACACATCGACGAGCAACAGTCGAAAACGGTCGTTCCACACGAGGTGAGCGATCAGAGGCTCGGCCCCTCCGCCCTCCAACGATTGTACCTGAGGCTGGCCGCCAAACTGTGCGAAGATGTGCGGCAGGTCTTCGTTGATCACCTGATGGCAGTGGGGGCAGGTCGGCGAATAGAAGAGCACGGCGCGCACAACCGGCTCTTCGACAGGCGTGCTCGCCGGACTCGGCGCCGGGCCTCGCCAGGCCAGCGAGAGAACGAGCACCCCCAGAGCTGCTGCAAGACGCTTCATGGAATCCACTGCAGGACTTTCATGGCTCGTGCACGGTCCCGCTGGTCGTGCCTACACTGGACGGGGCGTCGAGCGCCCCCGCCGTTTCCCCCGGTACCCGCCAGAACGACCACCTCCCGACCACGTGAATCGCCCTCCAGGAAGCGCGCGTTTCGAACTTCGTTCTCCATCATCTGGATGAGCTGGATGTGGAGTCCTCGATCATCGCTCGCTCGACCTCTACCAACTGTTCGGTCGTCAGGTGGGGACGTCACGGCGGTCCTTCATGTGGCTATCCCATGGTTCAAACGTCCGGCACTTTCCGCCAAACGACAATGGGCGTTGTTCGGTGTCCAGACCGGCAATTGTGAGGAGCCCATCCATGCCCAAACAGCCTCCGGACGATCGGTTGCCGGGAAACCGTTCGCAAGTATCTATATAGACAACGAGACCTCATGTGAATTATCGGCAAGAGATCCGCCGGTTCGGCCGTCTATCGCGGACATGGCCAGGGCACACCCGACCTCACGTGATCTGCAACGGGACGGGGTCGCGGGTGGGTGGGGCACGGGTACCCTCCGCTCACGGTGATCCAAGGCTCAGCGATCGAGGCGATACCCTTTGTGAGTCGGGTGAGCCATGCGTACAATGAAGCGGCGAATTGCCTCTAACGCGGGGGACTCAGTGAGAGATTATGAGGCCTATTGTACGGCCTGCGGCACGCGAGTCGTCGTCAGCCTCGACACGCCGCCCGACGGCCCGATCGACCTCGCCGGTGTCGATTGCCTGGACAAGGTGGTCTCCTGCGAGAAGATGGAGTGCCCGCTCGTCGACATCACTCCCGACAACTTGCCGAACCGGCTCGAGTTCCTACCGGCCCAGCTCCAGGGTGGTCGCGAGCGCGGCATGCAGGAGAGCGCGGACCTCGTGGAGCGTGCGCGGTCTACCTCCGTCAGGCTCCAAACCGAACGAAGACCCCGAGATCACCCCGATGACGAGGGTGCTTGAGTTGTGGCTTCTGGGGCTGCCAGGGTCGGCCCCCATCCAGATAGCCAGCTCCGGGGGCGGGGCGTACTGTTAGGCAGCCCCAGGGCAGCGCGACCCTCTTGCCGAGGCAACCTGCATGAAGCGACGGCAGCCCAACCTGCTCGACCAGCTGGCGCCGGGAGCGGACGACGGCGACGCTGCGTTGCAGCTGGAGGACGGGTCACGTGTCGCGGTCATCGGGGGAGGACCCGCCGGCTCCCTGTTCTCATTCTTCCTGCTCAAGATGGCCGAGGCGATCGACCTCGAGGTCGACCTCGAGATCTACGAACCGCGCTCGTTCGAGCGCTGCGGCCCTGCCGGCTGTAACCACTGCGGCGGGATCGTGTCGGAGTCCCTGGTCCAGATCCTCGCCACCGAGGGCGTCAACCTCCCACCCAGCGTCGTCCAGCGTGGGATCGAGTCCTACGTGGTCCACATGGACGTCGGCAGCGTAACGATCCAAAGCCCGGTCGGCGAACAACGGATTGCGGCGCTCTACCGTGGGAACGGCCCACGGGAGGGCGGCACTCTGCCGTGGGACTCGTTCGACGCGTACCTGCAGGGGATCGCGACGGAGCGGGGCGCCCGCGTCGTTCGAAAGCTCGTCACAGGAGTGGAGTGGGAGGATGGCCGGCCGAGCCTGGTTGACGCGGACGGGCGTGCTCGGCAATACGACCTCGTCGCGGTCGCGGCGGGCGTGAACAGCAACTTTTTCGATCTGCTGGAGATCGAGTCCGAGGCCCCACGGGCGCCGCGCACCACCCGCACCTACATCTGCGAGTTTCGTTTCGGCCGCGAGACGATCGAGCGCGTGCTCGGCAACTCGATGCACGTCTTCCTGCTCGACCTGCCTCGACTCGAGTTCGCGGCCATCATTCCCAAGGGTGAGTTCGTGACCCTGTGCTTGCTGGGCGAGGAGCTGGATCAGGAGCTCATCCAGGCTTTTCTGGGTTCACCGGTTGTCCAGCGCTGCTTCCCGGAGGAGTCGGTACCGGCGGTGTGCAGCTGCGCGCCGCTCATCAACATGGGAGGTGCCCGCCGACCGTTCGGCGATCGGGTTGTGCTGATCGGCGACTCCGGTGTGACGCGTCTCTACAAGGATGGCATTGGGGCCGCCTACCGAACTGCGAAGGCAGCAGCCGCGACGGCTGTCTTCCAGGGGATCTCGGCCGAAGCGTTTCGGCGACACTACTGGCCCGCCTGCCGCGCGATCGCGCGCGACAATGCGATCGGGAAGGGTCTGTTCGCCGCAACGACCTTCCTCAAGCACATCCGTCTCACACGGCGTGCCATACTCCGCATGACGCAGCGGGAGCAGAAGAAGGCGAACGGCGCACGCCACATGAGCTCGCTCCTATGGAACATGTTCACGGGAAGCGCCCCGTATCGTGAGATCTTCGTGGGTGCCTTGCACCCGGGTTTCATCGGCGGTCTGCTCTGGAATCTCGCGCTCGGTGCTAGGTCGGCCGGCGCGAGTGAGCCAGCGCGTCCTTGCGAAGGCGCCAATGCGCGAGGCGAGGAGCCCGCGGACACGGAGGGCACGGAGGCGGACGCAGAAATCGGAGACGAGTTGATCCATGCGTAAGGGAGCGCTCGGCAAGCGATACGCGGACGGTGAGCCCATCGTGACGCAGGGCGAGATGGGCGACTGCATGTACGTCGTTCAGGGGGGTGAAGTGGAGGTCGTGCAGACGACCAATAACGGCGAGCAGCGCCTGGCCGTGCTCGCGCCCGGCGACTTCTTCGGAGAGATGGCGATCTTCGAGAAGGAGGTGCGTTCGGCCACCGTGCGCGCGCTCGGAGAGGCGCGCGTGCTGAAGGTGGACAAGAAGACGCTTCTGCGCCGAATCAAGGAGGATCCGCTGCTAGCCGTCAACATCCTGCAGGCGATGTCTGGGCGTATCCGCGGCCTGAACGCCGAGGTCGCACGGACCCGTGCCGGATCACCGGGCGCTGGCTCGGGAAGAGGCTAGGGCGTTGGTCGAGGCACGTTCGGGCGGTGACACGTCGCAAGAGCACGCTTGGGCACCCGACGCCGGGGGCGTCACCGATGTCGGCGAGGCTGCCGGCGCCACACCCGAGCTCCCGCGCTTCGAGCCGCGACAGGTTGAGAAGCAGGCGCCCTGCCAGGGAGGGTGTCCGAACAGCGGCGATATCCGGGGCTGGATCGGGACCGTAGCCCAGCGTCACAAGCTCGGCCTGTCGCGGGAGGAGGCCTACACCCGCGCCTGGCGCATGATCACCGACGTTAACCCGTTCCCCAGCGTACTGGGACGGGTATGTCCCCACCCGTGCGAGTCGCACTGCAACCGCTCCGAGAAGGACGGTTCGGTAGCGATCAACGCGATGGAGCGGTTTCTCGGCGACTGGGCTATCGAGAATTCGATTCCGCTCGCCTCGCTCGAGGCCGGGCGGCAGCCCGAGTCGATCGGGGTGATCGGCGCCGGGCCATCGGGCCTCTCTTTCGCCTACCAGATGGCCCGACGCGGGTATCGGGTGACGGTCTACGAGCGCCGGGCCGAGCCGGGAGGGATGCTGCGTCACGGAATCCCCGACTACCGCCTGCCGCCCGAAGTGCTGGAGGCCGAGATCCGGCGGATCGTGGACCTGGGTGTGGAGATCCGGCTGAACACTGCGATCGGTCGCGACGTCATGCTGGAGGAGCTTCGCGACCTCCATCCCATCCTCTTCCTCGGCATC
Source organism: Gemmatimonadota bacterium (assembly GCA_039586095.1). Classification (GTDB taxonomy): domain Bacteria; phylum Gemmatimonadota; class Gemmatimonadetes; order Palauibacterales; family Palauibacteraceae; genus JBDHBD01. The sequence continues at coordinate 8,116 of JBDHLB010000015.1, forward strand.
GGGGCCCAGAAGGGGCGTCGACTCGGCGTGCCGGGCGAAGAGGGCCCCGGCGTTTGGAGCGGCACCGACTACCTCGATAGGGTGAACCACCACAAGCCCGTGAGTCTGGGTGAGCAGGTGGTCGTCGTAGGCGGGGGCAACACGGCTGTCGATGCGGCCCGTACCGCCCGCCGATCGGGGGCCGAGGTGACGCTCCTCTACCGCCGCACGCGTGCCGAGATGCCGGCGACTCCCGGCGAGGTCGAAGAAGCGATCGCGGAGGGTGTGGCGCTCGAGTTCCTGGCTGCTCCGGTGGAGTTGGAACGGTTGAACGGAGGACTCGAGACAGTGGTCGTACAGCGTATGCAGCTGGGTGAGCCCGACGAGTCGGGGCGTCGACGCCCCCTGCCGATCGAGGGATCGGAGTACCGCGTGCCGGCCGACTCGCTCATCGCGGCGGTTTCGCAAGAGCCCGAGTGGGATGGCCTCGACGCGCTCGATCTCGGAGACCACTGGCCGGAGGCAGACGAGAGTGGTGTGGTGATCGACGGCGTGTACGCTGGCGGGGATGTGCTCGGTCTGGGAATCGCCGGCATGGCGATCGCCCACGGCCGACGGGCAGCCGAAGCGGTGCATGCCCGTCTGCGTGGTCTTCCCCCGCCTCCGCCGGAGTCCCGGGAGACGGTCGGCGCAGATAACATCCTGATGGAGCTGCACGAGGAGAAGCCTCCCGCGCTCCCGCTCCACCTGTCGCCCGAGGAAGGGCTCGCGCATCCGGAAGCGGAAGTGAGTAGGGGGATCACGGAGACGGCGTTCCTGGAAGAGGCCGAGCGCTGCTTCTCGTGTGGGATGTGCTACGGCTGCCAGCACTGCTGGATGTATTGTACACCGGGGTGCTTCACGAAGGTCGAGGAGTCACGACCGGGGGTCTACTTCACGCTCTCGCTGGACGAGTGTGAGAAATGCGGCAAGTGCATCGAGGTGTGTCCGTGCGGCTTTCTGGAGGTTTCCTGAGCCTGGCGTTGAGCCGCCGCTGAGTTCGTCCTACACCGAGTCCACAGCGGTCGGAGTCTTCTCCGGCTTCACCGGAGCTCCCACACCCAAAATCTCGGGGTTCGGATCCACCGTGAGGAAGTGGCGGCGCGCCTCCGGGTCCGGAATGCGATAAGCCTTCTCCCGCACGATGTCCCGGGCTTCCTCGAGCAGGGATTCGGCTTCTTCGGCCCGCCCCAGCGCGGCTACCGCCCGTGCACGGGCCCACACGACGGCCTCCTCCGGTCCCTGGATGCTCCCGTGACGCCGCATCCGACGGAGCGCGGTCATGGACAGTCGGTCAGCCCCGTCTGTGTCTCCGCGTTCGAGCGCCAGTTCCGTCTGCCGCGCCCGCGCAAGAATGTCGATGTGCACGAGTCCGGTGCGCGCAGACAGCTCCCGGGCCTTCGCCGCCCAACGTTCTGCCTCTTCTCCCTCTGCGAGCTCGGACAGAGAGAGCCAAGTGCGGGCTTCCAGCGCCGGTCGGCCCGCCTCGTGCGCCCGCTCGGCTGCGCTCAGCAACAGCGTGCGGGCCTCCTCCGATTTCCCGGCCGCCGCAAGAACGAATCCGAGCGTCATCTCGCCCGTAGCCGCCGCCGATACCGTGTCGAGTTGACCTGCCAGCTCCAGCGCTTCGCGGGCCGATGCCTCGGCCGACTCGTACAGACCGAGCCAGCGGAGCGCCGTCGCACGATGGGCGAGGACGCGGAGCTCCATCATGCGATGCCCGTGCTCACGCGCCCGCTGCAGCACCTCGTCGAAGTAGTCGAGCGACCGCCAGAAGTCGTCCAGGTCGACTTCGACCAGGCCCAGCCGATCCAGAAGCTCGAGCTCCGCCCACCGATCCCCGGCCGCCTGATGGAGCGGCAGGGCGGCCTCGTAATGTGACCGGGCGGTCGGGTAGTCGCCCCACAGGTGAGCGACGCGGCCAAGCAAGGAGTGCAAAGCGCCCAACGGGCCCGATCCGTCGGCCTCGCGCACGAGCTCCAGGGCACGAGCACCTTCTCGCTTCGCCGCGGCCAGCTTGCCGCGTGCGAGAAGCGCGCGAGCGTAACGATAACCGGCTTCCGCCCTGCTTTCCGGATCCCCTCGAAGATCGGCCAGTTTGCGGAGCTCCTTCACTACCTCCTCCCACCGTTCGCTATCCCCCATTGCTGCGACGACGTCCTCCGTAATGCAGAGGAGCGCGAACCGCTCGTCGTCTTCCTGGGAAGCCGCGTAGGCGCGCTCCAACAGGTCCAGCGCGTCCGGGAGCGCGCCCTGAGCTCTCGCCCGCATCGCGGCTCGCTCCAGGTAGGGCGCGGCCAGCGGTCGATGGGTCGAGCGCTCGTAGTGGAAGGCGATAAGCTCATCGGACTCGGACGAGCGGGCCGGCAACTGCCTCTCGAGCCACCGCGCGACACCCCCGTGGAGCTCGGCCCGCAGACCGCGAAGGAGCCCCTGGTAGGCGACCTCCTGTAAGAGCAGGTTCTCGAACCTGTACTCCCGCTCGCCGTCGACCACGGACTCGGGGAGCGACTTCACGATTTCCCCCTGCAGCAGCTCCTCCAGCTCGGCATCCACCGGCTGCTGCGCCAGCACATCGGCGAGCACGCCCGACCAGAAGTGACGGCCCACGATCGAGGCGTACTGCAGCACCCGCTTGGTGGAGGAGCTGAGCCCGTCGATTCGGGTGCTGAGCAGGCTCTCCACCGTGTCCGGGATCTCGACCCCGGATAGATCGCCGGTCGCCTGCCACACTCCGTCCTCCGAGTGGATCAGCCCACGATCGGCGAGCGACTTCAGCATCTCCTCAAGGAACAACGGGTTGCCCTCGGCGTGCTCCAGCGTCCGGCCGACAAAGGGAGCCGGAAGACCGTGCTCCCCGAGCACGGCATCGATAAACGCACGAGATTCGTCCCTGGAAAGCGGGGGAACCTGCATCTGCTCCGGTAAGCTCTCCAGAAGTCTTGCCAGCCGCGTCTCGCTCGGCAGGGGTGTGCGCGTGACCAGAACCAGGAACACCGGCGACCGCGGAAGCCGAGCGGGCAGGGAGGCGAGCAGGTCGAGCGTGGCTTGATCGGCCCAGTGCAGATCTTCGAGGACGAGTATGCGCGGCTCCGCGGCTCCGATGTCGAGCGCCCGCACGGCCGCATCGGCCACGCGCGCTCGGATCTCCGGAGAGCCGTATCCGACCAGCTCCGGCAACCCCGAGGCCGGCGAACCGAGCGCGACGGCGAGAGCCGCCTGTTCCTCCTGACTCCAGGAAAGGCCGGCTCGCTCGACGAGTGACTGCGCGACCTCCGCGGGCTCCCGGTCAGCAAGCTCGCCATGAAGGTTGCGGAGCAGCTCGGCGATAGTCTCCCACGGCGTGCTGCTGGCGTACGGATAGCTGCGGCCGAAGGTAACGTGCTCAGGGGGGACACGCTCGGACTCGAGCAACTCGAGCACGAGTCGCGACTTCCCGATCCCCGGCGGACCGTGGACGAGGCAGTACCGCACGTCGCCGCCCTGCACGCCGGTCCAGTGAGCGCGCAGGGTGCCCAGCTCGGCGTCGCGTCCGATGAACGGGGTACGGCGTCCGCCGAAGCCGCGTTGACGTCCCCGCTCGGGCCGGAGGCCCATGACCTTCCGGGCTACGACAGGTGCCTGCTTCCCTCGGACCCGGAGGGTCTGCTCGTCTCCGAATTCGAAGATATGCCTCGTTGGCTCGAACGTCGTGCTGCCGACCAGAATATCGCCGGGCTCGCAGGCGGTCTGCAGACGGGAAGCCACGTTCACGGTGTCCCCGACCGCCGTGTAGTTGCGAGCTCCACCGCCGGAGAACACCCCCGTGACCACGGGGCCAGTGTTGATGCCGATCCGCAGCTGGAGTGGCCCCCCCGATTCGGCGAACTCCGCTCCCGCCTCCTGCCACCACCGATGCAAGGAGGTGTGCATGTCGAGCGCGGCACGGATGGCCCGCTCTTCCTCGTTTTCATACGCGACGGGAGCCCCGAACAGGGCCATGACGCAGTCGCCGATGAACTTGTCGACGAAGCCACCCCAGCGCGTCACGCTCTCGCACAATGGATCGAGACAGCGGGCCACGAACTGGCGAACGCGCTCCGGATCCAGCTGTTCGGTGAGCGAGGTAAAGCCCGACAGGTCGGCGAAGAGGACGGTGATGATCCTGCGGTCCGCCTCCGCCACGGTGCCCAGCTCGGCACCACAGTCTGCGCAGAAGCGCGACCGGACCGGATTCCACGTCTGACACGCCGGGCATGCCGCCCCGTGTACCTCCGACAGCGGCGCGCCACACGCAGGACAGTAACGAGCACGCCGGGGGGCACCGGCGCCGCACGCCGAGCAGCTCGCAGATCGCTCCCGATTCAGACGCTGCATCTGGAGCGCTCCTCAAGGCCGGCGGCGGGTGGCTGGAGTGACGATACGGTGCGCATGCATTCACGATATCGTCCAGCCACTGGATCGTCACTCCCTCGATGCCTACTTCGCATTCGTGCCGGTGGTATGCAGAGTCCTCCAAGCTCAAACCGGGCGTGACGCGAGCCGGTCGCGTGGTGTAGCTTCGCTCCGTGGCAGCGACGAAGGGGCTGAACGGAAGGGAAAGACGAGTGTCAGACATCGCTTCTCTTCACCGCGTCCTTCCGACGCGCGTGATCGTTGGACTGGCGCTGGTGCTGGGCTGCGGGCAGCCTGTCGACCGGACGCACGATACCCCGCCTGCCGGGCTCCGCTCAGAGGCGGCCGCCCGCCTCGCGGACCACGTGGTGCTGATCTCGATCGACGGACTGCGGCCCGAGTTCTACCTGGAGGACCACCGGCCCACACCCAACCTGCAGCAGATGCGGCGCGACGGAGCCCATGCCCGACAGGTGCGGACCGTGTTCCCCAGCGTCACGTATCCGACGCATACCACGATGATCACGGGCGCGATGCCAGCGCGTCACGGGATCCTGCAGAACGAGCCGTTCGAGCCCGAAGGTCCGACGGGCCGCTGGTACTGGGAGGCCGACTCGATCCGTGTGCCCACGCTGTGGGACGCCGTTCGGGAGGCCGGGGGCACCACGGCCGCGGTGAGCTGGCCGGTCAGCGTGGGTGCTCCGGTGGACTGGCTGCTTCCAGAGATCTGGCCTCTTGATCGCGAGGTCGACCCGATCGAGCCCATCCGTCGTCTGACTCGACCGCCGGGACTGTTCGAAGAGCTGGAGCGCGAGGCGACCGGCCGGCTGACCGGCGACAACTTCACGAACCTGCACATTACACGGGACGATCGCGTCGGGGCGATCGGGGCCTACCTGCTCGAGCGCTACCAGCCGACCCTCACCGCCGTGCACCTGATCAGCGTCGACCACTTCCAACACGATGAGGGGAGAGAGCACGATCTCGTGGCCCGGGCTCTCGGCGCGGCGGACCGCGCGGTCGGCCAGATCCGGGAGGCGGCGGAGCGCGCTGGAATTTTGGATCGAACCGCCTTCGTGATCACGGGTGACCACGGTTTCGTGAGCGTGGACACCCGGCTCGCGCCCAACGTCTGGTTGGTCGAGGCGGGACTCCGGGATGCGGCGCCGGATCGTGGGAGCTGGCGCGCTACCTTCCACCGGTCCGGAGGGGCGGCTTTTCTCATCCTGCGCGATGAGGAGGACAGAGAGGCAGAGGCAATGGTGCGCGAGCTTCTCGAGGCTATTCCGACCCGGCTCGGGGAGCTGTTTCGGGTGGTGGAACGGGACGAGCTGACGCGGATCGGTGCCGACCTGCGCGCTCCTTTGGCGCTTACCGCCGCCCCCGGTGTCGCCTTCACGGGCTCGGCCGATGGGCCGCTGCTGCGCCCGGGCTGGGGGGCCACGCACGGCCATTTTCCGGATGACTACCCGGAGATCTTCACAGGCCTGGTCGCATGGGGCGCGGGCGTGCGAGGTGGTGCGACGCTTCAGCGTATCGGAACGGAGGACGTTGCGCCCCTGATCGCGGCGTTGCTCGGGCTGGACTTCGACGCTCCGGACGGAGGGCTTCCCGCCGGTCTGTTGCAGCCCTGACCGACCGCGAAAGCGAGCCTCCCCGAGCCGGTCCAGGGCCTCGTGGTCAGGGAGAGTCCGGTCTGCGCCATGCAAGAGGTGGGGAATCCCCCGCGGCTTGCATGAAGGCTAGCCTGCCAGACGGGCCGCGGGTCCGAAGCGCTCGCGTTCCCCGGGCGGTTGGGCACGCGCCCGGTAGTCCGCGGCCGCCTCTACAAAGGACCGCATCAGTCCCCTCGTGCGCCCGTCACGGACCAGCAGCGTCTCCGGGTGCCACTGGACGGCGAGGCAGTAGCCGGTTCCCGGCCGCTCGACGGCCTCCACCAGGCCATCCGGCGCGTGGGCCACGGCACGAAGGTTTCCTCCCAGTTCGCAGATTCCCTGGTGGTGCATGCTGTTCACCGCAATCCTGGCCGCGCCGTATACCTGCTTCAGCCGCGAGCCCGACGCGATCTGTATCTCGTGAGCCAGGTAGTCTCGCGCGTGCCCGTCCTCCGGGAAATAATCGTGCTTGATGGATCCGGGCCGCAGCGCGCGAACGTCCTGATGCAACGACCCGCCCAAAGCCACGTTGATCACCTGCAGACCGCGGCAGGCCCCGAAGATCGGCAGCCCGTCTTCCAGAGCCCAGCGAATCAGTTGCTGCTCCACCAGGTCTCGCGCCTCGTCCGCCGGCCCGGAGCGCGGGTCGGTCGCCTGCCGGTAGAGGCCCGGAGCGACATCGGCACCGCCGGCCAGAAACAGTCCATCAAGGTGCGCATATGTATCACGCAACGCGGCAGGGTCGTCGGTAAGGAGGGGAAGCAGAAACGGGGTGGCCCCGGCCGGCACCAGCGCTCGCACATACCGTTGAGGCAGCGTCCACGAATCGGGCAGGAGCTCTCCGTCCTGCTCCATCGCCCTCTGCGTTCGGGTCGGTATCCCTACGACCGGGCGTGCATTCATCGACCCCTCATCCCTCACGCTCCCCACAGCGCACGATGTGTCCAGCGTCACTCGGCGCCGGACGGCGTCCCAACCGGTCCCGTCCCTCTGGTTCGCGCAAGCGACGTGCCCGTCCGGGACAAACCGACGCTACGCAACGAGAGCTGGCCCAGGGAGTCCGGAGATGGGCGGCCTTCGATCGCCCGAGCCGGCGCGCGTCCCGTGGCGTGTGGCGAGAGACTCCGGCCGAACTGCACGATCGGCCGGGCAGAATGAAAGTCCGGTAGGGGCCGGGCCAGCGCCGGCCCCTACCGACCGACCTACGGCCAGATGCCGCGCTGCAGGGTGACGTCCGCGACGCGCCGGACCGCCAGGATATAGGCGGCCGTCCGCAGATCCACTGGTGCGAGCTCAAGCTCCGAGCCGGTTATCTTTCGGGCTCTGGCCTCGATCTCGGGCAGCGACCCGTTGATCTCCTCCTGCTTGTCGATCACGGCGTCGGTGGCCCTGCGCATCTTTCGCTGCAGCTTCGCGTTCACCTCGCCTTCGTCCCACTGTTCGTTTTCGATGTTCTGGACCCACTCGTAGTAGCTGACCGTCACGCCACCCGCGTTGGCCAGGATGTCGGGCAGCACCGGGATTCCCTTGCTGAACAGGATCCGGTCGGCGGTCGGTGTCGTCGGTCCGTTGGCTGCTTCGATCACGATGCGTGCCCGAACCGCATCGGCGTTGTCGGCCCGAATCTGGTTCTCGAGCGCGGCCGGAATCAGAATGTCGCACTCCAGAGCCATCAGCTCGTCGTTGTCGATGGTCTCCGTGCCCGCGAGACCGACGACCGATCCGGTCTCGGCCTTATGAGCGATCGCCGCATCCGGGTCCAGCCCGTCCGGTGCGTATACGGCGCCTCGGGAGTCGCTGACCGCGAGAATCCGGGCCCCGGCTTCCGCGTAGAGCTGCGAGGCGATCGCACCTGCGTTTCCATACCCCTGGACGACGATGGTCGCTTCCTTGACGGAATCGAGTCCCTCGACGATCCCGCGCGACAGCGCCTGCTGAGTCGCGAAGAGACAGCCCCGGGCCGTAGCCTCGCGGCGGCCGTAAGAGCCGCCGATGTCCAGCGGCTTCCCGGTCACGACCGGGAGGTTGTTCTGACCCGGATGCATCATGTCGTACGTGTCGTAGATCCACGCCATCGTCCCGGCGTTCGTGTTCACGTCAGGAGCCGGGATGTCCGTGTGGGGTCCGATGTTGGAGCCGAGCTCGGCGATAAAGCGCCGCGTGATCTTGCGGAGGTCTTCCAGATCGAGCTGCTTCGGGTCGCAGACGACGCCGCCCTTGGCACCGGCAAACGGGACGCCGAGCACCGCACACTTCCACGTCATCCAGGCAGCCAGCGCTTTGACTTCGTCCTGCGTGACGTCCGGGTGGTAACGGATGCCGCCCTTGCCCGGTCCCCGTGCCCTGTTGTGGAGGACTCGGTATCCGGTAAAGTTCCGGACGGTTCCGTCCTGCATCTGAATGGGAAACTCGACGGTCACGACGCGGTCCGGGTGCACGAGCCACTCGATGAGCCCCGACTCCAGTTCGGGGATGTACCGAGCGGCGTTGTCGAACTGTTGCTCCGCGATGTGAAACGGGTTCAGATCTTCCGTCGATGGTTCTGCGGTGGCGGTTGCAGTGGCAATGCCGCCGCCGACAACCTCGGTATCGATACTGGTCATGACATTCACATCCGTATTGAAAGCCCGTTGAAAGCTGACACGACACTCGCCCGAATGATGGCCGAAGCCGCGACTCGCGGCGCGACCGGAGCCCCGTCCGAGACGCCAATGCTTGCCGGCAAGATAACCGCCTCCAAACTCCTGTGGCACGGGGTGCCGGTGTCGCCCGCGGCGAGCCGCCGGGAGCCTTCGCGGCGCGACGCGAGGTGCGGACCATGAGCGAGCAGGCCGTAATATTCGAACGTCTGGCGGAGGACGCGAAGCCCCCGGAGCGTGCGACGCGCCATTCGGCCGGGTACGACATCCGGGCCCATCTGGCGTGCGGATCGGTGAAGGTGATCCGAGCAGCCGGTAGGGCGGTCGAAGAAGTCGTTCCCGACCCTGGGCTCCGTCTCGAACCCGGCGATCGAGCGCTCATTCCGACCGGTTTCAAGGCACGGCTTCCCGAGGGGGTCGAGGGCCAGATCCGCATTCGCTCTTCGGTTGCCTGGAAGAAGGGGTTGATCGTGCCCAACGCGCCCGGCACCATCGATGCGGATTATCCGGACGAGTGGTTCGTACTGGTGCAGAACGCGTCGACCGCACCCCAGACGGTCGCGCACGGCGAACGAATCGCCCAGCTGGTTCTCAACCGCTATGAGCTGCTGCCCTGGTTCGAGGGGGAGGTCGGTGTGAGCTCGGACCGGGTCGGGGGGATCGGCAGCACCAACGAATGACGGCTCACACCATGCAGAAGCGTACCGTGTTCTTCGTATCGGACGAGACCGGGGTCACCGCCGAGACGCTCGGCCGCGGTCTGCTGACTCAGTTTGACCGCCTCGACTTCCGTCCCGTGACCGTTCCGTTCGTCTCCACTCCCGAGAAGGCGCGTGAGACTGTGAGGGCGATCGATCGAGCGGCACAGGAGGACGGCCAGAGGCCGCTCGTCTTCAGCACGCTGGTCCACGATGAGGTGCGGGAGGTGATCGGCGGCGCCAACGGGTTCTGCGTGGACCTTTTTGATACTTTCATCGAGCCGCTGGAGACGGAGCTCGATCTGCCGTCCGCCCACGCGATCGGGCTCGCACACGGCATGTCGGATACGACCACCTACTACCAGCGAATCGAGGCGACCAATTTCGCGCTCGCGCACGACGACGGCGTTCGACCTTGGGAGTACGCGGAATCGGATGTCGTCCTCGTCGGAGTGTCGCGCTCCGGCAAGACACCGACCTCGCTCTACCTGGCCCTTCAGTACGGGATCTTTGCCGCCAACTCGCCGCTCACCGAGGAGTATTGCAGAGATCGCAGACTTCCCGATTCTCTCCTCGGGCACCGCGACAAGCTGTACGGCCTGACCCTCACCTTCGATCGTCTGCTGCAGATCCGGCGAGAACGACTTCCCGGTACGCGCTACGCGTCGCCGGAGCAGATCCGCTTCGAGCTGGACGCGGCGGCCGAATTGTTCGACAAATACGGAATACCGTGCATCGACACGACGCAGAGCTCGGTCGAGGAGATCGCGAGCACGATCCTCAACCGGACCGGGCTACAACGTCGATCATGGGGCTAGAGCTGGCTCAATACGATCCCCAGAATGTCGACGGCTGCGTCGGCGTCCGCTTCGGAGAACACGAGCGAGGGCCGGAAGCGCACCGAGCGCGGACCGCAAGAGAGGGTCGCGAAGCCGGCCTCCCAACACCGGGTTCGCAGCGCCGCACGCGCTTCGCGATCAGGCATGTCGAACGCGAGCATGAGGCCGCGGCCGCGCACGTTGCTCACCGCGGAGTGCTCTCTCTGCAGGCGCAGAAGGCCGTGCCGGAATCGCTCCCCGACACGCGCCGCCTTCTCGACGAGCTCCTCCGCCTCGATGATCTGTAGATAGCGGGCACAGCGGACCATATCGACGAGGTTCCCGCCCCACGTCGAATTGATGCGGGAGGAGACGCGAAACACGTTGCCCTCCACTTCGTCGATGCGCCCCGAGGCCATGATCCCGCACACCTGCGTCTTCTTGCCGAAGGCCACGATATCGGGGCTCATGCCCATCTGCTGGAATGCCCACATCGAACCCGTGGCACCCATGCCGGTCTGCACTTCGTCGAACAGAAGGAGGGCGTCGAAACGATCGGCGTACTCCCTCAGCCTCTGCAGGAACTCGGGTCGGAAGTGGTTGTCACCGCCCTCTCCCTGAATCGGCTCGATCAGGATTCCGGCGATGCCATGAGGATCGGCGGCAAAGGCCGCTTCGATCTCGCTGCACGCCTCCGCCTCGGCCGCGACGACGGCGTCCTCGTCGAACGGGAAACGGATCTTCGGATTGGAGACGCGCGGCCAGGCGAACTTCGGGAAATCCGCGATCTTGACAGGTTCCGTGTTCGTGACCGAGAGCGTGTAGCCGCTCCTGCCGTGGAAGGCCTCACGAAAGTGCAGGATCTTGTCCGCCCCTCCCTCGACGCCGGCCACCCGATTCCGCTTCGCCTTCCAGTCGAACGCGGTCTTCATCGCGTTCTCCACCGCCAACGCGCCACCGGCGATGAAGAACAGATGCGGAAACTCGTCGGGCACGGCGATCTGCCGAAACGTGTTCACGAAGGCAGCGAACTCCCGGCTGTACACGTCGGAATTCGCCGGATTGGCAACCGCTGCACGGAGGAGAGACTCGCGAAAGCCGGCTTCCTCCATCATCGGGTGATTGTGACCGACGGGCAGCGTGGCGAAGTACGTGTAGCAGTCGAGGTACTCCTTGCCGGTCAGCGCATCCACCATCACGGAGCCGCTGGATCTCTCGAGATCGATGACGATGTGGAAGCCGTCGACCAAAATGTTGCTCTCCAGAATCGGAAAGACCTGGTCGTCGGGCACGGTGATTTCGGACATATTCCTCTCGGCTTTGCCGTTCGAATGCATGAATCTCGCGGACCCGGCTACGCTGGCCGCTGCGGTGGGCTCTCGCAAGGCTTCGCGTGGCCCAGACCGGAGGCGCGGGCCGGAGTTGCGCGGATCCAGCCGTCTCACGAGTGTGCGAACGCCGGTGAAGGCGCCTCGGTCGCGCCGGCGATCCGTGCGTATCTGGACGACATTTAGGGAGATCTGAGGAGCGCCCGATGAGCTTGCGATCGAACCTCCGGGCTTTGTTCACCCTGGGGCGTGGGGTCTTCAAGGGCATCACGACCCTGACGGCGGGTGACGACCCCATCGCCTTCTTTGGCGAGTGGTTTGAGGAGGCGAAGGAGTCGGGGCTCTTTCTGCCGGAGAGCGCGTGTCTGGCCACGGCGAGCCCGGATGGCGTTCCTTCCGGACGGATGGTGCTGCTCAAGGCCGTCGACGAGCGCGGTTTCGTGTTCTACACCAACTACGAAAGTCGGAAGGGCGAGGAGCTCGCCGCGAACCCCAAGGCCAGCCTGGTCTTCTACTGGGGGGTGCTGGAGCGGCAGGTTCGTGTCGAAGGCACGGTCGAGAAGGTGAGCACCGAAGAGTCGGAGGCTTACTTCTCGACCCGTCCGCGCGGCAGCCAGATCGGCGCGTGGGCCTCAGACCAGAGCCGGCCGTTGGAAAGCCGCGAGGCGCTGGAGCGGCGCTTCGAGGAACACGAAGCGCGCTTTCGAGGCGAAGGGGTCCCTCTCCCTCCCTACTGGGGCGGGTACCGGCTGCGTCCCGACTGGATCGAGTTCTGGCAGGGACGTGCCAACCGGCTGCACGACCGCCTTGCATACGGCCGCTCGGACACGGGGTGGACCGTCACCCGTCTCTCCCCCTGACGCCCCCTGACGCACTGTCCGTTCGCTGCCATGCGCCGCCTCGGAGCCTATCTTGTAATTTGACGAGCCTTGGAGCACCTGGATGCGACTCGACCGGGGAGCCCACCATGAACGAGACGGACGTCGAACGAGCGCTCTCCCTCCTCGAAGGGATGCACGGGCTGCTGGAGAGGATCGAGGCGAGGCTGGAGGAGCTGTCGCGAGAGAACGACCTTCAGCGTGAAACGCTGGACACCATGCTCGTGAACCTGATGGAGCTGGCGGACCGGGTCGCGAAATAGCCCGGCGGCATCTTCCTTCCCTTCCGTCGTTTCCTGCGAAGCGGCCGGCGGCCGTCTAGGACGACCGCCTCGCCTCGATGAAGGAACGGATCCGGTCCATCTCTTCCTGCGTCAGCGGCTCGAGGCCCATGACCGGCATGGTGCCGTTCATGCGCAGCAGGATCCCGTCCCATTCTTCCGGTGTGTGAGCGTTCGGCGACGGAGGCTCGTGACAGGCCGCGCACTTCGCCATGAAGAAATCGGTGTCGGGGCCTTCACCCAGCTCGCCCGGCTGCGCAATCGGCATCGCGTGCGCCTGCAGGTACGCGATCATACTGTCCACGTCGGCGGGGGGCGGCTCGACCGACGCGGTCATGCCCGCCATCGCGAACTCGCTGCCGACCAGCTCGGTCAGCAGGGGGCCGCCCATCCGGTTTCGCAGCGTCTGTGCTCGCATCAGCATACGCCGCACGAGTTGTGGCCACTCGGCCGCGCTGTGCTGCTGAGGTGCGGCCATCCAGTGACACTGGGTGCAGTACGCCTGAAGCAGACCGGCGCTGCGGGACTCGGGCTCGGGCAGGTTCTCGCGAGTATAGCCGGGCGGCGGGAGTCCCGGACCGAGAGACGACACCATCCGCCATCTCTGAGTCCGGCTCAACGCGCCTGCCGGCAGACCGCCCAGCTCCACCAACACGCTGTCGAGCGTCTGCAGCGTGAGCTCCGGGCCGGCCTCCTCCGTCTGGGCGCCGCAGGCCGCCCAGGAAAGGGCAGCCAGGGCCAGCACTGTCACCACGGCGGCGACTGTGAGGCCGCTGGAGACGCGTGACGACGTGCCGTTCACGTGATCGAGCTCTCGATGACCCTCAAGGCGTGACCGCGCGAGCATGTATGAATCCTCCCGATGTGTGATCCGCGAGTGATGGTCTTTCCTGCCAGAGTATAGGTGCTCCGGCGCGTGCTGTCTCCCCGTCTATCTCCCCGCCCGGGGCGAAGCGCGGGGAACGGCTCGATCAGGCCCCCAACCGCTCCGGGTTGAGCTCCTCCAGTTCGGGCAGCACGAAGCGGCCGTCCTTTCTCACCAGTCGGTCGTCGAAATACATCTCGCCGCCGCCCCTCTCCGGGGTCTGTATCAGCACCAGGTCCCAGTGTACCTGGCTCCGGTTCCCGTTGAAGGCCACCTCGTAGGCATTGCCCGGCGTGAGATGGATGCTGCCGGCGATCTTCTCGTCGAACAGGATGTCCTTCATGGGCTCCGTGATGTAAGGGTTGAAGCCGATCGCGAATTCGCCCACGTAGCGTGCCCCTTCGTCGGAGTCGAGCACGCGGTTGAGGTGCTCGGTGTCGTTGCTGGTAGCGTCGACGATCTTCCCGTCCCGGAACTCGAGACGGACGTTCTCGTGCGTCACTCCCTGGTACAGCGTCTCGGTGTTGAACTGAATGGCACCGTTGACGCTGTCGCGCACGGGGGCCGTGAACACCTCGCCATCCGGGATATTGCGCTTACCGTCGCACTCCACGGCCGGGATGCCGCCAATGCGAAACTCGAGCTCGGTGCCCGGGCTGACGAGACGCACACGGTCGGTTTGCTCGACCAGGTCGCGGAGCGGCTCCATGGCTTCCGACATTCTCGCGTAGTCGAGCGTGCACACGCGGAAGAAGAAATCCTCGAACGCCTCCGTCGATTTCCCCGCGAGCTGGGCCATCGCCGGGCTTGGCCAGCGCAGCACCGTCCACCGTTTCTGGTCTACCCGCAAATCGATGTGGACACGCTTCCACACGGTACGGTCGTACAAATCCATCTCCTCTGACGGGACGTCGGACAGTTCGGAGACGTTGTCGCTTCCACGGATTCCGAGGTACGCGTCGACGCCCTTCATGGCCGTTTCCTCGGCGTCTGCCCACAGGGACAACTGACTTTCCGACGCGTTCAGAAGGAGCTCTCGAACGATCGACTGGCTCTTCAGCCATACGAGCGGGGAGGCGCCGGCGCGGTACGTCCGGCGAACGAGCTCGCGCGTGAAGGCCTCCGGAATGTCGATCGCCTCGATCAACACCTTTTCGCCGGATGTGAGCTCGAGCGAGTAATCGATCAGCGTGTCTGCGAGCTTCGCGTATCGGCTGTCTGCCATGGCATTCTCATCTTCGTTGGGCGCTTGGTGATCACGTAGTAACGTGCTACTCTGATCGAGCTCGTGTCCCCGCGCGCCCTGCAGCGGGGACGTGCCCGAAGAACACAACCTACACTCCGAGATCCGGAAGAGGAGAGGCGGTTGGATTCAGCTCGAGGGAAGCCAGCGTGAGCGCGAGTGCGGAGCGCCCGATTCGCACCGGCGCCTATCCGGAGTTCACGTGGGCCGGGGTGCTGGTCGGCTACCTGATCGGGGTCCTGATCGCCATCAGCATCGGCTACCTCAGCCTGAAGCTCGGGTTCTCGATCGAAGGCTCGGAGCTAGCCGCGATCCTCGGGTTCGGCGTGCTTCGCGGTCTCATGCGCCGCAACTCCATCATTGAGAACAACATCAACCAGACGCTGGCCAGCGCCGTAAACGGCGCGTCAGCCGGCATGATGTTCTCGGTGCCGGCGCTGTTTATCCTCGGGTTCACGGACTTCAACTATCCGCTCCTCGTTCTGGGCTGCATTGCCGGCGGTTTCCTCGGCATTGCCTTCATCATTCCCTTGCGCAAGCAGATGATCGACTTCAACCGGCTCGCCTTTCCGGGCGGCATCGCAACGGCGGCCGTGTTGAAATCGCCCGGCGCGGGGATCCGCAAGGCCTGGCTCCTGCTCGGTGGGGCGGGTGTGAGCGCACTGGCCCACCTGGTGAGCTTGCGCTCCGGAGTGGAGAATTGGGATCTGGGGGCGCTGCTGAGCCTGCCGGAGTACATGAACGGCATCTGGTACCTGTCCTTGCTGACGGTGGGCGTCGCCTACCTGGCAGGCAAGGGCGGATTCTTCTTCATCATCGGCGGCTACGTGTGCTACTGGCTCCTCGCGCCGCTGCTCAGCGCCACCGGCCTGATGCCCGATCCGGCAACGCTCGAGGCGTCCGGGCAGGGTATCGCCACCTATCTGCGGCTCAACCTCTTCCGGCCCGTCGGGATCGGGATGCTGGTCGGCGGTGCGCTGACGGGCATCGTTCTGGCACTCCCGTTGGTGGCGAGCGCGATCCGCAGCATGCGGGACGCGGCACGCTCCCGGTCGGCCCTCTCGATGGACGAGCTGCCGATCCAGTTCCTCTACATGGGGGTGAGCGCCGCGTTCATCGTGCTGGCGATCATCTCGTACCTCGCTGTGTCCGAGGTCGGGCTGGCCCGCGGGCTGCTCATGGCACTGCTGGGGACCCTGTGGATCTGGGTGGCGGGTGTCGTCCTATCCGAGTGCATCGGGCGGACCAACTGGTCGCCCCTGTCCGGCATGACGCTTATCGGAGTCACGATCCTCATCCTCGTGACCAGCGGGATCGGCGACCGCGCGTCGGTGATCGCCTCCGTCACCGTAGGCGCGGCCATGTGTGTGGCGATGGCCCAGGCGACCGACCTCATGCTGGACCTGAAGACCGGCTACCTCGTCGGCGCCATCCCCCGAAAGCAGCAGCTGGCCCAGTTCCTCGCGACCTGGCTCGGGCCGATCGTCATCATGGGGCTCATCGTGGTCCTTCACCGCGCCTACGGAATGGGGAGCGATCAGCTCCCGGCGCCCCAGGGGCAGGCCCTGGCCAGCGTTATTCAGGGGATCCTCGGCGGCGACGTCCCGCAGGACAAATACCTGACCGGGGCAGGTCTCGGCGCGCTGCTGTCGGCGAGCGGGATCGGTGGACTGGGCGTGCTGGTCGGTCTCGGTTTCTATCTCCCGTTCAACATCGTGCTCACTTATACGATCGGGACATTCCTGCGCCTGTTCACGGATTGGCGACTCGGGAAGCGCTGGGCGGAGGACTTCGGCGTGCCGATCGCGGCCGGGCTCATCGTCGGCGAGGCGTTGATCGGTGTCGGCTACTCGCTGTTCGTCGTGTTCGGGAGCGGGGGATAGCCGTATGGGCAGCACACCCGCACGCTGAGGGTAGTGAGATGAAGCTCTTCGGGTACGCGATCATCACGATCGGCTTCCTCGGGGCGGCCTTCGAGACTGTCCGCCAGGTGGAGGGTGTGAACACGGCCGTCTTTCTCGTGTGGCTCGCGCTAGGCATAGTTGGCGTGATCACCGCCCGGCTCGCGGTACGACGCGAGGCTACCGACGAGGTTCGGCTGACGGCCAACATCGGGACGCTCGAGACCAGCTTGAAGGGCATCGTGGCCGCGTCCGAGTGGCTCGAGGCCGAGAAAAGCAACATCAACGTGTACGATCTGCGTCACCGAATCGACGAGCGCTTCCCCGAGCCCCTCACCGAGTTCGTCGACGCCCGGGAGAGCATCGCCCACACGTACGGGTTGCAGGCATACTCGGAGGTCATGAACCGCTTCGCCGCCGGGGAGCGTTATCTGAATCGTGTCTGGTCGGCGTCGACCGATGGCTACGGCGTCCTCTCCCTGACGGCCCCGCGAAGGTCCTGACCCCCTAAACGACTCTGAGCCATTGGTGTATGTTACGAGTGCCTGCCGACGCGGAACCGCCTCGAGCGGATACCCCGAGCAGCGGGGGATCGCATGAGTGATATCGACACGAAGAACCCAGACATCCCGGGTATCTCCGGGGATCGCGATACTCTGCAAGACCTGGCAACCGCCCTCGAGGGTCGATACGCGATTCGAGAGGAGATCGGCAGGGGTGCGACGGGTGTCGTCTATCTGGCGGAAGACCTGAAGCATCACCGCCCCGTCGCCGTGAAAATGGTCCGCCGGGACCTGTCGACCGCGCTGGCCGCCGATCGATTCCTGCGCGAGATCGAGATCGCCGCCACGCTGAGACATCCTCACATTCTGCCCATTCACGACTCCGGTCGAGCCGGCGATCTGCTCTACTACGTCATGCCTTTTGTTGAGGGTGAAGCGCTGCGCACACGCCTGGATCGTGAGGGCCCGCTTCCCATCGAGGATGCGGTGACCATTGCCCGCGAGGTAGCAGGGGCGCTGGACTACGCGCATCGGCGCGAAGTCGTGCACCGAGACGTGAAGCCCGAGAACATCCTTTTGGAGGAAGGGCACGCTGTCGTGGTCGATTTCGGTGTGGCGCGCGGTATCGGCGCGGCTTCGATTCAGGACCTTACGGCAAGCGGCATGGCGGTAGGCACGCCGGCCTACATGAGTCCGGAACAGGCGTGTGGCTCGGCCATAGTGGACGGCCGCAGCGACCTGTATTCGCTGGCCTGCCTGATGTACGAGATGTTGACGGGGCAGCCACCTTTCCTCGGTGCCGACGCGAGGTCCGTGCTCGCGCGTCACCTGCTCGACGACGTCCCCCCTTTAACGACGCTACGGCGGGACGTGCCGCTCCACATACGCCAGGCGCTCAAGCGAGCGATGCAGAAGACGGCAGCGGATCGCTTCCAGACGGTGCAGGAGTTCGGCGAAGCCCTGGCCGCACCCGATGCGGAGCGGGACGAGACGGCCCTGCGATCCCTTGCCGTCCTGCCGTTCGATAACCTGAGCGGGCTCCCTGACGACGAGTATCTGAGCGATGGACTGACGGAGGAGCTGATCAACGCCCTCTCCAAGCTGGAGGGGCTGAGCGTGGTCTCGCGCACGGCCGTGTACGCTCTGAAGGAGTCGACCGGGGACGTTCAGGAGATCGCCGAGCGATTGAATGTGGGGTCGGTCCTGGAGGGAAGCGTTCGTCGCGCCGGCAGCCGGCTCAGAGTCATGGCGAGACTGATCGATGTCGCCGACGGATACAACCGCTGGTCCGAACGTTACGACCGCGAGATGTCCGACGTTTTCGCGATCCAGGATGAGATCACCGACAACATCGTGCGCGCGTTGAGGGTGATTCTGAGCGACGCGGAGCGTCAGGCGCTGGCGCGAGTCCCGACGGCCGATATCGGCGCGTACGAGCAGTACCTGCGCGGCAGACAGTACTTCCATCACCGGCGAAAGAAGAGCCTGGAGTTCGCCCGTGAGATGTTCTACCGAGCGATCGAGATCGATCCGGACTTCGCGCTCGCACACGCCGGCGTGGCGGACTGCTGCTCGCTGCTCGTGCACTGGTACGGCGAGACGGATGAGGCAACGCTCGCAGAGGCTGAGGCGGCGAGTCAGAAAGCGCTCGAGCTGAACCCCGATCTCCCGGAGGGTCACGCGGCCCGCGGGATCGTCTTGTGGCAGATGGGACAGCTGGACGAGTCGGAGGCGGAGTTTGCGACCGCGATACGTTTGGATCCACGCCAGTTCAACGCGCGCTACTTCCACGCCCGCCAGTGCTATGAGCAAGGTCGTCTGGAGGAAGCGGTTCGCCTGTTCGAGGAAGCGAGCGACGTACGTGACGATCACGAGGCGCGATACTTCGCTGCCCAGACGTACACCGCCCTCGAGCGACCCGACGACGCCGATGCCGCCTACCGCCGGGCGCTTCCGGTGATCGAGAAGCATCTCGCGCTCAACCCGGACGACGCGCGCGCCGTAACAATGGGAGCCGTCTGTCTCAGTCGCCTGGGCCACCGAACGGCGGGGCTCGAGTGGGCAGAGCGGGCCCACTCGATCGATCCGGAAGACGGGGCCATCGCCTACAACGTGGCCTGCCTCTATGCACTCGAGGGCGAGGTCGACAAGGCGCTCGACTTTCTGGAAGCGGCCGTCGGCGCTGGCTTCGGGAACCGTGACTGGATGGAGCACGATCCGGATCTGGAGAGCTTGCGGGAGCATCCTCGCTTCCAGGCGCTGCCGTGGAGGCAATAGCCGACCGAGCGCGTACATGGTGCCCACCGCCACGACAGGAGAGGAGGTAGCCGTGAAACGCGGTTCCGCGACTTGGAGATCTGCTACGCTCATGTCCGTCACGACGTTGCTGGCGCCGGGCTGGATCGCCTGCGGTGCGTCCGAAGAGGTGTCGAGCCGTGTGGAGTTTGCGGTACGCTTCGACTCGGCCGTGGTCGAGCGGCCCGTGGATGGCCGTGTCGTTCTCATCCTGGCGACCGACGAGGAGCGTGAACCGCGATTTCAGGTCGGACCGGGTCTGGGTGCGCCTCAGGTCTTCGGCATCGATGTGGAGGGACTGGCGCCGGGAGACGAGGCCGTGATCGGCGGCGACGTGTTCGGGTTCCCCAGGACGAGCCTGTCCGAGGTGCCACCGGGCGAGTACGTCCTGCAGGCCGTGCTCCACATGTACGAGACGTTCCAGCTGGCCAGCGGCGACACGGTGAAGCTGCCGATGGACCGCGGGGAAGGGCAGCACTGGAATCGAGCGCCCGGCAACCTGTACAGCACGCCGCGCCGGGTCCGGGTCGACCCGTCCGGGTCCGGGCGCATCGAGATCACGCTGGACCAGGTCATTCCCCCGATCGAGCCTCCCGAGGACACGAAGTACGTGCGCCATGTCCAAATCCAGAGTGATCTGCTCACCGAGTTCTGGGGTCGTCCGATGTACCTCGGAGCCCACGTGCTTCTCCCCGAAGGCTTCGATGAGCACCCGGAAGCTCGCTATCCGTTGATGGTCTTCCACGGCCACTTCCCGTACGACTTCGGTGGCTTCCGCACGGAGCCGCCGGATCCTGACCTCGAGTGCGAGTACAACGCCCGCTTCGACGTCGAGTGCTACAACCGTTTCGTGCAGCAGGAGGCGTACGACTTCTACCAGCGCTGGACCAGTGACGACTTCCCCCGCTTCCTCATCATCGAGATCCAGCACGCCAACCCGTACTACGACGACTCCTATGCCGTGAACTCGGCGAACCTGGGTCCGTACGGGGACGCCATCACTTACGAGCTCATCCCGTACATCGAGAGAGAGTTTCGGGGCATCGGTGAGGGTTGGGCGCGTTTCCTTTACGGCGGATCCACCGGCGGCTGGGAGGCGCTGGCCGTTCAGGTCTTCTATCCCGACGAGTACAACGGGACCTTCGCCGCCTGTCCCGATCCGATCGACTTCCGGGCCTACATGCTGATCGACATCTACGAGGACGAGAACGCCTACCACGACCGGGGGCCTTTCAAGCAGATCGAACGCCCCGCCCACCGCGACTGGCTGGGTGAGGTCGACATCACGATCGAGGACTACAACCACATGGAGCTGGTCCTGGGCACGAAGAACCGCTCCGGCGATCAGTTCGACATCTGGGAAGCGGTCTACTCGCCCATGGGGGACGACGGCTACCCGAGACGTCTGTGGGACAAGCGGACAGGAGATATCGACCCCGAAGTGGCTGCGTACTGGAGAGAGAACTACGACCTGCGGCACATCATGGAACGCGACTGGGCGACCCTGGGGCCGAAGCTGGAGGGCAAGGTCCACATCTACGTCGGGGATATGGACAACTACTACCTGAACAACGCCGTGTACCTGGCCGAGGAGTTTCTCGAGGGTACGACCGATCCCTACTACGCCGGAGAGGTCGACTACGGGGACCGGGCCGAGCACTGTTGGAACGGCGACCAGGAGAACCCGAACCATGTTTCCCGGCTTCGCTACAACACGATGTATGTGCCGAAAACTCTCGAGCGCATGTGGAAGACGGCCCCGCCCGGCGCCGACCTCACGAGCTGGCGGTACTGAGCGCCAGCCGGACCCCGCGCCTCGCGGCCGACTGACGAACTAGGCGCGGCCGCGCTGCGGGCACAGCCCGTGACGGGCTTCGCATTCTTTTCACAATCTGACGAAAAGGTTGCGCGGATCGGGCGGCGACCCGGCCCCGCGATCGTGGCGCAACGCTATCACGGGCGAGGTCGCCGAGCCCCGTGGTTGCAAGGACTTGTACGCACCTTCCCTCCATGTGATTTGGAGAGTGCCGCCGCTGCTGTGACGCCGGGCGCGCGTGGCATACCGACTGCTTCCCTTTCCCTCGGGCTGGGAAAGGACCAATTGGGATCTTGAACCGGACGGTACTCGTGACGGGTGGAGCCGAATTCATCGGCTCGGCTCTCATCGGCACATACGGAGGGGAGCGTCTGGGGGTCGTCGCATGACGGATACGGCTGTCGGCGGGCTCGCCAAACGTGCGGGCGGACGGAAGCCGAAGAGCGCGACGGCTCGCAGGGGAATACTCCTGGCCGGCGGCTCGGGCACCCGGCTGTATCCGTTGACCCGAGTCGTCAGCAAGCAGCTGCTGGCCGTCTACGACAAGCCGCTCGTCTGCTACCCGCTGTCAACGCTCATGCTGGCCAACATCCGGGACGTGCTCGTGATCACGACGCCCGGTGACACAGCGCTGTTCCAGAATCTGCTCGGCGACGGATCCCAGTGGGGAATCCGTCTTTCGTACGCCGTGCAGCGGACGCCCGATGGCATCGCGCAAGCGCTCCTCATCGCGAAGGAGCATCTGGCGGGTCAGCCATCCGCGCTCGTGCTCGGCGACAGCATCTTCTACGGCCACGGCCTGACGGAACGCCTCCAGTCGGCTGCAGCGACGCCGGACGGAGCCACGCTGTTCGGCTACCGTGTGCGGGACCCTGAACGGTACGGAGTGGCAGAGTTCGGCGAGGACGGGCAGATAGTCGGGTTGGAAGAAAAGCCCGAGCTCCCGCGGTCCAACTACGCCGTGACGGGTCTCTATTTCTACGACGGACGGGCAGCCGACCTGGCGGCCGAACTCCGGCCTTCTGCGCGAGGCGAGCTCGAGATCACCGATCTGAACCGACGATATCTGGAGCTTGGCCAGCTGCGTCTCGAGTGCCTGGGGCGTGGTGACGCGTGGCTGGACACCGGTACACCGGGCTCCCTTCTGGAGGCCGCGAACTTCATCCGCACCATGGAGGAACGACAGGGTCTGAAGATCGCTTGCCTGGAGGAGGTTGCCTATCGCATGGGCTTCATCGACCTGCAAGGCCTCGAGCGTGCCGCCTGTCCATACGGCGATTCCGCGTATGGCCGCTATATCCGCGAGCTCATCAGGAACGAGGCGACCTGACGGTGGGCGAGGCGGACTGGTGCACTGCCGGACCTATGACGAACTGCCGAATCCCATTCTGATAGAACGGGACCTGCGCGAGAACGATCGGGGCAGGTTCGTCGAGACTCGGCATGAGCAGAAATACCGCGATCGCGGGCTAGGAGTCCGATTCGTGCTGGCGTACAGCTCGCACTCGCGGCACAGGGTGAGAGCTTCGAGAACCTGAGAGAACGTGCGCTGCTGCCTGAGTATCGAGTCGAATCAAGGGGGGGTGGGGACGTGGTGACGCTGCTGACTGGCCGGACGGGCCAGCTTGGACGGGCGCTCGCGCCTCGGCTGTCGGAATTCGGACCCGTCGTGGCGCCGCCACGCGCAGAACTGGATCTGACCGACGCCGGCGCGATCGCGCGAGTGATGCGACGGGTACAGCCCGATCTGATCGTCAACGTGGCCGCCTACACCGCCGTCGACAGAGCGGAAACCGAGCGCGATGTGGCGTTGGCGACGAACAGCCGGGCGCCAGGGATGCTCGCCCGCGAGGCCGTGCGTCACGGGACCGCCGTCGTTCACTTCTCGACCGATTACGTCTTCGATGGTGCGAAGGAAGGTGCCTACGAGGAGACGGATGAACCGGCTCCGCTCAGCTGGTATGGAGAGACCAAACTCGCCGGAGAGCGCGCCGTGCAGCGATCCGGGGCGCCTTATCTCATCTTCCGCCTGAGCTGGGTATACAGTCTCCGCGGCCCGAGCTTTCTGCGCACGATGCTGCGGCTGTTCGCCGAGCAGGATGTCATCCGGGTCGTCGATGATCAGCACGGCAGCCCGACTTGGTCTTCCGCGATTGCCGAGGGTGTGGTGGCCGCCGTGGAGCGGACGACCCGGTCTTCGGGTGGCGTGGCGGCCGGAGTCCGGGCAGTGCAGGGGACCTATCACCTCAGCGCTGCCGGACGAACCACCTGGTATGGCTTCGCCTCCCGTATTCTCGAGTACGCCCGTTCTTCGCCGGCAGTGGGTCACAGTCTCGCGACTCGGATCGATCCGATCTCGTCCGAGCGGTACCCGCTTCCCGCCCCCAGACCGCAAAACAGCGTGCTGGCGAACCGCCGATTCCGAGACACGTTCGGCCTTTCGCTCCCGAGTTGGGACGACCAGTTGGAGGATTGCCTGTCAGAGCTCTCCAAAGCCGCCGTCGCCGTCGCCTGAGCGCGCCGGTCTTGCGGCATGAAGTCGTGCGACGTATCGGAGGGATAGAACGCCTTCTCAGTTCCGCAGAGAGCCACGCGGGAGATTCCCATGCGTACGCACGCTCTCATGACCTTCGTCGGTCTGGCCGTGGGGGCCGGCTGCCTCCCTAAACCGGGCCCGCTCGAAGATCCGATGGCCGAGCATTTCGGTCGGGCGAAGATGGTACACACGTCCGTTATGTACGGTGATCTGGCACTCGCCCGCGATGCGGCTCGAGGGCTGGCATCGGGTCCTGAGCCGGGTGGTCTGCCTCCAGGCTCCGAGCCCTTCATCCTCGAGTTGAGAGAGGCAGCGGCCTCGGCGGCAATGGCACAGGACTTCGCGGGTGCTGCACTTGCGGCCGGCTGGATGGCCCGCACGTGCGGCGAGTGTCACCAGGCGCAGCACGTCGAGCTGAAGCCGGGCGTCTCGTCTCGACCCGAGGGGCCGAGAGAGCTCACGGCCCACATGCAGCGTTACCGGTGGGCCGTGGACAGAATGTGGGAGGGGGTGATCGGCCCTTCCGAGGCTTCATGGGCCGCAGCCCTCGCGGTCCTCGAGAGCGAGCCGCCGGACGTCACCGAACTGGTCGATCGAGGGGTCGGGTATGCGGCGGCGCTGGCTCAGCGCGTCCCCGAGCTCGCCCGCGAAGGACGATCGGCGGGCGACGTGAGCCCACGCTCGGAGGTGTTCGGGCAACTCCTGGCCGCGTGTGCCGACTGCCACGAGCAGGCGCGCGACTGGTAGAAGCACGCGGCTACGGCGGCGGATCGTTGGTCGTCGCCAGCTCCAGGCCCACGTGAAACAGCATCTTCGCGACACGCGCCGTCTTGTCGAAATCGATGAGATCCGCCTCGTCGAACGGGGTATGGTACTGCGTGTGAAGTCCGCTGTGGAAGAAGAGCGCGGGGACGCCCAACCGGATAAACGCCCACTGGTCGGATCGTCGGATCAGGTTCTGGCCGGGCCACAGGTCTCCGGTCACGCTCAGGCCGAGCTCCGGATGGCGGTCGCCGACGGTCTCGGCGAGGCCGCCGATCTCCTCGGATGAGCGCAGAGCCGCGATGCTGCTTGGATCGTTTCGGCCCACCATGTCCATGTTCACGTTGGCGACGGTGCTTTCGATCGGGAAGGTCGGATTGTCCGTGTAGTGGAAGGCACCCAGCAGGCCGAGTTCCTCCGCGCTGAGCGCGATGAATACCAGGGACCGACGTGGCCGGGTGTCCAGCGTGGCAAACGCCTCCGCGAGCTCGAGCAGTACCGCCGTACCGGACGCGTTGTCGTCCGCGCCGTTGTAGATGGAGTCGCCGTCCACCTCGAGCCCGGTGCCGAGGTGATCCATGTGGGCGGTGAAGATCACGTACTCGTCCCGCAGTCCCGGGTCGGAGCCTTCCAGCCAGCCGATCGTGTTCACGGCGTCGCGGGACTCGACGAGATCGAAACGCTGAAAGAACCCCTCCGTGCCTCCCGGCTGAAGACCCGCGTCCGCGAAGCGAGACGCGACGTACTCGGCGGTGCTCTCGAGCCCGGGGCTCGGAGTCCTCCGGCCCTGCATCGAATCGTGTGCGATCGTCTCGATGTCCGCTCGAACGTCCTCGAAGGTGATGCTGGCTATGGCCAGTTCGACCTGGGACGGCGGCGGGGCGATGGGGTCGGACGATTCGCACGCGACCGCGATGAGCAACAGGGCCGCGAAGACGGCCGTCCTGGAGCGACCTCGTCGATCTTCGTTTGCGTTTCGCAACCCTCTCGACTCCCGTTGTCGCGATTGCCTGAGCTCGCCGGCTGCGAGCGCGTCACCGGGCTGGTATGCGGCCGGCGGCGGAGCGTTCCCGGCGACCCCGGCCGGGCGCCGGGGGTGGACCGGACGCCACCGCGATCCTTAAGTTCCGTAAGTACCTTGAACAGCGTACGAAAAGGGAGATGGGGGGTTCGATGAATCGCCGGTTTCTGCTGCTCAGCGTGCTGGTTACGGTGCTGCCTTCCGGCTGTGCGAAGTCCGACGTGCCACCTGTCATGGCCGCCCACTTTACCGAAGGCAACATGGTGCATACCGCGCTCGTCTTCGGGAATCTGGACGAAGCGAAAGTGCGTGCGCGAGCCCTGGCGGAGACGAGGACGCCCGACGATCTGCCCGATGGCTCGGAACCGTTCATGGATCAGATGCGGATGGCCGCCGCCAGCGTGGCCGATGCGTGGGTTCCCGAAGGCGCTGCCGTGGCGTCGGGCGAAGTGGCGAGCGCCTGCGGCTCGTGCCACGGCATGTTCGACGCGGGGCCGCAGGTCGGGCTGGTGTGGGACCCATCCCCTGGCGACGATGCGATCCAGCACATGGATCGCCACCGTTGGGCCGTGGACCGAATGTGGGACGGTCTGATGATCCCGTCAGACGAATGGTGGGCACGCGGGACGGAAGTGCTACGCGAGGAGCCTCTAGAAGAGCATGTCGTGTCGTCGATGGGAGGCGATAAAGTGGCGCTGGCCGCCGCACGCGAGGTGCACGAGCTCGGACATGTAGGCCGCGGTCTCACCGATCCGGTGAAACGGGCCGAACTGTATGGGATGGTGATGGCCAAGTGCGTCGACTGTCACCAGCGGACGAGAGATACGGAGGATTGATCGTCCTCCCCGCCTGCGTCGATTTGGCCCTCGCGACTACTCCCGGACCGTAAAACGAACGGTATCGGCGACCGGCGGCTGTAGCGGCACGTGCAAGTTGTCTCCCGGCACCGCGATGATGCGGTGTTCACGCGGGTCGAGTCCCGTCACCGTGACCTCCGTCTCGCCGCCACCGAGGTGTAGTATCTCGGGCCCGGCCGGGATCGGGATGTCCCACGCGGTTACGTCTTGATCGATGGACGCGTGGTGGTGCGCGGTGTCGCGTCGCATCTCCGCGGCCGGCGCGATCTCGATGCCCTCTGCGGCCAGCCGGATCTGAACCGATGTGCTCAGGACTGCCACTCGGACGGAGGGCCCCAGAACCTCGACGGTACCGGGGGAGCGCGTCGCCAGCGCACCCCGTCGCGATATACCGGGCGGGTATTCCCACCGGAGCTAGCCGGCGATTCTTGATTTGGCACATACTTCCGGCCCTCCTGCTGGCACGCCGACGACCGAGTGCTATGTGCCAGGCTCTGCGTTCGGCGCTTCGGAAGACAGGTCGAGGCCACTTCTGGCAGGGCCGGCGGCGGGCAGCTGGCATCGCACACGTCGAATCCTTCTTCTAGTTTCAGACCTTCTGGTTTCAGAGCCACGGCTCCCTCGAGATGCCGGCGCTCCGACCGACCCAACACTGGCTCATGAGGGATGACGTCATGCCAGACCCGAAACAACGCTCGATCGCTACCGGTATCATGGGCCAGCGTCCTTGTCGCGTGCTCCGGGGAATGTGGTTCGTGACCGGCGTTGCGCTGGCAGGAGCCGGCTGCGCCGAGCTGCAGGACGCGACCGCGACACGGGCGTATATTGAGCGGCTCGGGGTCGACACGACGGCGCTGGAGGTCTTCACGCGCTCGGCCGAGCGGATCGAGGGCACGGTCGTGGCGCGAAGTCCGATCACACGGGTCGCGCACTACGCCGCCACGCTGCGTCCGGACGGATCGGTCTCGAGCCTGGCGGTCGATTTCGAGACGCCCGCCACAAATCCGGACGGGCCGCCCGCCTACCGGCTCCAGGTCACACTGGGCGCGGACAGCGCCACGATCATGACCATGCGCGGCGATAGAGTCGACACGTCGCGGGTCGCGGTTCCGCCCGGCACGGTGCCAACGGCCGGCCGCGTCAACCTGCCGGTCGGGCTGTGGGAGCATGTCACGCGACTCGCGACTGCGGCAGGATCCGACGAGTACCCGTTCGGCGTGCTGCTGGCCCAGGGCCAGGCGAGCCCCAACGCGGTCCAGCGGGTCGGCGCAGATACGGTAGCCACCAGCTTCTTCGGCAGCCCGATGCTGGTGGAGGTCGACGCGGAGGGACAGATCCTCGGTATTACTGGCCGGGAGACGACCTTCAAGATCGACGTCGAACCGGTGACCGACGTCGAGTTCGAGGACTTGAACCGGATGGCGGCGGAGTTCGCCGCCCGTGACGCGGCGGGCGAGGGGATGGGCGTGGCGTCCCCGGAGGCGACGGTACAGGTCGAGTCCGGTGGAGCGAAGTTCACGATCCTCTACAGCCAGCCCGCGATGCGGGGCCGCGAGATCTGGGGCGGCCTCGTCGGATACGATACCGTATGGCGCACGGGGGCCAACGCGGCCACGCATCTTGCGATCTCGCGCGATGTGCGGATCGGCGAGGTCGAGGTGCCGGCCGGAAACTACACGCTGTGGACTGCGTTCACACCCCAGAGCGCGACGTTGATCATCAACGAGCAGACCAACATCTGGGGCACGGACTACGACGAGTCGTTCGACCTCGCGCGCGTGCCGATGGCGATGGAGATGCTCGATGAACCGCTCGAGCGCTTCACCATCGACGTGCTGCCCACGACAGCCGGGGCTGTTCTGCAGTTGAGCTGGGATCGAACTCGGTACTCGGTGCCACTGGTGGTGCGGTGACCAAGGGCGCGAGTGGACGGCTTGTCGTCGGGCTCTGGCTGCTCGCAGCGGCGCTCCCGCCGGCGCCCGCCCTGGGGCAGGCGGACGGACTGAGTCGGAAGGAGATCGACCGCCTCGCCGCGCTGGAGGAGCCCGCGGCGATTCGGACGTTCCGCGACTTCCTGCGACTGCCCAACGACGCGCGCTTTCCCGATGACATCAGACGCGTGATCGAATGGTTGGAGCGTGCCTTCGAGGAGAGAGGTTTCACGACCCGCCGTCTGCCCACGCGCGGGAACGAGCTGCTGCTGGCCGAGCGTCACACGCCCGGTGCGGAGCGCACCGCTCTGATCTATCTGCAGGCGGATGGACAACCGGTCGACCCGGCCGCGTGGGATCAGGAAAGTCCGTGGAAACCGGTGCTCAAAGCACCCGCGGGAAGTGGTGAGTGGCAGCCGATCCCGTGGGAACGTCTGAGCGGGGGCAATGCGAGCGACCGCGATCCCGAGTGGCGGATTTTCGCACGCTCTTCATCCGATTCGAAGGGTCCGGTCGTCCAGTTCCTTTCGAGCGTGAGCGCGCTGAATGCCGCGGGCATCCTGCCCACCGTTCACTTGAAGGTCATCGTGGACACGGAGGAAGAGCTGGGCTCGCCACCACTCCCGGATGCGGTGGAGCGTTTCCGCGAGGATCTCGCGGCCGACATGCTCGTGATCTTCGACGGCCCTCCACACGCTTCCGGCCAGCCCACGCTTTCGTTTGGCGCGCGCGGCATCGCGACGATCACGCTCACGGTGTACGGGCCGCGCACGCCACAGCACAGCGGCCACTACGGAAACTACGTGCCGAACCCGGCCGTCCGGCTGGCTCGCATTCTCGCGTCCATGAAGGACGAGCACGGCCGGGTTACGATACCCGGCTACTACGACGGTGTGAAGCTCGATGAGACAACGCGGGCCGTGCTCGCGCAGGTGCCCGACGACGCGATCGCGCTCCAGCGAGCCATGGGGATCGGCGGGGCCGACTCTGTGGCCGGCTCGCTTCAGGAGGCGCTCCAGTACCCGTCCCTGAACGTTCGTGGGCTGCGGGCCGGCTGGGTGGGCGAGCAGGCGCGCACGATCATTCCTTCCGAGGCGACGGCCGAGATCGATGTCCGCCTGGTCCGGGAGAGCGATCCGGACGGGTTGATCCGCAGCGTACGCCGTCACATCGAAGGGCTCGGCTATCACCTTGTCGATGCCGTACCCACGGCAGAGGAGAGAGCCCGGTACCCGCGGCTGGCCCGCTTCGAGCACGAGGTTTCGTATGGAGCCTTCCGGACCGAGTTCGATTCCGAACCGGGTCGCTGGCTGAACGCCGCGCTGGCCAACCTGTTCGGGAAGGAGCCGATCCGCATTCGTACGATGGGCGGCTCGATTCCGATCAGTCCCTTCGTCAGCGCGCTCGAGGTGCCGGCCGTCATTGTCCCCACGGTGAATCCGGACAACAACCAACACAGTCCCAACGAGAATCTGCGGCTCGGGGATTTTCTGGGCGGTCTTCGGACCATGATCGCTGTCCTGACCCAGCCGCTACCCGAACGGAATCCGTCGGGCCAGGGAGGTGGACGTTGATCATACGCCGACGCGGCACGGGAATTTGGCAACGAGGCTCCATGCGGGTCGGAGTCTCGGTGGCTCTAGCCCTGTTTGGAGGAGCCTGCGGCGGAGGGCAGGCCGCCCGCGCCCAGGAGGACGGAGAGTTCAGGCCCGCGGACCGATACGACAAGTCCGAGTACCGGATCGCCATGCGCGACGGTACCGAGCTGTTCACCGCGGTCTACGTTCCGAAGGATCGGAGTCGCACCTACCCGATCATGCTCCGGCGCACTCCGTACAGCTGCCGGCCCTATGGGCAGCGTGGGTTCCCGCAGCGCATCGGCCCGTCCCGCTACATGGAGGAGGAAGGATACATCTTCGTCTGCCAGGACGTGCGCGGGCGGTACATGTCGGAAGGTCTGTACGACAACATGCGACCGCACGTGCCCGGGGAGGCGGGCATCGATGAATCGTCGGACACGTACGACACGATCGAGTGGTTGCTGGAGAACGTGGAAGCAAACAACGGCAAGGTCGGCATGTGGGGGATCTCCTACCCGGGCTTCTACGCCGCCGCCGCCCTTCCGGAGGCTCACCCGGCTCTGGCGGCCTCCTCGCCCCAGGCGCCGATCGCCGACTTCTTCTTCGACGACTTCCACCACCACGGCGCCTACTTTCTGAGCTACTTCCTGATCACGCCGGTGTTCGGCTACCAGAAGGCCGAACCGACACCGAACCGGTGGTACCCGATGATCCGACCGGAGACCCGGGACGGCTATGCCTTCTATATGGATCTGGGCCCGCTGTCGAACGCGAGCCGATACTACGGTGAGGACAACTTCTTCTGGCAACAGCTCGTCGAGCACCCGAACTACGACGAGTTCTGGCAGCGGCGCAGCATCCTCCCACACCTCACCGATGTGGATCACGCCGTGATGACGGTCGGAGGCTGGTTCGACGCCGAGGATCTGTACGGCCCGCTCAACATCTACCGCACGCTGGAGGCCGAGAACTCGGGGACGTTCAACGTGCTGGTCATGGGACCGTGGAGCCATGGCGGGTGGTCGCGTGCACGGTCCCCCCACATGGTGGGCAACATCACGTTCGGAGAGGACATCTCTGGCTGGTACCAGCGCGAGGTCGAAGCACCATTCTTCCGGCACTTCCTGAAAGGCGAGGGGAGCCCACCCGACTTCGAGGCGCTGGTGTTCGACACCGGCCGCAAGGAGTGGCAAAGTTTCGACGCCTGGCCCCCAGCGGCGGCCGCCACGCAGCGCCTCTACCTGCGAGGCGGAAAGAGGCTGACGACGGAACCGCCGTCAGGTCGGGAAAGTGAAGCTGGTGCGGAGAGCGAGACGGCCGAAAGGCGGAGTGAGCCGACCGAGGGCCGCTATACGGAATACGTGAGCGATCCGGACGAGCCGGTGCCGTATACGGAGGCGACACGGATCGTGTTCACGCCACGTCTCTACATGACGGAGGACCAGCGTTTTGCGGGCCGGCGACCCGATGTGATCGAGTTTCAGACGGAGGTGCTGGAGGAAGAGCTGACCCTCGCCGGCGATCTGCTCGCCCATCTGGCGGTGTCGACAACCGGCACAGACTCGGACTGGGTCGTGAAGCTGATCGACGTGTATCCGCCGGACGAGCCAAACGAGCCCAGCACGCCGGATGGCGTCGAACTGGGCGGATACGAGCAGATGGTGCGCTCGGAGGTGATCCGTGGCCGGTTCCGCAACAGCTACGAGACGCCCGAGCCGTTCGTTCCGAATGAGGTCACGACCGTGCGCCTCCCGCTGCAGGACGTGTACCACACCTTCAAGGCGGGGCATCGATTGATGGTGCAGATCCAGAGCACCTGGTTTCCTCTGATCGATCGCAACCCGCAGACGTTCGTGCCGAACATCTTCAAGGCCACGGAGGGAGATTTCGCCGCGGCGACTCAGCGCGTGTATCATTCGGCCAGGCATGCCAGCTTTCTGGAGATGAAGGTGCTGCGCTAGGCGGGACCGCGGGCGGAAGCCGGGTGACCTCGGCCTCCCCAACGTGCTTCTCTTGTTGTAATATCGCGCGTGCTCCAGATTGCAGGATTGAAACTGAAACGGGGCAAAGACGCTGGGGAGCCGGGGCATCGGCGCACGTCCGACGACACGAGCAAGGAGTAGACGATGGCGGAGCAGGCCAGCGATCGGATCCAGGTAAACCTTCGGTGGATCCAGATCCTAGATAAGATGGAACCGTTCTTCAAGGAAAAGGGCGAGTTCCGGTTCTATCCGCGAGTGTCCAGCGACAATCGTGGCGGAATCGTGCAGGAGAAGCAGATCCCCGAACAGGGGTTCTGGGCGATCTCCGACCATCCCGCATGGAACAAGGTGGACGTGAATCGCGTGATCTTCGAGGGCGAGGTCGACGATCACCTGATCGTGGAGCTGTTCGGCGAGGAACTCGATTCTCTGACGGCCAACGACCAGCTCGACCATTACCGGCGTGAGTTCACGGGGCCGGTGGCATCGATGCTCGGCTGGTACGCACCGGGCGAGGACATTCCGGAGGAGGGCGACAGCGAAGCGCGCGATCCGGAGAACATGCCCAAGTGGCGGGTCTGCTACACGATCGAGCGCGCCTGAGCGCGGTCCTGCCCCCGGTTTCCAAGGGGCGGCCCCGGCGGCCGCCTCTTTTTTCTTTCGGTCCGATCCGCGTATCGATGCCCCGTCGCATGGACGCTGAAGCCTGATGCAGTACTCCTCCTCCGTCCAGGATGTGTCGGAGCTCGCCGCTGCCTTTCTGCAGACGGGTGTGACGCTGGGCATAGCCCTCATATGTTTCTACCTCTACAGGCGTTACCGGCGAGGCTACTTCGGGTTCTGGGCCTTTGCCTGGCTCCTTTATGCGATCCGCCTGGGCGTGATCATCGGGTTTCTACTCACCGAGCAGCGGCAGCTTCTGTACTGGCACCAGGTGTTCACTGGGTGGACGGCCCTGGTTCTGCTTGCTGCCGCGCTCGCCTTCTCCCAACAGATCCGGTGGCGGGCGTGGCACGGCGTGCTGCTCGCCTTTCCGCCCGTGTGGTCGTACGTGGCCATTTACAGGATGGACGACTTTCTTCTGGCGGCCGGTCCCGCCGTGGCGTTCCTGAGTGCGGCGGCGGCCTGGACGGCCTGGGTGTTCTGGCGCCACCACCGGAGCGTGGGATCCAAGCCCGCTGCCCTCATGGCGTGGGCGTTCCTGCTGTGGAGCCTGCACCACCTCGACTATCCGTTCTTGAGAGCCCGCGGCGCCTGGAATCCATGGGGGTACTATCTCGACATCATCTTCGTGCTGGCCGTTGGAGGCGGGATTCTCCTGCTTGTCGTCGAGGACCAGCGTCGCGGGCTGGGAGTGCTCTCGGCCCTTTCCGGCGACCTTCAGCGGAGCGGCCGGCTCACTGATCTGATTCGAGCGTTGCTCGAGAGGCCGCTCACGCTTCCCGCCGTTTCGGGGAGCGCGTTGTATCGGCGGGACACGGGTGTGTCGCACGCGAGCGGGAGTTGCGCGGACTGGGTCGAAGGCGCGCTACCGAACGATGCGAACCAAGCCGTTCGAGATGTCATGGAGCGCGGCCATCCGCAGGTGCTGCGGGGACACGCCTCCCGACCGGGGAGGGGCGACCGGCCTGGCTATACGGCGGCGCTACCGGTGTTCAACGGATCGGTCGTAGATGGTGCCCTTCTGGTGGTGGGCAGGTCCAGGGATCCGTTCGCGGTGCTGGACGAAGACTTCCTGATCGCGCTGGGGCACCAGGTCGGGGCCGCCCTGGCGCACGCCGATCTCTATCAGCGTCTCGAGGACAGAACCGCCGATCTCGAGCGTCTCGCCGCGCGGATGGTGCAGCAGCACGAGGAAGAACGAGGGCGCGTGGCACGCGAGCTCCATGACGAGACGGCGCAGATCCTGGCCGCACTCCGGCTGCAGCTCGGGATGGTCCGTGAACAGGGAGCGCCGGAGCAGGCGGAATCGATCGACCGTGCGCTAGACCTGATCGATTCGGGAATTGGAGGCATTCGACGTGTGGCCAGCGCGTTGCGGCCGTCCCTGCTCGATGATCTGGGTCTTGTTCCGGCGCTGCGGGCGATCGCCTCGGAATTCGCCGAGCGGACGTCGATCGAGACCCGCTTTCGCGAGTCCCTCCACGAGCTTGATCTTCCACCGGATGCCGAACTGGCCCTGTTCCGCGCCCTGCAAGAGGGACTCGTCAACGTCGCGCGCCACTCCGGGGCGACGTCGGTCGACATAGCACTCGAGCAGACGGAAGAGGGGCTTCGGCTGGTCGTGCAGGATAACGGACACGGTCCGGGAGCGGCCCCGGTAGAGACGTCGGACAATCGATCGGCCGGCAGGCCGACCGAGCTCCCGGCCGCCGCGACGGCGGGGAATGGCGACCGCCAGGTGGGGCTGGTCGGGATGAAGGAGCGGATGCTGCGATTCGGTGGTGATGTTAGACTCTCGTCTCGACCGGACGGAGGGACGTCGCTCGAAGTGCGGCTGCCGCTGGAGGTGGAGTGAGGCTCGTGCATTCCGAATCGATTCGCGTGCTGATCGTCGACGATCACGCCCTGGTGCGGGAGGGCGTTCGGCGCGTGCTGGAGGAAGACGGCAGCTTTGACGTCGTGAGGGAAGCGGCCGACGGCGAGGAAGCTCTCGCCGCGCTGCGCGACGAAACGATCGACGTGGCGCTGATCGACATATCGATGCCGGGCACCTCGGGGCTCGAGCTCGTGCGCGAGATCCGTCAGCTGGATCTTCCCGTGCGCACGCTGGTTCTCAGCATGCACGACAAGCCGGAATATGTGGAGCGGGCCGTGGAAGCGGGCGCGGATGGCTATCTGCTCAAGGACGAAGCGGGTCCTGCCGAGCTGCGATCCGCGGTCCGAGCCGTGCAGTCCGGGCATTCCGCGTTCAGCCCTCGGGTCACACGAAGACTGGCGACCGCGCTCCAGGAGCAGCGCGGTCGGTCGATCGCGCTGGCCCGGCTCACGGGTCGCGAGCGGCAGATCCTGCGCCTGGTCGCGCGCGGGCTCACGAGCAGGCAGATCGGGCAGGACCTGCGGATCAGTCCCCGGACCGTCGAGACACACCGTCAGAACATCATGCGCAAGCTCGAGGTCAGAAACGTGGCGGGTCTGACCCGTGTCGCGCTTCATCTGGGTCTCCTGGACGAGGGTTCTGCGTAGATCTGCGTACGATTCGTCCGTAAGGCCGCTAATTTTCCTTTTTCCTCACCACGCTACCCTTCCCGGTGGAGAATCCTATCACCGAGCCTGACGAGCTCTACGGAGCAAGCCGCTCGGTGCCTCGATAGAACGGAGGAGGCGTGCCCAGATGATTCCCGTCCATCTTATGCGCAAAACCACGGGCGGCGCTTTGCTGCTCCTGTCGCTGCTTGCGGCCTCGGGCCAGGCGCAGGAGCCGCGGCAACCAGCCGCCGATTCCGCCGCGGCCGATACCGTGCCCGAACCGGTGTATGTCCTGCGGCCTCTCAACGTCACGGCGACCCGAACCGAGAAGAACATCTTCCTGACGGCCGCACCGGTTTCCGTGGTCGAGCAGGAGCTGATCCTCGAACTCGTGCCAAACACGGGGGCGGATCTCCTGCGCGATCTTCCGGGTGTGGACGTGAACGGGGTCGGAACGAACCAGACCCGTCCGATCATCCGGGGGCAGCGAGGGCAGCGCATCCTGCTGCTCGAGGACGATATTCGGCTGAACAACTCCCGCCGACAGCAGGACTTCGGCGAGATCCCGGCCATCGTCGACATCAAGGAGGTGGCTCAGGTCGAGGTCGTGCGTGGACCGGCCTCCGTGTTGTACGGAAGCGACGCGATCGGCGGTGTGATCAATCTGCGCACGAACGAAGTGCCACCGCTGTCGGGCGGTGATCAAGTGGGCGGCAGCGCGAAGTACTCGTTCCGAACCGCCGGCAATCAGCACCGACCCACCGTGACCCTGTTCGGGCGGACCGGAGGTCTCGGCTTCCGGTTCAGCGGCCAGTACAGAGACACGGAGCCTTACGAGGCGCCCTCCGGTTCCTTCGGAAACATCAGCCTCGATGACAATGTGGTGGTCCAGGATACGGGCGTTCGGGACCGCAACTTCAGCGCGCTGCTCGACTACGCGTTCTCTCCCACGCATCGAGTGTTCGGACGTCTCGGTCTCTATTCTGCGGACGAGACGGGCTTCGGCTTCGTGCGAGGCGAGGACCTCGGCGTCGAGGACGCCACCTCCATCGAGCTCCGCTACCCGGACCAGAAGGTGGACAAGCAGACTCTGGGATACCGGGGGCGCGATCTGGGCTGGACCGTGGTCGACCGTCTGGACGTGACCGCCTACCGGATGAACAATGAGCGCGAGTTCACCACGGATGTGTTCATTCCCGGCTCCCTCGTGTTCGGTCCCATGGCTCCGCCGGGCTCCGGGATCGTTTCCCAGTCGGAGAATTTCACCGATCTCGAGACGCTCGGATTTCGGATCGAGGCGGCGAAGGTGATCAGCGAGAATGCGCTGCTGACGTACGGTGTAGACTTCTCCCACGACGACTCCGAAAACACCGACTTCCTGCGCCAGGGTGTCGTGGGTCTCGGTCCCCCGAGCTTCGAAGAGAGCGACGTTCCGAACGTCCCGAACGCGACCTACCAACGGCTCGGCGTGTTCGCGCAGGGTGATCTCCAGCTGGCCGATCCCGTGTCTCTGATCGTCGGGGCCCGCTTCCAGGATGTACGGTCGCAGACCGAGGACACGCCGGGCCTGGAAGATCTTCCGCCGACCGAGCATGACGACCAGACCGTGGTCGCGGCGGCCAACCTGCTCGTGGAGGTGATCCCCGAGCTCAACATTGTGGCGGCCGTCGGCCGGGCGTTCCGTGCGCCCAACATCATCGAGCTCTACTTCGACGGTGTGACGGCAGAGGGCTCGGGCTTTCTGAGCCGCAACCCGGATCTCAAGGCCGAGAAGAGCCTCAACTTTGACCTGGGCCTCAAGTTCCGGAAGGGCAGGGTGGGGGCCGAAGCCTACTACTTCCGCAACGAGATCACCGACGGGATCCGGCTGCTCGACACGGGCGAGATGGTGGGGCCGTTCCCCGAGTTCCAGAACGTGAACATCGACAAGCTGCGCTTTCAGGGTGTGGAGATCGCCGCGGATGTGATGCCGGTGGATGGATTGACGCTCCGGGGGAGTTTCAGCCATGTCGACTCGAAGGACGTGACCAACCCGGTAAACCCGATCGGTGACACGTACTCGAGCAAGTTTGTGGCAAACGCGGCCTACCGGGATCCCGGCGGCCGATTCTGGGCCTCGTACAACCTGCGGCACCAGGGCGAGCAGAAGGACATCGACGTAGGGTTTCAGAACGCGGTCGGTGACGTCATTCCTGCGTTCACGGTACACGACGTTCGCGGCGGTGTGCGTCTGTTCGAGTTCGGCTCGACGTCGCACAGCCTGAGCCTGGCGGTCGAAAATCTCACCAACGAGCTGTACGCGGAAGTGTCGAACGCGACCTTCTTCCGGCCCGAGCCGAAGCGCACGCTGCTCTTGAGCTGGGTGACGTCGTTCTGAGCAGGTCACTTTGATGAGATCTTTCTGATGCGGACCTTCGTCCATTATGTGCCGATCGCCACGACGTTCTTCGCGATCTGGTTCGGCTGGATCGTACTCAGCCGGTATCGGGAGCGGCGCTCCGGGCCCCACCTCCTGTGGTGGGGCATCGGTCTGCTCATGTATGGAGTCGGCACGGCCACCGAATCTCTGACGACTCTGTTCGGCTGGCAGGAAAGCGTGTTCCGCACATGGTACATCTCGGGCGCTCTGCTCGGCGGGGCGCCTCTCGCGCAGGGCACCGTGTACCTGCTCATGAAACGCAAGACGGCCGATCGTCTCACAATCGCCCTGCTCACCGTCGTGGCCATTGCCGCCACCTTCGTGCTGCTCACGCCCATCGATTTCGCGGCGGTCGAGTCGCACCGGCTGTCGGGCCGGGTGATGGAGTGGAGCTGGGTGCGGGCCTTTAGCCCATTCATCAACCTGTATGCCGCGACGCTCCTCGTCGGAGGTGCCGTCTACTCGGCGGTCAAGTTCCGTGGGCTTGAGGGCATGCGGCACCGGGTGATCGGCAACGTGCTCATCGCGGTCGGAGCCCTGCTGCCGGGGATCGGGGGTTCGTTCACCCGCTTCGGTCACGTGGAGGTGCTGTACGTGACGGAGATCCTCGGCATCATCCTCATCTACCTGGGCTACAAGTACAACGTGTCCAGTGGTGTCGTGACCCGGCCGGAGGCCGCGGCCGATACGGCCACACAGGCCACACCTGCCTGAAGGCATCGAGGCCGCGGGTGCCGGCCTCGACGGCCACAGCTCCACCCACGGCCCATGTTGCTCCATCTCATACATAGAATGAGATGGAGCACGATAACCCGTTTAGCTGTATTGCGTTTGACATGCTGACCACTTCCCGTCGATTGTAGCCTCCCCCTCCGGCTGATATTGTGCCGGGGTCGCAGGCGGAGGCCACGACAAGCTCGTCGTGGCTTCCCCAAAGCTCTGCCACGCGAGGACGGATACGGTGACAGCCACGGGCTCCCCCCCGCCTCCGGTCCAGCCGCAGCTGCGGGCGCTCGCCGAGACGTTCGTCCCGGAGATCGCGGGTTCCGATCCGAACGAGTGGCGCGAAGTGCTCGGGATCATCGATCAGGCACTCGGCCGCCAGACACACGCCGTCCGCCGTCAGCTGTTACTGTTCGCCGGCGTCCTCGACTGGTTGCCCGTCCTGCGCCACGGCCGTCGCTTTCGTTCGCTCGATCCGGAGCGCCGGCTCCGATTTCTTCAAGCCCTCCAGGATTCCCGACTCGTGCTGCTTCGACGCGGAGTGTGGGGGCTGCGCACGCTGACCTTCATGGGCTACTACGCTCGCCCCGCTGCCTACTCGGAGATCGATTACGGGGCACACCCCGACGGGTGGGAACGGCCATGATCGAGCGCTCGTACGACGTCGTGATCGTGGGCTCGGGCGCCGGCGGCGGCACCGTGGCCGCCGAACTCGTACCGCTGGTGGCGGACGGCCGCAGGGTCCTTCTTCTCGAGCAAGGAGCTCGGCTCGAACCCGCCGAGTTCACCGGACGTGAAATCGAGATGGCCGACGCGCTCTACGAAGAGGGGGGAGCGGTTCTGACAGGCGATGGAACGATGACGCTGGCCCTGGGCCGCACCTACGGCGGCTCCACGTCGGTGTACACGGGAACATCTCTTGTTGTCCCGGAACGTGTGATTCGAAGCTGGGCTGTACCGGATCTCGAGTATGAAGACGTTCGAAGCCGGTCAGCCAAGTACGCCGCTCAGAACAACGTTCATCTTCTGCCGCCCGAGGAGATCAACGAGAACAACCGGCTGTTTGTGGAGGGCTGCACCGGGATCGGTCTCGTGGCCGAGCAGTTTCCCGTCAACGTGAAGGGCTGCCGAGGCTCCAGTCTGTGCAACCTCGGTTGCCCGAACCAGGCGAAGCAGGGAACGGATCGAGTGCAACTGCCCGCCGCCGAGCGGGGCGGCGTGGAGATCGTGACGCGGGCCGAGGTGGTTCGAGTAGAGGAGCGAGCTCTCGTCGTGAGGGTCCGCTCAACGCGAGAGGGCGACAAGGGCGGGCCATCCGAGTGGGCGCCAGGCGAGTACCGCGTGAAGGCCGGGATCGTGGTGGTGGCCGGGGGATCGATCGGAAGCTCAGCCCTGCTGCTGCGTTCACGGCTGCCCGCAGAGCTGCGGCGGCTGGGCGAGGGCTTCACATGCCACCCCGCGCACATCCTCGTGGCCGAGCACCCCAGCGAGATCACGAACGATGTGGGTCACCCCAAGAGCTTTTATCTGGATCGGGCCGAGCAGGAGGGCTACGTGCTGGAGACGTGCATGTACTTCCCATTCGTCACGGCCAAGAACCTCACCGGATTCGGTCCGGACCACAGTCGGTTGATGCGGGCGTTCCGGCGACTGCAGATGATCCTGGTACTGGCCTGCGATCGCGCGGTGCCGGGGAACCGGATCACGGTGGACCGGGCCGGCCGACCCGTCGTCCACTACCGCTTCACACCACAGGTGGTTACGGCGCTCGTGCAGGCCACACGCACGTCGGCCCGGATCTTCTTTGCGGCCGGTGCAGAACGGGTGCATGCGCCATCGGCCAACCCTCCTCTGCTGGAGGCGCGGGACGCCGAGCGAGTGAACGCGCTCATCGATGAGCGCCACTTCCTGCCCGGCAAGATCTCGGTGTCGGCCGCCCATCTGATGGGGGGATGCGGGATGGGGTCCGGTCCGCGAGACTCCGTCACGGACGCATGGGGTCGTGTGCACGGCCTCCCGTGGCTTCGGGTCGCGGATTCGAGCCTGTTTGTCGATGCGCTACAGATCAATCCGTACCTGACCGTCATGGCGCTGGCGGACCGGGTGGCCGAGAAGATCCGCTATGAGGCGGCGGATCTGCTGGACGGGTGGCAGGCTGGAGACACTGGCGCGCCGGACGCCGTCTGAGCGCGATCAAGGGCCGAGGGTGACCGTTTTGACCAGGTGGACCGGGTGGACGCAGTCGATCGGAGGCGATGCATGAGAGAAAGCGGCGGACGCGCCGTGGTCCGCGCTCTGGAAGACGAGGGAGTGCCGTTCACGTTCGGGATTCCCGGCACACACAACATCGAGCTGTACGATGCCCTGGGCGAGTCGGAAGCGGTCACGCCCGTGCTCGTGACCGACGAGCAGAGTGCATCCTTCATGGCCGACGCCGTCTGGCGGTCGTCCGGCAAGATCGCGTGCGTGAACGTCGTACCCGGCGCCGGACTCACCCACGCCCTCTCCGGGATCGCCGAAGCGTACATGGACAACGTGGCCATGCTCGTGCTCGGCTGCGGGATCCGCGCCGACACGGGTCTCGCGTACCAGCTCCACGACATCGATCAGATGACCCTCGCCGCCCCGGTCACCAAGGCCCAGCTTCGGCCCGAGAAGGGGGAAGACCTCTACGCCGTGGTCCGGCAGGCGTGTGCGATCGCCCGAGCAGGCGCCCCAGGGCCCGTGTTCGTCGAAGTGCCTGCCGACCTGTATCTGATCCCGCACGCGACGGCCGAACTCGACCCGCAAGCTTGGGCGCCGATCGCACCGCCCGACGTGGACCCGGACGACGTCGAGGAGGTGGCCCGCATCCTGATGGCGGCGGAGAGGACCCTGTTGTACCTGGGGCTTGGGGCCGCCGCAGCAGGAACCGAAGCCCTCGTCCGCCTGGCCGAGACCCTCGAGGGGCCGGTCGCGACCACATTTCAGGGCAAGGGCGTGTTCCCCGAGAGCCACCCGCTGTGGTTGTGGCCTGGCTTCGGGGATGCCGCGCCCAAGTTCGTGCGGGATGTGGTGAGACACTGCGACGCGACGTTGGCCGTCGGATGCCGGTTCAGCGAGGTGGCCACAGGGAGCTACGGGATCGAACCACCCCGTCCCCTGATCCACGTGGACATCGAGCCGGAGGTCCTGGGTCGCAACTTCGAGACCGATCTCGAAGTGACCGCGGATGCGACGACCTTCGTCTCGCTGTTGGTAGAGCGGTTGGCCACCTCGGGCGCGGGCGGCCGGAATCCAGAGTTCCGCACGCAGCTCTTTCAGGGCCACCAGAAAGTGATCGACCGGTGGCTGGGAATGAAGCTACGCGAGCGCCCGCGTGACGGGGGTGTCTCTCCCCCGCGCCTTCTGAAGGCCCTGCAGACCCGCTTCGGGCCGGAAGCGATCTTCACCACGGACAGCGGCAACGGGACGTTTCTCGGTGTGGAATGCCTGCGGCTGGATGCACCCGGCCACTTTTTGGCGCCCGTCGACTACTCGTGCATGGGATACAGCGTTCCCGCGGCCATCGGTGCGGCGCTCGCCTGTGAGGAGAGCCAGGCGATCGCTCTGGCCGGGGACGGCGCGTTCCTGATGACCGGTCTCGAGTTGCTTACCGCAGCCGGACGCGGGCTCCCGGTGCTGGTGCTGGTGCTCCGCGACCGGGAACTGGCCCAGATCGCACAGTTCCAGAACGTCGCGCTGGGTCGCAAGGTAGCGAGCGAGTTGCCCGACTACGACCTGGCGACGGTGTGCCGCGGCCTCGGCGTGGAGTGCATTGCGTTGGGATCCGACGAAGAGATCGGCGCGGCGCTCGAGGGTGCCCATGCCGTCCTACGCGAGGGTCGGCCCGCTGTGGTCGA
This sequence comes from Gemmatimonadota bacterium, assembly GCA_039586095.1. Taxonomy (GTDB): domain Bacteria; phylum Gemmatimonadota; class Gemmatimonadetes; order Palauibacterales; family Palauibacteraceae; genus JBDHBD01. The sequence continues at coordinate 50,309 of JBDHLB010000015.1, forward strand.
CGTGGCGATCGACTATTCGCGCAAGACGTACTTCACGCGCGGTGTGGTGAGAACGAACCTGCTGCGCCTGCCCTGGCGGGAACGACTTCGCATGGTGGGCCGGGGGCTGGCGCGCCGGGTCACTGGCTGACGGCGGGCCGCCATCGCTAGCGGCCTGCGTTGGCCGAGTCTGTCGTGACGAAACGCTAGCGGCAGTCGTCGCTGAACAGGTCGACGTCCGCAGTCAGCTCGCCGTTCGCGTTGATTGTCGTGTGCGTGACCGCATGCACGAGCTGGTTGTTGCCGGGCCCCTGTCCGATGATGCGGAAGTTGTTCACCTCCGTGGCCACGATGGGATAGCCGCTGCCGGACACGTTCTGGGTCGATCGCGTCACGCCCGTCCCGCGAAACTTCGTTCCGGTCGTGCGCCCGACGCCCCCCACCCCCATCGGTTGAAAATGGAAGGACGCATGGAAGCCGCCGTTTCCGTCCGGCGCGACACGGACCCGCACGTGAAGCGTGCCGGCCAGGTCGACGATTTCGCCCGAGTTGCACACGATGGCGATTCCGGAGAACGGTTCTTTGACGCTGGTGGCCGCCACATCGCTCGCCGTGGCCACTTCCGGCACGAATAGACCTTCCGGACTGCGGGTGCCCTGATCGCAGCCCAGAAGGAAGGCTGCCACCGCAGCCACGGATGCTACCCAGGTCGCACGAGACCGCATCGCTCCTCCGTCGTTCGAACTGTGTGGGCGTCGTCCGACACCGTCTGATCGCGATGGGGGGACGCGCCCAACATGCAAGACCGAGTCGGATATGGGAAGGCGGCCGTCTGTCACCGGAACCGCGAAGGCGTAGCTGAAACCCGACTTGCTCCTTAGTATCCAAAGGACGCAGGAGGCTGCGCAGTGACGACGGTGCCCAGTGAAGCCGGCACGGGCGGCGTCCCGAAAACGGCGCTCTTCCGCACCAGCGCCACGCTCGAACAGGAGTTCCGGGACCTCCTCCTCCGGCGGTCACGCCTCATCTTTGTGCTCGGTCTCGCGATCAGCGTGGTGATGATCGGCGTGGCCCGCCTCGTCATCGTTCAGCCCAACCTCTTCTTGGAGAGCCTCGGTCTCGCGCGCGCCGAATGGGCGTTCGATGCGCTTCACCTGCTTTCGTTCGCTCTCGCCCTCGCTTCCACATTCGTCGGTAACCCCACGGCGGAGCGTCTGGAAGGGACCGTGCTGGCGACTATCGCGCTGAACGTGGTCGTCGGACACTTCAGCATGGGGGGAACGCTGGACCCCGACTACCCACCCGCTCTCGGCGCGGCTCTGATGCTCTTCGTCCCGGCTGCGGTGATCCCCTGGCGGACACGCTATCAGATCTGGCTCGGCGTGGTGACGGTCCTCGCCTTCGTGCTTGCGCACGCGCTTGCCTACTCGCTCTCGTCGTGGGGTGCCTCGTATTGGGCCGCGGCGGGGGGCACGGAGGCGTTTCGCGACAGTCTTGTCATCACGTCACTGGGGCTGGCCATCCTCGCCGGCACGTCCGTGCTCGTGACCGACACGCTCTACAGCATGCGCAAGCGGACCCAGCAGGCGCGGATACTCGGCAGCTATCTGGTACGACGGGAGATCGGCCGCGGGGGCATGGGCAGAGTCTACGTCGCACAGCATGCCATGATGGTTCGTCCGGCGGCTGTGAAGGTTCTCGACCGGGGCGGCGGGCTTACGGAAGAGGCGCTCGCCCGTTTCGAGCGCGAAGTGCAACTGTCCTCGAGGCTGACGCACCCGAATACGATTACGATCTATGACTACGGGCGTGCGGCCGACAACACGTTCTACTACGCGATGGAGCTGCTGGAGGGCCAGGACCTCGAGAAGCTCGTACGCCAGTACGGCCCGGTTCCGGCCGAGCGGGCGGGGTATCTGCTCATGCAGGTATGCGGCTCACTGGCCGAGGCTCACGACCGCGGGATCGTACACCGCGATCTGAAGCCTTCCAACATCTTCGTGACGAATCAGGGCTGTATCTGCGACTTCGTGAAGGTGCTGGACTTCGGCATCGCGAAGCAGCTCGAGGTGGAAGGTGAGGGCGAGATCACGAGGGCGGGCTTCGTGGTAGGTACGCCGATGTACATGGCACCGGAGTCGGCGTTGTGCCCGGAGCGAGTCGACGCCCGGACCGACATCTACAGTCTCGGCGCCGTGGCGTATTGGATGCTGACCGGCAAGCCGCCGTTCACCGAGGATTCGCCCCTCGCGATCATCGCGAGTCACCTCCGCTCGATTCCCATTCCGCCCTCTGAGCTGGCGGAGGAGGAGGTTCCGCCGGCCCTGGACGCGGTTGTACTGAGATGTCTCGAGAAGGAGCCCGAAGATCGCTTCGCGTCGGCGCGCGAGTTGAAGCACGCCTTGGGAAGAATCACGTACGGGCAGCCATGGACGGCGGAGCGAGCAGGGCAGTGGTGGGTGACGCATCGTCCGGAAGAAGCGCCGCCCGGATTCGCGATCGAGACCCCACCGGACCCCTTCGTCTGAGTGCCGGCGATACCATGAATTCCGGCCGCCGCCTGGCGCTGGTCGCTCTTTTCCTGACGTTCGCGTGTCCTCTCTCGGGAGCCGCCCAGGCCGTCCCTGTTGTCGGCCTCGATGTGGCACTGCGCACCAGAAGCGTGTGGCGTGGCATCACCCGACACGACAGCCCGGTACTGCAAACGGATGCTCTTCTCAGCTACTGGAGTCGGGAGCTGAGCGTCACGGCAGGCGCGTGGGGCAACATTGCCTTCTCCGCCGCTGACTCGAGCGGCGTGGGTTTCGGACAGGAGTTTCTGGGCGAGTCCAACGTCTGGTTAGAGCTGGCAGGCACTGTCGGGCCCGCGCTGCTATCGGGCGGATGGATAGGGCGCTTTTTCAGGACGGAAGGTGCGGTGGGGCCCGCCGCCGACCTGACAAACACGCACGAGCTGTACGTTAGGGTGGAGTTCCCGACGCTCCCGGTGCTGGCTCCGCGCCTCGCGATCTATCACGACATCGATGCGGTGCGGGGAGTCTACCTGGAGCCCGGGCTTACGGTTCGGGTCCCTGTGTGGGCCGGCCTTCTGTTTCCCGCAGGATCGCTCCGGCTGGGGGCCGCGGCGGGTGTCAGCTTCGGGCAGGCGCTCGATCGCGAGACCGCAGGAACCGACGGGCTCGGATACTACGCCGGATCGGGGCTGACCCACCTGGACTTCTCGGCGGAGATAACGGTCGGACGCATCCCTCTGGGCGTCTTCGATGCGGCGGTACACCTGGAGCTGCTGCACGTCCAGTTCAACCGGGATCCAGGAACGAAGCTCACGGACGCTCAAGGCGAAGAGCGAGACGTCAACGTGTGGGTTGGCGTCGTGGTCAGCCTGCTGGGTCCGCAGTGCCGGCCGGCAGATCGGATCTGCGCGCATGAGTAGGCAGACGGGGGCGTGCTCGCGGGCGGCCTTCCTCCTTGTCGCTCTGAGCGCAGCGTCGGCGGCAGGATGCGCCTCCACGCCCCAAGCCGTGCCTCTCCCGACCCCTCGGTCGCCACCTCCGGTCCCTCGACCGGGCGATGGTCTGCGCGCTGGCTTCGCCAGGGTCGACATTACACCGCCGCCCGGCATGGGCGTCGCGGGAATCTCTTTCGAAGGGCAGCAGATTGCCGGCTTCCGACATCGACTGTACGCGCGGGCAATGCTTCTCGAGGATGCTCGCGGAGAGCGCATCGCCTTCGTGGTCGTGGATCTTTTGAACGTCGCACCCCAACTGCATCGACGAACGGCCGAGCTGCTCGCAGCAGCCGGCACCGGTATCGGCGCGGATCGACTGCTGGTCGCGGCGACACACACGCACGCCGCTCCCGGCAACTTCTACGAGGTGCGGCAATACAACGAGAGCGCCACACCGGTCTCGGGCTATGACGCCGCGTGGGTCGACTTCCTCGTCCGTCGGTTTGCGAAGGCCGTCAAACTCGCACACGACGATCTTCAGCCGGCTCGTGCCGCCTGGGGAGCCATCCGCGTGCCGGGGGTCACGCGCAACCGAAGCTACGGGGCCTTTCTCCGGAATCCCGAGCCGCGGCCCGGGACCGTGGACGATACGCTCCGGATGCTCAGGGTAGACCAGTGTCCAGGTGATCGTGCAACCTGTCGGGCCAGGGGCGCCTTCAGCGTGTTCGCCGTGCATGGCACCGGCAACACGGCGGTGACCGACCTGATGGATGGGGACGTGCAGTCTCTCGTGGCGCGAGGCGTGGAGCGCCACATGGACTCGATCAACGCTCCCGACCGTCAGGAGGGTTTCCAGCTGGGGTCCGTTCACCTGTTCGCCAACGGAGCCTCGGGCGACGTCTCGCCCGTCTACGACCCCGACAGCCGCTGTCAAACGCATCAGCGGTACGAGCTGGGCCGGAGGCCCGGAGGACCGCGCACGCCACCCGCGCCGGAGGAATGGCGCATCCCCGAGGATGCCGTCACACACTGTCGACGGCTGGCTCGTGCCTCCATGCAGCGTGTCGGGGATATCCTCACGCGGGCAGCCAGCGCCCTGTACGACTCGCTGGGAACCAGGCTCTCGGCGACTCTGCGGGTCGAGCGAGCCTTTACGACTTTGCATTTGAAAGAGGTCGACGGGTCCTATCCGCTCTGCCGGGACCCGCTGACGGGAACGGCCAGCTGGGGCGGTTCGGAAGATGCCCGCACTCGCCTGCACGAATGGAAGTTCCTGGGGCTCATCTCCTCGGGGATCGAGGAGGGGGCCGTCTCCCTGCGCGTCGGCGATAACTCCACTCGCTGTCATGGGGCCAAGAAGATCGGGCTGGGCGGACTTCAGAGGCTGTTCGTCGGCGAGCACGGCTTTCCGGAGTACGCGCAGTTATCCATGGTACGGGTCGGCTCGACGCTTCTCTCCGCTGTGCCGTGGGAGATCACTACGGCGCTGGGCGCGCGCATCAAACGAGAAGTGAAGGAGACCGGGCCCGGCGGGATCGAGCACGTCGCGATCGTGAGCCTGACCAACGGATACGTTCAGTACGCCACGACGCCTGAGGAGTATGCCGCTCAACATTACGAGGGAGGATCGACGATCTACGGGCCCAACACGGCGCCGCTCATACAGGACCGGCTCGTCATGCTCGCCTCGAGCCTGCGCCAGGGTGCTCCGATGGTCCACGTCGGAGAGCTGCTCGCCTACCCGGGGCCGACGCGCACGTACCTGCGACCGCGCACCGCCGGTCCGCCGCCGGAGAGAATCGACCGGCGCATCGAATCGCTCGTGTGCTCCGGCGGGTGGCTGACCGCGAGCTGGATCGATCTGCACCCGGGTCGGCTCGTGCCGGCGGACGGTCAGCTTCTGGAAATCCGGGTTGACGGTCGAGCCGTCGCGTGGGACGATCACCGCCACGTCGAGGTGCGCGCCACGAAGGACAGGGGATCGAGCGGGTACGAGTGGGAGGTTCACTGGACACCGATAGAATGGCCTGAGGGCCGTCCGGAGCTCGTGCTCCTGGCCCGGCCGGGATTGGACGAGGTGCGCGGCCTCTGCCCCGGAGACTAAGCCGCCAGGTCGGGCAGTCGATTCAGTCGGTGAGCGTCAGCAAGAGAGGATCCGAAATGACGAACCACATATGCGTGACGTGCGGCGTCCAATACGCCGAGTCGGAAGAGCCGCCCGATCACTGCGCGATCTGCGAGGATGAGCGGCAGTACGTGGGATGGAACGGCCAGCAGTGGACGACCCTGGCGGAGCTGCGGGTCACTCATCGCAATCGGTTCGTCGAGATGGAAGATGATCTGTTTCGGATCGGGACCGTGCCTCACTTCGGGATCGCCCAGCACGCCTACCTCGTGCGCTCGCCTTCCGGCAACGTTCTGTGGGATTGTGTGTCGCTGGTCGACGAGCCGACGATCGAAGAAGTGAACGAGCACGGCGGCATTTCAGCGATCGCCATCTCGCACCCGCATTACTACGCGTCGATGGTGGACTGGAGTCGCGCCTTTGGCCGCGCGCCCATTTACCTGCACGCCGCCGATCGGGAGTGGGTCATGCGACCCGACAGCGCCCTCGTCCCGTGGGACGGTGAGAGCCACGAACTGTGGGACGGGCTGACACTCGTTCACGCTGGCGGACATTTCGCCGGGGGCGCGATGCTTCACTGGCCCGACGGGGCCGACGGGAAGGGCGTCCTGCTCCCGGGCGACATCATTCAGGTCGTTCATGATCGACAATGGGTAAGCTGGATGTACAGCTATCCCAACCTTATTCCGCTGGCAGCATCGGAGGTGCGACGCGTCGTTGACGCGGTCGAGCCGTACGATTTCGATCGTATTTACAGCCCGTGGGCAGAGCGCATCGTGATGGGCAATGCGAAAGAGGTTGTCAGACGATCGGCGGACCGCTACCTGAAAGCCCTGAAAGGCTAGAGTGATCGAATGCTGAGGAGAGTGGAGAGGGTCGATGGGTCGTAGACGGGTCGTGATCATGGGAGCCGCAGGTCGCGATTTCCACAACTTCAACTGCCTGTTCCGCGACGACGAGCGATACGATGTCGTCGCGTTCACTGCGACGCAGATCCCGGGAATCGAAGACCGGACGTACCCTCACAGCCTCGCAGGGCCCCTGTATCCCGACGGTGTGCCGATCGAGCCCGAGGAAGAGCTCGAGGAGATCATCCACCGCCACGGGGTCGACGAAGTATGGTTCTCCTACTCGGACGTGTCGCACGACTACGTGATGCACAAGGCGAGTCAGGTGATCGCCTGGGGCGCGCACTTCGGCGTGTGCTCGACCGGGGCCACGATGCTGCAGGCGTCGAAACCCGTCATCGCCGTCACGGCAGTGCGGACGGGGGCAGGGAAATCACAGACCAGCCGATACCTGGCCCGCATCCTCCGCACGCTGAACAAGCAGGTGGTCACCGTGCGACACCCCATGCCGTACGGCGAGCTGGCCCGGCAGGCCTGCCAGCGCTTCGCCACCTACGAAGATCTCGATGAGCACGACACCACGATCGAAGAACGCGAGGAATACCAGCCGCACATCGACAACGGATTCATCGTATACGCAGGAGTCGATTACCACAGGATCCTCGAGGAGGCCGAAAAAGAGGCCGAAGTGATCCTGTGGGACGGCGGGAACAACGACACGCCATTCTTCAAGCCGGACCTTCAGATCACGCTGGTGGATCCGCACCGACCCGGACACGAGCTTCGCTACTTCCCGGGGGAGACGAACTTTCGGCTCGCTGACGTGATCGTGGTGAACAAGGTCGAGACGGCGGAGCCGGGAAATGTGGAGCAGGTACTGTCGAACATCCGCGAGCACAATCCCGGGGCCCGGGTGATCCAGTGTCGGTCGACCATCACGGTCGAGCATCCGGAGCTGATCCAGGGCAAGCGGGCGCTGGTGGTGGAGGACGGCCCGACCCTCACACACGGCGGAATGGACGTGGGAGCGGGCTGGTACGGGGCCCAGCGGGCTGGGGCCGCCGAAATCGTGGACGCCCGACCACACGCGGTCGGTTCGATTCGCGAGACGTACGCTGCGTATCCGAACGCCGCCAAGATTCTGCCGGCCATGGGCTACGGCGACGAGCAGATCAGCGAGCTCGCGGCGACGATCGACGCGACCCCGGCTGACGTCGTCGTCGTCGGGACGCCGATCGATCTGGGCCGGATTCTGGAGGTCAACAAGCCGATGGTGCGAGTACGCTACGAGCTCGAAGAACGGGAGCCGGGCGGGCTCGAAACGGCGGTGCGGGAGGTGCTGGAATAGGGCCGCGAGCATATCCTGTCCGGAACGAGTCTCGGATATAGATCCAAACTAGCGCAGGGGAGGACGTTTGAATGTCGTATACGGGAGCATGCCACGGTCGGATCGATCTGGGCCCGCTCTCCGACGAGGTGCGGGACCGGTTGGCCCGACTTCCGGGAGAGTGGCTGGAGTACGATCCGACCCTGGGCGGAGTGGTAGTTCGCCACGTGCAGCCGACCGAGTCACCCGTACTCCTGAGCACGGCGAGCGAGCTGGTTCGCTTTTTGTCGGAGATCCCCTTCGACGAGCAGACGAAGGTCCCGGGTGGTGACCTCTTCGTGCACCTGGAAGAGACGGGCCAGCTGGTTCGCCTTCGCGTCGAAGCGGGAGGAACGCTCCACATCCACTGGGCCCACCCCGAGTACGCCGGGGCGAAGAAGCGCCCGTACGACGGGCACGAAATCGCGATCGAGGCCTGGGAGCACCGCCTGAACGGCAGTGCCAGCCTCACCGCCTCGGAAGCCGAGGCGGCCGCCGACGCGCTCCAGACCCTCGCCGACACGTTCGAGGGTCTGTATCCGGAGGGAGATTTCTGCGCAACGGCCGAGGAGACGGGACTCGTCCGCATCGACATGCGCGATGTGAACCTCGACGCCCGTCTGCTGGTGGATCGGCTCCAGGCGCTGGCCCAGCCGCGTACACTCAACGGCCGAATCGACGTGAGCTCGTTCGGGGATGCGGCGCCGGAGCACCTCGTTCGCCTCTCCTTCGAGAGCGGCAAGACGTGGGTCCAGCATCCGTTGCTGTGGTCCGAGGCCTCGGCCTGACATGCTGAACTACTTCCTGACGGAGGAGCAGGAGGCCATCCGGGACCTGGCCAGGACCCTGGCAGAGAACGAAATCCAGCCGGTGGCCGCCGAGTACGACCGGTCCGGCGAGTTTCCTTGGCCGGTGGTCGAGAAGATGGCCGAAGCCGACCTGTTCGGCGTGTTCATCGACGAGGAGTACGGTGGCTTCGCGGGCGACTCCCGCACGATGAACATGGTTCTCGTGACGGAGGAGCTGTCCAAGGCCTGTGGCGGGATCGCCCTCGCCTTCGCCAGTACGGCGCTTGGTGCCATCCCGATCATTCTGGCGGCCAGCGACGACGTGAAGCGTCGATTCCTTCCCGACATCGCGACCGGCAAGCGGCTCGCGGGCTTCGCCCTGACGGAGCCGCAGGCCGGCTCGGACGCGGGCGGCATCCGCACCACGGCGATCCGGGACGGCGACCACTATGTGCTGAACGGGCTCAAGCAGTGGATCACCAACGGGGGAGAGGCGGAGATCTACACGGTGATCGCGCTCACCGACCCGACGAAGGGCCCCCGCGGTGCCTCGTGCTTCGTCGTCGAGAAGGACACGCCCGGCTTCCTGTTTGGCAAGAAGGAAGACAAGATGGGAATTCGGGCGTCGGCTACGTGCGAGCTCATCTTCGACGATTGCCGGGTGCCCGCCGAGAACCTGGTCGGGCGCCAGGGCACGGGTTTCATTACGGCGATGCGAACGTTCGACGCCTCCAGGCCGGGCGTGGCGGCCCAGGCGGTCGGCATGGCGCAGGGCGCGCTGGATCTGGCGGTAGATTGGGCCATAGCGCGTCGGCAGTTCGGTTCCCCCGTCTCTTCGTTCCAGGGTCTGCGATTCATGCTGGCCGATATGGCCACGCGGGTGGAGTCCGCTCGCGCGCTCGTGTACGCGGTGGCCCGGCACATCGACGCGGCGCCCAAGGAGCGCCCCACGATCTATTCGGCGATGTCCAAGCTCTTCGCATCCGAAATCGCGATGAAGGTGACCACCGACGCCGTGCAGGTGTTCGGCGGCTCCGGGTACATGAAGGACTACCCGATCGAGAAGTACATGCGGGACGCGAAGATTACCCAGATCTACGAAGGGACCAGCCAGATCCAGCGGGAGGAGATCAGCAAGATCCTGGTCGGGGAGCACATCGCCGGTCACGGCAAGATCGACCACCAGGCCGGGTGAGCGGATCCGCTCTGGTGGCTCCTCCGAAACCTCTCTTCTGGACCCTCGCCCTATGGGTGTTCTGCGCCTGCGGAGGTCGCATGCCGGAGGATCTGGGCGTCACCGAGGGACGCCTGTCCGCCTGTCCGGCGACGCCGAATTGCGTGTCCTCCCAGGCCGACTGGAGCGACGCGCGGCACTACGTGGCGGCCCTGCCGCTCGTCGACGGTGTCGAAGCGTCTCGTGACCGGCTGCTCGCGATCCTGGAAGAGTTGCCCCGAACGCGCATCGAACGCCGCGAGCCCGCGTACCTGCACGTTACGTTTCGTTCGGCGCTGTTTCGCTTCGTCGACGATGTGGAGTTTCTGATCGTCGACTCGACTCGCGCAATTCACGTTCGCTCCGCATCGCGCCTCGGGCGCGGCGACCTGGGTGTAAACCGGCGTCGGGTCGAAGAGATCCGGCGGCGATTGGAGAACACGCCGCGCCCGTGATTGTCCCGTTGAATCGCGGTCATGCGGTCGTGCCGTCCGCTGCTCGCGTGGCCCCGTGCAGGGAGCACGTCGAAGCACAAGACCCCGAGAGGATGAATCTCCACAGAAATCCCCAGAAGATGCTGGCAAGATCATGAAGATGGCTCTTCACCTACCGCTTCGCCGCAGTGTCGGCGCTGTCGCTGCGATGACTCTCATTACCGCTCTTCCGTTCGAGAAGTCGGTCGGCACCGACGGGTGGTCGACTGCCGGAGTGGCGTCCGCGTATGCCGCACAGCAAGACGGCGGCCCTCTGACGCCCGACGACGTGGCCAGGATTCGAGGCGTGGGTCAGGTCGTCGTGTCGCCGACAGGAGACCACGTCGCGTTCACGCTCTCGGTACCACGGATGCCGTTCGAGGACGAGGATGGCCCGGCTTGGAGCGAGCTGCACGTGCTCGACGTGGAGTCCGGCGAGACGCGAACCTTTGTGGGCGGCCAGGTGAACGTGGCCGGGCTCGGTTGGGCACCCGACGGAGCAGCGATCACCTACCTGGCGCGACGCCCGGGCGACGACCGACGCTCGCTCTACGTCATTCCGTTGGCGGGTGGCGAATCCACGAAGCTGCTCGAGCACGAGACGAGCCTCCGTTCGTATTCGCTGAGCCCCGACGGCCAGCGCGTCGCGTTTCTGGCCACCGAGCCTGCGAATCCCCGCCTTTCCGAGCTGGCGAAGCTGGGGGTGAAGACCGAGGTCTACGAGGAGGAACTGCCCTTCTCCCGCGTATGGATCGCGCCCGTGGACCTGACGGGCGAAGCGACGGCGACAGGCCTTGCTCGCCTCCTGCCGATCGACGGCAACGCGAGCGATGTGGAGTGGGCGCCGAGCGGCGAGCGGCTGGCCGTGGTCGTTGCCCCGACGCCGCTGGTGGATGACTCGTACATGCGTAAGCGGATCCGGATCGTCGATGCGCAGAGCGGCACTGTCCTCGCTCGTATCGAGAACCCGGGCAAGCTGGGACAGGTCGCGTGGAGCCCGGACGGCGAGCACCTGGGCATGATCTCCGCCGAGGACATCAACGATCCGAGCGAAGGTCGTCTGATGGTCGTGCCGGCTCGTGGTGGCGAGCTCATCGATCTGATCCCCGGCTTCGAGGGGCACGTGAACGTCCTGCACTGGCAGGACGAGGGCACCGTCCTCTATCTGGCCGCAGAGGGCGTGTACACGACCCTTGGCGAGGTGTCGGTGGACGGCTCCGAGCGGCGCACTCTCATCGAGCCGGGCGGTACGACCCTGAGCGGTCTCAGCGTCTCACGGGACGGCCGTACCATGGCGTTCGCCGGTGATACCCCGCTGCATCCCCGCGAAGTGTTCGTGGCGCGCTTTGGCGGTCGGCCGACCCGCATGACCGACAGCAATCCATGGCTCGCGTCCCGCAGGTTGGCGCCGCAGCAAAGGGTCGAATGGGAGGCCCGGGACGGCCTGCGTGTCGAAGGGCTGTTGATCCGTCCGCTCGACGAGCAAGAGGGAGAGCGCTACCCGCTGATCGTCAGCGTGCACGGGGGGCCGGAGTCGCACTACGACCAGGGGTGGTTGACCGCGTATTCGATGCCGGGTCAGGTGGCAGCGGGTCGTGGCTTCGCCGTCTTCTACCCGAACTATCGGGCCAGCACGGGCCGTGGGGTCGCGTTCAGCAAGATGGACCACAAGGACACGGCGGGTGGTGAGTTCGACGACATCGTCGACGGAGTAGACCATCTGATCGAACTGGGTCTGGTGGATGGGGACAGGGTCGGTGTCACGGGTGGATCATACGGCGGGTACGCGACCGCGTGGCTCACTACACGGTACAGCGACCGCTTCGCGGCCGGGGTGATGTTCGTAGGTATCAGCAACCAGATCTCGAAGGTGGGCACGAGTGATATCCCCGACGAGATGTATCTGGTTCACCAGCGCCTGCGACCCTGGGACGATTGGGAGTTCTTCCTGGAGCGGAGCCCGATCTACTGGGCAGGTCAGTCCCGCACGCCTCTGCTCATCGCCCACGGCAAGGAAGATCCCCGAGTGCACCCCGGGCAGTCGATGGAGATGTACCGGAACCTGAAGCTGCGTGGGGAGGCGCCCGTACGGCTCATCTTCTATCCGGGTGAGGGACACGGGAACCGAAACGCGGCGGCTCGCTACGACTACAGCCTGCGTCAGCTCCGCTGGATGGAGCATTACCTGATGGGGCCCGGCGGCGAGAAGCCCTCCTTCGAAATCGAGTATCCGCTCGAGAAGAAGGAACAAGAGCCGGAGAAGGTCACGGCCGCTCGCAACTGACGATTCCGACCCGGGCGAGGCCCGGCCGGGAAGCGATTCTCAGGCCGGGCCTGCGTCTGTGGCCACCGGGCCACCCGCCGAGGCAGGGTCCGGTTCGATGGCCTCAAGCAGTGCCTGGAGCGCTTCCACTTCGTCCGCATTCACCGCGTGCGGCGCACCGGGGTAGATCCGAGTGTCCACCGTCGCTCCCATCCGGCCGAGCGCCTCCTCCGTCTCACGCACCCGCCACAGCGGTATGTGCGGATCCACGTCACTGCAACCGAGAAAGGCCGGAGTCCCGCTCAGGGCGCTCTCGCCGTTCCAGCGCGTTGCGGGCGGTCCGATCAGACCCGCGCTCAGCCCGGCCAGCGCTCCGTAATGGCGAGGGTTACGCGCGGCGAACTCGAGTGCCAGGCAGCCGCCCTGAGAGAACCCGATCAGGACCGTGCGCTCGGGAGAGACGGACGTCCGCTGAATCGAGGCCAACAATTCCTCGAGCATCCGCAGCGCCGAGTTTAGGTACGGTTGATTGTGTTCGATCGGCGCCAGAAACGAGTACGGGTACCACGAACCTCGCGCCGCCTGCGGCGCGAGGAAGGCCGTCGGCGGTAAGGCACCGAGGTCGAGTGCGTCGCTCAGGGTGAGAATGTCGTCCGCCGAAGCGCCGCGGCCGTGGAGAAGCACCACGGCGATGCGGGCCTCGGGGAGCGGAGCTCCCCGGGTCGCCACTGGCTGGCCCGCGTGCGCGTGGCTCATACGACCGGTACGGTCGGGAGCTCCGACAGCTGCTGCTCGATCGTCACTCTGTCCCGCTCCAGCCACTCGGGCAGCTTCAGCGCGCGGCCGAGCTCTCCGGGGGGCTCGTCCACGGCAAAGCCCGGTCCATCCGTCGCGATCTCGCACAACAGCCCATCCGGCGCCTGAAAGTAGATGCTCTGGAAGTAGCTGCGGTCCAAAACCGGCGTGACCTGGACGCCCAGCTCAAGGAGGTGCTCGCGCCACGCGAGCTGTTCCTCTGCGTTGGCCGCCCGAAAGGCGATATGATGCGTCTGGCCCGTCCCGCCGCGGGCCCGGAGCGTCGAACCCTCCCACCCGAACAGCGTGAGCGAGCTGTGGGGTGCGACCGTCCGGCCGTCGTACGATGCCCAGAAGTAATGAAGCATCTTCGCATCGTCCCGGTTGATCGTCTTCTTTACCAGCCGAAGTCCCAGCGACGACTCATAAAACTCGCCGGCACGCTCGAGGTCGTCCGTTATGGCCGAGATGTGATGGATCCCTGTCAGCGCCATGTCAGCCGAGATCTCCGGCACCGGCTCCGGGTGAGTCAGCTTCGCGATCGCTGCCTCGTCACGCTCGCCGCGCAGCTGCGAGCCGGGTGGGGTCAGGAGCTCGCGGCCCAGAGCATGCCCGGGCTCGTCCACGGCGTAGCCGGGTCCGGCCGTGGCGATCTCGAGGATCTGACCATCCGGGTCGGCAAAATAGATACTCCGAAAATAGCTGCGGTCGTACGGACCGGTTACTCCCACGCCCGCGTCCATTAGCCGGCGCTTCCACTTCAACTGCGCCTCCTCGCTACCGACTCCAAGCGCCAGATGGTGGACGCCGCCCACCCCCCAACGGCCACGGGGCAGTCCCGCCCATTCGAAGAAGGTGAGGAGCGTGCCGGGCGTACCCTCCGCGTCGCCGAAGTACAGGTGGTAAGCGCTCGGGTCATCGAAGTTGACGGTCTTCTTAACCAGGCCGAAACCCAGTACATCGCGGTAGAACTGCAGCGTTCGGGCCGCGTCGCCCGATACCATCGTGATGTGGTGGAAGCCGGTCGTTACGAGTGGTTTCATGTCGCAAGCTCACTGGTGCTGTCACAGCGTATGTCGAGCCGTTCGTTGGCGGCGTGATCGCGTTGCCACTCCCACACTCACGCGGCCGTCAGGTTCCCGCATCGCGGCCTGGTACGGGGAGCGACCGGAGGGCCGCTTCCGTCGACCCTTCCCATGGACCCGGTGGAGCACCATTGTCGATGCATGATGCGAAACCGCCGGGGCCGCACTACGTATAGGGGGCTGACGCTGTATGAGGGGCTGACGCTCCTGTGGATCGCGGGGTCGGCCGTGGCTTGCGGCGCGCCCGCCCAAAGAACGCCGGACACGCAGAGCCAAGCGGAGGAGAACGTGCAGGCCGATATGAGTGCGGTGCAGAAGCGCCTCACGGAGATCGTGATGGCTCGACCCGGTGTCGTCGGCATCGGCCAGAGCCTGTGCGGGGGAAACCCCTGTTTCCGCGTCTACGTGTCGAAGCTCACGCCCGAGCTCCAAAGGCGAATTCCGAAGCGCTTCGAAGGTATCGCCGTGGAGGTCGTGGAATCCGGGGATTTCCGCGCTCAGGATCGGTAGCAGCCCCCTCGGAGGTCGAATGGTTGAGCCCTGTCGGGTAAATGCCCGACAGGGCTCGGCGTTCGAAGGATTTCGGATCACGGGGTCCTCCGAACGCGCCGGTCGTGGATCGACCGGATCTGTCACCCGAGCGAGCTCAAGCGCTCCTTGCCAGGATGTCGCGGATCTCGCCGAGCAGGACTTCCTCTCTCGTCGGCTCGGGCGGAGCGGCCGGGGCCTCTTCTTCCTGCCTTTTCATCTTGTTGAAGCTGCGCACGACCATGAAGACGGCGAACGCCACGATCAGGAAGCTGATGACGCTGTTGATGAAGATGCCCCAGTTCATCGTAACGGCGCCGGCTTCCTGCGCCGCAGCCAGCGTTGCGTAGGGCCCGACCGGATCACCGTCCCTCAGTACGGCGAACAGCTCGGCGAAGTCCACGCCGCCGAGCGCCAGCCCGATCGGCGGCATGATGATGTCATTCACCAGTGAAGTGACGATGGTGGCAAACGCGGCACCGATGATGATACCGACCGCCATGTCGAGCATGTTGCCCTTAATGGCGAACTCCTTGAACTCCTTCAGCATGTTCGACCTCCTGTAGAGGGGACCGCGACTCCGCACCCACTCGCCGCGCACTCCGGCCACAACGGATCCAGGGCTGGAGACGGGGTTGGCACGTACTGTCGAGACCAGTGCAATATACTGGGTCAAATTGGAGGACAACGGGAGAGGTGAAAGAGTCACGTGCCCCGTCCGCACGTCCCGTCGATCTAACCTGTTCGTGATCGGAATCATGGCGATCGGGCAACTCAAGATCGATACGGACATCGTTCGCCTGGTCACGACGGCGGGGCTGGCCGGCATGGCCCTGGCCTTAAGGTTGTCGTTCGGCCTCGGGTCACGCGACGTCACACGGAACGTCACAGATGGATTCTACGCCCGTACGACGTTTCTCATCGGCGAGGAAATGGAGGTGTTGTGCGAGCGGGGCACGCTCAGCTCCATCACCCCGACACAGACGATCCTCGAGAGAGACGGCCACCGGATCGCGGCCGCCAGAAGCGTGTTGCTCCTAGAGCGTCGAGCAGTAATCATCGCGCGGAGAACTGCGCATCATCGCGCAGCCGACAGATAGAGCCGACCAAGACGTACACACGAAGGAGGGTAGAAGAAGATGGGCGTTACGGAGATGCACAGAGCCGGCCGCTGGCTGGTGACGGCGGCAGTCGGGATCGTGCTGAGCGGACTGGCTCCGCAGTCGATCATGGCGCAGGAAGAGGAAGAAGAGGAAAAGGGATGGGAGTTCACGGCCGAGCTCAGCGCGATCTGGGTGGGTGGCAACTCGGTCTCGAACACGTTCGGGCTGGGGAGCGAACTGGCCCGGGAGTGGGCGCGGTCCGCGGTCAGCTTCTCGGGTGGTGCACTGCGCAGCGAGAACACGAGAAGATCCCGCACGGCGGTCGGTACAGCGGATGACTTCATCGTGAACGTAGACGAGGATGCGGAAAAAACGGCCGAGAACTACTTCCTTCGTGGCCGTTACGACTACAAGTTCAGCGACCGTTTCTTCTCGTTCGTCAGCGCCTCCTGGCTGCGCAACACGTTTGCCGGAATCAAGGCCGAATGGGTGGGCGCGGCCGGCGTCGGCAACATCTGGGTGGACAGCGACCGAATCCGTTTTTCGACCGACTACAGCATTACGCTCTCTCACAGGGCTGACGTGGTTCCCAACCCGGATGCCGATGACACTTTCGCCGGTGCGCGTTTCGGGTATGACTTCGGGGCCGTGCTCACCGAGGCCGCCGAATTCACGAGCGAGTTCATCGGCGATCTGAATCTCAACAACACAGACGATGTGCGGTTCGACTGGACGAACTCGCTGCCCGTCTCGATCAGCTCGAAGCTGGCGCTCAAGCCGAGCCTTCAGCTCACGTGGCGGAACGATCCCGCGCTCGAGACGCTCGAGCTGTTCACGGCGACCGGGAATCCGACCGGTGAGACGGTCCTGTCTCCGCTGGACAAGCTGGACACGCTGTTCACGTTGGCTCTGGTCCTGTCCCTGTAGGCGACCGCACCAGGTCTCCGCGCGAGTCGCAGCATGTGTATCTGTGGCTGCGCGGCTTGAGCATCGAAACATGAGTGCCACGCGTAACGATGTGAACCGGGAGGCGGAAAGAGATGAAGGGTAAGAGGGCGCTCGTTGCGTGGTTCGTTCTTCAGAGCCTGTCCGGCCTGAGTGGAAGCGTGGCAGGCCAGTCCATCGACTTGATCCCGCATCCCGCCGAGCTGGAGCGGGGAAGTGGCCAGTTCTCCCTCTCTCGCGCGACGGCGATCGCGCTTTCCCCGTACGCGGACGAAGAGCTCCGATCGGTCGTCGAGCTGTGGGCTGCTCCGCTGCGCGCAGCGACGGGCTTCCCGCTCCCGATCGTGTCTGGTTCGGGGGGGCAGGCGGTGGATGGGGTGATCGCTTTCGTTCTGGACGATGACGGACCCAGGAAGGCGACGGTGGCCGCCGGTCTGAGGTCACAGGAAGCCGAATCCTATCTTCTCTCGGTCACCCCTGCGGGGATTCGTGTGTCCGCTCCCACCGCATCGGGGATCTTCTACGCGACCCAGACGCTGCGGCAGCTCCTTCCCAGCGACGCGGAAGCGACCTTTGCCGCCCACGCTGCCGATATGCCCGTTCAGACAGAGCCTTCGGGTGGGACGGGGGACGGGGACCCGCCGTCCACATGGCGCATTCCCGGCCTGAGTATTCGGGACGCGCCTCGCTTCCCCTACCGCGGGATGCACCTCGACGTGGGCCGCCATCTGTTCCCGGTCGAGTTCGTGAAGAAGTACATCGACCTGCTGGCGTCTTACAAGATGAACAGCTTCCACTGGCACCTTACCGAGGACCAGGGATGGCGGATCGAGATCATGAGGTATCGCCGCCTGACCGACGTGGGCGCCTGGCGCAGGGAGACCATCGTGGGGAAGAACTCCAATCCCTACGTGGGGGATGGCCGGCGCTACGGGGGCTTCTATACACAGGACGAAGTGCGGGAGATCGTGGCCTACGCGCAGGCGCGACACGTTACGATCATCCCGGAGATCGAAATGCCGGGTCACTCGCTGGCGGCCCTCGCCGCCTACCCGGAGCTCGCGTGCACCGATGGGCCTTTCGAAGTCGGCACGCGTTGGGGCGTGTTCGAGGACATCTACTGTCCGAGCGAGCGCACGTTCGCGTTTCTGGAGGACGTGCTCCTGGAGGTGATGGAGCTCTTCCCCAGTCCGTACATCCACATTGGCGGGGATGAAGCGCCAAAGGCACGGTGGGAGCGGAGCGACCTGGCTCAGGAGGTGATATCGGCCGAAGGCCTGGCGGACGAGAAGGAGTTGCAGAGCTGGTTCATCCGGCGGATCGAGAACTTCCTGCTCGCCCACGGGCGACGCTTGATCGGATGGGACGAGATCCTCGAAGGCGGGCTCGCACCCGAGGCGACGGTCATGTCGTGGCGTGGAATGGAGGGCGGAATCGAGGCGGCCCGCCAGGGTCACGACGTGATCATGACACCGACCGCCCACGCGTACTTCGACTACTACCAAGGCCCGAGAGAGCAGGAGCCGTTGGCGATCGGTGGCTTCTTGCCACTGGAAAGCGTGTACGCGTTCGAGCCTGTCCCCGATGAGCTGACGCCGTCAGAGGCGCCACGCGTGTTGGGAGTGCAGGGGAACGTGTGGACCGAGTACATGCGAACGACCGACTACGTGGAGTACATGGTGTTTCCTCGCCTGCTCGCCATGGCGGAGGTCGCGTGGACGCCGGCCGACGTCCGCGACTGGCCGTCCTTTCTGCGGCGACTGGGCGGGCACCTCGACCGACTGGAGGCCCGGGGCGTCAACTATCGAATCCCGGAGCCCGAGGGCTTGGAACGGGAGCGGCTGACGTTCGCAGACACGGTTCGGATCGAGCTCTTCTCCCCGGTTCGGGACGCCGTGATCCGATACACGCTGGACGGCGGTCCTCCGACCCCTGCATCCCCCGTCTACACGGAGGCGCTCAGCGTTCCCGTGGACGACGACGGCACCCTGGTGGCGGCGCGGGCGTTTCTGCCCGATGGGAGAACGAGCGCGTGGCGGACCGGGCGGTACATACGCACGGAGCTGCGACCGCCGGCTGGGGTGAAAGCGGGAGAACTGCAGCCCGGGCTCCGCTACGAGTATTTCGAGAGCCGGATTCGATCGGTGTCCAGATTGAGGAACCTCGACCCGCGGCGCAGCGGTATCGCGCGGATGATCGGGCTTCCTGGAGTGCAGCGCGAGGACGAGTTCGGGCTACGGTTTACGGGTTACGTGCAGCTGCCGGCCGACGGCATCTATGGCTTCCACGTGACCTCTGACGACGGCAGCCGACTGTACATCGACGGAGAGCTGGTCGTGGACCACGACGGCCGCCACACGGCCTACACACAGTCAGGCCAGGTCGCGCTCGCCGAAGGCTACCATGCTCTCACCCTGCTGTATTTCGAGGCGGCCGGAGGTCAGAGCCTCGAGGCCGAGATCGAGCTGCCCGACGGTTCGAGACGGCCGCTGCCTGCCGCCTGGCTGTTCCACTCGCCCTGACCGCCGCACCCGGCGCGTTCGGTGCCCGCCTCTCGCGCCCCTCAATCCGAAGGCGACCACACGCGTGTTTCCGCCCGGAACACCACCCACGCAAACCAGAAATGGTTCCCGTGTGGGATCGAGGCCAGACGCTCACCCTGAAGCGGGCCCGAGACGGCCCGTCCGGCCAGATCCCACTCAGAGCTCGTCTCGAGGTCCCGAAACGCACCGCCCTGCCACTGGAAGGTGAGCGTGCGATCGGCGAGCCGCCGGTCGAATACCGCTGTCTGGCCCACGTCGCGGCCGTCCGGAATGCGGGCCCGATCGAGCGCGCTGGCCGCGCCGCCCGACCAGAATACGGCGAACGGCGTCCCGTCCTCTTCGTCGTTCGCGACTCGTGCAGTCGACAGTGCCGAGAACGGGGCGGCCCACCCGTCCCCCAGCTCGAGTGCCACGATCCGCTCCATGGCTGGCAGCCGCCCATCACGCGCCGCGCGGAAGAAGTTGGGAAGCGGCTCGTCGCGCGTGTCGTACCCCGCGTACGGATTCCGGCCGTAGTCCCGGTTGTGTCCGGTGTCCCGCGACAGCACCCGAATCCCGGGGTGGAGCACGCGGGCGGTTCCCCAGGCCAGGGTGTTGGCCGGATACAGGGTGAGCACCATCCCCAGCAGCTCGCCGACGATCGCTTCTCCGGACGCCTGCTGCCACCAGGTTTCGGTCTGTCGATCGTACATGACGAGGTCCGAGTGTCTCAGTCGCCCCGTCGTGCCGAAGTCGAGGATTCGCCCTGCCACGTCGCGTTCGAAGGTGAGGGCGGTGTTGCACAGGGGACAGAAGGTGATCGAGAGCGGCTTACCGCCCACCTCGTCGTTCACGATCTCGTGCCATATGAGGATGCGGAGCGGATAGCCCTTCACCTCACCGCCATGCTCGACGACCATCACGGGATCGGAAGACTCGAGCCACTCGGTCGCCCGCTTCGCGTCCTCGAAGCGGGGCTCATCGATGGAAGGAATTCCGTCCTTCGGGGGCCCGCCTGAGACGATCTCCTCGACCGGGACCGAGATGCGTGAGAAATCGGTCTTCCATTGGCTGCCCGCGCCCAGTCGAAGGGCCACGAGTGTCGAGTCGACGTCCGAACTCCCGCTATCCTGCGTACACGCCGGGGATACGACGACCCCGAGTGCGGCGATCGTCAGGCCAAGCGTCCTCTTCACCATGCGATCATCTCCTTGTCCCGCCTGTCTCCTTCGTGCGCGCGGCTTGCCTCCCTTCATGCGCGCGCTCGTGAAACAAGGGATCGGCCCCTGTTGTTCCTGAGAGAACACGGCCTCTCTCGGGTTCTCCCAAGTATGGACGCGGTTGCGCGAGGTCGGTGGCTCGACCGACGTTGGCCCCGTCTGCGTTGGCCCCGACCAGGAAGCGATCGGTTCGAACGCGGGTGGAGGGATCCGGAACACGAGCATTGCGCGACCGGACGACGGAATGAGCGCTGAAGGCGGACACGAACCGTACAGAGAGTCGTTGGGCGACCCACCGGCCTGGGTTCCGGTGATCGACCAGCCGGAAGCCGAGGGTGTGCTGGCTGACGTCTATGCACGCATCAGGGCACCGGACGAGGTGGCGCACATCATCGGTGTCCAATCCCTGCATCCGAAAGCTCTCGAGGCTC
Source organism: Gemmatimonadota bacterium (assembly GCA_039586095.1). GTDB lineage: Bacteria > Gemmatimonadota > Gemmatimonadetes > Palauibacterales > Palauibacteraceae > JBDHBD01. Next base: position 71,441 of record JBDHLB010000015.1, read on the forward strand.
ACGTCCGCCTCTATCGGACGATCATGTTCGACCGTTCGCCCCTCAGTCGAGCTCAGCGCGAGTCCATCGCCGTAGTGGTTTCGGCGATCAACGATTGTTTCTATTGAGTGCAGCATCACGGGGCGGCGCTCCGTGCACTGGGAGAGACCGAGCTGGCCGAGGTCGTGGCGAAGGATTGGCGGCAGGGAGATCTGGACGAGCGATTTCGCACACTGTTGGAGTTCGCCGAAGCGCTGACACGAGACCCGGGCGCCCTGCACAGCAGCGTGATCGATCGCCTCCGGGGAGCCGGCTGGGATGACGAAGCGATCCTCCATGCGTGCGAGGTGGTCAGCTACTTCAACTTCGTGAATCGAATGGCCGACGGTCTGGGTGTCGCCCTCGAGAAGGACTGGCCGCATCCGGTCATGGGTCGTTGGCGGGAGCCGGAAGCCGCAAGTGCGAGCGAGCGCAATACTCGGCCGGCGAGCGAGTCGCTCCGGAACCCTGGAGCGGAAGAAGGCGTTTCGCGAGAGCCGGGAGCTCGCTAGCGCTACAATACAAGATCGAGAGGACCCCGTGGCGGGCGAGTGACGATCGCCCGGACGACGCAGGATACGGGACACAGGGTGGAGCACAGCGACGATCGGCAGAAGAAGGCCCGGTTCGAGAGCGAGGCGCTCATCCATTTGGACGCTCTCTATGGGCTCGCCATGCGCCTCACGGCGGGTGACGAGGCGCGCGCCGAGGACCTCGTTCAAGAGGCTGTGCTCAAGGCGTACCGCGCCTGGGACGACTTCGTCCTCGGGACGAACTGCCGCGCGTGGCTGATGACGATTCTGCGCAACACGTTCATCAACGAGTACCGCAAGGCGCAGCGCCAGCCTTCGCCCGTCGAGTTCGAGGAAATACAGGACCGCTCCGTGTTTGAAGGTCTGAAGAGCGCGGATCCTGCCGAGCTGTTGTTCGACCGGCTCATCGATGAAGAGGTGATTCGCGCGATCGACGCGCTGGCGGACGAATTCAGGATTCCGGTGGTCTTGTCGGACCTGGAGGGTCTGGGCTACCAGGAGATCTCTGACATAATGGGTATTCCCGTGGGCACTGTGAAGTCCAGGCTGTTTCGTGCGCGGCGGCGGCTACAGCAGGAGCTTTACGCGTACGCTCGCGAGATGGGGTACGTCTCGTGAACACGAAGAAGCGAGAGATGATCAGCTGTGAGGACGCCGTGGAGCGGGTGTACGAATATCTCGACGGCGAGCTCGATCCGGACTGGAACGAACGGGTCCGCGAGCACTTGGAGGTGTGCAAGCGCTGCTACCCGTATTTCGACTTCGAGCGCATCTTCCTCGATCACATTCGCAGCAAGGGACTGAAGGCCGAGCGCAGCGAGCGGCTCGAACGGAAGGTCCGTGATATGCTGCGCGAGCTCGACTAGCCGAAACGCCTCAGCTCGAAGGGGCCAGGATCGAATACGGGGGCACGGTCGGTCAGCCGATCGTGCCGCCGAATGTTCCCTCACAGCAGCGGAAGCTGGTCGGACTTTCGCGCCGAGTTGGCCGTTTCGGAGGACGCGTCTTCCCCCCCGCCGTTATTATCGGACGCCACCTCCGCCAGAGGCTCGATACAGGCCGGCTCGTCGAACGCCGGCCGGTTCATCTGGCGGGTGACCGGATAGACTTCCAGCAGATCCGCCGGCAAGGGCCGCAGAAGCGGCTCCAGTTCGAGGTACCTCTGGAGGCTCGGGTCCAGCCACGCCGGGACATCCTCCGACGGAAGAATGACGGGCATGCGATCATGGATCTCACGCAGCCGTTCGTTCGCATCGGTCGTGACCACGACGCACGACTCGACCGAATCGCCTCGGCCCTGCCATCGATCCCACAGGGCCGCGAACGCGAACGGTCGGCCACTCTTCAGCCGAACGTAATAGGGCTGCTTGCCGCCCCCCTCGGCCCGCCATTCGAAGAACCCGTCCGCCACGACCAGACAGCGGCGCTCGCTCAGCGCATCGCGAAACGCTGGTTTGCGATCGAGTGATTCTCCGCGTGCGTTGATCAGGCTGGGCCACTCGGCGGGATCTTTGGCCCACGAGGGCACGAGCCCCCAGCGCAGCAGAGCGATCTCCCTCAGCCCATCGGCCGGCGCGCGCCGAACGGTGACAATCGCTTGCGTGGGCGCGATGTTGAAGCGAGGCGCGAGGTCCGACGCCTCGACACGTTCGACGTCGAACAGCTCGGCGATCTCGGTGATCGGTGTCTTGAGCGTGAATCGTCCGCACATGGATGAGGATACCTTTGGCCGCCCGGATGGTTGCGGGTACGGGAGTCCGAGCGTCGATTCCCAAACGATTGCTCAGACAGAGGGGAACCCTCGCTGGCCTGCAACGAGCCCGGACCAGGATCGGAACCATGCGCATCGCCCTGGCACAACAACATGCGAGCCTCGACCGAGAAGCCAACCTCGGGCGCGCGTTACGCAACATGGAGAAGGCACGCGAGCGTGGAGCGGAGCTCGTCGTCTTCCCGGAGCTCGCGATCGATCGCTTCTTTCCGCAGCGCAAGGATGACCGGACGGCGGCCGGCCTGGCGGAACCGATACCCGGCCCGCTGAGCGACCGAGTCGCCGCCAAGGCCGCGGAGCTCGGGCTCGTCACGGTCTTCAACATGTACGAAACCGATGCGGAGGGACATTGCTTCGACAGCTCGCCGGTCTATGAGGCCGATGGGACCCTGCTGGGCGTGACTCGAATGGTGCACATCACCGATTACGATGGGTTCCACGAAAGGTGTTACTACCATCCGGGGGACCGCGGGGCGCCGGTGTACGACACGAGCGTGGGACGAGTGGGCGTCGCGATCTGCTACGACCGGCATTACCCGGAGTACATGCGGGCCCTGGGGGTCGCCGGCGCGAAGCTGGTGGTGATTCCGCAGGCCGGAGCGATCGGCGAGTGGCCGGAGGGCCTGTTCGAGGCCGAAGTGCGGGTGGCTGCCTTTCAGAACGGCTACTACGCGGCGCTCTGCAACCGGGTGGGCGAAGAGGAGCACATCACGTTTGCTGGCGAATCGTTTGTCGCGGACCCCGAAGGCCGTGTGCTCGCTCGGGGCGCGACGCTGGAAGACGACCTGGTGATCGAGGATTTGGATCTCGCGGAATGCGAGGACTCGACGGCGCGCCGCCTGTTCTGGGAGGATCGACGACCGGAGCTGTATGGCCGCTGGCTGGATTGACCGCGTGCGAACCCTTCTTCTTCTTGCGCTGGCCGTGTTGGCGGCCCTGGTAGTCCTGCGGTTGTTCATGCCGCGACTCGTGCCACGTTTCGTTTTCTTTCCCGAGCCGCTGCGGCCCCAGGAGAGCGCACCGCGGTACTGGGGACACGGCGATGCCACCGAGCTGCGCTTTCCGTCCGATGACGGCGTTCTCCTGCATGCGTGGTGGTTTCCCTCCTCTTCGCGGACTCGCCACTGCGGGACCGCGATCTACCTCCACGGGAACGCGGGCCATATCGGCGACCGTGGACCCGTGGCGTCCGGGCTGGCCGGCCTGGGGTTCGATGTCCTGTTGCCCGACTACCGGGGGTACGGGCTGAGCGAGGGCAAACCGAGCGAGGAAGGGCTCTATCGTGACGCGCTCGCCGCGTACCGCTTCGTGACCGAGGAGCGCGGTGCCACCCCCGACCGACTTCTGTTGATCGGAAACTCTCTGGGGGCTGCTGTTGCGACGGACCTCGCAGCAAGACGACCGGTCGGCGGCCTGGCGCTGCTGGGCGTGTTCACGAGCACGCTATCCGTGGCGAGACGAGCCTATCCCTGGATGCCGGACTGGGTGTTCGAGTGGGACAAGCCCCGGTTCGATGTGTTGTCCCGCCTGGATCGACTCACGGCGCCACTGCTCGTCGTGGCCGGGCGCGAGGATCGTGTCATTTCTCCGGAGGAGGGACGCACGGTATTCGAGGCGGCCCCGGAGCCGAAGGCGTGGGTCGAGATTCCGAACGCCGGGCACAACGACCTGTTCGCCCGCGAGGAACTATGGCAAGTCCTGCATCAATTCTCGCACGAGGTTCTGGCGTGCAGAGAACCGGAGCCGAGCGATTGAGCCAGTCCGGTCCCGCCCCCGGCGGTGCCGCCCGTCCTGTCGGTGCCCGAGCGGGCGGGAGCCGCCGCCGGGCGGCGAACACGCTGGCTGTCTGTGTGGGAATGATCATCACAGCGGGCTGTAGCGGAAGCTCAGGTGTCCCTGACACCTCGAGCGGCGTGTCGTGGAGACTGGCCGAGGAGAGAGCGGAGCGCATCTCTCGCCTTGCCTACGACCTCGAGTTTCAAATTCCCGCCGAGCGCGAGGAAGCGATCGCCGGACGTGTCGCGATCGAGTTCCTGCTGTCCGACGCGGAAGATCCCCTGGCTCTCGATTTCGAGGCCCCGGTCGAGAACGTGCTCGACCTGACGATCAACGATGTATCCGCCCGCCCACTGCTGGAGAACGGTCACCTGGTGTTGCCCGCCGAGCGGCTCGTCGAGGGTCAAAACCAGGTCGTCGTGGAGTTTACCGCGGGGGATGGCCCGCTCAACCGGAACGAGGAGTTTCTGTACACGCTGTTCGTTCCCGATCGAGCCCGGCGTGCCTTTCCCGTGTTCGATCAGCCCGACCTGAAGGCGCGATACCGACTCACGCTCACACTGCCCGACGGCTGGACTGCGGTGGCCAACGGACGGGTGTTGGAGAAAGTCGACGAGGAGTCCCCGGCTGGCCGAGCCGGTCGGACCAGGCTCCGCTACGCCGAGACCGCCCCTCTCAGCACCTACCTGTTCTCGTTCGCCGCCGGGCGGTTCGAAGTAGTCGAGGCGGAGCGGGCCGGTCGCAGGATGAGGCTGTTCCATCGAGAGAGCGATTCGGCTCGAGTGGCGCACAACCTCGAGGCGATCTTCGATCTCCACGGTGCGGCGCTCGAGTGGCTAGAAACGTACACGGGGATCCCATATCCCTTCGAGAAGTTCGACTTCGTGGCCATTCCATCGTTCCAGTACAACGGAATGGAACACCCCGGCGCGATCCTCTACCGCGCGTCCAGCCTGTTCCTCGAGGAATCGGCAACCGTCAACCAGGCGCTTGGCCGCGCGAGCGTGATCGCGCACGAGACCGCGCACATGTGGTTCGGCGATCTCGTTACGATGCGGTGGTTCAACGATGTGTGGTTGAAAGAGGTGTTCGCGAACTTCATGGCCGCCAAGATCGTGAACCCGTCGTTTCCCGACGTGGACCACGATCTGCGTTTCCTGCTCGCCCACTATCCTGCCGCCTACGCCATCGATCGCTCGGAGGGGGCGAACCCCATACGTCAGCCGCTGGACAACCTGGCCGAGGCAGGGACTCTGTACGGGGCGATCATCTATCAGAAAGCGCCGGTCGTCATGAAGCACCTGGAGCTTCTGGTCGGCGAGGAAGCTCTGAGGGATGGACTTCGCGAGTACCTGCGAACGTTCCGTTACGCGAACGCGAGCTGGATCGACCTCGTGGAGATCCTGGATCGGCGCTCACCGGTGGATTTGGCGGCGTGGAGCCACGTATGGGTCGAGGAGCCGGGTCGACCCACCGTCGAGGTCGCGCTGTCCGGCGATTCCATCGTCCTTGAACAGCACGATCCCTGGCAACGGGGTCGGGTGTGGCCACAGCCGCTGCAGGTCCTGGTGTCGGGATCCATGGGCGTGTCCAGGGCCCCGGTCCGACTCGAGGCCGAGCGGGCGGCAGTCCGGTTCGCGGGTGGGCCCGATGCGGTGCAGTTCACGCTCGCAAACGGGTCCGGAGTCGGCTACGGGTACTTTCCGCTGAACGCGGCGTCGCGCGCGCATCTGCTGCGCGAACTTCCCAACCTCGCCGGTGCCGTGCCGCGGGCGGTCGCCTGGCTGTCGTTGTGGGACGAGATGTTGGAGGGCAGGGTCGACCCGGCCGAGCTGGTCGGGCTGGCCGAGCGCCTCCTGCGCGTGGAAGGTGATGATCTGATCGTATCACGCGTCGCGAGCGATCTGCACACCACGTACTGGCGCTTTCTCGAGCCGGGCGAGAGGGCTCGCATGGGTTCCCGGCTCGAGAGCCTGTTGTGGTCGCTCGCGGAATCGGCCGGGACTTCCTCGCTCAAATCGGTCTACTTCCGCGCCTACACGGGCATTGCCGAGACCGAAGGGGCGCTGCAGCGGCTCGCCGCAGTGTGGCGCGGCGACCGAACGATTCCCGGACTGACGGTTTCGGAACCGGATTTCATCCGGCTCGCCCTGGAGCTCGCCGTTCGCGAGGTGCCGGATGCGGCCATGATCCTCGGCGTACAGGAAGAGCGGATCGAGAACGCGGACAGACAGGCTCGTTTCGCCTTCGTTCGACCCGCGCTCTCATCGGACCCCGTTGTCAGGACGTCCTTCTTCGACAGCCTGCGCGACCCGGAGAATCGCGAGCGAGAGCCATGGGTGATTGAAGCTGTCTCGTACCTGCACCACCCGCTACGTGCAGACGCGTCGCTCCCCTTCCTCCAACCGAGCCTCGAACTCCTGGAGGAAATACAGCGGACGGGTGACATCTTCTTCCCCATGCGGTGGCTGGACGCCACCCTGTCCGGCTATCGCTCGCCGGAGGCCGCCGACCTCGTTCGCGATTACCTGGCGGAGCACCCTGGCCTCCCGGTGCGACTGAGAGGTAAACTGCTGCAATCCGCGTCACTGCTGTTCCGCGCTTCGCGGAGCGGCCCGATCGATGAGCACGGGGGGAGGCGAGATGAACGTGAGGGATCTGGACCGGGAGTTCGCAGCCGACCACCGCCGCATGACGAAAGCACTCCACGACTTGCGAGCCGCTCTCGAACGCCACGATGTGGCGGAGGCGGTCGAGATTGCCGATGAACTGGATCGAATTGCGGGTTCGCATCTGATGTTCGAGGAGAAGGTGCTGTATCCCGCTCTGGTGGAACCACTCGGAGAGGATTTCGTGGACCGGCTCTACTCGGAGCACGAGGAAGGCCAGGCCGCCGTTCGTAGCTTGCTCGAGGCATGCGACGAAGGTCTGTCTGCAGCAGACATGGAGCGCGTGCTCGGCCAACTCGACACGGCGATCAAGCACGCCTTGAGTTGTGGAACGCTCCTCAGCCGCGTCCGCGGGCTGACAGCGGACAAGGCGCAGGAGATGCTTGCCGACCTGCGAGAAGCGCGCGAGGAGGGTCGGCGCTGGACCGAGCTCGAGCCGCGATAGGCGAGGGGAATCGGCGAGGTCCCGCCTCTCCGCCGCCGCCCCGGGCTCCCGACACCGACATGCCTGCATGTGCCGTCTTTACGGATTTCGCGCGAACCAGCCCACCAAGGTCGAGTGCAGCCTCGTATATGCCCAGAACGCCCTCCTGAGTCAGAGCGCAGCCGACCAGCGCGGCAAGGCGCACCCCGACGGGTGGGGCATCGCCTATTACGGGAACGGGGCTCCGGTCACGGAACGACGAGCCACACCGGCTTTCGAGGATGCGCACTTCAGCGTCACGGCGGAACGCGTCTACGCCCGCTCGGTGCTCGCACACGTTCGGCAGGCGACCGTCGGCCCCCGGACGATCGAGAACGCTCAGCCATTCACGCACGGACGCTGGACGTTCGCCCACAACGGAACGGTGCGCGGGTTCGAGCGGGTGGAGCGACGGCTGGCTGCCGAAACGGCACCCGACTTGTGGGAGCTGCGGTGCGGCTCGACCGACAGTGAGGCGATGTTCTACTGGCTGCTCACGCGGCTACGGGAGTTCGGCCTGGACCTCGCCGCGCCGGAGCCCGATCCGCGCGCGATGGTTCGGGTCGTCGGAGCGTCGATACGAGAGCTGGATCTCAGGTCGGCACGGGCCGATCCAACGAAACCTGCACGTCTGAGCTTCCTCCTCACCGATGGGGCGCTCCTGCTCGCCACACGCTGGCGGAATCCGCTGTACTGGGTGGATCGCCATGGGGTGTACGACTGCGAGATCTGCGGGATCCCGCACATCGAGCACGACGAGACGGTGCCCTATCGGGCGTTGGTGGTCGCGTCGGAGCCGATCACATCCGAAGCCTGGGAAGAAGTGCCGGAGAGCAACGTGCTTGCCGTGAGATCGGATTTCGACTCCTGCGTCGTGCCCATTTGAGCATCGACCGCCAGGCGTGGCCGGCTACCGACCATTGCGGCGAGCCGCGCAGGCATTTCCCGACTCACGGCTTCTACTGCGTCCTCCCACCTGTCCGAGAGCGCGATCACATCGATGCCGTGCGGTGTCGGTAGCGAGCTCGGATTGAGAAAGATCCACCGCCCCCGGCCCGTCGCCGGTTCGAAGATCTCGGGCCGGAAATGAGCGAGAAGCTCGGGAAACTCGATGGTTTCGAGCCCGGGAGTACGGTTCTCTCTGAAAGCGTACGGCTGCCTCTGCCAATCTCCGAACAGACGGTTCATGAGGGTCATCGGCAGGGACGTCCCACCCCAGCGTCCGTTGCACTCGACGAACTCCACCCGACACGCGTCGAGCGCTTCACCGATCAGAATCAGGTCGAATGAACAGCGTCCCACGTAACCCAGCAGCTGAAAGAGCCTTCCGACCAGCCACGCCCGGTCTCCGAGCTCCACCATGATCTGGTCCGGAAGAGAGGCGGGTCGATTCCCGACGAAGAAACCCTGCGGTCCCTCCAGAATCTGTTCGAACACGCCCTCGACCACGGGTGGGCCCTGGGCCGTCGGTGGGATCCATACTTGAACCGACGGTGTGCAGAGAACACGGGTCTCCCAGCAGCCCACGAGAAGCCGGCTCTGCCCGAGCCATCTCAGATCCGTCAGTTCCGGCTCCAGCGCCTCGTGGATCGCCTCTGCCGACAGGCTTTTGAAGGCATCCGATTCCAGCACGAGGTTGCCCGCTCCGCCGGCCGAGTCCGGGATCTTGATCACGATGCGACGGGAGGTGTCGGACAGTCGACGGATGATCGCAGCCAGCGTGGCGTGATCGGATGCCCACTCGGTGTGCGGGATCGAGTCATCTCCGAACATCCGTCCGATGACGTCCGAGAACCACAGCTTGTGGTTCACTCGCCGTGAGAGAACGGGTGGGGGTGCGATCACCTGGAGTGGGCGGCCTGTCGAACGGTGGAGCAGCCAGGCGACGGCCCATACGAGATCCGAGCCCATATGCGGATGGACGTAGCGAAGTCCCTCGTCGACCACAGCCTTCTGCAGCCTCGAGCGAACCGACCGGTCCTTCCAACAGGCTGCCGCGACACAGAGATCGCGTGACGGTTCTGGCCGCAGCGCCGTGACGCTTCCCAAGCCCAGCTGGGCGCAATAGGTCTCGTATCCGTCCGCACCCTTGGCGCAGCTGACCAGGTAATCCTCGTCACCCGCGCGAACGCGCGCCCGGTCCCCGAGAAAGCGGATGTCGTAGAAGCGGTCGAGCAGCGCGATTCCGCTCATGTCGTCCATGTGGAGGGTGGGCGCATCCTCGAGCCGGTCGGCAAGCAGGGGACGGAAGCGCGCCGGGGCCGCCAGCTCGGGCTGTTCCCGGAGCAGCCGGTCGGCCAGTCTCTCCGTACGCTCGACCTCGGCCCGCGCCGGCCGAGGTTCATGGTGCGCGACGACAGGAATGCTGCTCATCGACGACTTGGTTCGTTCCCGGCCCCGGTCAGATCCGGGATCGTGATCCACTCTTCATCCCGCACCTAAACTAGCCGTCACCTTCTGGACCGGATACCGACGGGAGCCGACACTGCCTGTCCGCTACCTGAGTCAAGACGCCTCGCTGAGAACCCATGCGACCGCCGAGGCGACGTCTTCGACCTCGGCGCTCGGGCTGACATCCGGCGGGCACGGCTCGCGCTTCCGGTTGACCCACACGACGGGGATCCCGAGGTCGAGGGCCGTCCGGATGTCGTGAAACAGGCTCTGCGCCACATGGACGAGCCGCCGGCCATCTCCTTCGACCGCTTCGAGTGCACGCTCGAAATGGGCAGGAGCCGGTTTGTAGCTTTCCAGGCTCTCCGCCGTGACCTTCAGATCGATCGGGACCGCGAGGTGACGGAGCGTTCCCGCCAAGAGGTCGTTGTCGATGTTGGACAGGATGCCGAGGCGACGACCCGAGGCGCGCAATCTCCGCAACGCGTCTACCACGTCCGGGAACACGCGCCACTCCGGCAGACTGCGGCCCACGAAATCCTCCTGGCCAGCGGGCACGCGCCACCCGAAACCGTCCGCGACGTGGCTCGCCGTTTCTGCCAACAGCTGACGATACCGCCTGTACTCGCTCGTCTTGAGCGTGTTCTGCGCTTCGTGAAAGGCGTCCAGAATCTCATCGTCGGCCACGGAAGCCGACTCCGGGATCGTGCCCCGGAACGCCCCGAGGATTCCGGCTTCCCAGTCGACGAGCGTGCCATAGCAGTCGAAAGTGACCAGCTGGCTCATCACGCTTCGGGGGATCGGGCTTCTACCAGCCCGGCCGAGCCGAGCGCGTCCGGGTCGGAGTCCAACGGGCCGTTGGGCCCACCGGCCCGCGCCTTGGCGCTCCACGCCTCCAGTTCGATCTCCACGAGAGCCGTCATGTCGAGGTGCTTGCGTTCCGGGTGCAGGTAGTCGGTCCCCGCCGTCCGGCCCGGGAAGTAGCGCTGCACCATTCGCTCGAACACGGCGTGGATCTCTTCCTCGTCGTCGAGCCGTCGTCCTCGCCCGAAACACACTGCGCTGCGGTAATTCATGGAATGATCGAGCGCGGTCCGCGAATACACGAGACCGTCCACCAGCGTGACGCCAACGCTGACCGGCGCCCCACCCACCAGGTGGCGCATGAGTCGCGACTTCACGGACCCGTGCACGTACAGACGCCCGTGCGGCACGGCGGGATCGTTTTCGGGGTCCGATGGCCGTTCACCCGCCTCGTAGTGGTAGGACATCGGAATGACGTAAGGCTGCCCGTCCACGACGAAGGCCACGTGCGCGACGAGCCCTCTCGCGAGGATGTCGGGAGCCTGATCCAGGACCGAGCGGGCCGCATAGCTGTGCAGCCGCGCTCGCTCGTCGTGCACTGTCGGCATGTGAGCCTCCGCTGAGCTGGAGCGTTCTTCCGCCACCGGGTATATAAAGCCCTCGGGCGCAGCCCCCGAGCCGGCACGCAGGTCCCGCCGTCTGCAGACCGTCAACGGGGGTAAGCGGAATCGCGAAACCCAACCTATGGAGGAACG
>JBDHLB010000151.1:0-2377 GCA_039586095.1 Gemmatimonadota bacterium
TGGGCGAGGCATCGTCGGGCCAGGGCGCTTAGGGCGTGTCGCGTTCCCGGTTCGAGTCGAGCTTCCTCGAGGAGCTTCGCAGGCGAGCCGCCGCCTCTCCCGCAAGAATCGGCTTTCCGGAGGCCTCCGCGAGGCGGACGCAGGAGGCCATGCTGCGCCTGGACCGAGAGGGGCTCGCCCTTCCGGTGGCGATCGGGCAGAGTCGAGATCTCGAGGCTGTCGCGAGTGCGTCGGAGGCGATCGAGCTCGTCGAGCTCGAATCGCGTGCCGAACCCTCCCCAGCGTTGGTTGAATCGCTCGACAAGGCGGCGCAACTCCTGGCATCGGGGCAGCTGGACGGCGTGGTCGCCGGTGCCGTGTTGTCCACCGCCGACGTCATCCGCGCCGGTCTGCGCGTCGTCGGACTTGCCACGAGGACGACCACGGTCTCGAGCGCGTTCTATATGGTGCTGCCGGACGCGACCGCCCTTGGCTCGCCCGTGCTCACCTTTACGGATGCGGGCGTCGTGCCGCAACCGACCGCCGAACAGTTGGCCGAGAGCGCCGAGGCCGCCTGCACGGCCCGGCGGCTCGTGGTCGACGACGAGCCCCGTGTGGCGTTTCTATCCTATTCCACCCACGGTTCGGCCGAGGGTCCCAGCGTGACGCTGATGCGGGAGGCGCTGGCGGAATTCCGCGCCCGGTGTCCCGACGTGGTCGCCTGCGGAGAGCTGCAAGCCGACGCCGCCCTCGTCCCGGAGGTGGCACGCGTGAAGGCACCGGATTCGGAGCTGGCCGGCGCCGCGAATATCCTGGTGTTCCCGGATCTGGATGCCGGCAACATCGCGTACAAGCTGGTGGAGCGGCTGGCGGGCGCGCACGCGCTCGGTCCGATTCTCCAGGGTCTCGCGCGTCCACTGAACGACCTGTCGCGCGGCGCCAGCCCGAACGACATTGTACACGTGGCATGTATCACGGCCCTCCTGGCGCACGGAGACGGCGAATGAGCTTCTACATCGAGAACGTGGGTGACGTCACGATCGTCGGCGTGCGAAGCGAGTTGACGGTCGGCAACCGCAGCGACTTCAAGACGAAGGTGCTCCAGCAACTGGATACGGGTGATCGGAAGTTCGTATTCGACTTCGAGGATACCACCTACATTGATTCCTCGGGTCTCGGCGTCCTCGTGAGTCTGTCGAAGCGGATCCGCGAGCAAGGAGGCCGCTTACGCCTGGCCAGCCTGAACGACGACCTGCGCGTTCTGTTCGAGTTGACCAAGCTGGACACTCTGTTCCAGCTCGCTGACACCCGGACCGCCGCCATCGGGGACCTGTAGTCATCGGGCGTCGACCGGACCCGACGCTCCGGTCTGCCGTACCGACTCTCGGCCCGAGCCTGTGACCTCCCACGCGAGCCCGCTCGTTCTTGTCGTTTCCGATCGGCGCACGGTACTCCGCAGCCTTTTGGAACAGCTCGGTCGGCTTGTCCCGCCGGCGACGGTGTGGAGCTGGCGTTCGGCATCGGGCGACTGGCAGGGCCCCGGAGATGTCGCGGCGGCCGCACCGCCGACCGATCCGGAGACCGTGGCGCTGGCCATCGTCGACCTCGAATCGGCCCTGCTGTCGGCGGACGGACTGGAGCGCTTCGCTGTCCCCGCCGAGGCCCGCAGGGTCGCGCTGGCCGAGGGAACGCATACCGAGCGGCTTCTGCGGGCGCTTGCGGGAGGGTACGAGGACTACCTGTTCTTTCCCATCAACCCGGCCGAGCTCGGTCTGGTCTGGCACAGGCACCTGGGTCGCGATGAGATCGCCCACCTGCAGGTGGACGTGGACGAGCGGTGCTTCTGTGTCAGCTGCCCATCCGATGTCGTGTACCTGGAACCGGCGGTCACAAAGATGGTCGCCACCTGCCGCCGGATCGCCGATCTCGAGAATCGGGCGGAGTTCCGGCTGAGAATCGCCCTGGGTGAAGCCGTGGCCAACGCCATGCTACACGGGAATCGGGAGGATCGCCGTCGACATGTGACCATCCGTGCGGAGACACGGCCGCACGCTCTCTGGGTCTCGGTCGCCGACGAAGGCACGGGCTTCGATCCGACGGCAGTCCCGGATCCGAGAGGCCCCGATCGTCTGGAACGGAGCTCGGGCCGGGGTCTGTATCTGCTCCGGACTCTTATGGACAACGTCACGTTCAGCGATGACGGGACCGTGGTACGTCTCGAGTTGCACCGATGAGTCGTTCGAGGAACAGGAGTGCAGGGAAGGGATCTTCGCTCGAGCAGTCTCTGCCGACTCTTCTGGATCGGTTCCAGCGAGTCTCCGGCTTCGAGTTCCGGCTGACGCTCGAGCGCGATGGCCGGCGCGTAGTGCTGCACGAGTCGCTGTCCGGATCGGGGCCA